>JBBSSM010000040.1:0-22522 GCA_038242155.1 Actinomycetales bacterium | reverse complement strand
TTCCCATATCCTCAGTGGGTTGACTAATCAGTTGCCTGATCGTGATCCGGAGGAGACTGCTGAGTGGTTGGAGTCTTTGGATGCGTTGATTGAGGATCGTGGTACTGAGCGGGCTCAGTTTATTATGCGGTCTTTGTTGCAGCGTGCTGGTGCGCGCAGTGTTGGTGTGCCGATGGTGACGACGACTGATTATGTGAATACGATTCCTGCTGATCAGGAGCCGGTGTTTCCGGGGGATGAGAAGGTCGAGCGGAAGTATCGTGCGTGGTTGCGGTGGAATGCTGCGGTGATGGTGCATCGTGCGCAGTCTCCTGAGATTGGTGTGGGTGGCCATATTTCTACTTATGCTGGTGCGGCGACGTTGTATGAGGTGGGGTTTAATCATTTCTTTAGGGGTAAGGATCATCCCGGGGGTGGGGATCAGATCTTTTTCCAGGGTCATGCTTCTCCTGGGATGTACGCGCGCGCGTTCTTGGAAGGGCGTTTGTCGGAGGAGGATATGGATGGTTTCCGGCAGGAGAAGTCCAAAGAGGGTCATGCTTTGTCCTCGTATCCGCATCCGCGTCTGATGCCCGAGTTTTGGGAGTTCCCGACCGTGTCGATGGGTATTGGGCCGATGAACGCGATTTATCAGGCGCAGTCGAACCGGTATTTACATCATCGGGGCATTAAGGACACTTCCGAGCAGCAGGTGTGGGCGTTTTTGGGTGATGGTGAGATGGATGAGCCTGAATCGCGGGGTTTGTTGCAGCTGGCTGCTAATGACAAGTTGGATAACTTGAATTTCGTGGTGAATTGTAATTTGCAGCGCTTGGATGGGCCGGTGCGTGGTAATGGCAAGATCGTGCAGGAATTGGAGGCGTTCTTCCGCGGTGCGGGATGGAACGTGATCAAGGTGTTGTGGGGCCGGGAATGGGATGACTTGCTGGCCCGTGACACTGACGGGTCGCTGGTGGATGTCATGAACACAACTGTTGATGGTGATTACCAGACGTACAAGGCCGAGTCCGGCGGGTTCGTCCGCGAGCACTTCTTTGGGCAAACACCGCAGACCAAGGAACTCGCCGCGCATTTATCTGATGATGAGGTGTGGAACCTGCGTCGTGGCGGGCACGATTACCACAAGGTTTATGCTGCGTATAAAGCTGCTACTGAATTCAAGGGTAAACCGACGGTGATCCTGGCGCACACTGTGAAGGGTTACGGGCTGGGGACCCATTTTGAGGCTCGTAACGCCACGCACCAGATGAAGAAGCTGACGTTGCAGGATTTGAAGGACTTCCGCACGCATCTGCACCTGCCCATCAGTGATGAAGTACTCGAAGCTGACCCGTACCATCCCCCGTACTACCACCCCGGTGCTGACGCCCCGGAAATCCGGTACATGATGGAACACCGTGCGGCGTTGGGCGGGTCCGTACCCGAGCGCCGTTCCACGCATACGGCGTTGGAGCTGCCTGGGGATAAGACCTATGAAATGGCGTTCAAGGGTTCCGGGAAGCAGTACGCGGCCACGACCATGGCCTTCGTGCGTCTGCTGAAGGACTTGATGCGCGATAAGGGCATCGGTCAACGCATCGTGCCGATCATCCCGGACGAGGCACGGACTTTCGGTATTGACGCGTTCTTCCCAACGGCGAAAATTTACAACCCCAACGGGCAGAACTATCTGTCCGTGGACCGTGATTTGGTGTTGGCGTACAAGGAATCGATCTCGGGGCAGATCGTGCACGCGGGCATCAATGAAGCCGGGTCCGTGGCAGCGTTCACCGCTGCCGGGACCGCGTACGCCACCCACGGGGAACCTTTGATCCCGGTGTACGTGTTTTACTCCATGTTCGGCTTCCAACGCACCGGGGACCAGTTCTGGGCCGCCGGGGACCAAATGACGCGTGGTTTCATTATCGGTGCGACCGCAGGACGGACGACCCTGACCGGTGAAGGCCTCCAACACGCTGATGGTCACTCCCCGATCCTGGCCTCCACCAATGACGCGGTCATCAGTTACGACCCCGCGTACGGGTACGAGATCGGAGTGATCATGCGCGCCGGTCTGGAGCGCATGTACGGACCCAACTCCACAGACCCCAACGTCATGTACTACCTCACGGTGTATAACGAACCGATCCTGCAACCCAAAGCCCCGGAAACCCTCGACATTGAAGGGATCACGAAGGGCATTTACCTGCTCAAAAAAAGCGAACACGATGGCCCCCGGACCCAGATCATGGCCTCGGGTGTCTCCGTGCCCTGGGCCTTGGAAGCACAAAAACTCCTGGCTGAGGACTGGGGAGTCGCAGCCGATGTGTGGTCCGTGACGTCCTGGACCGAACTACGCCGCGATGGCCTGGCAGCGGAAGAAGAAGCGTTCCTGCACCCCGAAAACGAACCCCGGACCCCGTACATCACCACTAAAATGGCTAACGCGCAAGGACCCATCATCGCGGTCACCGATTACATGAAAGCCGTCCCGGACCAGATACGCCAATTCCTACCCAACGACTTCGCGACCCTGGGCGCTGACGGCTTCGGTTTCTCCGACACCCGCGCCGCAGCACGACGCTACTTCAAAATCGATACCCACTCCATAGTCGTACGAACCCTACAAATGCTCGCCAAAAACGGTGACATACCCACCAACACACCACAACAAGCAGCCACCAAATACGACCTCCTCAACATCAACGCCGGCACCACCGGCAACACAGGCGGCGACAGCTAAACAAAAGCCGCGGCCAAGTCCGCTGTGCGCACGTGACGGGCAGTTGCAGTCTTTGTGGATTATCCATAAAGACTGCAACTGCCCGTTTTGCCGTGCAGTCCCCGCTACTCATGGGATTTGTGGAGTTCATACAAATGGCGCTGTGGTCCGGCACCACATATCCTCAAGGCATGGCAAGTAAAATTCCTGCGTCGACACGTTCTCCCGTTGGCACCCACGTCCAGCGCAGCGCACCCCGCAATGCCGACCCGGATACCCTTCAGCGGTTGCGGGCCAATATGGGCACACTGTCCACCATGATGCGTGACCAGTTGGAAAGCACCCTGCCCTGGTACAGGCGCCTGAGCGCTGATGAACGTTCTTCGCTGGGGCTGGTGGCCCAAAATGGCATCTCTGCCTTTGTGTCCTGGTACGAACAGCCCTCCTCCCCCAGCTGGGTTCTTTCCGATGTCTTTGGCACTGCCCCCACCGAACTCACCCGCTCCATCAGCCTGCAACGGGCGCTGCAGCTCATCCGCACGGTGGTCCAGGTGGTGGAGGACAGGGTTCCAGAACTGGCAGCCCCGGCAGATCAAGTGGCTTTGCGTGAGGCAGTACTGCGCTATTCACGGGAAGTGGCCTTTGCCGCCGCGGACGTCTACGCCCGTGCCGCGGAGAACCGGGGTGCGTGGGACACCAGGCTCGAGGCTTTGGCAGTGGATGGGATTTTGCGCGGGGAGAACCCCGACGGACTCCAATCTCGCATCTCCGCCCTGGGCTGGACCTCTTCGAGCAATATCACGCTCATGGTGGGAGCTGCTCCCGCCGAGGCCAACGCCTCCTATCTGGCCACATTGCGCAGATCCGCTGCGCGCTTCGCAGAAGACATCATGGTGGGCATCCAGGGCGATAAGTTAATTCTTGTCCTGGGCCGTGTCACCAACCCCAGCTCCGCTTATCTGCGCCTCAGTGAGCTTTTTGCGCCAGGACCCGTGGTGTATGGTCCCCTGGCTGCAACCTTGGCGGAGGCCACGGCCGCGGCCCAGGCAGCCTTTTCCGGCATTTCCGTGGTTCGGGGCTGGGCAGCCGCACCCCGCCCCGTCTCGGCTGAAGAGCTCTTGCCCGAACGCGTTATTGGTGGTGACGAAGCTGCCCGGCGGGAACTCCTTGAGCGCATCTACCGTCCCCTCCTGGCGGCTTCCAATGGCTTGGCGGAAACCTTGAGCAGTTATTTGCAGGGTGGCCATTCCCTTGAGGCGGCGGCCCGTGAGCTTTTTGTGCATTCCAATACAGTGAGGTACCGGCTTCGCAGGGTCTGCGACGTGACGGGCTGGGACCCCCTCATTCCGCGCGAAGCCTTTGTGCTGCAAACTGCCATGATCGTGGGCAGGTTGTCCGCGTCGCCCAAAGCGGCCCCCGGCAAGTCCGCAACAGTGATGAAGGCTCCCTCACCACTGTGCGGAACAGGGCGCATCGGGTGAGGTTCGGTTTGGCCGATTTCACTTAAAACGGCGCGCCGACGGCACCGGAGTGGAACAGTAGTTGTAGACTTCCTACAAATTGCGCTGAGGACCTTGGTGCAGGAAAACACCGTGTAAATGCGCTGAAGTTTGGAAAGCTGGTTAATGTGCTTGCAATAGTTTGCCCAGGTCAGGGCTCCCAGTCCCCCGGTTTCCTCTCCCCCTGGCTGGAACGCGCCGGGGTGGCGGAGCAATTGGCTGCCCTCAGCGAGGATGCAGGCATTGACCTGCTCACCCACGGCACCACCTCGGATGCTGAAACCATCAAGGACACGGCAGTGGCGCAGCCGCTCATCGTGGCCGCCGGACTTATCACTGCGCAAGCTCTCCTTGGCGCGGATCCCACTGCCGAACTTGCCAAGCGCCAAGTGGTGGTCGCGGGTCACTCCGTCGGTGAAATCACCGCAGCAGCCCTTACCGGCACCCTGTCTCCCGCTGACTCCATGGCATTTGTGAAGGAACGCGCCAACGGCATGGCAGAGGCTGCCGCCAAGACGCCCACGGGCATGGCGGCAGTGGTGGGTGGCGACACCGGACAGGTGATAGCCGCCATTGAAGCCGCCGGGCTGACACCTGCGAACATGAACTCCAAGGGCCAGATCGTTGCCGCCGGCAAACTGGATCAAATTGCCGCCCTGGTTGCCGCCCCGCCCGCCAAGGCCCGGGTCATTCCCCTGCAGGTCGCGGGCGCGTTCCATACCCACCACATGAACCCGGCCGTTGCCGCGCTCAAGGCCCTGGCACCGACGCTGGCACCGCAGGCACCCAGGGTGCCATTACTGTCCAATTACGACGGCGCCCTGGTCCTCACAGGGGAGGCGGCACTTGACTCGCTCATTGCCCAAGTATCACGCCCAGTCCGCTGGGATCTGTGCATGGACACCATGATTGCCCTGGGCGTCAGCGCTGTCATTGAACTGGCCCCGGCAGGGACTCTGACGGGCCTGGCCAAACGCGGGATGCCCGGCGTCACTACACTGGCGGTTAAAACGCCCGATGATTTGGAAGCTGCCCAGGAATTGCTGGCAGCCCACTCTTTGCTGGAAGAAGGAACCCTTTGAGCACCCCTGTCCTCAAACAAGCCCCCACCCGCGCAGGCTCGCGCATCCTGGGAATTGGCGCTTACCGTCCCTCGGTTATTGTCACCAACGACGACGTCTGCCAGTGGATCGATTCCTCTGATGAGTGGATCCGCCAACGCACGGGAATTATTACCCGCCACCGGGCACCGGCGGACGTTTCCGTGACGGACATGGCGGTTGCCGCGGCCCATGAAGCCATGGAAAAGGCAGGCATTTTACCGTCCCAAATTGATGCGGTGCTGGTGTCCACGGTTACGCACCCCTACGCCACGCCGTCGGCCGCTGCTCAAATTGCCGACCGCATTGGCGCCACCCCGGCTCCGGCGTTTGATATTTCAGCTGCGTGCGCCGGCTACTGCTACGGGGTGGCCCAGGGTGACTCCCTGGTTCGCTCCGGCACCGCCGAGTATGTGTTGGTCATTGGGGTCGAGAAGCTCTCCGACGTCATTGACAATCATGAGCGCACCATCTCCTTCCTGCTCGGTGATGGTGCAGGCGCCGTGGTCATTGGCCCCTCCGACGAGCCCGGCATCAGCCCCGCCGTCTGGGGTTCCGACGGCAGCAAATGGGACACCATCGGCATGACCCACTCCCAACTGGATATCCGTGACTTCAGCGAACAGGCCATGAAGGGCGACGATGTCTCCCTGGCAGCCGCTGACGAAGCCCACTCCACCCTGTGGCCCACGCTGCGCCAAGACGGCCAAACCGTGTTCCGCTGGGCTGTGTGGGAAATGGCCAAGATGGCTAAGCAAGCCCTGGACGAGGCCGGGATCACGGCCGCTGATCTGGGTGCGTTTGTGCCGCATCAGGCCAATATGCGCATCATTGACGAGCTGGCCAAGCAGTTGAAACTGCCTGAGCACGTCGTGATTGGCCGCGACATTGCCGACGCCGGAAATACCTCAGCCGCCTCCATTCCCCTGGCAACACACCGGCTGCTCGCGGAGAACCCGGAGCTCTCCGGTAAACTTTCGCTTCAGATCGGTTTTGGTGCCGGACTGGTGTTTGGCGCCCAAGTGGTGCGCCTTCCCTAAATACACATTTGCTCCCATCCGGGGGGCAGATTCATGCGTGCTCGAGACCGTGATTGTTGGTTTTGCGCAAACTAGAAAAGGAGCCGTCAATGGCTAGCAACGAAGAAATCCTGGCCGGTTTGGCCGAAATCGTCAATGAAGAGACAGGTCTGGCCCCCGAGGCTGTTGAGCTGGATAAGTCCTTCACTGATGATTTGGACATTGATTCCATCTCCATGATGACCATTGTGGTCAACGCTGAAGAGAAGTTTGACGTAAAGATCCCTGATGAGGAAGTCAAAAACCTTAAGACCGTTGGCGACGCCGTCAACTTCATTGCAGGCGCACAGGCCTAAGCAGCCGCCGCGTTCGCCCTTACCGCTGCTGCGGAGCGGGGCGCAGTGGTTGGCCGGCATGCAGGATACCGGCCAACCACCTCATTTTCTTATATCCCCTGCCCCATATTTTTAGAGAGTTGAACCATGGCCCGCAAAGTAGTCATCACCGGACTGGGCGCTACTACGCCCATTGGCGGCGACGTCCCGACCATGTGGAAGAACGCCCTCAAAGGTGTCTCCGGCGCCCACACGCTCACTGATGAATGGGTGGAAAAGTACAATCTTCCCGTGCACTTTGCGGCCAAGGTGACAACTCCCGCAGCTGAGGTTCTCAGCCGCGTTGAAGCAAAACGAATGGATCCCTCCACCCAGTTCGCAGTGGTAGCTGCCCGGGAAGCGTGGAAAGACTCCGGCATCCAGGAGATTGACAATGATCGCCTCGCGGTGGCCTTCGCCACCGGAATCGGTGGCGTGTGGACGTTGCTGGACGCGTGGGACACCCTGCGGGAAAAAGGTCCGCGCCGCGTTCTGCCCATGACTGTGCCCATGTTGATGCCCAATGGCCCGGCCGCAGCCGTCAGCCTGGATTTGGGGGCCCGCGCAGGCGCCCACACACCCGTTTCGGCCTGCGCTTCGGGAACTGAAGCCCTGCACATTGGCCTGGAACTGATTCGCTCCGGTAAAGCGGACGTGGTCGTGGCTGGTGGTGCCGAAGCTGCCATCCATCCCATGCCGCTGGCTTCCTTTGCTGCCATGCAGGCGTTGTCCAAGCGCAATGATTCCCCGGAAACGGCATCCCGACCCTACGACGTCGACCGTGACGGCTTCGTCATGGGGGAAGGTGCCGGTGCGCTGGTTTTGGAAGCCGAGGAGCATGCCATTGCCCGCGGCGCCCGGATTTACGGTGAACTGGCCGGCACAGCGGTCACCGCTGACGCTTACCACATCACGGCTCCGGATCCTCAGGGCTTGGGTGCCACCCGGGCGTTGAAGGCTGCATTGTTTGATGCCCGCGCACTGCCCGAGGACGTTGTCCATGTCAATGCGCACGCCACCTCCACTCCCGTGGGCGACAAGCCGGAATACACGGCATTGAAGGCTGCGCTGGGCGATCAGGTGGACAATGTCTGCGTTTCCGCCACCAAGTCCCAAACCGGGCACCTGCTGGGGGCCTCAGGTGCCGTGGAGTCGGTTCTGACGGTATTGGCGGTGTACCACCGCTTAGCGCCCGTGACCATCAACTTGGAGAACCAGGACCCCGAAATTCCCCTCGATGTCATCACCGGTACTCCACGGCCGCTGCCGGAGGGTCAGATTATGGCACTCAACAACTCCTTCGGATTCGGGGGCCACAACGCCGTCGTGGCCATCCGGAGCACCGGGCCCAAGGTGGAGATGGCTTAATCGGCATAGAGCGAAAAGACCCGTGCCGGCTGCCGCAAACGCACCTTTAGGTGCTGATGCGGCGCTGTGGCGGGTCTTTTTCATTGGCCGTTTAGGCTGTGCCGTACTCTGGAAGTTGCGTTCTGGTGCGCTTCCTCAGCCCACGTGGTGCAGCCATCGCACGGGTGCGCCAGCTGCTGCATGTCGGAACGGTTCAAGTTCCTCATCCCAGGCCTCACCCAACGCCAGGGACAGTTCCTGGTAAACCACCGAGGGGTTTCCTTTGCCGGACTCGTAAGCGTAGCGAATGCGGTCTTCGGAAACCATGATGTTGCCATGCACATCAGTGACGGCGTGGAAAATGCCCAGTTCCGGAGTATGCGACCACCGCGAACCATCGACGCCCGAGCTGGGGTCCTCTGTCACCTCATAGCGTGCGTTGGACCAGCCCCGAAGAGCCGAGGCGAGGCGGGCACCCGTGCCAGCTGGTCCGCGCCAGCTGAGTTCGGTGCGCAGCACATTGGGTGCCGCCGGCTGAGCAGTCCACTGTAAATCGGCGCGTTGATCCATCACCCCGGCAATGGATGATTCAATATGTGGGCACATGACAGCCGGGGCTGAGTGCACAAATAAAACGCCGCGCGTGGTTGCTACCTTCATTCCATCCTCCATTGCAGTAGGTGCGTCTTCCCCAACGACCTGCCGACGGGCGGAACTATAATGCGCGGAATTTATCTGAACTTGCCCTTGCTGCCAGTTCAGAGAGCTGGTATTTGGTCTTTTAATAAATAATTTCGTATCCCTATCATTGTGCCGTAGCCAACCGCTTTATGCCACCAGCGCGAAAATCCGGGCAGGCCGCCAGGGCAACTGCCCAGTCAAAGGCTTATCTTCTCCTACGCCCGCGGATGGGCCGTGCGGTAACTTTCCCGCAGCCGCTCCACCGAAACATGGGTATACAGCTGGGTGGTGGCCAGCGAACTATGACCCAGAATTTCCTGCACTGCCCGCAGGTCGGCACCGCCGTCGAGAAGATGGGTCGCCGCTGTATGCCGCAGGGTATGGGGCCCTGTTGCTGCCGTATCGCCAAGGCTTCCCAGGGCCTTGTCCACTACCGTGCGCACTGTGCGCTGGTCGATGCGGCCTCCTCTTTGACCAAGAAAAAGGGCATTGTGACTGTGCGGCTGCACCAATTTGCCGCGGCCCAGCTCCAACCAGCTGGCCAACGCCTGGTCAGTGGGGACTCCGAAGGGAACCGTACGTTCCTTATTACCCTTGCCCAGGACAGTGATGGTGCGCCGCTCCCGGTTGACGGCTCCAAGATCCAGCCCTGACAGCTCCCCCACCCGAATGCCGGTGCCATAAAGCAGTTCCACCATTGCCAGATCACGCAGGGGCAGCGGCTCCAGTGACGCGGCTGCGGTGAGCAAATTATCCATGAGACGAACCAGTTGCTGCTGCTGCAGGACTGTCGGAAGGGATTTTTCGCGCTGCGGAGCCCGCAACCTTAGTGCCGGATCAATTTCAATAAGCCCTTCCCGCAATGCCCAGGCCATAAGGCTACGCACAGTCGCAGCTCGGCGGGCCAGCGTGGAGCGGGACAATCCTGCCGCACTTTGTTCTCCCAACCAGCGGCGCAGCGACGCCAGGTCAATCTGGGCCAGGGCCACATGTCCGTCCGTGACGGCGTGTATCAGGAGGGAGTCAATGTCGCCACTGTAGGCACGCAGGGTGTGTTCCGAACGGCCCCGTTCAGTCCTCAAATAGCGTAGGAACGCGTTGGCCGCGAGCGCTAACTCCGTTGGCAGGGCAGCCCGTTCATTTTGATCCACATCTTTACTGTGCGGCAGCTACACCCTAAGGGCAAGCTCCCCCGCCGGGGCACCGTGAACGCCCCGCCCAAATTATCAATTCCCCTCCTCCCGTGAGCCAGAACCGGTGCTATCGGGGATTTCGTTTCCACCCACCGGCTAGCCGCCCTGCAAGTCCCAGCGCTTCCAGGCGTCCCAGACCGGAAAGTATGGTGGTGGCGCTGAGTCCGGCCACAGTGCACAGCTTTTCCACTGAGGTTGCGGTGTGGAGTGGGAGTGCGTCGAGCACCATGAGGTCTGAGGTGCCCAATCCATCATGCAGGGCCGGCTCCACAGCCGGTTCCGCCGCGAGATGTTCACCTATTCCCCCTGCCAGTTCAGCAATGTCTGCAGCGTCGGTCACGCACACGGCAGCCCCTTCCTTGAGCAGCCTATGGCACCCGGCGGAGTTGGCTGAGTAAACAGAACCGGGGACAGCTCCAACTATGCGGCTGAGCTGTTCGGCATGGTGGGCGGTGTTTAACGCTCCGGAGCGCCACCGTGCCTCGACAACTACAGTCATGGAACAGAGGGCAGCAATTAATCTGTTGCGTTGTAAAAATCTGTACCGGGTGGGATTAGTGCCCGGTGGCACTTCCGCCACCATCAATCCCTGGTGGGTCACGGCACGGAGCAACTCCTCATTTCCTGAAGGATAAAACCTATCCACTCCGCCCGCCATCACCGCCATCGTTGGGATGGGGGCCTGGGGAATTAGGTTGAGGCTGCCGGACCTACCTGCCGCAAACGCCGATGCCGCACCGGTTGCGCTGAGCGCCCCACGATGTGCCTGCGCATCAATGCCATACGCTCCGCCGCTGACCACAGTGAAGTTACGTTGGACCAAAGAACTGGCGATTTCCGCCGTGACATTAGCGCCATAGCTGGTGCTGTCGCGTGAACCCACCACGGCAATGCACCGATTCTGGGCAGGAAAAGCCAGCTCTTCGCCCCTGCACCACAAACCTATGGGAGCGCCCAATTCCAAATCACTCAAAGCTGCAGGCCAGTACGGATCCTCGGGCACAATAAAGCCGCCACCGAGCCGCTTCACGGTTTCCACATCGCGCTTTGGCATCACGTCATTGAGCCGCGGCCGCCACCGCTGCAGCACATCCATCAACCCGGACCAGCGTGCCATGCCAGCCCCGGCAAGGACCTCCGTAACCTGCTGCTCAATACCGGCATTGTTTGCGTGGTTGCTGGCAATGAACGCCAGGGCCTCCTCGGGGCCCAGTGCTTCAATGAGAGCCAGTCCTGGCAAATCGGAAGGCTCCATGAGTCTGCTAAGAGCCGCCCGGGCAAGGCGGACGCCAAGTTCGGCGCTGGCCACTGCTCCGACATTTGGACGTACTCCACCCGTAGCCGCCCACCCTTGTTCAGTGATGTTTTCCATGTGTCATATCCCTTCTCCACGCTGGCGCAGTGTCAGGGCCAGCCCGACATCGTCGCTGTCGGGCTGATCCTTCGTCTGCAGATCCGCCACGGTCCATGCCAACCGCAAAACACGGTCATATCCGCGGGCGCTGAGCACCCCGGTTCCCATCGCTCTGTCCAACACGGCCGTTTGATGACCACCCAGCCGCAGCGGTCCACGTAAAATACGTCCTGTCAGGTCTGCGTTGTGAACGAGTCCCCAGGGTGCCAGCCGGGCGCTGGCAGTGTCGCGGGCCTGTCGAACCCGCAGTGCCACAGTGGCACTTGATTCACCCGGGGTGACATCAGCAAGTTGTGCGAGTTGGACCTTGTGAACTTGCAGCTGAATGTCGACCCTGTCCAGCAGGGGTCCCGACAGCCGGGCAAAATACCTGCGTCTGGCCATGGGAGTGCATTCACAGTGAATACCTTTGCCCGTGGCTTTCCCACAGGGACAGGGATTTGCTGCCATTACCAATTGAAAACGGGCAGGATACGCAGCCGTTCCCGTTGCGCGGTGCAAGACCAGTTCACCGCTTTCCAAGGGTTGACGCAGCGCGTCAAGAACTCGCTTGTCGAACTCGGGCGCTTCATCCAAAAATAAAACACCCCTGTGCGCGCGCGTCGCGGCGCCGGGCCGGGGAATGCCGCTCCCACCGCCAATGATGGCAGCTGTGCTGGCTGAATGGTGGGGACGTTCATAAGGTGGGCGCCGCACCAGCCTCAGTTCACCGCCGCGCTGATCCAAGGAGTGAATGGCAGTGACTTCCATGGCCTCGGCATCACTGAGATCGGGCAAAAGTCCTGGCAGGCGTTCGGCCAACATGGTCTTTCCGGATCCTGGCGGACCCACCATCATTAAATGGTGTCCTCCAGCCGCCGCAATTTCCAGTGCCAGCCTTGCGACTGCCTGGCCAGCCACCTCGGATAAATCAGAAGGAGACTGCTCCTGGGCACTGGGCCGTTCGGCGGGATTCGCAGGTTGAACGTGCCCAGGATTGCGCCACCCTGCTAGCTGGTCGACAGATTTTGCCTCAAAATTAAGGGCTACCTGCGCCAGGCAGTCAAAACCACGCACCCTGACGCCTTTCACCAACTGCGCCTCAGCCACATTGCCCGCTGCCACCACGAACTCTTCATGCCCTGCCGCATGGGCTGCCAGAACGGCAGGCAATACACCCTGTACCGCCCGCAGCCGCCCATCCAACCCCAGCTCCGCCAGAAAAACAGTACCGCCCGTGTGCCGCACATCGCCGGCGGCGTTCAATGCCGCCATGACGATGGCCAAGTCAAAGGCGGAACCCTTTTTGGGTAGGGAGGCAGGCACTAAATTCACAGTGATTTTACGTCTGCTTAACGGTATGCCGGAGTTTTGCGCTGCGGCCCGAATTCGTTCCTTCGCCTCTGACAAAGAGGCATCCGGCAGACCCAATAAAATGAAATTAGGCAAGGTCTGGCCAATGTCAGCTTCGACTTCCACCACGTGGCCTGTCAGCCCCACCAATGCGACGGCCAAGGCCCGCCCCATGCCCATCAGGCCACGCCCTTTAAGTGATCAATGAAGGGTGGCTGTTTCCGCTCCATAGTGATGCCTATGGCATCAATGCGTAGAGCGCCCACAACTTGGTGGTGCTCACGTGCCCACAGCACCGCAAGCGTTCGCAGCCGGCTTAGTTTTGCCCGCGTCAGTGCTTCCAGCGGATCGCCGTAGCGGAGGGAGCGGCGGGTCTTGACCTCAACAATGACCAGTTCCGCACCGTCCAGGGCCACTAAATCAATTTCACCAGTAGAGCACCGCCAATTGCTGTCTATGACACGGATTCCCTGTTCTTCCAAGTAATCCGCCGCTAGCCGCTCACCGCTTTGACCCAGTTCATCTTTATCTCGCATAACCGCCTCCACTGTCAGCTTGACCGGCCGTGGAGCCATGGGAAAGATGCAATGCGTGGAATGTGGACAAACCGTTCAACGGTTCGAATGTGGAGGAATCAAAGGTATGCGAAGCGACAGATGTTGCTTCGAGGGTATGACACCATCCAGCGCTGGGAATGGGCAAGCTGTGGAGGAACAAATTTGCTGTTAAACGCACGACATCGGCGACCTGCCCGGGTGGGGTGGGTCACCGACGTCGTGCCTGGCAGTGTTAATTGCCTGCCGTGCAGAGTTCTGCCAGCTCAGCTGCTGGCGGCTTCGCGGAGCAGTTCAGCGCAGCGTTCGCCGATCATCATGGTGGTGATGTTGGGGTTGACTGTCACGAGCTCCGGCATGACGGAGCCGTCGGCTACGCGCAACCCCGTGACGCCCTTGACCCGCAGCTGTGGGTCCACCGGTGCCATCACATCGTCGTCGGCGCCCATCCGGACGCTGCCGGCCGGGTGGTAGACGGTGTTGTGCGTGCGGCGGATGTAATCGGCGATCTCTTCGTCGCTTTGGACATCCTGCCCGGGGTAGAGTTCCGTGCCAGCCCACTCGGCCATGGCCGGCTGGGCAACAATTTCCCGGGCCCGGCGAATACCGGCAATCATTACTGTCATGTCATGACCTTCCGCGTCGGTGAAGTACCGCGGGTCCACTTTGGGTTTGTCACGGAAGTCACGGCTGCGCAGCCTGACGGTGCCGCGCGACTTTGCATGCGTAACATTCGGGGTCAGACAAAAACCGTTTTCCGTCGTGGGGTAACCCTGACGCAGCGTGTGCATGTCGAACGGCACCGACCCGTAATGCATCATGAGGTCCGAGCGGTCCAGCCCGCTGCGAGTCGGGGAGAAAATGCCAATCTCCCACCACTGCGTGGATTCCGTCACCATGGGCTGCTTTGCCTCCCACTGGATAACGCCTTCGGGATGGTCCTGCAGGTTCGCGCCAACACCGGGCGAATCCACCCGGACGGCAATGCCGTGCCCGCGCAGGTGCTCCGCCGGGCCAATGCCTGAAAGCATCAACAATTTCGGAGTGTCGATGGCCCCGGCGGACACGATCACCTCGCGGTTGGCCTTCAGTGTGTAAGTGCGGCCGAAAGCCGAGTCCACCACATTGACGCCAGTGCACGTGTTGGCCTCGTCAAAGGTCAGCTCGCGGGCCCGCAGCTCCGTCAGTAAAGTGAAATTCTTCCGGTCCATGATTGGGTGGATGTAGGACACGGAGCTCGATGCGCGGGTGCCGTCCGGCTGGCGGTTAATCTGGAAGAAATTCGCGCCATTGACAACTGTCGCGTTGTTGTTGAATTTTGCCCGCGGGATGCCGGCTTGCTCGCAGGCGTCCAGCAGTGCCACACCACAAGGGTCCGACGGCGGCACGTTCATGATCTTGACCGGTCCGCTGTCGCCGTGGTGCGGTGCCTCGGCGCCGGCGTCGTCATTTGTTTCGAGCTGCTTGAACAGCCGGTAGCCCATCTCCGCATTCCAGCCGGTGGCCCCGTGCACCGATTCCCAATCATCCAGGTCTTCACGCGGCGCCCAAAAAGCAATGCACGAGTTGTGGCTGGAACAACCGCCCATCACCCGTGCCCGGGCGTGGCGCATGAACGAGTTGCCGTTTTTTTGTTCCTCGATGGGGTAATCCCAGTCGAGTCCGGACTCCAGCAACTCCATCCAACGGTCAAGCTGGAGGATTTCGGGCAGCCCGTGGTCGTCCGGTCCGGCCTCCACGAGTGCCACCTCCACGGTGGGGTCTTCGCTGAGTCGGGCTGCGGCGGCGGCACCTGCTGAACCTCCACCAATGACAATGTAGTCAAAGTTGCGGTTGGCTGCTTCTTCAATGGTGGTCATGTGTTAGTTCTCCTCCTGTATGGGGCGGGCCTCGTGGTCGGCAAACCAGCCGGTGACCTGTGGGTCGAGGTTTTGGTACACGTGCTTGGCTTCCTGGTACTCACCTAAACCGGTGGGGCCGAGTTCGCGGCCCACACCGGACTGGCCGTAGCCGCCCCATTCGGCTTGTGGCAGGTAGGGGTGGAAGTCGTTGATCCAGATGGTGCCGTGGCGCAGCCGGCCGGCCACGCGCTGGGCCTTGCCGGCATCCTGGGTCCAGACCGCCCCGGCGAGACCGTAAATGGTGTCATTGCCCAATGCCACCGCCTCATCCTCGGTTCGGAACGTTTCAACGGTGACTGTAGGCCCGAACGCCTCATCGACCAGCACAGACATGCCGGAAGTCACTTGGTCAATGACAGTGGGCAGGTAGTAGTGTCCCACTGCCTTCGCACCGTCGGCGTGCGGCCCCCCTCCGTTGGCTGTTGCCGCTCCCCGGGCAGTGCCGACCTCGGCCGCCGAAGCCGGGCGCCCGCCACAGCGAATCCGGGCCCCCTCGTTCCGGCCCTTGAGAACGTAGGCATCGACCTTCTCCAGGTGGGCCGCCGAGATCAGCGGGCCGGTCTCCGCCTGTTCGTCGTAGGGCCCACCCAAGCGGATGCCGTCCGCCCGGCGCACCAGCTCATTGATGAAGTCCTCGGCGATCGATTCCTCCACCAGCAACCGTGCCCCCGCGGAGCACACCTGGCCGGAGTGCACAAAGGCGCCGTTGAGGGCGTTGTCCAGGGCTGCGTCAAAGTCTGCGTCCGCGAAGATCACATTGGGGTTCTTGCCCCCGAGTTCCAGTGCAACCTTTTTCACGGTTCCGGCAGCGGACGCGGCAATGCCTCGTCCGGTGACCAACCCTCCGGTGAACGAGACCATGTCTACCTCCGGGTGGCTCGACAGGGGAGGTCCGACTGCGGCACCGGCCCCCGTGACGAGGTTGGCAACACCGGCAGGAAGCCCCAGCTCGTCGAGCACGTCAAGCATCAAGATGGCGGTGGACGGGGTCAATTCGGCGGGCTTGAGGATGAAGGAACAGCCGGCTGCCAGTGCCGGGGCGATCTTCCAGGCCGCCTGCAGCAGCGGGTAGTTCCACGGCGTGATCATGGCACAGACACCGACCGGCTCGTACACAATGCGCGAAAGCACATTGTTGTCCGAGGCATCGACGATCCGACCGGCCTGTTGGCCCGACAGGCGGCCAAAGTAGTCGAAGCAGGCGGCGATGTCGTCCATGTCCAGCCGGCTCTCGAGAATCCGCTTACCGGTGTCCGCGGATTCGGCGCGGGCAAATTCTTCCTTTCGCTCCCGCAGCCGGTTGGCCACCTTGAGCAGGAAGTCTCCGCGTTGCGGGGCGGGGACCGAGGACCACACACCCGAATCAAAGGCGGCGCGGGCTGCGGCGATGGCGCGTTCGGAGTCTTCCGCTGTCCCTTCCGAGACGGTGGCCACGAGCTGCCCGTCAGCCGGGCAGGCAATGTCGCGGGTGCCTCCGGCTGCCGCGGGCGCCCACGCGCCGTCGATGAACATGCTTCCGGCCCTGGTGGCAGCCGGTCCGGCAGAGTACTGTTCGGTCATGATTTCTCCTGATCCAATATGTCGTTCAATGGGGTGGGTGCGACGGTCATGGGTGCGTCGTCGACGGTGTCGAAGTCGCCTTCCCAGTCCGTAGTTGCTTCACTGGTTTCGGCGATCCTGCTGACTCCGGTGGTTCCGCCGTTCTCATGAAGGAACCCAACATGTATTTCGTAGTGGTCCAGGACGTCGGCAATGACCTGTTCCCGGCCGCAGCCAAAGAGGTCATAGCCGTGGCTGCCCTCCAGGGAGAACACTTCCATCCGGTAGTAGTGCTCGGTTTTTGCCGAGGCTGTGGCATAAGTCGGAACTTCACGCTGGACGGGATACACCTGGTATTTGAAGGCCCGCTCATCCCCATGCTGGATGAGCAGGTCTGCTGTACCAATGCCTGGCGGCTCCACGGTACCGAAGTCCAAGGTGGCCTCGATGCCTTGCGCCGCAAATTCATCACGCACTTCTTCCAGTGCGGGACGGGCAACCTCAGTCATGAACTTTTGGGCCTGCCGTTTGCCTGGATAATTGACAGCGCTGGCCAGCCGTTGTTTCCAGCCCCGCCGGTTGTCATGGCCTGTGCCTTCTGCCCGGGACGACAGTACGCCGTGGAGTCCGGCCTGGTAACTTCCGGCCAGCGCGTTCTCCACCCGAAGTGCCCTGTACAGGCCCAGCATGATGAACAGCAACACCACCGAGAACGGCAGCCCCATGATGACGGTGGCATTTTGCAGTGTGGCCACTCCCCCGACCAGCAGCATGGACAGGGTCAGCAACCCGGTTGCCACGGACCAGAAGACGCGAACCCACTTGGCGCCGTCGGCGCCGGGGTCCTTCAACCGCGAGGTGAAGTTGGCCATGACGAGTGCACCGGAGTCGGCGCTGGTGACATAAAACAGCAGGCCGGTGAACGTTGCGACGGCTGCCGTAAAGGTGGCCCCGGGGTATTGGTCGAGCATCAGGTAAAAGCCGCGTTCGGGATTGCTCATGGCCATTTCACCAAAAGCACTGTTGCCGCTGCGCACCAGGTCCAGGGCGCTGTTGCCGAAGATCGAGATCCACAGCAGGATGAAGGCAAAAGGCACCACCAGCACGCCGCCAACAAACTGGCGAATGGTCCGGCCGCGGGAGATGCGGGCCAGGAACAAGCCGACGAAGGGTGCCCAGGCTATCCACCAGGCCCAGAAAAACAAGGTCCAGCTGTTGAGCCAGGCGTCCGGGCGGTCGTAGGCAAAGGTGTCAAGGGCCATGCCGGGGAAACGGGAGATCGTGTCGCCAATGTTCAGGATGATCCCGTCCAGCAGGTAGCGGGTCTTGCCTGCGAAGAGCACAAACAGCATCAACGCAATGCACAGGATCACGTTGAGTTCCGACAGGCGCCGGATGCCCTTTTCCACTCCGGTGAGCACAGAGACAGTCGCCATGATGACGGCAACAGCAATCAACGCAATTTGCACCGACGTGTTTTCCGGAATGCCAAACATGAAGTTCAAACCAAAGTTCAGCTGGGCAACACCGATGCCCAGGGACGTGGCGATACCAAAAATTGTGCCCAGCACGGCGGCAATGTCCACGACGTCGCCGAGCCCGCCGTGAATGCGTTTGCCCAAGATGGGGTACAGCGCCGACCGGATGCTTAGGGGCAAGTTGTGGCGGTAGGCGAAGTAGGCCAGGGCCAGGCCAACGAGCGCGTAGAGCCCCCAGCCGAGAATGCCGTAATGAAACAGAGTCCAGGCAAGCGCCTGGCGGGCGGCCTCAACGGTGCTGCCATCGCCCGCAGGCGGTGCCAGGAATTGGGCGACCGGCTCAGAAACTGAGAAGAACATCAGGTCGATCCCGATGCCGGCGGCAAACAGCATTGCCGTCCAGGTGAAGAGGTTGAAGGTGGGTCGGGAGTGGTCCGGTCCAAGACGCGTTTTGCCGACCTTGTTGAAGGCCACGGCAATTACGAAGGCCAACACCAATACCACCACGAGCGAGTAATACCAACCAAAGGTGGCGCCAACCCAGCCCACGACCGTGCTGATGACAAGATCTGCGCCCTCTTGGTCGATGATGGCCCAAAGCGCGATGGCCAACACACCACCGGCGGCACCGAAAAACACCACTTTGTTGATGGGATTTCGCCCACCAGCCTCGTCGCCGGCGCCGGTCGGCGGTTCGCCTCTGGTTTTGGGCATGGATTCGATACTTTTGTTTCGACTCATGACTGCATGGTAACAAGATGCGGGGAGTGAATTGAGAGCCCAGAACGTGTTAGCTACCGGATTTTGGGATGGATCTCACATCCAAACACCCACGGTGTGGCCCGGTGGGACCCTGCAGATCTGACAGCGACTTTTACCACGCTTTGGCTAAAGGACGACGGCGGAACTTGCCTTTCGTCGTCGTCCTTTAGTTAGAGCGTGGCCGTCCCAGGTTTCAACCCAGCGTGCCGAGCTGGCCGTCCTTGGAAACCTGGAGGTCATCGGATTTAATGAGCTCTTCGACGTTGACGTCCTTGAAGGTGATGACCCGGACGTTTTTTACAAAGCGGGCTGTACGGTAGACGTCCCAGACCCAGGCGTCCTGGAGGGTGAGGTCAAAGTACACCTCACCATCGGCGGAGCACGCCTGCAAATCCACATGATTCGCCAGATAAAAGCGGCGTTCGGTCTCGACTACGTAGCTAAAGAGGTTCACCACGTCGCGGTATTCGCGGTAGAGCTGCAGCTCCATGTCAGTTTCGTAGTTTTCCAGATCCTCAGCACTCATGCCTCCATCATCCACCACGCGAGCCCGGGACACGCAACCCGCCATGGGAAGAAAACTATCCTAGCCGCCAGCTCTTGCGGTGATATTCGGTAGGACCCAGCTGGGCAATGGCGGCCTTATGGGCGGCCGTGCCGTACCCCATGTTGGCGTCCCACGCGAAGTCCGGAAACTGCTCGGCCAGGCCGGTCATGATGGCATCGCGCTCCACCTTGGCCAGAACGCTGGCAGCTGCAACCGACATGCACGTCATGTCCGCCTTGACGCGTGTTTGAATCCGCCACGGCGGCAGCGGGGCCAGCGGCCCGGTGGCAAATAAATCCGTCTGCGCGGGTTCGGCCAGCCAGTTGTGGTTTCCGTCGAGAATCACAAAGTCAGGTGTCAGCTGCGCCGCCGCGCGGGCCAGTGCCCGTGTGCCTGCGACCCGCAGCGCCCCGACAATACCGAGGGCATCAACCTCGTGTGCCTGTGCATGTCCCACGGCACTGGCCTTCGCCCACGCCGTAATGGCAGGTACCAGGGCCTGCCGGGCAGCAATGGACAATAACTTGCTGTCCCTGACCCCCGCCAGCTCCTCCGCAGTGTCGGCTTCAATAATGACAATGCCCACGCTCACCGGTCCGGCCAAGGCACCGCGGCCCACTTCATCGGCCCCGGCCACCACCCGGTATCCCTGCATGGCGAGCTCCCGCTCCCATGCGAGGGTCGGGGCAGCCGCTGGCATTAGGGCGCTGCCGGAGTGGATTGCTGCATGGAACCACTCGGCTCAGCCGGGACATCCTGGAATACCTCGGGGTAGTTTCCCAAAATTCCCCAGTGCGGCAACGGCCAGGCAATGACCACGGCGCGTCCCTCAACGTTGTCAATGGGCACAAAGCCCGTGCCGTCGTACGCATCGTGGTAGCGGGAATCCTGAGAGTTGTTGCGATGATCGCCCATCACCCACAGGTGGCCTTCCGGCACGGTCACGGCGAAGCCGGTTTCCGACGGCGCAGCACCGGGATAGAGGTAAGGCTCGTCCAGGGCCTGTCCATTGACAGTAAGTTTGCCTTCCGCGTCGCAGCACATGACCTTGTCCCCAGGCATGCCAATGACACGCTTGACCAGGTGCTGCTGGGAATTATCGGGGGCCAGACCAATGAAGGTCACCGCGTCACTGAGCCAGTTACTGGAGTCTTTCTGGGCAGGGGCGTCCGCCAACCAGCCCAGGGTGTCCTTGAAGACCACTACGTCACCGCGTTTGATGGAAATGGGCTCGGGCACCAGTAGGTTCACAAAAATTCTGTCTTGAATTTGCAGGGTATTTTCCATGGAGCCGGAAGGAATGTAAAAGGCCCGGAACAAGAACGTTTTTATGAGAAATGACAGCACCACTGCAATGACCACTATGGTCAAAAGCTCCTTGCCCCACGCCAACGCCTGCCGGCCCAGGCGTTCGCCGGCGCTCCCCCTGTTGGCAGGATCCCCACCGTTGTTGGCAGGATCCCCACCGTTGTTGGAGGAATCCCCGCCGCTGGACACGGGGGCACCATGACCGGCCACGTGCTTGTGGGACTTAGCGCGCCGCGCGGACCATTTCTGGCGCACGTGCTCATTACTTGACCCTGCGGGTTCCCCGTCGGGGTTCATTGCGTAATTGGAGTCCCCCGGAACACTTTTTTGCATCAACGTCATTTCCTTAGCAAAGTCGGTTCAGAGTTCTAGCTATGCACTTCGGGCGGGCCGCCCGGCAGGCAAATTTTAAAAAGCTACGGCAAAACCTCGGGCCCGGTATTGATTGTGTGCAGCCGTCCCAGCGGCCAAACAGTGGCGATGGGAGCACCAATGACCCTGGTGGTGGAGATTAAACCGCCGCCGGGTGCCCCCAACAGGGAACGAGAATCCAAAGACACGCTGCGGTGATCACCCATGAGCCATAATCTACCCTGCGGCACTGTCACCTCAAACGAGACATCACTGGGCACATCGCCGGGGTACAGGTAGCTCTCGGTGACGGGAACACCATTGATTTTCACCAGCCCGCCGGCGGAGCAGCACTGGACGGTATCGCCGGCAACACCCAGGACGCGCTTTACGTACACGTTTTCATTGGGCATCAGGCCAAGCCATTGTCCGGTGGCCACCGCGGCATCCATTACGGGTCCCGCCCCGGATTTTAAGGGAACAAAGGAGCCCCGTCCGTCAAAGACCACCACGTCGCCACGCTCAATCGGGCGGCTGGCAAATTCCGTGCGGGACACCAGCACCCGGTCGCCCGTCAGCAACAGCGGTTCCATGGACTCCGAAGGGATGTAATACACATCCAGCCACACATTGCGGACCAGGGCCAGTGCCACAAAAACAATGGCGACGAGGAGAACAACAAAACGCCAGCCCAGTTTCCTGGACTGGCGTTTCGCGTGAGTCAAAGTGCGAATCCTGCGGTGTTACTTGGCGGGAACGTTGTCGCGCTTTTCCTTGATCTTTGCAGCCTTGCCGCGCAGGTTGCGCATGTAGTACAGCTTGGCGCGACGCACATCACCCTTGGTGACGACCTCGATCTTGTCCAGGACCGGGGAGTGCACCGGGAAGGTACGCTCCACGCCTACGCCGAAGGAGACCTTGCGGACCGTAAAGGTCTCGCGAACGCCGTCGCCCTGGCGGCCAAGGACGAAGCCCTTGAAAACCTGGACACGTGAGCGGGAACCTTCAATGATGTTCACGTGAACATTGAGGGTGTCACCGGCACGGAAGGCGGGGATGTCGGTGCGCAGGCTGGCTGCGTCGACGGAATCGAGAATATGCATGCTCTTACTCCAGGTAAACGCCACAGATCATTTACTTTGTGTCACGATCCCCGTGGACGGCACTTGCGCCAGTCACGAAAATCGAAGGAAAGTGGACCGGAATCTAAAATGGACTGCCGGTGTGCCGCTCTGTTGACGTACGTTCCCCCTGTGGCAGGAACGCGCCCAGTAGACACGTTCTCCTATTTTGCCATAGGGGACCCGCCGGGCGTTAATCGAGTTCGGCGGTTTCGCGCACCACTGCCTTGCCATTGTCGACGGCGTATCCCAAATCCCAGAGCACGTTCCTGTCCGCTTTGCTGAAGTGGGAGACGTCCAG
>JBBSSM010000039.1:0-22986 GCA_038242155.1 Actinomycetales bacterium | reverse complement strand
GGCATTGAAGGAAATGGGCTCTTCCATGGCCGTCAGTGCCAGCAACTGCAGTAAATGATTTTGAATCACATCGCGGGCCGCACCCACGCCGTCGTAATACCCTGCGCGGCCGCCGGTGCCAATGTCCTCGGCCATGGTGATTTGCACGTGATCCACGTAGTTGGCATTCCACAGGGGCTCAAAAAACTGATTGGCAAAGCGCAGTGCCAAAATATTTTGGACCGTTTCCTTGCCTAAATAGTGGTCAATGCGGAACACAGCATCAGGGGGGAAGACGGATTCCACAATGTCATTGAGCGCCCGCGCTGATGCCAAATCATGGCCAAAGGGTTTTTCAATGACCACCCGGCGCCAACTGCCCTCCTCGCCCTCCGCCAATCCATGCTCGGATAACTGCCGGCACACAAGCTCAAAGGCCTTCGGTGGAATTGACAGGTAAAAGGCATGGTTTCCGCGGGTGCCGCGGACGGCGTCCAACTGCGCCAGGGTGTCTTTTAGGCGCTCATAGGCTGCGTTGTCATCAAACTGGCCCTGTACAAAGCGAATGCCTTCTTTAAGCTGGTTCCAAACATTTTCATCAAAGGTGGTACGGCAATATGCCTGAACA
Source organism: Actinomycetales bacterium (assembly GCA_038242155.1). GTDB lineage: Bacteria > Actinomycetota > Actinomycetes > Actinomycetales > Micrococcaceae > Specibacter. The sequence goes on along the minus strand of JBBSSM010000039.1, from coordinate 22,379 downwards.
GAGGTTTTAACCTCGGCAGCAAAGTCCGCATCCGTCCAGTCACGGCGTGCAAAGCCGACCAGCGCGAAGCTGGGCGGCAGCAGGCCCCGGTTGGCCAGGTCGTAGACAGCTGGCATGAGCTTCTTGCGCGCAAGGTCGCCGGTGACTCCAAAGAGCACCAGAGACGAAGGGCCCGCCACCCGGGACAGCCTACGGTCACGGCTGTCCCGGAGCGGATTTTCATGGGATGTTGCGGGAGAAGTTGGCATGTTCAGGCAATAACCTTAGGCGTCCAGGTGCTGGCCGGAAAGGCCGGCCACAGCTGATTGGAGTTGTGCCACGCCGGCTGCAACATCCGTAAAGTGCAGACGCAGGACGGGCTGTCCATGATCAGCGAGGACTGCCGCATCTCCCGCCGCCTGGGCGGCAATCAGCTCCCCAAAACTAAACGGCCGATCCGGGATGGCCAGGTCCTTGGACGCAACGCCCGTGACCTGGAGGAAAACCCCCACTGCGGGTCCGCCCTTGTGGAACTGGCCTGTGGAGTGAAGGAAGCGCGGCCCCCACCCAAACGTTACGGGACGCTGCGTTGCAGCAGCCAACGGGTCGCGGATGGTGGCCAGCGGAGCAAGCCCCAAACGGTCCAGGTACACCTGAACGCTGAGGTAGCCAGTGGAACGCAAGGTCCCCAGCAACGCAGCCAACGCCTCGGGCAGGTTCGTGGCATCAGCCAGCCAAGGGGCGTCGTGGTTGGCGCAACGCACTTCCACGGCTCCATCGGTGAACAGTGCTGCGGTGGCCTCGGGTGTGGCGTCCAGCAAGCTGCGTGCGGCGGACTTGGCGGCCTCCACGTCCGGCTGGTCAAAGGGGTTGATGCCGAGCAAACGTCCGGCGACGGCCGTGGCAAATTCCCACACCATCATTTGAGCTCCCAGCCCACCGGAAATACTGACCTCGTTTTCGCGCAGCTCCACTTCACTGTCGTCGGCCACCAGGCGGATGACGAGGACATCGTCAGCGCCCGCACCCACCTCCGGAGCATCCACTGACGCCACGACGGGCAGCACGCCCGTGCCCAGCTTGCCGGTGGACTCGGCAATGAGCTGTTCAGCCCAATCGGCGAAACCCACCAGGGCTGAACTATCATCGACAATGACAATCTTGTTGCGCAGTGGTGCGGTCCCGCCCAGGGCTGCGCCCAGACGCAAACCAACATTGTCGACGTCGTCATCGCGTAGCATTTCCGCGGCGTCCTGAGCAGAATCCAGTAAGGCACCCAGGTCGACTCCGGCGAGGCCGGAGGGAACCAAACCAAACGCCGTCAGACCCGAATACCGTCCACCCACGTGGGGATCGGCATTGAAGACCTTACGGTAGCCGGCCTCACGGGCAGAGACGTCCAGGGGTGAGCCTGGGTCGGTGACAATGATGATCCGTGACTTCGCGTCAAGCCCGGCAGCAGTAAATTCCTGCTCGAAAATGCGCCGCTGCGAATCCGTCTCCAGCGTGGAACCGGATTTCGACGACACCACCACGGCTGTACTGGCAAGCCGTTCGCGCACGGCAGCGCGCACCTGGTCGGGATCGGTGCTGTCCAGGACATCAAGCTTCACACCCGCCGTTGCCGTAATGACCTCGGGGGCCAGCGATGACCCGCCCATGCCACACAGGACAAAGCGGTCAACGCCTTCGGCACGCAGCTCATCACGCAGCGCAATGATCTCGGCGACGAGCGGGGCGGAAACGTCGGGAGCTTCCACCCAGCCCAAACGGACAGCCGCCTCGGCTTCCGCATCAGGACCCCACAGGGTGGGGTCCTTGGCGAAAATGCGTGAGGGCACCTGGTCGGCCACCAACGTGAGCAAGTGCGCGGCTCCGGCCGCCTGGGCTGCACCGGTGGCGGCAAATCCTAGTGACGTCATGGTCCTCAGCCTTCCGCGCCAACAGTGTCAAGGGCGTCCTGCACGTGCCGCAGCAGGTCTTTCCAGCTGGCCACGAACTTCTCCAAACCTTCTGTCTCAAGGACCTTCACGACGTCGTTGTAGGAGACGCCGAGGGCTTCGAGCTGGTTCAGCAGCTCATTGGCGTCGGCGTAGCTGCCCGTGATGGTGTCGCCCGTGACCACACCATGGTCAAAGGTGGCATCGAGGGTTTTTTCCGGCATGGTGTTAACAACATTCGCGGCGACCAACTCTGTCACATACAGGGTGTCGGGGTACGCGGGATCCTTCACACCCGTGGACGCCCACAACGGACGCTGCGGGCGTGCACCGGCGTCGGCCAGGGTTGCCCAGCGTTCGGAGGAGAACGTCTCCTCAAAAGCCTGATATGCCAGGCGGGCATTGGCCAGCCCGGCCTTGCCCTTGAGCGCCTTGGCCTCGTCGGTGCCAATGGCGTTCAGGCGCCCGTCAATTTCAGAGTCCACGCGGGAGACGAAGAAGGAAGCCACGGAGTGGATTTCGGCGAGATTGTGGCCGTTGGCCTTGGCCAGTTCAATGCCGCTGATGAAAGCGTTCATGACGGCGCGGTAGCGTTCCAACGAGAAAATCAAGGTGACATTGACGCTGATGCCTTCACCCAGCGTGGAAGTGATGGCTTCAAGACCCTCAAGGGTTGCTGGAATCTTAATCAGGACGTTCTTTTTGCCGACCTTGGCGTACAAACGCTTGGCCTCTTCAAAAGTGCCCTGGGTGTCCCAGGCCTTGCGCGGATCAACTTCAATGGAAACGCGGCCATCGACACCCTTGGAGGATTCGTAAATGGGGGCGAAAATGTCGCAGCCGTCTGCCACGTCAGCGGTGGTGAGTTCAAAGACGGCATCCTCGGCGTTAATGCCGGCGGCGGAGAACTTGCGCAGTTCAGGCAGGTAATCATCACTTTTAGTGATTGCAGCTTCGAAGATGCTGGGATTGGTGGTCACGCCCACAACGTTCTTGGCTGAAACGAGTTCGGCCAAGTTGCCGCTGCTGATGCGGTTGCGGGAAAGGTCGTCGAGCCAGATGGAAACACCGGCGGCTGAGAGTGCGGCGGTGGGAGTTGAATTAGTCATTTGCTGCTTCCTTTGGAGTCAGGGACTTGCATCATGAGGCACTGCTAGCTTTAGCAATCCAGGCGGGGACTTCTATTCCCTAGCCCGCTGGTGCGCAGTTGCTGCGCACCAGCGGCGGGGGGAGTCAATGGCGTGGCACGCCGGGGCGTTAGGCCCCGGCTGCTGCCAGTGAATCCTTGGCGGCGGCGGTGACGGCGGCGGCGGTGATGCCGAACTCCTCAAACAGGATCTTGTAATCCGCCGAGGCGCCAAAGTGCTCCAGGGAGATGCTGCGGCCGGCGTCTCCCACAAATTCGCGCCAACCAAGAGCCAGGCCGGCTTCCACCGAGACGCGGGCCTTGATGCCGGCGGGCAATACCTGCTCGCGGTATTCGGCCGGCTGGGCGTTGAACCACTCGACACACGGCATGGACACCACGCGGGCAGCGATGCCCTCGCCGGCCAAGGCCTCACGTGCTGCAACTGCCAGCTGAACCTCGGAGCCGGTGGCAATGAGGAGGACCTCGGGGGTGACAATTACGCCGTCGGACACGGCCTCCGCCAAAACGTAGCCGCCCTTGGCGACCAAATCCGCCGACGCGAATTGGGTGGCAGTTGCCTCGCCTGCTCCACGGGCGTACGTGGGAATGTTCTGACGCGTCAGCACAATGCCGGCCGGGTTGTCCCTGGTTTCCAGAATCTTCTTCCAGGACGCCGCCACTTCGTTGGCATCGCCGGGGCGGATGACATCCAGGCCTGGAATGGCGCGCAGGCTTGAAAGCTGCTCCACGGGCTGGTGCGTGGGGCCGTCTTCGCCCAAGCCAATGGAATCGTGGGTCCACACGTAAATGGACGGCACACCCATCAGCGCCGAGAGGCGGATGGCGGGGCGCTGGTAATCACTGAAGATTAGGAAGGTGCCGGAGAACGCCCGGGTGGGGCCACCCAGGTGAATGCCGTTGACAATGGCGGCTGCGGCGTGTTCCCGGATGCCAAAGTGCAGGACCCGGCCGTACGGGCCACCCGCCCACGTGTCGGTTTGCTTGGAGGCGGGGATGAAGGAGCCGCTTCCCTCAATCGTGGTGTTGTTGGAGCCGGCGAGATCGGCTGAGCCACCCCAAAGCTCCGGCAGGACCGCGCCAATGGCGTTCAGGACCTTGCCGGAGGCGGCGCGGGTGGAGACGTCTTTGCCGCCCTCAAACACGGGAAGGTTTTCTTCCCACGCTGCGGGGAGCTCCTTCTTTTCAATCCGCTCCAGCAAGGCTGCATTATCCGGGTGGGCTGACTTCCACGCTTCAAAGCCGGTATTCCACTCCTCGTGAGCAGCGGCTCCCCGCTCCACGAGCTTGCGGGCGTGATCGAGCACGGCAGCATCAACCTCGAAGTGCTGTTCTGGGTCGAAGCCCAGAGCCTCCTTCAGTGCTGCAACCTCATCCGCCCCCAACGCGGAGCCGTGGATGGCCCCGGTATTCTGCTTCTTCGGTGAGGGGTAGCCAATGATGGTGCGCAGTGAAATGAGCGACGGCTTGGTGGTCTCGGCCTTGGCGGCGGCGAAGGCCGCGTGCAGCTCGGCAACGTCTTCGACGTATTCGCCCGTTTTGGTCCAGTCGACCCGCTGCACATGCCAGCCGTAGGCCTCGTAACGCTTGAGCACGTCCTCGGAATAGGAAATGTTGGTGTCGTCTTCAATGGAGATGTGGTTGGAGTCGTACATCACCACCAGATTGCCCAGTTCCTGGTGACCGGCAAGGCTGGAGGCCTCGCTGGTGACACCCTCCTGCAGGTCACCGTCCGAGGCGATGACCCAAACGGTGTGGTCAAAGGGGCTGGTGCCGGGAGCGGCGTCGGGGTCCATCAGCCCGCGCATGCGGCGCTGGGAATATGCAAAACCTACAGCCGAGGCGAGGCCCTGGCCCAGCGGGCCCGTGGTGATTTCCACACCGGCAGTGTGCTTGTATTCAGGGTGGCCGGGGGTCAACGAGCCCCAGGTGCGCAGTGCTTGCAGATCCGTCAGTTCCAGCCCGTAACCTGAAAGGAACAGCTGTACATACAGCGTGAGGGAGGTGTGTCCGGGGGACAGGATGAAACGGTCGCGGCCCAACCAGTCGGGATTCTTTGGATCAATGCGCATGACCTGCTGAAACAGCAGGTACGCCGCCGGGGCCAGCGACATGGCGGTGCCTGGGTGGCCATTGCCCACCTTTTCCACGGCATCAGCGGCCAGGATGCGTGCAGTATCCACGGCTCGCTGGTCATTGGTGGTCCAGGTGAATGCGGGTATATCCGAATGTGACATTGACAGGTCCCTCTCGTTGGGCAATAACAAAACGCTGTACAGGGCTGGCATCCATGGAGCCGGCAGGCAGCGTCAGGAAGAGCTGCCTGCCGGACCCTGCACGGGGTGCAGCTGCAATAAAGAAAAAGTTGAGGCCCGATCAGCTGGGAAAATAACGCGCGTCCCAGAGTCAGGTATCTCTAAAGCTACACGATTTGGTGATGATCAGGTGATTAGTTTCCATATGCTGGAAAGTGGCGCAGTAACCCTCTGACATACGCGTTTTTGGTGCTGCGCGGTCTTGGACGGGTATGATATTGGGAGCTGCGCCCAGCACATTGCCCCACCCCGTGAAGGGGGAGGCGGGGCTCAGTTGATTGAACTGCGCCGAACAAACAATGAAAACATGGTGACATTACTCGTGAGTGCAATGCATGCCCCGACCACAGGAACATCTGCTGAGATGACTGTTGGTTTCGCGGAGAAGGCCAAAGGTTACCTGGCTTTAACCAAGCCAAGGGTTGTGGAGCTGTTGCTTGTCACTACCTTGCCCACCATGTTTTACGCCCATGGATACGTAGGCAACAGCGGGGTGCCCAGCCTGTGGCTCATGGTGGCCACCATGGTAGGTGGCGCGCTGGCGGCCGGGGCTTCGGGAGCGTTCAATTGCTACATTGACCGCGACATTGACAAAATCATGAACCGCACCTCCAAACGCCCCCTCGTCACGGGCGTCATCACGCCGCGTGAAGCGCTTATTTTCTCCTGGATATTGACGGTCCTGGCAGTGGCTCTGCTGTGGAGCATCAATCCCTTGACCGGCATGCTCGGCATTGGCGCCATCTTCCTCTACGTCGTGGTCTATTCCCTGATTCTCAAACGCCGCACCACGCAAAACATTGTCTGGGGCGGCACCGCCGGCTGCATGCCCGTCCTGATTGCCTGGTCCGCTGTCACCAACACGGTGCAGTGGCCGGCAGTCATTTTGTTCATGATCATTTTCCTGTGGACGCCGCCGCATTATTGGCCGCTGTCCATGCGGTACAGCGACGACTACAACGCCGTGAACCTGCCCATGCTCGGTGCCGTAGCGGGTTCTCGCACGGTAGCTGTCCAAGTAGTGCTGTACACCTGGGCCATGGTGGCCTGCTCACTGCTCATGATTCCCCTGGGCGGTGCCGGCATTGTGTACACGGTGGTCACGGCAGCTGCCGGTGTCTGGTTCCTGTACGAGGCGCACGTGCTGTACAGCAACTCCAAAAAAGACCGCGTCACCAAGAAAAATGCCATGAAGGTCTTCCACGCCTCCATCAGCTATCTCACGCTGGTGTTCCTGTCCCTTGCCGTGGATCCTTTTGTGGGTTCGGCACTGATGGGCTAGCAGACCTGCCACGCACGACGGCGGCCGGCGGCTCCCCTTTCAAAGGCGAGGCACCGGCCGCCGGTGTTAAAGCCACCATCAGTAGTGATAGCGGGCTTGCAGGATCGTCACATGCTTATCATCTGCAAGGTAGACAAGCCTGTTAGCTTCATAGATGCGCCTGGACCAAGCGCCAGCCATTGCATGTTTCAAGGCCTCCGGCTTGCCAATTCCCGCGAAGGGATCGTCGCGCAGGATGTCCTCAATTAGAGTATTGACGCGCTTGAGAGTTTTTCTGTACTGCGTCTGCCAGAACAGGTAGTCCTCCCAGCCTTCTGGGGTCCAAGCATGAATGCGACTGCTCACACGTCCATGAGCCCGTGCGTGGAAACTGTACCTGCCCGGGCGGACTCCAGGGCGCCGAGTAGACGCTGAGCGTTCTTGGGGGAGCGCAGCAAGTAACTGGTCTCGACCAAAGAGTCATACACATCCTTGGAGATCAGGACTGCGGATCCCCGTTTGGACATGATTTTAACCTCGGTGTGATCAAGGTTGACTCATTCGATCAGACCAAAAAGATCGCGTCGTGCCTCCTCGTTGTAATAGCCACTAGCACCTCCTGGTTGTACGAAAAATGGCACAACTTTGCCGGGAGGCCACAGGGGCACGCTGGCAACAACTAGCTTGAGGTGGAGCTGTCACGTCCGCGGCGCAGTGCCACATCAACAATGTTTGTGCCCACCGTGAGCATGAGTGAAGCACCAAACATGTGCACTATCACCAGCAAAATGGGGATGCCCGTAAAGTACTGCCAGTAGCCAATAAAACCTTGAAAGAGCACGGCGACGAAAAGCAGCAGCGAAGCGTTGCGCATCATGTCCCTGCGACCTTGGTGCCACAGCAAAATGACCAAAAGCAATGACACCGCAACCAACACGTATACGGGTACCACGTGAATGCGGGTCACCAAATAGCCGTTCAGTCCCATGCGCGGGGAGGTGGAGTCACCCGAGTGCGGACCCGAACCGGTCACCAGGGTGCCCAGGATGACGGCCAGGTAAGTGGTGATGGCGGCAAGGACGCTGAGTTGGCGGATAAGCGGGCGGGGGCGTGCCACATTCAGTGGCGCAGAGCGTCCGGTCCGGCCCCAGGTGCGGTTGACCAGCAACATTGAGATGACCACCAATGCGGCAGATACGAGGAAGTGCAAGCTCACCACAAAGGGATTCAAACCTGACAGGACAGTAATTCCGCCAATGACAGCCTGCGCCGGAATGACGGCCAAGAGACCAAACGCCAGCCAGAACAAATCCTTGCGTTCTTTGCGCAGATTCCACAGCATGATCAACAGTGCCAAACCAATGCCGGCCAGGGCAAAGGTAAGCGTTCTATTGGCGAACTCAATGAAACCGTGAATACCCATGGCCGGGGTGTTGGTGAGGGATTCAGCCGTGCACTGCGGCCAGGTGGGGCAACCCAAACCTGAACCCGTCACGCGCACCACACCGCCGGAAACAATGAGAACACCCTGCCCAATAAGGGATGCCACGGACAACCGCCGAATGGCGGGCGTGATGCTGGTGGGCAATTTTTGTAAAAGACCCGCCACTGGTTTATTGGCTACGGGGTTGTTGTGACTCACTTCTGTGACACCTTTCAGTTCCATTTAAACCACTTAACGGCTGCGACAGCGGAAACTGCCGTCCATGCCAGCAAAACCAGGAGACCCGCCACGTCCAGTCTGCTTTCTATCAAAGCTGCCCGCAGGAGATTGCCCAGCGCACCGGATGGCAGCCACTCCACCACACCGGCCAAGGTGCTGGAGAATTTTCCGGCCGGCAGCACAATTCCGCCCACTGCGGCAAACAGGATCCAACCAAGGTTTGTTATGGCCAAGGTGGCCTCGGGCCTGACAGTTCCGGCAATGAGCAAACCAAGGGCAGTGAAAGCCGCAGCCCCGAGGATAAGCAGCGGGATGCCCAGCAGCACTCCTGCCAGTGGCGGGCGCCAGCCCAAAAACACTGCCACTACGGAAATCAACGCAACCTGGAGGCCCAGGGCGCACAGCACGGCGATCCCCTTACCCGCAATGAGTCCGCCACGACCCAGGGGGGTGGTGGAAAGATACCGCAGCACCCCGTACCGCCTGTCGAACCCGGTCGCAATGCCCTGTCCGGTAAAGGCCGTGGAAAGTGCACACAGTGCGAGTATTCCCGGGGTGGCCATGGCCACCCGCGAGGAGCCCATGTTATCCAGCAGGGGAGTGGCAACGAGCGCAAAAAGTCCCAGCAACGGCATGACAATCATCAGCACCAGCTGTTCACCATTGCGCAGCATGGTGGCTGTTTCGTAGCGGCCCTGCTGGAGGATTCTACGCGTGAGGGTGGCGGGCTGGCCCGTGGGAGCGTCATGAAATAGGGTGCTCATGGTGTCCTTAGGGCTTGACTGCTCAGATCGGTGGGGGACGTGGAGCCCGCCGCAATGGAAAGGAAGACCTCTTCCAAGGATTGGGAGGCCAAATGTACTGAGGTGGGCAACGTTTCCTGCTCTGCGCACCACAGGCCGAAGCGGGCCAAATCAGCAGGTTCCAAGGAGCCGGAGAGAGCGTAACTTCCGGGCCGGGTTTCCACGCATTCAACTCCGGCGCGGTGCAGCGCACTGACGTTTTGGCCAGGTGCCATGTCAAAGGTGAGTACCCGATGAGCCAGGGCCTGGGTGGACTGGGCCAGCAGTTCCTGGACCGTGCCCTCGGCCACTGACTGGCCCTTATCCACGATGTAGACATAGTCGGCCAGGCGCTGTGCGTCATCGAGCAGGTGCGTGGTCAAAATGATGGCCTTGCCGGCGTCGCGCAGTTCCTTGATGAGTTCAAAAACCATAATGCGTGACTGCGGATCCAAGCCGGCGCTGGGTTCGTCGAGAAACAACACCTCGGGGTTCCCCAGCAGGCTGGCAGCAAGGGCAACGCGCTGCCTTTGACCCCCGGAGAGGCGCCGGATGGTGGTGCTGGAAAATTCGGAAATCCCCAAACGGTCCACCAGGTGATCCACGCTCAACGGGTTGCTGTACAGGCCGGCTACGTGGCGCAGCAGTGCCACGGGCCGGGCAGCCGGCGGGAGTCCGCCGTCCTGCAACATGACACCCACCCGGGCACGCAGGTGCGCGTTGGCGGTGCCGGGGTCTTCACCCAGCAGTGAGATGTGGCCACCCGTACGGTTCTGCACCCCTTGGGCGCATTCAATGGTGGTTGTTTTGCCGGCGCCATTGGCCCCCAACAACGCTGTCACGGCACCGAAATTGGCAGTTAAACTAATGTTGGAAACAATTCGCTTCATGCGCCCATCAAGCGCCGCGAGGGGCCCCACATCCTTGATGAGCCCGGAAATGACCAAGGCAGGGGAAATAGTGTTTCTCACGCGGCCATTCTACGCGAGTCAGGTGGGTGTTAGTGCTGTCTGGCTGAGCTCCCAGAAGGTCTTGGCGTGGATAGGCTCTCCTTAGTAGCAGTGGGGAATCAATTACGGCAGAATTGTGTTCTCTAATGTGGTGGGTTCTTTCGAGTGTGTGGAGGTGTCAATGAATCAGCCTGTAGCTCCGGGGATCAGCTCCCCCGTAGACCCTGATGAACGTACCCGAGACCGCGTCTCGACGGCCGTGCTGGAACAAGGCCCCATCAGCGCAGCGCAACTGGGCTCGCTCCTTGGGCTCACCCCGGCTGCGGTTCGCCGCCACCTTGACGTCCTCACGCGGGAGGGGTTCATTGAAGTTAAGCTCGTCAGCAATGCCAAAACCGGCGCTGGCCGCCCCGCCCGCAGATACGTCGTCTCCCGCCGTGGACAAACGGAAATTGGTGATGACTACCTGGGGATAGCCCGGTTGGCCCTCACGGAAATTGCCGCTGTCCGTGGCGAAGCCGGTGTCGTGGAATTTGCCGAACGCCGCTTTGCCCAGATGGAAGACAAATACCGGGACACTGTTGAGGCTGCAGGCGCCGACGTCGCTGCCCGGTCCAAGGCTTTGGCCATGGCCCTGAACGCCGACCGCTTTGTCGCCACCTCAAATTCCCTGAACACTGGCACCCCTATGGCGGCAGAACAGCTGTGTCAGGGACACTGCCCCATTCAAGAGCTGGCCACTACCTTTCCCCAATTTTGCGACGCCGAGACAAAAGTCATTTCGCGTTTGGTGGGTGTGGATGTACGAAGGCTCTCGACCATGGCCAGCGGAGGCCACGTATGCACCACGCACGTGCCGACAGGCCGCAGAATGACACGCCCTCCCGCAGCAGCCCCCGCAACCCCAACTCTTCCACCCATCCACCCCGGATCGGTGCGGACAAATTCCAAACATCAGCAAGAAAGGCCGTGATGACGGATCAATTAGCGCAGGATGTAGGCATCCACAATGGCGTTGAAGATGCCACCAACCATGACATCCTCGAGAGAAATCCCGAGTTGGAGGGCCTGGGCAACTATGCCTTTGGCTGGTCCGATGAAAACGCTGTCAGTGACAATGCCCGACGCGGCTTAAGCGAAGAGGTCGTTCGCGACATTTCCGCAAAAAAGAACGAGCCCCAGTGGATGCTGGATATGCGGCTCAAGGGTCTGAAGTACTTTGACCGCAAGCCCATGCCGACGTGGGGCGCGGACCTCTCGGGCATTGACTTCGATAACATCAAGTATTTTGTGCGTTCCACGGAGAAGCAGGCAACCACCTGGGAAGAACTGCCGGAGGACATCCGCAATACCTACGAGAAGCTGGGTATTCCGGAAGCCGAGCGCAACCGCCTCGTAGGCGGTGTGACAGCACAGTACGAGTCTGAGGTTGTTTACCACCAAATCCGTGAGGATTTGGAAGAGCAGGGCGTCATCTTCACCGACACCGACACTGCTTTGCGTGAATATCCGGAAATTTTCCAGGAGTACTTTGGCACCATGATTCCTGTGGGCGATAACAAGTTCGCCTCCTTGAACACGGCTGTGTGGTCCGGCGGATCCTTCGTCTACGTCCCCCCGGGCGTCCACGTGGAAATCCCCCTGCAGGCTTATTTCCGGATTAACACCGAGAACATGGGCCAGTTTGAGCGCACACTTATCATCGCCGATGAAGGCAGCTACGTGCACTACATTGAGGGTTGCACGGCACCGATTTACACCTCGGACTCCCTGCACTCGGCTGTTGTTGAGATTGTGGTGAAGAAGAACGCCCGCGTTCGCTACACCACCATTCAAAACTGGTCCAATAACGTGTACAACCTGGTCACCAAGCGTGCCATTGCGCATGAGGGTGCCACCATGGAATGGGTCGATGGCAACATTGGTTCCAAGGTCACCATGAAATACCCGGCCGTTTACCTCGTGGGCGAGCACGCCAAGGGTGAAACCCTGTCGGTGGCTTTTGCCGGTGAAGGCCAGCACCAGGACACCGGATCCAAAATGGTGCACATTGCGCCTAACACGCAGTCGTCCATCATCTCCAAGTCCGTGGCCCGTGGCGGTGGACGTGCCGCCTACCGCGGTCTTGTGCAGATTCGTGAGGGTGCAACACACTCCGCCAACACCGTTCGCTGTGATGCACTCCTGGTGGACAACATCTCCCGCTCTGACACATACCCCTATGTCGACGTCCGTGAAGATGATGTTTCCATGGGGCACGAGGCAACAGTGTCCAAGGTCAGTGAAGAGCAGCTGTTCTACCTGCAGTCCCGCGGCATGCCCGAGGATGAAGCCATGGCCATGATTGTGCGCGGCTTCATTGAGCCCATTGCCAAGGAACTCCCCATGGAGTATGCGCTGGAACTGAACCGCCTGATTGAACTCCAGATGGAAGGGGCCGTCGGCTAAATGACCGAGCTCAAGCAAGAACAAGAAATTGATGGAAAAGTGTGGTCGCAGGGTTTTATCAAGGGCATGACGGAGGAGGGCGAAAAGCTTTCTGAAATCAACCCCGAAACCGGCCCCTTGGGCGGCAGCGCCGCTCAAGCCCACAGTCATGGCGGCGACAGCCACGGTGGCGGAGTGGGTGTGCCTGACAGCTCACGCGCAGGCCGTCTGACCTCCTATAAAATGGCTGACTTCCCGGTGATCACGGGACGTGAGGAAGACTGGCGCTTCACCCCGCTCAAGCGTTTGCGCGGTCTTGACCGGGTAGGCATCAGGGGCCAGGAACTCAGCGGCCCGGCGCCGCTGGTTCACATCAGCAAGCCGGACGAGGTCACTGTGGAGACAGTGGGCCGTGACGATGCACGCATCGGCTCTGCCGGTATTCCGGAGGACCGCGTTGCGGCTGCCGCGTGGGAAAACTTCACCGAAGCCACGATTATCACTTTGCCGCAGGAATTTGCCGGTACCGTTGACAACGTGACCACTGTGACATTGACCGGTCAGGGCCTCACGCCAGCTGCTGCACACATTGTGGTGCAGGCCAAGAAGTTTGCTACGGGTGTGGTTGTTTTGGACCACCGCGGCAGCGCTGTCCTCAGTGAGAATGTGGAAATTCTTGTCGAAGATGGTGCCAACTTGACTGTTGTCAGCATCCAGGACTGGGACGACGACGCCGTGCACGCCAGTGCCCAGCATATTCTTGTGGGCCGCGATGCAAAAGTGAAGCACATCGTCGTCAACCTCGGTGGCGATTTGCTGCGCACCACTCCTGCCGCCCGTTACAACGGCACCGGCGCCGAGGTGGAAATGTACGGGCTGTACTTTGCCGACGCCGGACAGCACCTCGAGCAGCGCCTCTTTGTGGATCACTCCACCAAGAACTGCAAGTCACGGGTCACCTACAAGGGCGCCTTGCAGGGCGACGGGGCTCACGCCGTATGGATCGGCGACGTGTTGATCCGCAAGCAGGCCGAGGGCACTGACTCCTATGAGATGAACCGGAACTTGATCCTGACCCAGGGTGCACGCGCCGATTCCGTGCCCAACCTTGAAATTGAGACGGGCATGATTGAAGGTGCCGGCCATGCCAGCGCCACCGGCCGTTTTGATGACGAGCAGTTGTTTTACCTGCAGACCCGCGGCATTGCCGAGGATGTGGCCCGCCGCTTGGTGGTCCGTGGCTTCTTGAATGAAGTCATTCAACACATCAAGGTTCCAGCTCTCGAAGAGCGTTTGCGGGATGCAGTGGAGCGCGAATTGGAAGCGAGCGCACTTTGAGTGATTCCTCCACGCCTGCCGGTGTCGTCGTCTGCCAAGACGGCGATGTTCAGGTCAAGTCAGCCTTGCTTGTCGAGGTGGATGACTACCCCATCGCTATTGTGCGGGATTCCTATGGAGCCCTGCACGCCATTGGGGATACCTGCTCACATGCGGAAATTTCCTTGAGCGAGGGCGACGTGGAGGGTAACACCATTGAATGCTGGGCACACGGCAGTTCCTTTGACCTTTCAACGGGTGAGCCGCTGACATTGCCGGCCTTTGAGCCGGTGCCCGTCTTTGCCCTGAGCCTTCATGGCAGCGACGTCTATGTGGACGTCACCAACATTTTAAATGACGTCACGCAGTAGCGTCGCGGACAGCAGTTACATAAACTTTTAGGAGAAAATAGAGTATGTCTACTCTGGAAATCAAGGACCTGCACGTTAGCATTGTCACCGAGCAGGGCGTCAAGCCCATCCTCAAGGGTGTCAGCCTGACCATCAACACCGGCGAAACCCACGCCATCATGGGCCCCAACGGCTCGGGCAAGTCCACCTTGGCCGCCACCATTGCCGGCCACCCGCGCTACACCGTGGACAGTGGAACCATCACCCTCGACGGCGAAGATGTGTTGGCCATGAGCGTTGACGAACGTGCCCGTGCAGGGGTCTTCCTGGCCATGCAGTACCCGGTGGAAATTCCCGGTGTCACCATGACCAACTTCCTGCGCACTGCCAAGACCGCCATCGATGGCGAAGCTCCCAAGCTGCGCACGTGGACCAAGGACGTCAAGGCTGCCATGGCGCAGTTGCGCATTGAGCCGGAGTTCGCTGAGCGCAATGTCAATGAAGGCTTCTCCGGTGGTGAGAAGAAGCGCCACGAGATTCTGCAGCTGGAATTGCTTCGCCCCAAGTTCGCGGTTCTGGACGAGACCGATTCCGGTTTAGACGTGGATGCCTTGAAAGTTGTCTCCGAGGGCGTGAATCGCGCCATTGATGCCGGTGGGCTGGGTACCGTACTCATCACGCACTACACTCGCATCCTGCGTTACATCAAGCCGCAGTTCGTGCACGTGTTTGTTGACGGTTCCATTGCCGAGCAGGGTGGACCGGAACTGGCAGACCGTTTGGAAGCAGAGGGTTACGACCGCTTCCTTGTGGCAGACTCAGCAATAGCGTAATTGCTCCACACTCACGATCCGAAGAGGGAATCATGACTGATATTAGCGAACCCACTGTCCCCATGCCGGGGACCACGGATTTAGAAGACATTGAAGAAGCGCTCAGGGACGTCATTGACCCTGAGCTCGGTGTCAACATTGTAGATTTAGGCCTGCTGTACGGCCTGCGGTACGCCGACGACGGTGCGCTGCTCCTGGACATGACGCTGACAACAGCAGCATGCCCTTTGCAGGACGTGATTGAAGAACAAGTTGAGAACTCATTGGGTCCCATTGTGGATGAATGGCGCATCAACTGGGTTTGGATGCCGCCGTGGGGTCCGGAAAAGATCACCGACGACGGCCGCGACCAGATGCGGGCGCTTGGTTTCAATATCTAGTCACCACCGTAGACGCGCGCTTCGATTTCCTCGCGGGCAGTAAGATTTCCTCGGTCGCTGAGCGACCTTGAAAATCCATCCCCGCTCCGGGAATCGGAGCGCGCGTCTTGCGTTAAGCGAGATTTAGGACCGCTAGACCGTGGGTATGGCAAATGTGTCGCAGGCTGTGAGGTCCGCGGACTGGTAGCCGGTGTACAGCCACTTTTGGCGTTGCTCGCTGGAGCCGTGCGACCATGATTCCGGAGTGGTCCTGCCAGTGGCGGCCTGCTGAATGCGGTCATCACCCACGGAGGAAGCTGCTGACAGGGCATCGTTGAGATCCTGCTGAGTCAACGCCTGCAGGAACGGCTCGCTGCTGCCAGGTGTCGCCTGGGAGGAGGCATGGCGCATCCAAATCCCGGCGAAGCAGTCAGCCTGCAGTTCTGTGCGTACAGCCAGGGATTGGGCGCCCCGCGGGTCCTGCTGTGCCTGCCCAATGGTGCCGGTGAGATTTTGTACGTGGTGTCCAAATTCATGCGCCACCACATATTCCTGCGCCAAGGGCCCGCCCGAAGAGCCAAACTGGGTTTCCAATTGTGCAAAGAAGTCGGGATCAAAGTAGGCCTTGTTATCACCGGGGCAGTAGAACGGACCCACGGCGGATGTGGCAGCTCCGCACGCGGTGCTGACATTGCCGGTAAAAATTACCGTCTTGGGAATTGAATAACCCACCCCGTACTGCGTGAGGTAACCCGGCCAGAAACTATTCAGTGAATTGGCTGTCCCCAAAATGCGGCAGTCCAACCGTTCGTTGGCGTCCTGACCAGTTTGGCAGCCTGCCAACCCGGCGCCGGCAGATTGCTCAATGGCGGGTTGTTCGCTTCCACTTTCTCCCAAAACAGCAGTAAGAATATCCGGGTTAATGCCGAGCAGGGATGCAATAAGCACCACAATGCCGCCGCCAAGGCCAAGACCCACCTTGCCCCCGCGTCGCATCCCTCTACGGTCCTCAGCTTGGGACGGATCAAGCCGTGCACCCTGGTTAAAAGTCATACGCCAAGAATACAGTTTTTCTTTTTGGGCCCCGTGACGCGCTGGTCAGCCCCGCAGTCGTCAGTGGAAAACAGCATCACCCAGGCCCCTCTGCTCTACGATGATGGCAATGCCTTTTATTCCACAACTCCAATATTGGGCCGCCACCCGGCCCCACGCCATTGCCGTCAGCGATGGTCAGCAGGCGCTTAGCTATGCGCAATTGCTGCATGCGGCGCAGGTGGCTGGGGCTCGTTTACCGATACGTGACAGGCACACCCGGGGAAATCCCCTGGTGGTGGTCATTGAGGAAAGCTCAGTTATTGAGCTGGCCGTGCAATGGTGCGCGGTTTTGCTCACGGGCAACACTGCAATGGTGCTTGACGCCGCCTGGCCCGCGCCCATGCGAAAAGAGCTGCGGGATGTAGTACGGCGTTGGGAAGCAGGATATTTAGAAACCGGATGTTCGGAGGTTGGGCGTTCGGGTATCGAGGACCCTGCGGACGCACCGTTCCTCGTGGGGCTGTCCTCGGGAACCAGCGGCACCCCCAAAGGCTTCCTGCGTCGAAAGGCGTCCTGGCGGGAGTCATTTGCGCGCAGCTCCCAGTACTTTGCTCTCGGGCCGGGCCATGTCATCTTAGCTCCTGGGCCTCTGGCCGCCAGCATGAATCTCTATGCTTTGGGGGAGGCGCTTTTTGCAGGGGCCAGCTTTATTTCGTTGCCGGTGTTTTCCCCCGTCGCAGCTTTGCAGGTTGTGGCACAACATGAAGTGACCCATCTTGTGGTGGTGCCTGCGTTGCTGGATCTCATGGCCGTTGAGGGTGCAAGGACGGACGTCAGGGCCCCCTCGCTGCAGCGCATTGTTTGTGCCGGCGCCGCACTGGGGGACGCCACGCTGGAGCGGAGCCAACGGTGGGCGCCGCAGGCCCGGCTGCAGCAATACTACGGGGCAGCTGAGCTTGGTTTCGTGGCCGCCTCCACCGTGCCTGCCTCCACTGTGGCCGCCGGGTCACTGCCGGAGGGCGTCGGGGAGCCATTCCCTGCTGTGACACTGGCCATTCAAGATGACCAGGGAAGGGAGCTGGCGCCGGGAGAAATGGGAAACATCTGCGTGCAAAGCCCCTTCGTCTGCGACGGGTATGCCTGGGGGGATGACGGTTTGGCTTTCGGCGCCCTTGGTCACTGCATCCCAGACGGGCAGCAGGATTTCTGGTACACGGTGCATGATCAAGGATGGATCGACGCTGCTGGGCGCCTGCACGTCATGGGGCGGGCGGCCGACATGATTGTGACTTCCGGCGCCAATGTCTACCCCCACCAAATTGAGTCCGTTCTCAGTGCAGCCGCGTCAACAGAGGTGCTGGTGACGGGGATTGACGACGTCGTCCGTGGCCAGCGGGTGACCGCGGCCCTCTATGCCCCACACGGTGAGCGTTATGACCTCGCCGCGTGCCGGAAGGCGGCAGCACAGCTGCCGCCTTCGCATCGTCCCACTCGCTGGTATATGGCAACATCCCTGCCAGTCACCGGCAGCGGCAAGACCAGCCGCCAGCTGCTGCGCCAATGGATAGAGCAGGGGGATCCCCGTGTCCAGCGTCTTCAGTAGTCCCGTGGTACCTGGCGCGTACGGCGATCCTGCAACGACCGCCGTCGTTATTGCCGCCAAGCGCCTGCCCACAGCCAAGGCCGATGGCCACTACCGCAACCATCGGGCTCATGAACTTGCCGCCGCAGCCATCCGGGCGCTTCTGGCGGAAACAAGCGTTCATCCGGCACATATCAATGACGTCATTCTCGGCAATGCCACGGGTGGCGGTGGAAACGTGGCGCGGCTGGCTGCGCTAAGTGCCGGGTTGCCTGAATCCGTGCCGGGTTTAACGGTGGACAGGCAGTGCGGCTCAGGGCTGGAAGCAGTGGTGTTGGCGTGTCGTTTGGTTCAGTCGGGGGCCGGCAACCTATATGTGGCCGGGGGAGTGGAGAGCATTAGCACGGCCCCCGCGCGGGCGCATCGTGCCACGGACGGCTCGCTGGATTTCTTTGACCGTGCGCAGTTCGCCCCCGCAGAGCTGGGAGATCCCGACGCCGGAGTCGCCGCGGAAAACGTGGCCGCGCACTATGGCATCACGCGGGCACAGCAAGATGCCTATGCGCTGCAAAGCCACGCCAGGGCGGTCGCCGCAGCGAAAGCAGGCATGTTTGCCCAAGAAATTACGCCCTTCGGCGGCCTGAGCGCAGATCAAGGTCCGCGGGCCACCCTTACCCCCGAACTCATGGCGCGCTTTCCCGCGGCATTTGTGCCGGGTGGGACAGTGACCGCCGGCAATTCGTGCCCCCACAGCGATGGCGCGGCAGTTCTTCTCGTCACCTCCCTCGCACGGGCGCGGGACATGGCCGCCGACGGGCTTGTTTTCTGCGACAGCGCCGTGGCAGGCAATAACCCCAACCTTTTGGGCGTTGGTGCAGCGCACTCCACCCGGCTGCTGCTGGCCCGCAACGGGATGGACAGCGCAGTGTTGGCGAACTCTATCATTGAATTCAATGAAGCCTTCGCCGCCCAGGTGCTGGCCGTGGCTCAAATTCTGGGTGTGGATGCCGGAAGCTTTAACCACGACGGCGGTGCATTGGCTTTGGGTCACCCCTACGGCGCGTCCGGGGCGGTGCTGGTGACGCGGCTGCTGGCACGTAGCCGGCAGCAGGCCGCTGAGGCATCATCAAGCCCTGCCGGACCGGCGGCCTTTGCCGTATCCGGGACCGCAGTGCCTGCGGTGGCAATGGCCAGCGTCGCTGGTGGAATGGGCGTCTCTGCGTTATTCCACTGGGCGCGGCTGTAGACGGGGTGAATCTTTTATTGAGACCTCCGGTCCAGACAAAGTCCGGCGCACCGAGGGCCGCGAGCGCACCGCCTTTCACTACGGACCGCAATGAACGGAGAAGCACCGCGTCCATAACCGCCACCCGAGCCACAATACGGCGTGAACATGTCGGGGCCCCAGGGACATCCCTTCATATCTACGCAGCGGCTATGGCCAGAGCCCGCCGCTGCTTTTGCTGCACGACACCTTCTGGAACCGCGTGTGGCTGCCGGTCCTACCCGCCCTGGGAACCACGAGGCGGTGCATGGCCCTGGATCTGCCCGCGGTTCGGGCGCAGCGAAGGCAAACTCGACCCCGGCCACGCCAGGTCCCGGTGCTGGCAGAAACAGGTATCGAAACTCACGCCGGCCGGGGGAGATGCGAAGAAATAGTAGCCCGAGCAAGAACCTAAACATTGGCCCTCTTCGAAGACGTGGTTGTCTTTGCTCGTGGGTTAAGGGTTTAGACCCTGGAGTACATAGGATCAGAGGTGCACCTCTACTCAGGTGTTCACCTTTTTCTTGCTGGGGGTCTTTTCCTTGTCTACGACGTTTGATGTGTTGCTTGATTCCTACCGTGGTTTTGCGGACTCGGAGCGGATGAAGGGCAGCTATTTTGAGCAGCTCGTGGAACAGTATCTAAAAAATGATGGGGTGCAGGGGCCGCAGTATGAACGGGTGTGGTTGTGGCGTGATTGGCCGGGTCGGGAGGGGAAGCCTGATACTGGTATTGATTTGGTGGCCCAGCGTCAGGATGGTGGTGTCACGGCGATTCAGTGTAAGTTTTACGCGCCCGGGCACAGGATTCAGAAGCAGGACATTGATTCGTTCATTTCCGCCTCCGGGAAGGCACCGTTTACGCACCGCCTCGTCGTGGACACCACCGGGGCCCCGTGGTCCCCGAACGCGGAGGAAATGCTGACCGGCCAACACCTGCCGGTCCAGCGCATAGGGGTGACGGATTTTAGGAACTCCAACATTGACTGGGCCAGCTATGAACTGACGGACCCGACCACGGCGCCGCGTTTGCATGAGAAGAAGCAGCTGCGCACCCACCAGCATGAAGCAGTCAATGCTGCCATGGCCGGCTTTGAAACCCACGACCGGGGCAAACTCATCATGGCCTGTGGCACGGGCAAGACCTTCACGTCCCTGAAGATCGCCGAGTGTTTTGCCGAGCAGGAATCCCACGCCCGGATCTTGTTCCTGGTCCCGTCATTGGCGTTAATGTCCCAAACGCTCAAGGAATGGTCGGATGAGACGTCGATGACGATGCACGCCTACGCGGTGTGCTCGGACATCAAAGTCGGCCGCGTCAAGAACACAGACCTGACCGACGTTGCCATTCATGACTTGAAGATCCCGGCCACCACGAATGGGGCGACGCTTCTTGAGGCGATGGGAAAGCACGAACTCGATGAGGGAATGACGGTGGTCTTTTCCACCTACCAATCCATCGAGGCCGTCTCCGAAGCACAAAAGGCCGGCCTGCCAGATTTTGATCTAATCATTTGCGATGAGGCGCACCGCACCACCGGGGCGACCCTGGCCGGCACCGATGATTCGAACTTCGTGAAGGTCCACTCCAACAGTGTCATTGCCGCGACCAAGCGCCTGTACATGACAGCGACCCCGCGCCTGTTCAACGACGCCACCAAAGACAAAGCCCGAGAGAACGACGCGGTTCTGTGTTCCATGGACGACATGGAGCTGTATGGGCCGGTGTTTTACCGCATCGGGTTCGGTGAGGCCGTGACGAAGAAACTGCTCAGCGATTACAAGGTCCTGGTCCTGGGGGTGGAGCAGAACCAGGTCGTGTCCAGCTTCCAGGACCAGCTCGCGGATTCGAACATGGAACTGCAAATTGATGACGTTGCCAAGCTGATCGGGTGTTGGAATGGGTTGGCCAAGCGCCGCTCCGGCACCCACGAAACCTCCTTTGGTACTGATGTGGCGCCGATGCGCCGGGCCGTGGCCTTCAACCGGGATATCCGGTCTTCCAAACTCGTGGAAGCGGAATTTCCCGAACTCGTCCAAGTCCACTTAGCGAACCTGGACAATGACGACCCCACCGATGATTTGAAGGTTCAGGTCAAGCATGTTGATGGTGGTTTCAATGCCATTACCCGTGCCGAACGCCTCGACTGGCTCAAAGAAGAGACCGACAGTGAGGACCCGGTGTGCAGGATCCTCACCAACGCCCGCTGCCTGACCGAAGGCGTCGACGTCCCCTCCTTGGATGCCGTCCTGTTCCTGAACCCGCGCAACTCCATGGTCGATGTCATCCAGGCCGTGGGAAGGGTCATGCGCATCGCCAAGGGCAAACAGTTCGGCTACATCATCTTGCCCATCGCCATCCCCGAGGGTATGTCCACCTCCCAAGCCCTACGGGACAACGAACGCTACAAAGTCGTCTGGCAGGTCCTCCAAGCCCTGCGCGCCCATGATGAGCGCATGGACGCCGCCATCAACCAGATCGAACTAAACAACAAAGCCCCCGAATCCATCCTCGTCGAGACCGTGGATTTGAAACCTGCGAAAAAAGCCAAAACCAATGTCGGTGGCAACGCCGGCAACGAAAACACCGGGGGAGCAGGGGGCGACAACGACGGCGACTCGACCAGCCCGGTATATGTGCAGCCGGCCCTGCAGTTCCCGGCTGAGGAGTGGAAGGACTCCGTCTACGCGAAGATCGTTGACAAGTGCGGGAACCGCATGTACTGGGAAGACTGGTCCAAAGACATTGCCGATATCGCCAACAAACACATCACCCTCATCCACACCCTCCTCACCGAAGCAGACCCCGAACACCGTAAAGCCTTCGATGACTTCATCCAAGGTTTGCAGGAGAACTTGAACCCGGACATTGACCAAGCGCAAGCTGTGGAAATGCTCGCCCAACACTTGGTGACGAAGCCGGTCTTTGATGCCATGTTCAAGGACTCCAACTTCACCGAACACAACCCCGTCTCCGTGGCCATGCAAACCATTTTGGCGAAACTGGATGAAAACTCCGCCTTTGAAAACGAACGCACCGGGTTGGAGAAGTTCTATGCCTCCGTCCGCGCCCGGGTCAAATCCATAGACAATGCCGAAGCGAAGCAAAAAATCATCCTGGAGCTGTACGATAACTTCTTCCGCAACGCCTTTCCCCGCGTCGCTGACCGGCTCGG
>JBBSSM010000038.1:0-23042 GCA_038242155.1 Actinomycetales bacterium | reverse complement strand
TGCTCAGTGACACTCCGGAAAAGTTCGACCGGGCCAAGGAAGTCCTCGAGGGCGCCGTGACCATTGCCCCTGAAGGTTCCCGCCCGGCCAAGCAGCTCATCATTGACCGCATCGCCTAATCCCAACGCTCACTCAACGATGTGGGTATTGCCCGCGACGCTCCTGCAGCGTTCGGGGCACAATCTCGTCCTTTGAGTGGATACGCGCCCTCCGTGATCATGGAAAACTTGTGAGGGACAACCGCCACAGGACTTGGGTGGCACCGCCACCACTGGAGAGGAAACCCCGAGGGTGGATTTTGTACGTCTGATGGATGAGCTGAATTTTCTCATAGAGCATTCTGCCGCCCAATGGTGGATCATTCCGCTGGTGAGCCTGTTTTGTCTGATTGATGGGTTTTTTCTGTTTCTGCCCAGCGAAACAGCCATTGTGGCTTTGGCCTCCATTGCCGCGGTCAGTGGTGACCCCCATGTGTGGCTGCTGGTTTTGGGGGCCTCGGTGGGTGCAATTCTTGGCGACAACATTGCATATTTTCTGGGCCGCAAAATGGGCACCGGGCAATTTAAGTGGATGCGCAGGCCGCGGGCTGCCAGGGCTTTTGCCTGGGCAGGGAAGGAACTAAAGAAGCGTGGTGCCGTCCTCATTTTCACTGCCCGCTACATTCCCGTGGGCCGGATAGCCGTCAACTTTACGGCTGGCGCCACCTTTTTCCCGTGGCGCCGTTTTGTTCTGCTGGATGCATTTGCCGTGGTGTCGTGGGCCGGATACTCCGCAGCGATGGGCACCTTCGCCGGGCGTTGGGTTCACGACAATCCGCTTCTGGGGGTGGGCATTGCCGTGGCCCTTGCCCTGATGGTTGGTTTTTGCGCCGATCACCTCGCCAAAATGGTGCATGGATACTTTGACAAGCGTGGGAAACTTTCCGTTCCCGGGCCTGCGGACCCGCAGCCGGGTGACCCAGCCGCAGCTGATCAATACGGCGGCGCCCCGGAACAACCCCAGCTTGCAGCGGCTGCGCCCACGGCGAACGGGAACTAGCGCCGCGCCAGTGACATCCCTAGAGTGGGATCGTGACTAACCCAACTTCAGAGACAGCAGCCCCGTCCATCCCCGTGGTGGACCTCAAATCGCTGCCCAAGGTATCCCTTCATGACCATCTGGACGGCGGTTTGCGTCCCCAAACCATCATTGAGCTCGCCACCGAGGCGGGTTATGAATTACCGCGCACCGACGCGGCGGAACTGCGTGAATGGTTCCGCGATGCCGCCGACTCCGGCTCCCTGGAGAGCTACTTGGAGGGGTTCGCCCACACCGTTGCCGTTATGCAAACGCATGACGCGCTGGTGCGCGTGGCCCGGGAGTTCGTGGAAGACCTGGCCGAAGACGGCGTGGTGTACGGTGAGGTGCGCTGGGCACCGGAGCAGCACCTGCACGCCGGATTGACGCTCGATGAAGTGGTCGAGGCCGTTCAAGAAGGCTTGGAAGAAGGCATGGATCTGGTGGATGAAGCCGGCGGATACATTGAGGTGGGCCAGATCCTCAGCGCCATGCGCCACGCAGACCGCGTAGCCGAGATCGCCCAACTGGCTGTCCGCCACCGCGACAACGGCGTGGTGGGCTTTGACATTGCGGGCGCCGAGGACGGATTCCTGCCCTCCCGCTTCACCGAAGCCTTCACCTACCTGGCCGAAAACAACTTCCCCGCCACGGTTCACGCCGGCGAGGGAGCCGGATTGCTCAGCATCCAGGATGCCCTGGTGCACGGCCGCGCCCAACGCCTGGGCCACGGCGTGCGTATTGCAGAAGACATTCACTTGGATGTTCAGGAAATTGACGGGAACGACGTCGGCACCCTCACCTTGGGCGACTTGGCCCAGTGGGTGCGTGATCGGCAGATTCCCTTGGAGCTGTGCCCCACGTCCAATTTGCAGACAGGCGCCATCAGCGAGTTTGGCAGCACCCTTGCCGAGCACCCCATTGATCTGCTGCACCAGCTGGGTTTCAACGTCACTGTCAACACTGACAACCGGCTCATGAGTGGTGTGACATTGACAGGGGAGTTTGGGCAACTCCTTGAAACCTTCGGTTATGGGCTCGACACCATTTTGGAATTCACGCTCAATGCCGTGCATGCCTCGTTCCTGCCCTTGGAAGCCAGGGAGCAGTTGGCGGACTTCATCATTGAGCATTACGAGGATGCCATGGAGGAAATGGACAACTTTGAAGCCTCCGAAGGCTTTGAGGCGTTTGATGAGTCCACCCTGGACAGCGTGGATCAGGACTAATTTGTTTGTATCCGGGCCAGGAAGCTCTGAGCGGGCCGCCTCCACGCAAGCGGAGGTGGCCCGACTCGTGGGTGTGGTGGCCGCCCTGCGGGAGCACTGCCCCTGGACGGCGGCGCTGACGCATGAGTCCCTCACCGGCTATGTGCTGGAAGAGGCGCACGAGCTCATTGACGCCATTGAAACCGGCCACGGCAGCGATATTTCCGCCGAGCTGGGCGACCTTTTGCTGCAAGTGGTGTTGCACGCCCGTCTAGGCCAGGAAAGCGGCAGTTTTGATTTCGCAGCTGTGGCGAACGGGTTGAGCCAAAAGTTGATCCGGCGCAGCCCCCATGTGTTTTATGCCGACGGCTCACTGCGCGAGAGTTTCCCTGCCACACTGGCGGAAATTGAAGCCACCTGGGAACGAGTCAAAGCCGGGGAACGCGCGGCGCTGCTGACAACCCAGCCAAGCACCTCCCAGCCAAGCACCTCCCAGCCAGGCACCACAGAGAACACGGGGGCCGGTCCGCACACCCTTTTCGCCAGCATTCCCACAACCCTTCCGGCACTGGCTGCAGCGCAAAAGTCCATTGAGCGCGCGCAGCGGGCGGGACTCAAGCCGGCAGCTGCCGGGCAGGAGGGCGCCAGGTATTCCGGGACCCTCATGGAAACGGAAGAGGCGCTGGGAAAGGTGCTGTTCGACGTCGTTCTTGAGGCACAGCGGCACGGTCTGGATGCCGAGCGGGCCCTACGCCACGCAGTACGGAACTTTCAAGTCAGCGGCGAATCAGCGTGAAAAATTCCGGTCCTGAACGTAGTAAAAGAGGGCTCCATCACGGCGTCGGCTACCATTGAGGCGACAGCGTGGTCGACAATCACTGTACAAAGCTGATATTTAGGAGCAATACGTGGCACTTATTGAAGCCATTCATGCACGCGAAATTCTCGATTCCCGCGGCAACCCGACAGTTGAAGTTGAAGTTCTCCTGACGGACGGCGCCATGGGCCGCGCGGGCGTGCCCTCCGGTGCGTCAACAGGGGCATTTGAAGCAGTGGAACTGCGCGACGGTGACAAGAGCCGTTACCAGGGCAAGGGTGTTTTGCAGGCCGTTGAGGCTGTTTTGGAAGTCATTGCCCCGGAGCTTGAGGGCATTGACGCCACCGACCAGCGCCTGATTGACGCCATGATGATTGAACTGGACGGCACCCCCAACAAGGGCAAGCTGGGCGCCAATGCAATCCTCGGTGTCTCCCTGGCCGTGGCCAGCGCCGCCGCCGAGTCCGCCGGTCTGCCGCTGTACCGCTACCTGGGCGGTCCCAACGCCCACGTGCTGCCCGTGCCGCTGATGAACATTCTCAACGGCGGCTCGCACGCCGACTCCGACGTCGATATCCAGGAATTCATGGTGGTGCCCCTGGGTGCCGCCACTTTCTCCGAGGGTCTGCGCTGGGGTGTTGAGGTGTACCACCACCTCAAGGCTGTCCTGCAGGAGAAGGGCCTCTCCACGGGTCTGGGCGATGAGGGTGGCTTCGCGCCAAACCTGCCGTCCAACCGCGCGGCCCTTGATTTGATTTTGGAAGCCATCCAGCGTGCAGGCTATGAGGCCGGCAAGGATATTGGTTTGGCCCTGGATGTGGCCTCCTCCGAGTTCTTCAAGGACGGTGCCTACCAGTTTGAGGGCAAGGCACTGACCTCTGAACAAATGAGCGCCTACTATGTGGAGCTCGTGGCCGACTACCCGCTCGTCTCCATTGAAGATCCCCTGGATGAAGATGACTGGGACGGCTGGAAGGCGTTGACCGACGCCATTGGCGACAAGGTCCAGATCGTGGGAGATGACCTCTTTGTCACCAACCCCGAGCGTCTCTCCCGCGGTGTTGAGACCAAGACGGCCAACTCCCTGCTGGTGAAGGTCAACCAAATTGGTTCGCTGACTGAAACCCTCGACGCCGTGGCCATGGCCCAGCGTGCCGGTTTCACCACCATCACCTCGCACCGCTCAGGCGAGACCGAGGACACCACCATTGCCGACATCTGTGTTGCCACCAACGCCGGACAGATCAAGACAGGTGCGCCCGCCCGCTCCGAGCGTGTTGCCAAGTACAACCAGTTGCTGCGCATTGAAGAAGAGCTCGACGACGCTGCACGCTACGCAGGTGCCGGCGCCTTCCCGCGTTTCAAGCGCTAGTAAACGTCAATAGCCGCGGAGGCTGACCAGGGTGGAATGCACACCTTGGCTCAGCCTCCCGCGGCTTTTTTGCATCTAATCGCCCCGAACGCTGCGGCAGCGTTGGGAAAAAAGCCCCGAACGCTGAGATAGCGTTGGGGGAGGGGTGGACAGCTTCCCCACGTAATGAGGAGAACCAAGTGACACGACGGCCCTCAGTGCCCAAAGCCCAATTTACTGACGGCATCTCCACCGACAGGCCCACGCGAAAGAAGGATGCTGCCGGTTCTGCCAAGGCCGAGAAACCAAACGAGCGCGCACCCGAGGTGGCCGGCGCTGGCGGCAAGGACGGCAAAAAAGGGAAAAGAGGTCGTGGCAGCAGCGTTGCCACCAAGGAACGTCGTCCCGCTTCCGCCCCCGCTGCACGCAGTGCGGATGACGGGGTCCACGATGTTGACCATAGCCCCGTGCCAGCCCGTTCTTTTTCCGGACGCCTCCTGGTTTTGGGTCTGGCCATGGGCGCCGTCACCCTGTTGCTGGCACCGAACGTGCATACTTATTTACAACAACGCGCCGAGATTTCCGCCCTCCGTGAGGACATTGCAGTACGCGTTGCTGAACAAGATGATTACACCTCAGAGTTGGCCCGCTGGGATGATCCCGCCTATATCAAGCAGCAGGCCCGCGACCGGGTCAGCATGCTCATGCCCGGGGAAACAGGGTACTGGGTGTACGGCGGCGAGGAGCTCGGTGCTGGTGAAGATGGGGCACTGGCTGGCTCAGGCTCCACCACCAAGGATCCCAAGGACACGGCCATATCAGCCAAGGACGCCACAAATATTACCGTGCAGCCGTGGGTGGACAGCCTGGTCGAGGCCGTGCGGGAATCCGGACAGGTGCAGGCACAACCAGCCGTGCCCGGCACGGAATCCACGGTGCCCGGCACGTCACCCAGCCTAGTCCCCGACACGGTGCCCGGTACGGAATCCACGGTGCCCGGTACGTCACCCAGCCCGGTCCCCGAGATGCCCAGCCCGGACTCCGTTCCGGAACTTGAGGCGCCGGCCGCGCCCGTTCCGGTGCAGCCCTGATCCAATTCAGGCCCCGGCGCGCTAAAATTGCTAGCTGACCTCCAAAACTTTTTGCTTTTGTGGCCCCTGCCGGATGCACCACAGCAAACAATGAAAGGCCCACCCGTGCCCGCAACGCAAAACTCCGCTCACGGCGGGCGTACGTCCACCCAGACCACAGCAGCCGACCGCGTCCCGAGCCAAAGCGACCTCGACACGCTGAGCCTGCAGCTCAATCGGCCCGTCCGCGACGTGGTGGAAATTCCTGCCCGCTGCGTGTGCGGCAATCCGCTGGTGGCGGCCACCGCGCCGCGGCTGAGCAATGGCATTCCCTTCCCCACCACCTATTACCTCACGCACCCCGTTCTGACAGCGGCTGCCTCAAGGCTTGAAGCAGCCGGGCTCATGAACCAAATGACCGAGCGTTTGGGCACCGATAACGACCTTGCCGCCGCCTACCACAAAGCGCATGAGAGCTACATTGCTGCCCGTGAGGCTATTGGTGAACGCGCCGGCACCGGCCCCGTGCCGGAAACCTCCGGCATCTCGGCCGGCGGAATGCCCACCCGGGTCAAGTGCCTCCATGTCCTCATTGGCCATGCCTTGGCGGCCGGTCCCGGCGTCAACCCCCTCGGCGACGAAGCCCTTGCAGGGGTGGCCCAGTGGTGGACGGCCGGGACCTGTTGCTGCGGGGGAGCGTGGGACACCTCGGCCCCCGTGCCCAAAAAAGATCTCAGCCGACACGTCAAGCACTTGAATCAGCAGGGGAAGTAACTACCATGCGCGTTGCCGCCATTGATTGTGGAACCAATTCCATCCGATTGTTAATTGCCGACGTCGTTGCCGCGGAGTCCGACGGCGTCCAGCACATGACAGACGTCCACCGCGAAATGCGCGTCGTGCGCCTGGGTCAGGGTGTGGATGTTACGGGTGTGTTGAGTGAGGAAGCACTGGAGCGTACCTTTGCCGCGGTGGAAGACTACGCCGCCTTGATCCGTGACGCGGGGGCCGAGCGCGTCCGCTTCGTTGCTACCAGCGCCACCCGCGACGCCGGAAACCGGGATGTCTTTGTGACCGGCATCCAGGCCCGCCTGGGAATCGTCCCGGAGGTGGTCAGCGGTGCCGAGGAAGCAGCGCTTTCCTTTGCCGGGGCCGCCAGTGTGCTCCCGCTGGAGGCTGGCCGCAATGTACTCGTCATAGATCTTGGCGGCGGCAGCACTGAATTTGTGCTGGGCGGTGCCGACGGTGTCAGTGCTGCCCTGAGCACCGACATGGGCTGCGTGCGCTTCACGGAGCGGTACCTGCGTTCCGATCCGCCCACCTCGGCGGAAATTTTCGCAGCGGCGGCTGCCATTGAACTAAAGCTGGATGAGGCGGATGCGGCGGTACCTTTCCACACTGTCGATGCCGTGGTGGGGGTGGCAGGGACCGTCACCACCATCACGGCCCACGCCCTCGGGTTGACGACTTACCAGCCCGAGGTCATTCATGCCGCCGTCGTTCCCGTGGAAAAGATCATTGCGGCGGCCACGTCCCTGTTGGACATGACCCGGGCGGAGCGCGCTGAGCTTGGTTTCATGCACCCGGGTCGTGTTGACGTCATTGGTGCCGGGTCCTTGATTTGGCGCACCGTGCTGCAGCGGCTGCAGCGGGCCACTGAGGGTCAGCTGGCAACGGCGATCTCCAGCGAACACGATATTCTCGACGGAATTGCCCTGGGTGCTGCGAGCCTCTGAGCCGCGCCCCAGCACTGGAAATGAGCCCCATGGACTTCGTCTCACGGCTGCAGTCAATAGCAGCTGCGCTGCTCACACTTGTCCTCGCCGGGTCCCTGGCCGTGCTGGGAGCGCCGGCCGCGCATGCCGATGACATCCGCAACCGGCAGTATTGGTTGGAAAAAAGCGGTGTGGTCAAGGCTTGGGATGTCTCCCAGGGTGCGGGCGTAAAAGTTGCCATTATTGACAGCGGGATTGACGCCTCCCACCGGGACCTGCACGGGGCCGTGGTGGACGGCATTGACATGTCCGGCGCGGGCAGCCCCGACGGCAGCAAGGGCATTGGCGCCGAACCCGAACACGGCACGCTGGTAGCCACCATGCTTGCCGGGCGTGGCCACAGAAACGATACCGGGAGTCCCTCCGCAACAGCCGCGCCTTCAAAAACGCCAAAGCCAGCTCCTGGGGCGGGGCCCGACGGCATTATTGGGGTGGCACCCAAGGCGGAACTGCTCAGTGTTTCCGTGTGGCTGGGAAGCGTGAACCCGTCGGGGAAAAATGTGGACGATCAAATCCCCGCCGCCGTGCGGTGGGCCGTGGACCACGACGCCAAAGTGATCAACATGTCCCTGGGCAGCACGTCCACCGCGTGGCCGGAAAGCTGGGACGAGGCCTTTGCGTACGCGGAGGCCAAGGACGTGGTGATTGTTGCTGCGGCCGGGAACCGGAAATCAGGCAGTGCACAAGTGGGTGCCCCCGCCACCATTCCCGGTGTCCTCACAGTGGGTGGCCTGGACATTGATGGCACGGCCAGCGTTGATTCTTCATCCCAGGGCATCAGCATTGCTGTCAGCGCCCCGGCCGAGGAACTTGCCGGCGGGCTGCCCGGTGGGGGATATGCGCAGTGGAACGGCACCAGCGGTGCCACGCCCATTGTGGCGGGCGTCGCTGCCCTCATTCGCGCCAAGTACCCTCAATTGTCGGCCCCGGAGGTCATTAACCGCATTATCGCCACGGCAAGACCCAAGGGCGAGGGGATCCCCAATGCCATTTACGGTTACGGTGTTCTCGACGCCGCTGCAGCTCTCAGCGCCGACGTGCCGCCTGTTACGGCTAATTCCCTGGGCAGCATTGCCGAGTGGATTCGGGTCCACCGCCGCGGAACGCTCGTGCCTCCCACCTTTGATGGCACCGCTAAATCCAGTGCCCCCGCGCCGGAAGCCAAGTATGAGGATGTCGCCGCACCTGTCCCGGCAGAGGCGGATCAAATGGAGGGGGCGCTGCCACAGACACTGATATTGGGCTCTGGGGGACTGCTCCTGCTCATTGCCGCAGGGGGGACCGCCCACGTGCTGCTCGTCAGGCGCCAATTGGCGCAGGCATCACGTGATCACTGAGTCCAATACCTGCAATTGCCGCATGACGCTTGGCTGAACTCGGCTAGTGAATGTTTTCACAAAGAAATGTAGTATGGAGGCATGGCACTCACACCCACCTTTTCAGCACGTCCGCGCGTCCTTGTAGTTGGCGGCGGCTACGTCGGCCTATACACGGCCTTCAAATTGCAGAAGAAGATCGCCAAGTCCGGTGGCATTGTCACCCTGGTTGATCCCCTGCCCTACATGACCTACCAGCCCTTCCTGCCGGAAGTTGCAGGCGGCAACATTGAGCCCCGCCACGCTGTGGTCTCGCACCGCAAGCACTTGAAGCGGACCGAACTCATTCAAGGTTCCGTCACTGCCATTGACCACGAAAACCGTACGGCAGTTGTGGCCCCGGCCGACGGCGGTACCCCGTTTGAGCTGAGCTACCACGATGTGGTGGTCGCCGCCGGTGCCATCACCCGCACCTTTCCCATTAAGGGATTGGCCGAGTCGGGTATTGGTTTGAAGAGCATTGAAGAAGCAGTGGCCCTGCGCAACCAAGTCCTGTCCCTGATTGAGCGGGCCGCCACCGAAACCAATTCGGCCAAGCGCAAGCGTGCCTTGACCTTCGTCGTCGTGGGCGGCGGTTTTGCCGGTATTGAGACCATTGCCGAACTTGAGGACATGGCCCGCGCCGCAGTCAAGCTCAATGGGCGCGTTAAGCAGTCGGAATTACGCTTTGTCCTCGTTGAAGCCATGGGCCGCATTATGCCCGAGGTCACCGAGAAGCAGGCGCTGTGGGTTGTGGAGCACCTGCGCAGCCGTGGCATGGAAGTTTTGTTAAACACCTCGCTGGATAACGCCGAGGACAATAACATCAAGCTCATTAACCTGCCCGACAAGTCAGTGGCGCAGCAGTTCGACGCCGACACCCTCATTTGGACAGCCGGCGTCATGGCCAACCCCATGGTCCGCTCCACCGACTTCCCGATCGAGCCACGCGGGCGCGTGAGCGTCGACGTGAACCTGCAGATCAGTGGTGAGTTTGGGGTCATTCCCAACGCCTGGGCAGCTGGCGACGTTGCAGCCGTTCCGGACGTCACCGGCGGCCTGCCCGACGGCACCTGCGTCCCCAACGCACAGCACGCGCTGCGTCAGGCCAAGCGCCTGGCAGCCAACCTGTGGTCCAGCCGTTTCAACAAGCCGCTGAAGGGCTACAAGCACAAGAACCTTGGCGCCGTCGCGGGCTTTGGCTTTGGCAAGGGTGTTGCCAATATCCTGGGCATCCAGCTCAAGGGCGTTCCTGCCTGGTTGATGCACCGCGGCTACCATGGCTTTGCCATGCCGACGTTTGAGCGCAAGATCCGGGTCCTGATGGACTGGTTTGTCACTTTCCTCGGTGGCCGTGACCTCACCCAGCTGGAGAACCTGCAGACACCGCGCGCCACCTTCGTTGCAGCGGCGACTCCCAAGCCGAAGCCTGTTGCCATGCCGGCTGAGACCCCGGTGGTACCGATTCCCCAAGCCGAAGTCAAGGAAACTGCTCCGGCAGCAAAGTAGTTTGCAGCTGACGGCGATTCACCCCGCGCGGGGTGAAGCGCCGTCGTCGTTTAATGGCACGTGCCGCCGGGAAGTCCAGCGGTGCCGGCGTAAACTTGGGCCAGCGTAAACTTCGGCCAGCGTAAACTTGCGCCATGATTATTCGACGTGAACGGGCCGACGACAGGCCCGAAATTTTCGCCGTGGTCAGCGACGCCTTTGCCGGAGGTGCTGAAATCCAGTTGCTGCGCGGGCTCTTTGCTGCGCGGGAGTACATTCCAGAGCTGTCCCTCGTTGCGGAATCGGAGCAGGGCACCATCCTGGGTTACACCATCGCCACGCGGGCCTGGGTGGGGGAGTCGCGATCACTGGGTCTGGGGCCCCTTGCCGTGCAGCCTGGCTACCAGAACCAGGGCGTGGGTTCGGCGTTAATGGCTGCCACCATTGCCGGTGCCAATGAACTCGGCGAGTCCACCCTGGTTCTCCTTGGCAGCTTTGACTACTTCCCGCGGTTTGGTTTTGTGCCGGCAGATTCGTTGGGCATCAGCTCCCCTGATGCCTCGTGGGGCTCGCATTTTATGGCGTTGGCCCTGGCTGCCCACCAGCCCGGACTTCACGGGCAGTTTCGATATGCTCAGCCCTTCAATTACCTCTAGCTTTCAGTTTCCTGCAACGCGGGGGTATCCAGTAGTGTTGAACCGTTCGGGATTGTTTCCCCAACTTGGCCCCAGTAGCCCAATGGCAGAGGCACCAGACTTAAAATCTGTTCAGTGTCGGTTCGAGTCCGACCTGGGGTACCACCACTAAGACGCCGGAACCTGCGCTGCCACGCCTTGGCGTTCACGCTTGCACCAGCGACCCAAAGCGCATGGGTTCCGCAGCCGCCAAACAAACATTGGGTGAACATTTGCTGGGAAGGAACTAGCAATGCGTTAATGCCGG
Organism: Actinomycetales bacterium; assembly: GCA_038242155.1. Classification (GTDB taxonomy): domain Bacteria; phylum Actinomycetota; class Actinomycetes; order Actinomycetales; family Micrococcaceae; genus Specibacter. The sequence goes on along the minus strand of JBBSSM010000038.1, from coordinate 11,980 downwards.
AACAATACGCCCTTGCAGGACGCTTGTCTTGGTAGAGTTGCATTCACTATCTACCCCCTATTCAGGAGGAATCAGCACCATGGCTCTTGGTGGCAATCCGGTTTTTGCGAATAACAAAAACTTCAAGGACACCTCATCTTCACGCGGTGGCTTCAACGGCGGTGCCAACACCTTGGCCGCCCAGTCACAGTTCTCCGCTCAGCAGTTGCAGGACATGTACAACAAGCCCTCTGCCAACAGCACCCACACCGGGCGGATGACTTATGACGACGTGATCATGAAAACCGTCATTACTCTCACCCTGGTGCTGGTCGGTGCGGCTGTGGGCTGGTTTGTGCCAGCACTGATGTGGCCAGGGGTCATTGTTGGTTTGGTCCTGGGCCTGGTCAATGCCTTCAAGAAGGAGCCGTCACCGGCGCTCATTCTGGCCTACGCCTTGTTTGAAGGCTTTTTCCTTGGCGGCCTGTCAGGTCTGATGGAAGCGAACTTCCCCGGCATAGTGGTACAGGCACTCCTTGGCACGCTTAGCGTCTTCCTAGTGACTTTGGTGCTGTTCCGCAATGCCAAGGTACGGGCCACGCCCAAGATGACCCGCTTCTTCATCATTGCCCTGGCAGGTTACGCGTTGTTCTCGCTGCTGAACTTTGGCCTCATGGTCTTCGGCGCCACTGACAGCCCCTGGGGCATCAACAGCATGGACATCCCAGGTACGAACATTCCCTTCGGCCTGGTCCTGGGGCTTTTGGCCATTGGCCTGGCAGCTTTTTCACTGATCGTGGACTTCACCTCCATTGAGCAGGGCGTCCAGCGTGGCGTTCCCGCCAAGTACTCCTGGACAGCGGCCTTTGGGCTGACAGTGACCCTGGTGTGGCTCTACGTGGAGATCCTGCGCCTGCTGGCGATTCTCCGCGGCAACGATTAGCCCCCCACCCCAGGCACTCCAGACCGTCCCACATTGGCAATGACCACCACATCTTGCCCGGCACCTGTGTACGAACCTAGCGAAAGCAGCTCATGAACGTTTCCCCCACTATTTGGGGCATTACCATTGTTGTCATTTTGGCCCTTCTGGCCTTTGACTACTTTTTCCATATCCGCAAGGCGCACATCCCCACCCTGCGCGAGGCCGCCATCTGGTCTTCGATTTACGTAGGCTTGGCCCTTGTTTTCGGTGTTGTGGTGTTCATCTTCGGCGGCAGCACCATGGGTGGAGAATACTTCGCCGGGTACATCACGGAAAAGGCCCTCAGCGTTGACAACTTGTTTGTCTTCCTGGTCATCATGGCCAGCTTCAAGGTCCCCCGTGAAGACCAGCAAAAGGTTCTGCTGTTTGGCATTGTCTTTGCCTTGATTGCCCGCACCGCCTTCATTTTTGCCGGTGCAGCGCTTATCAACACCTGGTCCTGGATGTTCTACATCTTCGGCATCATCCTGCTCATCACCGCCGGCAACCTGCTCAAGGGTGAGGAAGGTGGCGAGGAGGCGGATAACTTCATTATCAAGTTGGCCAAGCGCTTCTTCCACACCTCCGAGCACTACGACGGCGACAAGCTCTTCACCGTGGTTAACGGCAAGAAGCTGCTGACCCCGATGCTGCTGGTCATGGTCGCCATTGGCGGCACCGACCTGTTGTTCGCCCTGGACTCCATCCCGGCCATCTTCGGTCTGACCCAGAACGTGTACATTGTCTTTACCGCCACGGCGTTCTCGCTGATGGGTCTGCGTCAGCTGTTCTTCCTCCTGGATGGCCTGTTGGACCGGCTCATTTACCTGTCCTACGGTCTGGCCACCATTTTGGCCTTCATTGGTGTGAAGCTGGTGCTGCATGCACTGCATGAGAACAACCTGCCGTTCATTAACGGGGGGGAGCATGTACCCGTCTTTGAGATCACCACCGGCCTGTCATTGACGGTCATTATTGGTGTTCTGGCAGTCACTGTCATTGCCTCCCTGGTCAGCAAGTCCGGCAAGGCCCAGACGGTGTTCAACAACGCCCGACGCCACGCCGTGAGTTACCTGGAGTTGGAATACACCTCCGACCCCACGGAACGCGAGCGCGTCTACACCATGCTCATGGACGAGGAAAAGGCCATTGCGGAGATGGAACCGAAGCTGCGCACCAAGCACCCCGAGTCGGAGGAGATTCTGGAGCAGATCCAAGAAGCTCACCAGGCCCACAGGGATCACCTGAACGCCTAAGCTCCGGCCCCAACGGGCCACTAAAAGGGCCTCGAGCAATGTCAACCAGCACTGTGGTTGACATTGTTCGAGGCCCTTTGGCGTTGGAGCTAAAGAACCCTGCAGGCCCCGGGTGCGGGAGAGACGGCAAAAATGTCCGGTTCCGCGTAACCGGCCCCGGCGAAAGCCCGGACGACGGCGGCACTCACTGCAGCCTCGTGGGCTGCCGGTATCAACGCAATGGCGGAACCGCCAAAACCGCCACCCGTCATGCGCGCACCGAGTGCCCCGTGCTCAAGGGCCGTCTCGACGGCAAGGTCCAATTCAGGGCACGAAATCTCAAAATCATCGCGCATGGAGACGTGGCTGGCGGTGAGCAGAGCACCAATGGCGGCTGGTCCGGCGTCGTCCAGGACAGCAACGGTGTCCAGCACACGCTGGTTCTCGCTCACAATATGACGCACGCGGCGGAACGTTTCCTCATCCAGCAGGCCCGCGACCTCGGGAAGTTCCCCCGCTGCCACATCGCGCAGGGCAGGGACGCCCAGCACCTCGGCGCTCAGCTCACACGAAGCCCGCCGGGCCGCATAGCCGCCCGTGGCGTGGGCATGGGTGACCTGGGTGTCCACGACTAAAACAAGCAGCCCGGCCGCAGCAAGATCAAGGGGCACTGATTTAGCGGACTGCGCCCGGCAATCCAAAAACACGGCATGGCCTGCGGAAGCGAGCAGGGATGCCGACTGGTCCAAAATGCCTGTGGGGGCGCCCACCACCTCGTTCTCTGCGCGCTGGCCCACCAACACCAGCTGGTTCAGGCTCAACCCGGCCGAACCCAGGTCGTTGAACGCGGTGGCCACCGCGCATTCGATGGCGGCAGAAGATGACAGCCCGGCGCCGGAGGGCACGGTGGAGTGCAGGTACAGGTCAAAGCCGCCCAGGTCCACGCCCATTTGCCGTAAAACCCAGACAACGCCCAGGGGGTAGGCGGTCCACCCCGTCATGGAATCAGCTGACAGGCGGCTGAGGTCCACCGTGACAAGGTGCTGGTCCCCGTAACTTGAGATGAGGCGGGCAGTGTTGCCGTCCCTGCGCCGGATGGCGACCATGGCCGTCCGGTCAATGGCGAAGGGCAACACAAAACCCTCGTTGTAATCGGTGTGCTCGCCAATGAGGTTTACCCGTCCCGGTGCCGCCCACACGCCGTCGGGCCTGTCTCCAAATGTCTTTTCAAAGGCTGCGGCCACTTGCTCGGCGCTAAGGAAGGGGCTCATGCTTGTCCTGCTTTCCTGCTCGCGGCAACCTGACGCAGCATGGCGGCGGTTTGCTCGGGGGTGGTGTCATTGATGAACGCGCCCATGGCCGCCTCGGAACCGGCCAGGAACTTCAATTTGTCGGCGGCCCGGCGCGGGGATGTCAGTTCCAGGTGGAAACGTCCGGCGGGGCGCAGCGTGGCATCCAGCGGGGCCTGATGCCATGCGGCAATGTACGGTGTGGGGGTCTGGTAGATGCCGTCAACGGTGCGCAGGATATCCAGGTACATGTCCGCGAGTTCGTCGCGTTCTTCATTTGTCAGGGCCGCAAAGTCGGGAATGTGGCGGTGCGGGGTGAGGTGGATTTCCAGGGGCATGTGCGCGGCAAAGGGAACGTAGGCGCTAAAGTGCCGGCCCTGGGCGAGCATCCGCTCACCCGACGCGGACTCGCGCGCCACAATGTCGCCCAGGAGGGTTTTCCGGCCGTCGTGTGCATCGTAGAACGCCCGCGCCGCAGTGGCCATGACCTGGCTGCGCGGAGGGACATAAGAGTAAGCGTAAATTTGCCCGTGGGGGTGGTGCAGCGTCACGCCAATGTCCTGGCCGCGGTTCTCAAACGGGAAGACCTGCGCAATGCCGGGAAGGGCGCTGAGGGCCTGCGTCCGATGGGCCCACGCATCTATGACTGTGCGGGCACGTTCGGGGGAGAGCCCGCTAAAGGAACCCGTATGTTCCGGGGTGAAAGCCACCACCTCGCAGCGGCCATAGGCGCGCCCCACGGTGCCCCAGGCCGGTGACTGCGGGATGTGCCCGGTCGCCGGGCCCAGGGAAGGGAAACGGTTTTCAAACACGGCGACGTCGTAGGAAGAGTCGGGAATCTCCGACAGGTTCTCCCCTGTTGTCGGGCACAGCGGACACTGATTGGCCGGGGGCAGATAGGTCCGGGTTTGGCGGTGCGCGGCCACGGCAACCCAATCGCCTGTGAGGGCGTCAAAGCGCAATTCGCCAGTGTTGGCCTCCGAACGTGGATCCAGCGGGCGCGTGTCGGTGGCGGGATGCTCCTTGGCGGTACCGCCGTCGTCAAAATAAATAAGTTCCCGGCCGTCGGCAAGGACAGTGCTGGTGGCGCTGGTCATGGGAAATTCCTTCGGGGGAGGGTGCTGGCCGCCGTGATACTGCGGGTATTGGCGGCTGGAATGGGGGCTTTAGTGAAGTGGGGGACCAGGGAGCAAAACAATGCTTCCGTGGCCGGGCTGACGCCCGCATCCGTAATGATGGTGTCCACGGCGCGCAGCGGGGCAATGGCAGCCAGGGACCGGAGCTGGAATTTTGTGCTGTCCGCAAGCACTATCAGCCGGGAAGTGGCCTGCACAAAAGTGGCATTTGTTTCGGCTTCCAGGCTGTTGGGGCTGGTTAATCCGCGATCGGCATCAATGCCGTGGACGCCCATGAAGCACAGGTCGGTATTGAGGTGGTTGAGGGTCAGGCGGGCCATCGGACCCACCAGGGCCTCGGACACCGTGCGTTCGCCGCCAGTGACAATGACCTTCAGGTTTGAACTGCCCTGCCGGCGGTACAGCAACTCGGCGGCCTTGAGGGAATTGGTGACAATTGTCAGTCCCTGCAGCCGGTCCAGTTCGCGGGCCAGGGCAACTGCCACCTGGTAGGTGGTGGTGCCGCCCGTCAGCGCCAGCGTCATTCCCGGGGCAATGAGTTCCAGCGCCTGCCCGGCTATGGCAAGTTTGCCCTCGAGCTGTTGGTCCGCATTGCGTAAAAACCCCGGCTCAAGGGCGCTGAGCCTGGCCAGGCGCATGGCACCGCCATGTATTTTCCGTGCCAGCCCGGTCTGGTCCAGTGCGTCGATATCGCGCCGGATGGTCATTTCGCTGACGTTGAGCGAGGCCGCAATATCGGTCACGCGCACGGCCTCGTGCAGCGTCAGCTCCTGCAGGATGCGTGCCTGGCGTTCTGGCGCCAACATGGTTTCTCCCTATGCTCCGGCCGTCCAACAACCGACAGAAATAAACAGTTTCAAACAAAACATTACATTACCTATTGTCATAGTGACATGCCCACGGGTGCACTGCGTCACTTTGCCGGTAATCTTGGCCCATGACTTCTTCCACCGATGCCCCCCTTCCTGCCACGCCGCGCGCCGCAACGGGGGCGCAGTTCACGCTGCGCCGCGCCGGTGCCACGGCCACTGTCACTTCGCTGGCCGCAGGGTTGCGCCACTACGAGCGCAATGGCGTGGAGCTGGTGGCCGGCTATCCGGCGGACGCCATCGCCCCGCGCGGGGCTGGCATCACCCTGGCCCCGTTTGCCAACCGCATTGCCGATGGACTGTGGGAACTGGACAGTAAACCGCAGCAGCTGGACATCACCGAGGTGCCGCTGCACAATGCCATTCACGGCCTGCTGCGCAACACCGGGTACCACGAGCTGGAAAGCGGTCCCGCGCATGTGGTGTTGGAGGCTGTCATTCACCCCCAGCACGGCTATCCATTCCTCGCCCGGCACCAGGTCCGTTACTCCCTCGGCGCCTCGGGCGAACTGCGCGTGGCCCAAACGCTCATCAATGACTCCGGGCGCGCTGCCCCGGCCGTTCTTGGTGCCCACCCCTACCTGACCCTGGGCAGCACCGACCCCCTGACGCTGACGCTGCACGTTCATGCGCGGCAGTACCTCACGGCAAATGAGAAAATGATCCCCACGGGCTCAGTCCCCGTCGCCGGGAAGTTTGACCTTCGGACAGGCAGGCCCGTGGCTGACTCCCACATGGACGCCACCTTCACCAGCCTCATTACGGACGACGGCGTGGCCTGGCACACGCTGGAGTCCCCCGCGGGGAGCCGCGTGGGACTGTGGCATGACGGTTCAGTGCGTTACGTGCATGTTTATGTCACGGACCTGCTCCCGGGTCGGAGTGCAGCTGTTGCCATGGAGCCCATGACGGGCCCGGCCAATGCGTTTAATTCCGGTGAGGGCGTGCGTTGGTTGGCGCCGGGGGAGTCCTTCACCATGAACTGGGGTATTGATTCATCAGGTATTTAAGCTTCCCTGCCGGTTACCGCTGGGATAGTGTCTGGGTACTGCCGGGGGAAATGGACCCCATTTAACGTATTTTGGCCAGATAGGGAATTATTGGCTTATGACGCCTGAACAGCTGCGCCCCGAGCGCGAGGTCCCCAACGATTCCGCAGAGGTACCTTTTGGCATGCGTGTGGCAGGTGCCTGGTCCTGGCGCATAGTCATCATCCTGCTGGCTGCGGGCATGCTCGTATGGATTATGAGCAAGATTACCGTTTTGCTCATCCCCGTGATGGTGGCTGCACTGCTCGCTGCCCTGCTCATTCCCGCGGTGACGGGCCTGCGACGCATTGGACTGCCGCGCGGGCTGAGCGTGGCAGTTGCGGAGGTTGGCCTCATTGTGGCAGTGGTGGGCGGACTGTTCCTGGTGGGCCGGCAAATGGTGGCCGGAATCAGGGAACTGAGCCAGCAGGCCATTACGGGTCTCATTCAAATTCAGGACTGGCTCAAGTCCGGGCCCCTGAACCTGAGCAGTGCCCAAATTGATGGTTACTTGGATGATGCGCTGCAGGCTCTGCAAAACAACAGCGGCACCATCGCGTCCTCCGCGCTCGGCGTGGGATCCACCTTTGGTCACTTTGCCGTGGGCACGCTTTTGACGCTGTTCATCCTCATCTTCTTCCTGCTCGAGGGCGGACGCATGTGGAGCTTTTTAGTCAACCTGATGCCGCGGCGGGCCCGCCCCGCCGTCGATGGCGCCGGGCGGCGAGGCTGGCTGTCCCTGGGCAACTACGTGCGCATACAAATTCTGGTGGCGGGCGTTGACGCCGTTGGCATTGGGTTGGGCGCTGCCATTATTCAAGTTCCGCTGGCGCTGCCCCTGGCCGTGCTGGTGTTTATTGGCTCCTTCATCCCCGTCATTGGCGCCCTCGTCACGGGGGCCGTGGCCATTTTGCTCGCACTTGTTGCCAATGGCTGGGTCAATGCGTTGATCATGCTCGGCATTGTGCTTTTGGTGCAGCAGGCCGAAAGCCACCTCCTGCAGCCGCTGGTCATGGGCCGGGCCGTGCACCTGCACCCCGTTGCGGTCATTTTGGCCGTCGCTGCAGGCTCCAGCGTCGCCGGCATCCTGGGCGCATTGTTCGCCGTGCCGATTTTGGCAGTAGCCAACTCCTTTATCCGCTATATTGTGGACCGCGGCTGGGAACATGACCCGGTGCTTCCCGACATTTACGGGCTGCCGCAGGTCATCTCCAATGTCGCTCCTCCCGCAGTTGGCTCCACTTCGACCGACGTTGCCCCCGGTGTGGACAAAACGTAAGCTGCACCGGCGTCGTCCATCAGGGGCCGGATTCAAAAGGACCCCGCGCCGCCCTGCATCAAAAGCACCCCTAATGTTGCTGTGAGAAAGAGAACCAAACCGTGAACGCCATTCCCGAGCTTCCCGTTACCCTCCCCGCCATTGAAAAGGCGAGGGAACTGCTGCAGGAAATTATTGCGCTCACGCCCATTGAAAGCTCACGGGCACTGGGCCGCTTGACCGGTTCGGAAGTATTTTTCAAGTGCGAGAATTTACAGCGTGCCGGATCGTTTAAAGTCCGTGGCGCGTATGTCCGCATGGCCAAACTGTCCCCGGAGGAGCGCGCACGGGGCGTGGTGGCCGCCTCGGCCGGCAACCACGCACAGGGTGTGGCCGTCGCTGCCAAGGCATTGGGCATTCAGGCGCGAATTTACATGCCCATGGGCGTTGCCCTGCCCAAGCTGGCCGCCACCCGCGGACACGGCGCCGAGGTGGTGTTGCATGGCTTCAATGTGGATGAATCCCTGGCCGAGGCTGAACGGTACGCCCATGAATCGGGGGCCGTATTCGTGCACCCCTTCGACAATGTCGACGTCGTGGCCGGCCAGGGCACCATTGGCCTGGAGATCCTGGATCAAGTGCCGCATGTGGACACCATAGTCATGGGTGTGGGCGGGGGAGGCCTGCTGGCGGGTGTGGCAGTTGCCGTCAAGACGCGGGCCAGGGAACTGGGACGCGAAATCCGCATCATTGGGGTGCAGGCGGAAAACGCGGCCGCCTACCCGCCCTCGCTCGCGGCCGATGCCCTGGTCCCCTTGAAAAAAGTCTCCACCATGGCGGACGGCATTGCCGTGGGACGCCCGGGGCAGCTGCCGTTTTCCATCATCCGCGAACTCGTGGACGACGTCGTCACTGTCAGTGAGGACGCCCTGGCGCGGGCCCTGATCTTCTTGCTGGAACGCTCCAAAATGGTGGTTGAGCCCGCCGGGGCCGTTGGTGTGGCTGCCCTGATGGAGGGCAAGATTGAAAATCCCGGCACCACGGCCATCATCCTGTCAGGGGGGAACATTGACCCCATGCTCATGCTGAAGGTGATTCAGCGCGGTCTGGCCGCGGCGGGCCGCTTCATGACGGTGCGCATGATGCTCAACGACCGTCCCGGCTCCCTGGCCACCATTTCACGCATCATTGCCGAAAACGACGCCAACGTCACGGGACTGGACCACACCCGGGTGGGTGGCTCCATTTCCATGGGTGATGTCTCCATCACGGTGAACTTGGAAACCAAGGGACATGAGCACTGCGAGCTGGTGCTCACGGCCCTGCGCGCCGAAGGTTTCCAACCCATCGTGGTGCATTAAAAAAATAACTGCAGACAGCCCGGGGCTGCCTGCAGTTATTTTTTGTGAATTTAGTTCTGGTACGGCTTGGCGGAAAGAATCTCCACGGAAATTTCCTTGCCGTTGGGGGCCACATAGCTGAGCTTGTCGCCGACCTTGTGATTCATGATGGCGGCACCGAGCGCGGAGCGTTCGCTGTAAACCTCAAGATCACCGGCGCCCACTTCACGGCTTCCCAGCAGGAACGACGTCTTGTCCCCGGCAATGTTGGCAACGACCACCATGCCCTGCTCCACGATCCCGTCGTCGGCCGGTGCCTCGCCTACACGGGCATTACGCAGCATCTCACTGAGCTGACGGATGCGCGCCTCAATCTTGCCCTGCTCATCCTTGGCCGCGTGGTAGCCGCCGTTTTCCTTCAGGTCCCCTTCTTGGCGGGCCTGTTCAATTTTGCTCACAATTTCCGCCCGCCCAGCTCCGGAGAGCTGGGTCAGCTCAGCTTGCAGACGGTCATATGCTTCCTGCGTCAGCCATGCAGAGGGCGCACTGTTAGTAGTAGGCACGTAGTTCTCCTTGAAGGTACAAAAGCAAAGGCCCCGCATGGTGTGGTCCAGTGAAACTCAGGCCTGCGCACAATACTTACTTGTGAACAATCCGACGCTGAAGATTCTTTAGATCCACCGAGCGGGGCAGAAGGTAATAGGAAACAGTTTAGTCAATGGCGGCAAGAAACCCAAGAATGCCACGCCTGCGTGTTAAGAACCATTCACAATCCAGCACTCTTCAACGACCCCCGTCACTGCCAGGGAGTCTGTGCGCATGGCCCCGCGCACCACAGTGGTCCGGCCGTTTTCGCTGCCTGCATCTTCGCTGTTGGGGCCAATGGTAATGACGTTCCAGCCCACCACGGCGTAGGTGGAATTCATGGCTTTCACAGCACAGGCGGCGGTGGCCTCTGGGTCCTTGGTCACAGTCAGGTCCACCGTGGTCATGGTGGCATCGACGACGTTGTAACTCACAAGACGGTGGTTCAGCCCGGTATTGGCCCCGATTACGGCCCACAAAACCCATGTCACTGACACTACGGCTGCCGCCAGCAAGAAAATATTGCGGGTTTTTTTCGACAGTGCCCGCTTGGGTGTGCCGTAACGATTGACTAAACTGGTACGGGCTGGAGAATCAGAAGTTGTCACTGCATCCACTTGTGTCTGTGCCGCTTGTCGCGGTCTGGGCGCCCCCTGCAGGAGGCGTTGGACTGGAACCAGTTTAGCGTTGATTTAGCCTCAGCATTTGCCCCGTTCCACAACAGATTCACAGAAATGAAGGTAGCCCTCGTGAAAATCAATGAGCGCCTCACGGACCAGCCTCTGCGGCTGCTCGCTGTTCACGCCCACCCCGACGACGAGGCCAGCAAGGGCGCAGCCATGATGGCCTCCTACGTGGCCGCGGGCGTGGACGTTATGGTCGTTACCTGCACGGGTGGTGAACGTGGTGACATTCAAAACCCCGCCCTGGCCGGGGACGCGCACTCTGCACGGGACATGGGTGGAGCGCGCCGCCTGGAGATGGCCAAGGCAGCGCAAATTCTTGGCATTCAACACCAGTGGCTGGGCTTTACCGACTCGGGCCTGCCCGAGGGGGATCCGCTCCCGGAACTGCCCGTCAATTGCTTTGCGCTAAAGCCCTTGGAAATTGCCGCAGCACCCCTGGTTCGCCTGGTGCGCCGCTTTAAGCCACACGTCATCGTGTCCTACGACGAAAACGGCGGGTACCCCCACCCCGACCACATCATGGCGCATAAAGTCGCCGTGGAGGCTTTCCATGCTGCCGGGGATGCCAAGCAGTATCCGGGAACGGGGGAAGCGTGGGAGCCGGCAAAACTTTATTATGATCTCGCCTTCAATCCGCAGCGCTTCCGTGCCCTGCACTACGCCCTGGAAGAGGCCGGACTGACGTCTCCGTACGCGGAGCGGCTGGCCAACTGGCTGGAGGCCGACCCCGAAGGTCACACCCCACCGGCGGGTCTGCATCCCACCACCACCCAGATTGATTGTGGTGATTTTTTTGAAACCCGGGACGCTGCCCTGCGGGCCCATGCAACGCAAGTGGACCCGGAAGGTTTTTTCTTTGCCGTCAGCGCACAAATGCAGCGCAAAGTATGGCCGTGGGAGGACTATTCATTAATTGACTCAAGGATTCCCGTGCAGACGCCGGAGCATGACCTTTTTGCTGGCTTACGATAGATAGTGAACGTTTCCCCCGATGGCACCAAGCCACCGGGGGATTAAACGAAAGAAAAATTGTGCATACTTTCATTTTGCTGGCAGTAACCGATCCCGCCGTGCCCGAGCAGCCGGGTTTGCGTCCCGGACTGACTGCGGACCAGGTGACACCCGGTCTGCTGGGGTTTCTCATTACCTTTTTTATTGTGGTCATCATGTTTTTCCTCATCCGCGACATGATTAAGCGCGTTCGTCGTGTCAGGTACCGTGAGCAGGTCAGCATGGCCGGAGTGGGGGGCGCAGCGCCCGAGCATATGGGCATCCCCATCATGTCGGAGTCGGCCATGAAAAGCGCCAGTTACACCTTTGAGGACGACTTTGCCCCTGCCGCGTCCGAGCAGGACAGTCCGGACACAGGCAGGAAATAGCGGCCTTCGCCGACGCAGCCTTTGCCGCAGCCCGGCGGGCGCCACGGCTAACTCGGGCACGGTGCGCCTGCCCTAACTCGGGCACGGTGCGCTAGATGAGTAATTCCAAGGTGTGCGGCGTGGCGTAAGGGTTTTTGGGGCAAGGGTGCCCAGAATCGGCGTATCTACCCAAACGTCATACTTGGAGGTCGACGTGGACGCGGATCTGGACACCCTTGCCACAGCATTCTAT
>JBBSSM010000037.1:0-24813 GCA_038242155.1 Actinomycetales bacterium | reverse complement strand
ACTCATGGGTCATTGCCGCCCAAGGCGACATTGCCGTGGCAGTGTTTGTGGAAGATGGTGACCTGGGTGCTGTGACGGCGGGGCCCATCGCCAAGACCATGTTGAGCGCCGCGGCAGGCTAGGCGGGCGTGACATCCCGGCAAGGAGCGCCACCTAAAAGTCTGACACTTCCGCCATCGGCACCTCACAACCCCGGCAAAATCCGGATGGTGGTGGATTTGCCGGAGCCGCTGGGCCCGAGGAAGCCTGCCAGGATTCCCCTGTCCACCTGCAAGTCCAGGCCCGTCAACGCCAGGATCCGGCCAAGACGTTTGCGTAAGTCGTCGACTTCAATGGCAGGTGTGCCGTCACCGGGAGTTGGGACCAGAGCTGGCAAACCCGCGTGGACTGCATTCATGGGCAGCAGGCTGCTCTCGCGCCGGGCCGCCGGCCATGCCTCCGTAGGGATAAATTGAAGGTATGAAAAGAACTTCCGCTCTGGCCCCGTTGGAGGACGCCTGCACTGTCGTTTTATTGCGCGACGGCAATGCCGGACTGGAAACGTTGATGCTTGAGCGGACACAAACCAGCCGTGCTTTTAGCGGCGCATGGGTGTTCCCCGGCGGCAAAGTGGATTTGGCAGACCGGCTGGCCCCGGATGGGACCGTCCTGCACGATTGCGCCGCAGCCACCGCGGCCGGGTTGCGTGAGCTTGCCGAGGAAACCGGGCAACGACTGGAACCTGGCGACTTGGTCTGGCTCTCGCAGTGGACACCTCTGCAGGACATTCCGCGCCGTTTCCAGACATGGTTCATGGTGGCCGCTGCCGCCTCGACGCAGGTAGTAATTAACCCGCTCGAACACCTCGGTCATCTGTGGATTTCCCCCGCGCAGGCCCTGGCGCGCCATGCCCGGGGAGAACTAAAGCTCATCCCGCCTACCTGGGTCACGCTGCACCACCTGACCACCATGGACTCCACGGCGCAGGCGCTCACTGCGGCGAAGGCAGCCGTTCCCTTTTCCTACCGGACCCATCTTTTGGGCAGCGACGGCGTGATGTGGTCAGGGGACGAAGCCTACCCGGACACCACTGAGGCAGGAGACCCGGGCGCACGCCACCGGCTGGTCACCCGGGAGCTGCCGTGGATTTTTCAGCGCAGCGGCGAAACTGAACGGCCGCGCCCGGTGCCAGCGCGGCGGCCCTGGATAAATCTGCAGCAGGAACCACTCCCACCACCGGGTAGCCACCGGTGACCGGGTGGTCTGCAAGAAAGAGAACCGGAAGGCCCGACGGCGGCACTTGAATGGCGCCGTCGACCATCCCCTCGCTGGGGAGTTCACGGTACCGGGCCGCCGCCGTGCGCTGCAGGGGAGTGCCGGCCCCGGCCTGGGAATCTTGAAGTTCCAGGCGCAGGCCGACCCGGTTGGATTGGACGCCCACCCGCCACACCCGTTGTTCGAAGGCTGCCAGCGATGCGGGAGTGAACCAGTCGCTGCGCGGGCCGGTGGTGAACCGCAAAAGGACGGGACCTAACGTGTTGCCCGGCGCAGACGGTTCCGGAAAACCAACAACTCCCACGGGCGCAGTCTGGCTGACGGGCAAAAAGTCCCCCACACACAGCGGTTTTGGGCCCAGCCCGGACAGCATATCGGTGGATTGGCTGCCTAAAACAGGCTTCATGTCGATGCCGCCGCGGACGGCCAGGACGCTGCGAAATCCGGTGGCATCCGGTGCTGCGTGGACAGTAAGCACTTCCCCGTCCTGCAGCGCAATGGCGGTGTCGACGGGTGCCTGGCGTTGCGTTCCGGAACGGTTGCAAATGGTCAACTGGACGGAATTTGAAGCAACGGCCAACACCTGGGTGCCGTGTGCCTGGACGCTCAGTCCAGCCAACACCAGTTCCAAACCAGCCGCGCCGGGACCACTGGTGGGCAGATTTCCCACCATTCTGTTGGCCCGCCGCAGTGCCGGCCGGTCCAGGGCGCCTGATGCGCTGACACCCACATGCGCGTTCCCCGGACGGCCCAGGTCCTGCACCGTGGCGGACACCCCCGGTGCGAGCACCTCCAATCCAAAGCGTTCCCGCGCGTGGGGAACCTGGGCGTGTGATTGCTCCCGCGGCCCGAGCCGCACCAGCTCACGTGCAGGCTGAAACTGGATCCTGTCACCTGGCTGGAGCAGCGGGGCCTGCGTTCGCTGGGTGTCCCACAAACTTTCGGCGCAGCGCCCCAGCAATTGCCATCCGCCGGGTGTGGGTCCAGGGTATACGGCGGAGAACTCCCCTCCTACGGCGAGGGATCCTGCAGGAACGGCAGTGCGCGGGGTTCTCCTGCGTGGAACGTTCAGGGACCGGTCGGTGGGGGTGAGGTACATGAATCCCGGGGCAAAACCGCCAAAGGCTGCCACCCAGTCCTGCCCGGAATGCCAGGTTATGAGCGCCTCAACACTCAGGCCGGTCAGGCGCGACGCTTCGGTGAGGTCGGCGCCGTCGTACACGGTATTGAAAATGTGTTGCGTGCCTTGGACAGGATCCAGCTGTGCGGGTCTGGCACTGCCAAGAAGCAACCAAAGCGACTGCAGGGAAGCCGGTGAATCACAGCGAATCAGGACTGTGCGCGCAGCGGCGACCACGTCAATCACCCCGGTCGGGTGCTGCTGCAGCAGCAGGGATTGCATGCCCATAACCTCGGCCAGGGAATCCATCTCCATCAGCAAGGCGCAGTTACCTACGGAACGCAGGCGCGGCAGGCTCATTTAAACGAAGCTGCTGATGGTCACGCCGGCTTCCTCCAGTGCCGTGCGGACGGCAGCGGCCAGGGCAACGGCGTCGGGGGTATCACCATGCAGGCAAAGGCTCTGCGCCGACATGGGAATACGGCTGCCGTCAGTGGCCGTGACATGGTGGTTCACGGCGATGTCCAGGGCTTGCGCCACGACGGCGTCCAGCGTGCGATGAACCGCACCGGGGCGGCTGCGCGCCACCAGCGTGCCATCGGGGTTATAGGCGCGGTCCGCAAAGGCTTCCGTCACTACCGTCAACCCAGCGTCCACACCCAAGCGCTGCACCAGCGAAGCGGGCGCCACCAACAGCGGCAATGCGGGATCCACGGCGAGCATGGCCGCAACTACAGCTTCCGCCTGTTCCGGGTGCTGCACGATTGCGTTGTAGAGGGCACCGTGTGGTTTCACGTACCGCACGGCTGTTCCATGGGCCCGGGCAATGGCCTGCAATGCGCCCACTTGGTAAATGATCTCGCAGCGCAGCTCAATGGGATCCACATCAACGAAACGGCGCCCAAAACCTGCCAGGTCACGGTAACCGGGGTGGGCACCCACACTCACCCCGGCTGCTGCGGCGCTGGCACAAGCGCGCGCCATGATGGCGGGATCCCCGGCATGAAAACCGCAAGCAATGCTGGCACTGGATACGTGGGCCATCATGGCCGCATCGTCCCCGAGGTGCCACGGGCCAAAGGATTCGCCCACATCGGCGTTCAAATCCATCCGCTGCATATTAGAGCAGGCCCAAGGCGGTAACGGCGTCCCGTTCTGAGAGGAGTTCGGCCACCGAAGCGTCAATGCGGCTGCGCGAGAACTGGTCAATGTCCAGTCCCTGCACAATGCTGTAGTTCCCATCGATGGCGGTGACGGGGAAGGAACTTATCACGCCTTCGGGAACGCCGTAGGAACCGTCGGAGGGAACCGCCATGCTGGTCCAATCGCCGGCCGCGGTGCCCTGCGTCCACAGGCGCATGTGTTCGACGGCGGCATTGGCGGCTGACGCTGCCGAGGATCCGCCGCGCGTTGCAATGATCTGCGCACCCCGTTTGGCGACGCCGGGGATGAACTCCTCGGCAAGCCATGCCTGTTCCACCAGCGAAGTAGCAGCAACCCCACCCACAGTTGCATGGCTGAGGTCCGGATATTGGGAAGCGGAGTGGTTGCCCCAAATGGCAACACGCTTAATCTCGGCGACGGAGGAACCGGTCTTAACCGCCAGCTGGGCTACGGCCCGGTCATGGTCCAGCCGGGTCATGGCCGTGAAGCGGGAAACTGGAATGTCCGGGGCATGCGCAGCAGCAATGAGCGCATTGGTGTTGGCAGGGTTGCCCACCACGACCACTTTAATGTCATCGGCTGCGCCCGCATTCAATGCCCTGCCCTGCACTGAAAAAATTCCACCGTTGGCGCTCAGGAGGTCTGCCCGCTCCATGCCCGGTCCGCGCGGACGGGCGCCCACCAGCATGGCCACGTTGGCGCCGTCGAAAGCTTGCCGGGGATCGTCAAAAACGTCCAGACCCGCCACGAGGGGGAAGGCGCAGTCCATGAGTTCCATAACAGTGCCCTGGGCCGCCTGGGTGGCTTGCGGGATCTCCAAGAGCCGCAACTTCACGGGCACGTCGGGACCGAGCATGGCTCCGGAGGCAATCCGGAACAAAAGAGCGTAACCAATTTGGCCTGCGGCCCCGGTGACTGTGACCGTGACGGGGGGATGCGATTGTGCGTTCATGCTGTCAGTCTAACCACGGCTGATCCAGCGAGTGGTGGTTCACGTTACGTGGCGCATGCGCAGGGCTGCTGTATTGCGCATACCTCAACACCACTTTGTCTATGCGCACGGCACGCCGGGTGGAATTGCGCCACAAAGGTTGCTGCGCAGTCCGCGGCGGCTCGCCCTGCGCATAAGTCACGCCGCCCCACGCAACTACCTAAGCTGCGTGGCAGAGCGGGGAAAAATTACAGGGTAGCGGTGGCAACGGCAAAATCGAGGCGGGGAAGGCGCTCGCGGGCGATCAGGCCGTCGGGCTTGCCTAGATTCATCACCATGAAAGCCGTCAAGGGAGCGTCGGCATGAAATTCAGCGGTAAGACCGACTGCGTCAAAGCCCGTCATGGGGCCAACTGTCAAAGCTGCGGCGCGCGCGGCCATGACAAAGTAGCCGGCCTGCAGGTGGGCGTTCGCGAGGGCCATGTGGTTGCGGGTGTCGACGTCGGCCTCGAAGACAGACGTCAGGCCGCTCATGTGCGGGGTGGTGGTTTCCAGCAACTGGTGCCACTCATTCGTGTAACTCAAAATTGCCACGAGGGGGGCGGTGGCGGTCTTTTCTTTATTGCCGTCATTCATATGGGCAACCAGGCGCCCGCGGGCTTCCGGAGAACGAACCCAGGTAATGCGCAGGGGCTGGATGTTCATGGCCGTGGGACCCATCTTCGTCAGCGCGTAAATGGCTTCCAAAGTGTCGTCGGCAATCTCCTCAGGGGACCAGCTGTTGGCTGTGCGCGCCTCAAGGAACAGGGCATTGGCGGCCTCACGGTCAAGGATCAAGTCAAGGGCCAAGGCGTCGTCAAGGACCAGGTGGCGGTCGAGGAAGGAATCTGCGGCAATATCAATGCTCATGAGGGCAGCTTTCTGCTGGCGGAATAGATGCGTTCGCATTAGTACAGCGCAGCGGGCAGGCGCAATGTTTCACAAACGGCAGTGTTTCTCCTCACAGTGCCCGCCGCTCTGGCCGTCACGCGGTGAACTGCAGCGGCTTACAGCCAGGTCTTTCTCTTGAAGATCCAGTACATGACCAGTCCCACCAGTCCCATGAGGGCCAGCGCGAAAGGATACCCCAGCCCCCAATGAAGTTCGGGCATGTGGTCAAAGTTCATGCCGTAAATGGTTCCCACGAAGGAAGGCGCAAACAAGATCGCGGCCCAGGAGGAAATTTTCTTCGTTTGCTCACTCTGTGTGGCGTTGGCCGCATTCTGGCGGTTGGAGGTCAGTGTGGCATCCACCGTCAAAGCGTTTTGCAAAAGCTGCCGGAACGAATCCGCGCGGGCCGTGACGATATCCACGTGGTCCTCAATGTCCCGCAAATATCGCTGCATCTCCACATTTACACCATATTTTTCAAAGCCGCCTTTGAGCTGTTCCAGCATGCCCTGCAGGGGGTGGATGGCACGTTGAAATTGAATGACCTCGCGCGCCAATTGGTAAATGCGCCGGGATACCTGCGGGTCACCGCTGAAGATTTGATCCTCAATTTCATCAATGTCATTTTCAAGACCATTGACCACGGGCTTATAGTCATCCACCACTTGATCCAAAATGGCGTACAGCACAGCTTCAGGGCCCAAAGCCAGCAGATCGGGGTCGCGCTCGAGCCGGGACCGCGTAAGCGCTAGGTTGGGCGTCTCGGCGTGCCTGCTGGTGATAACGAAGTCTTTTCCAGTAAAGATGTGCAGTTCCCCAAACTCCACTGCTTCGTGTTCATCAATGTATTTGGCCGGCCGCAAAACTGTGAAAAGGACGTCGTCGTATCTTTCCAGTTTGGGTCGCTGATGGGCTTTGATGGTGTCCTCCACTGCCAGAAGATGCAGTGTAAACTCCGTGGCCAGCTGCTCCATTTCAGCGGCATCGGGACGGAACATGCCAATCCAGGCCATCCCACCACAGGAGTCCCGCAGCTCAAAAGTTTGATCCAGGCTATCGGGGGTGGCGAAGCGCCGCCCGTCCACGTACACGGCATTATCAATAATTGTCACTTGCCCATTATGAATGCCCGACGTGAAAAACGCGCAGCTCAGTCAAGCGGGCCCGTATGACCTGGAATGTGCTTGAACACCAAAGTGGTTTCCGTGTGTCCCACGACGGGGTCGGTGGTCAGGTTATCCAGCACCCAATCGCGGAGGGCATCCGTGTCGCGGACGGCAATGTGCAGCAAATAATCCACGGAACCTGAAGTATGAAAAGTGGAGAGCACTTCCGGCAACAGCGGGACACGGGCCGTGAAGGTGTCAATTTGATCGCGATCATGTGCACGCAGCCGCACGGCTATGAGTGCTTGGACCGCCCGGCCAATCGAGGCCAAGTTCAGCTTGGCTTCAAAACCTTCAATGGCGCCACGTTCCATAAGGGAGCGGGTGCGCATGAGTGCGGTGGAGGGGGCAATGCCCACAACGTCCGCCAAGTCCCGGTTGGTGATGCGGGCATCTGCCACTAAAGTGTCAATAATTTGCCGATCCACGGCGTCCAGCAATTCAGGTGCCAGACTGCCGTGCACGGACTCACGCCGAACGTTCTTCGCAGATAATGCCATGGTTCCTCCGTGGATTCTCGATCAGACGCCATACCCCGGGGCAACGTGCCGCCAGTAGTTCGCCGTTTTGATCATTTTTACGAATATTCTATGCCCCAGGCGCAAATCCTTTGCTGTGCTGCCGGCATTAGTCTAAACAGATGAATGACGATGCGCTGGATCAAGCCACCCTCTCTTCCCGCTTGGTCGGCCTTGACATTGGCGGTTCTAAAACCCGCGGGATGGTGTGGACGCACGGAGTCCGCACGGCCGAGGCCACCGTGGGCAGCACCAACGTCCAAAACGTCAGCACTGCCGTGGCTGCGGAGAACATGAAGGCAATGTTTGCGGCGCTGGCCTGTGCGGACGCCGGGGAAGTGTACGTGGGTGCCGGGGGAATTGATACGGACGACGACGCCGCGGCACTTCGGC
The DNA here is from genome assembly GCA_038242155.1 of Actinomycetales bacterium. Lineage (GTDB taxonomy): Bacteria > Actinomycetota > Actinomycetes > Actinomycetales > Micrococcaceae > Specibacter. The sequence continues at coordinate 17,338 of JBBSSM010000037.1, read as the reverse complement.
GCCTCATCGCCCCTTTTGCGCCGGGCGCGCAGGTGACGGTGGTCCATGACACCCGCTTATTGTTGGCGGCCGCCGGACATACCGAGGGGATCGCGGTCATTGCGGGAACTGGCTCGGCAGCGTGGGGAGTGAACGCCGCAGGTGTTGAAGCCCGGGCCGGCGGATGGGGTTATTTGCTGGGAGATGAGGGGAGTGGCTACTGGCTGGGACGTGAAGCCGTACGCCATGGTTTGCACCGCATGGATATTGGGGATCCCGTGGACCCCTTGACGGCGGAGTTGCTGAAGTACTGCAAACTCAGTACGCCCGGTGAGCTCATTGCGCACTTTCACCACGGTACATCGCGCCGTTACTGGGCTGCTGCCTCGCCGGTGGTTTTTGCCGCAGCCGCCAACGGTTACGCCCCCGCGCTTGCTCTTATAGACCAAGCGGCGACTTCACTGGCCGACCTGGCCAGTGAAGTCGCCAGGCAACTGCACATTGCGGGCCCTATTGTTTTAGGCAGCGGATTAGGCAGCAATGTCCCAGCACTGCAGGAGGCCTTTAAGGCCAAGCTGGCCCAGCGCGGCTTGCCTTCGGTGGAGGTTCTCAAGGAAGACCCCATCATGGGCATTCCCTTGCTCGTGGCCAAGGCTGACAGAGGGTAGGCTTCGGCAGCCGCCAGGTGATTTCGGTTCGGTTAGCATTGTTACACACATCACAATTGTGTTTGCGCCGTGCCGGTGAGGGGATTGGTTGTCAGTGTCAGCAAGTGCGTCCAAGGCGGAAATGTCCGAGCCCATGCAGACCCTCAGCTATGCCAACCGGCAACTTTTCAAAAATGGCCGGCCTCACCGCATCATTGCCGGGGCCATGCATTATTTCCGTGTTCACCCGGACCAGTGGCAGGACCGGATTGACAGACTGGTGGCATTGGGCGTGAATACCTTGGACACCTACGTGGCGTGGAATTTTCACCAGCCGTATTCCGACGCGCCACCGGATTTCACCGGTTGGAAGGATGTCGCGCGCTTCATCACCATGGCAGGTGAGGCGGGGCTTGACGTCATTGTGCGGCCTGGCCCTTACATTTGTGCTGAGTGGGACAACGGCGGCTTCCCCTCGTGGGCCATCTGCGACCCCAACATGGTGCTGCGATCTTCGGATCCGCTTTTTACCACGGTCGTGGAGGACTGGTTTAATTCACTGCTGCCCATCCTCGCACCACTGCAGGCAGGCCACGGCGGCCCCATCGTGGCCGTTCAGGTGGAAAATGAATACGGCAGCTACGGCGACGATCAACAGTATTTGCGCTGGAACCACCAGGCCCTGCAGGATCGCGGTATTACGGAAATCCTGTTCACGGCCGACGGCGGCACAGACTATTTCCTTGACGGCGGCGCATTGCCGGATACCTGGGCGACGGCGACTCTCGGTTCGGGCGGGGCAGAAGCCAGTGCCGTGTGGGAACGCCGGCGCCCGGATGAACACTTTTTCAATGTGGAGTTCTGGAACGGCTGGTTTGATCACTGGGGCGAAGACCACCATGTACGCAACGGCGGGGAAGCAGCGGCACAAGCCAGGCAAATTCTGGATGTTGGGGGCTCCATTTGCCTCTACATGGCCCACGGCGGCACCAACTTTGGACTGGGTTCCGGGGCAAATCATGACGGTGGCATTGAACCCGTCACCACCAGCTATGACTCCGATGCCCCCATTGCCGAAGATGGGCGCCTGACGGAGAAGTTCCATGCCATGCGCCGGGAGTTCTTTGCCGCCTCGGGACGCGAGCTGGTGCCAGTTCCAGAGCATCTGCAACGCCCCGTCCCAGTGCTTCCAGCCACTACGTTTAAACTTACGGCCGGCACGTCCTTGCTTGATTTTGTCCGGGCACGGACCGCTGTCCCCAGCATCAAGCCCCTGTCTTTTGAACAGCTCAACCTCGATCGCGGACTGGTGCATTATGTGGCCAAGGCGGTGCTGCCGGAAGGCGGGTCAGTGCTGAAAATCCGCGGCCTCCATGACAGGGCATACATTTGGGTTGCAGGCATTTTTGCAGGCACTCTCACTGACGTGCAGGGCGATGCCGGCCTGAGGCTGAACGGGCCTGGCGGCCTGAGTCGGCTGGAAATTCTCGTTGAAAATCAAGGGCGCGTGAATTATGGGCCGCATTTGGGCCAGGGCAAGGGCATTCTCGACGGTGTTCTGGTCAATCAGCGCTATGTTTTCCACTGGGAACAGCGAGCCATTGACCTGGCACTGCCACTGGAGGAACTGCTGCAGCAAGGCGCGGGCACCCAAGTTGCAGGCGGGGTGGCGCCGGGCGCGGGTGGCAGCGCCGCTGGATGGTTCCACGGGGAATTTGCCGTGGCGGAAACTGCCGATGCCTACCTGGCCCTGCCCGCCTCCGGCAAGGGATTTGTCTGGCTCAATGGATTTTTATTGGGCCGCTTTTGGGAGCTTGGCCCTCAGCTCACCCTGTATGTCCCAAAACCTTTGGTGAGACTCGGTGCAAACCACGTCACAGTGCTGGAATTGGAGCGTGGCGCAGGCTCCGGCGAGCTTCGGGAAGATGCCAACCTGGGTCAGACCGCGGTAACCTATGTGGAGCATTTGGGATAATTTACAAAAAGCCGCCCCCGGTCCCTGCGTGCTGAAACTCAAAACGTAAGGACAGTGAAAAGTGCGCCGGAAAAGTATTGCCGCACTCTGCTTGGCAGCGCTGCTGCTGGGCTCGGGGTGCGCACCCGCGCCCATTGTCGCAATTCCCACTATTTCCCATGCCATTGGTGAAGTCCCGCTGCGGGTGGCTGCTCCTGAAGTGCCCACAGGGGTGGATCCGCAGGACGGTGTCCTGGTGGCAGAGGTCTACGCGACGGCGTTAAATGCCGCCGGCGCCAAAGCCGAGGTGATCGAGCCTGCCACATCGGCGGGCACTGCGCCCGCCGATGTCGCGGCAGGAAAAATTGACATTGCCCCGGTGTTTTCCCGCCCGGCCATGGCCGGGAAACTGCCCGCGGCCCAATCCGGCGATGCGCCACAATCCAGCGACGCGCCCCAGGTATTGGCGGCCCTGAAGGAATCGCTGCCCTCCGGCGTCGAACTTTTAAACCCGGCCAAAGCGCAGGACAAGACCAGCATGGTGGTAACGGCAGTGACGGCAGAAAAATACCAGCTTAAAAGTTCGGCCGATCTGGCAGGGATTTGCGAAAAGTTAGTCATGGGCGGGCCGGCTGTCTTCCATGAAGGGCCCAATGGGTTGGCTGAACTTGGGAAAGAATACAACTGCATCCCCGCCCGATTTAAGGCACTGGCCCCGACTGCAAACTACTCGGATAACAGCATGCTGTGGGCTCTGTTGCAAGATGACATTCAAATTGCCGTGATGTCCAACTCGTCCCCGGCCATTGCCGACAATGCACTGGTGGTGCTCAGCGACCCGAAGAATGTGTTCCCCGTTCAAGATCTGGTGCCGGTAGTGTCAACGGCCCGGGTTTCCAAGGACGTGCAGGCCGTGGTGGATAAGGTCAGTGCCACCCTGACGGACGGGGAAGTGGCTAATTTGAGCCGTTTGGCCCAGGACCGACACTTTGGCACTCTGGCAGAGGCTGCCGATGCCTGGCTGGTTCAAAAAGGTCTTGTCGAAGCCGGTTCATAGCTTCTGGGCCCTTTACGGCATGTGAGGGCATTGCCAACGCTTGCAGTGTGTCATATTGGGTGCATGGCAGATTTCACTCAGTCCACCAAACTCCACAATGTGCTCTATGACATTCGCGGCCCACTCCTGCAGCGGGCACAGCAGATGGAATCGGAAGGCCACCGGATTCTCAAGCTCAACATTGGAAATCCGGCGCCGTTTGGTTTTGCGGCCCCCGACGCCATTTTGGTGGACATGATTGCCCACCTGCCCCGCGCCCAGGGCTACACGGATTCCCGCGGCATCTTTTCCGCCCGGACAGCCGTGGTGCAGTACTACCAGACACGGGGTATTCAAACCCTCAACGTCGATGACGTATACCTGGGCAATGGCGTCAGCGAGCTCATCACCCTGTCCCTCATGGCACTGCTTAATAATGGCGACGAGGTGCTGATCCCCACTCCTGACTATCCGCTGTGGACGGCCTCCGTCAGCCTCGCTGGTGGACGCCCCGTGCACTACCTGTGCGACGAGAATAACGAATGGTGGCCCGATCTGGACGATTTGGCTGCCAAGATCACCCCCCAAACCAAGGGCCTGGTCATCATCAATCCCAATAACCCCACCGGGGCGGTGTACCCGGCGCACATTGTGCAGGGCATGGTGGATTTAGCCCGCAAACACGACTTGGTCGTCTTTTCCGATGAGATTTACGAGAAAATCCTGTACGACGACGCGCAGCACATCAACACCGCCACCGTCACGGGCGAGGACGTGCTGTGCATGACCTTCAGCGGGCTGTCCAAGGCGTACAGGATTTGCGGGTACCGTTCCGGCTGGCTGGCCATTACCGGTCCCAAGGCCCGTGCCGCCGACTACCTCGAGGGCATTAATTTACTGGCCAGCATGCGGTTGTGCGCCAACGCCCCCGGCCAGCACGCCATTCAAACGGCCCTGGGTGGGCATCAAAGCATTGAGGATTTGATTTTGCCCGGCGGACGGCTGCGGGAGCAACGCGATCTGGCTTACCGCATGCTCAATGACATCCCTGGCGTGAGCACCAATCAGGCCAAGGGAGCCCTGTACTTGTTTCCGCGGCTTGATCCGGAAATGTACCCCATTAAAAACGATGAGAAGTTTGCCCTGGACTTGTTGGAGTCCCAGAAAATTCTCGTATCCCATGGGAGGGCTTTCAATTGGGTCCGGCCCGATCACTTCCGCCTCGTCACCTTGCCAAATCTGGTCGATCTGGAAGAAGCCATTGGCCGGATTTCAGATTTTCTCAGTTCGTATAAACCCTAGGAAAGGCACCTCACCATGGCACTGCCGCTCGGTTTTACCGAGGACCCCACCCAGTTGCTGCGCGTTGGCCCCGGTTTTTCCCTGACTGGCCAGCCCTGCAATGCTTCCCCGGGATTTAGCGGCAAGAAGGCCGACGGCGCTGCCACCTTGGCTGCTCGGGCGCCACTTCTGGCGCAGCTGCAGGAACAACTCTTTGCCGAGAGCCGATTCGGTGGGAAACGCTCGGTGCTCCTGATCCTGCAGGCCATGGATACTGCCGGCAAGGGCGGAATCGTGGGACATGTTGTGGGTTCCGTGGACCCGCAAGGTGTACAGATGACGTCCTTCAAGGCCCCCACTGATGAGGAAAAAGCACACGACTTCCTGTGGCGTGTCCGTCCCGCAGCGCCGGGGCCCGGCATGCTGGGCGTCTTTGACAGGTCACATTATGAAGATGTGTTGATTCACCGGGTGCATGGCTGGGCCGACGAGACTGCACTGGAACGCCGCTACCAAGCCATCAACGCCTTTGAAGCGGAACTGGCAGAAGCTGGCACAACCATTGTCAAGGTGATGCTGAACATCAGCCCCGCGGAACAGTTGGAACGCCTCACGTCACGTCTGCACGACCCCACCAAGTACTGGAAATACAGCCCCACTGATTTGGACGAGCGGAAGTTCTGGCCCGCGTACATGGACGCCTACCAGCGTGTGTTTGATAAGACTGCGACCTCCCATGCGCCCTGGTACGTGGTCCCGGCGGACAAGAAGTGGTACGCGCGCATGATCGTGCAGGAAATCCTCATCCACACACTGGGCAAGCTGAACCTTCAGTGGCCTGCCGGAGACTTTGATCTGGCCCATGAGCGGTCCAGGCTCAAGGAGGCCTGACGACAGGCGCAGGGCCTGCCTGCGGCGCTACCTGGCTTACCTGATGCCGGCCTGCTCAGCCCTGGCTTATTAGGCACCGGCCTACTCGGCGGCGGTTTTGCCTGCCTCGGCCTTGTCTGCCCGGGCGGCCTCCAGCCGTGCCTTGGCGCCATTGAGCCATTCTTCGCAGCGTTTTGCGAGTGCCTCGCCACGTTCCCACAGCGCCAGTGAGTCCTCCAAGCTGGAGCTCCCCGCTTCCAATTGATTAACCACACCCATGAGTTGTTCCCGGGCCTGTTCGTAGCTCAGTGCCGTTACATCTGCGTTGGGCTGGACTTGCTGTGTGTTGCTCATGCGGGATCCTTTGCTAGTGCTGCAGGTGAATTTTCGGGGGCGGCTGGTGCTGCTTCAGTCGTGGAGACGGCAGTAAAGGCTCCCGCAGCCACCCGAATGGTGAGGTCCGTGGGGGCAGGGGCCTGCGCAGGATTCCTGACAATGCTCTTATCCGGCAACTGCACGACGGCATAGCCCCGATCGAGGGTTTTCTGCGGAGACAGGGCACGCACCTGGGCACGGAGATGCTGCAGGTGGTCCTCGTGACGCCTGACCTGGATGACCACTGCGCTCTGGGCGCGCCCGCTCAGGGAGGTCACGTCGTCGTGCCTTCCTGTGATCATGACGGTGGGATTGGCGAGCACGGGCCGGGAGCGCAAGTGGGATAGCCGTTCGGCCTCACGGCCCAGCACCTCCTCAATCCGGCGGTTCAGTTGCGTGCGTGCCTGCTCCACTCGGCGCAACTCCTCGCCCACATCCGGGACAATGCGCTTTGCGGCATCCGTGGGAGTGGAGGCACGCAGGTCGGCGACTTCATCAAGGAGTGGGCGGTCGGCCTCATGCCCAATGGCGGAAACAATGGGAGTTTGGGCGGATGAAACGGCACGCACCAGTTGCTCGTGGCTAAAAGGCAGCAGATCTTCCAGGGACCCGCCGCCGCGGGCAATGACAATAACGTCAACGTCAGGATCCGCGTCCAGCTCCGCCAAAGCGCCAATGACGCCGCTGACGGCATTGACGCCCTGCACGGGTACTTCGCGCACCTTGAATTCCACGGCCGGCCAGCGCAGAGTTGCATTGCGCAGGACGTCTTTCATGGCGTCGGAGTTGCGCCCGGTAATTAAACCAATGGTGCGCGGCAGCAGAGGCAGGCGTTTTTTGCGGCGTGCATCGAACAAACCCTCCGCGGCCAGCGCCTGACGGAGTTGCTCAATGCGGGCCAGAAGATCACCCAAACCCACGGGCCGAATGTCTTGACCCTGCATGGACAAGCGGCCGGTCTTGAGCCAAAAGTCAGGCTTCAGCTGGGCAACTACCCGGGAACCGCGCTCCAGTGGAGCTTCCAAGCGACCCAGAACGGATCCCCAGACGGTGACACTGAGGGATACTTCCGCATCAACATCACGCAGGGTCAGGTAGCTGACATTGGCGCGCTGGTTAAGCTCAATGACCTGCGCTTCCACCCATGCTGGCGGGGCTTTTTCAATGTGGGACTTGAGTTTTTGGCTCAGCAACTGCAGGGGCCACGGATTTTCCGGGGAGGTTTCTGCTGCCGTGGGTGGAAGGACTTTCCGTTCCGGGGTCTCCGCCATGGTGTGAATCGCCGTCCTTGTGACTTGTTGCCGTGCATTGGTGCTGCCTTCTAGCTTCCATCAGTAACTCTATCTGCACGCACTGACACGGGGGAGGAGTTCTCCACAGGGGTGTACTAATGTGGGGGTTCATTGCACACGGCTTTTGGTTTGGGGTTTTTTATGCGCACTGCCGCTTCTGCGTTGCTTGTCATTGTCGCGCTGTTGTTTACAGCTGTTGCCGGTCCATCCTTGTGGTTGCAGCAGAACATCATTGACGGGGCCGGATTTGCGAAGCTGGCCGGTCCGCTGGGAAGCAATGCCGAGTTTCAAGGCGGCCTCACTGAACTTGTGACCTCCCAGGCCACCGCCTCGCTGGACCTCGCACCCCCCTTCCAGGGTTTGGCCGAGTCCCTGGTGTCCTCTGCCGCGCAGCAAATTTACACTGATCCGGCGTACGGGCAGGCATGGACCCAGACCTTGGAACGCAGCCATCGCCTGACGTTTGCAGCCGCGGAAAATCCCACTGGTGTGGGCGGGGTAAAACTGGATATGGCGCCCATCGTGGGGATGGTGGTCACCAACATCACCGAGCAAATCAATTTCTCCGTACCCGTGCCTGCGGACCTGGTCCTTGATGTGGAACAACCTGAGGTTGCGCGGATTTTACCGGTGGCAACCACTGTAGGGGCGTGGGGGATCTGGCTGGCGGGATTCGCCGTCGGATTTCTGTTACTGGCTCTTCTGGTGGCGAAAAGGCGTGCCGTGACGCTCATTTTTGCGGGCGTGGGAATTGCTGTGGTGGCGATTGGGTGGATGTTAGCTGCGGGAATTGCCCAAACCGTGCTCACCCAGCAAGTGGCGGGACCGGCGGCCGTTCAGACCTTGGGCAATGAACTTGGCGCGCTGGCAGCAGAAAGTTGGCAGTCGGGGATTACGGGGACGTTTATCCTTGCCGCAGTGGTGGTTGTCGCGGGTGTTGTAGCTCTCATGGTTAAGGGCAGGCGCACCACGTAAGATGGGGGCATGAGTGCCTCCGTCATTTCCCTCGCCATGCCCGTCGTTCCGCGTCGTCGCAGATCGCCCGACGACGTGGCTGCCGCAGCCCCCGTCACGGCTCAGAAGAGGGTTCTGCTCGCAGCTCCGCGTGGTTACTGCGCTGGCGTTGACCGCGCAGTCATTGCCGTGGAAAAGGCGTTGGAGCATCACGGTGCCCCCGTCTACGTGCGCAAGCAAATTGTTCACAACGTGCATGTGGTCTCTTCCTTGGAAGCGCAGGGTGCCATTTTTGTGGAGGAGAACGAGGAAGTCCCGGAAGGTGAACTGGTGGTCTTTTCGGCGCACGGTGTTTCACCTGCCGTGGTCCAGTCAGCCGCTGACAGAAATCTACGCACCATTGATGCCACATGCCCGTTGGTGACAAAGGTCCACAAGGAAGCGGTTCGCTTCGCGAAGGCAAAAAATCATATTTTGCTCATTGGACATGAAGGGCACGAAGAAGTTGAAGGGACCTATGGTGAGGCACCCGAAAGCACCACCATTATCAATAACCCGGAAGAAGCCCGCACCGTACAGGTCGAGGATCCGGATAATCTGATTTGGCTCTCGCAAACCACCTTATCGGTCGATGAGGCCATGGAAATCGTGGACATTCTGCGGGGGCGCTTCCCCAATTTACAGAATCCGCCCAGCGATGACATTTGCTACGCCACCACCAACCGCCAAGTCGCCATCAAGAAAATTGCCCCGCAGGCCGACCTGGTCATTGTGGTGGGATCGGCCAACTCCTCAAACTCGGTCCGCCTTGTTGAGGTGGCCTTGGAATATGGTGCAAAAGCCTCCTACCGCGTGGACTTCGCCAATGAAATTGATGAGTCCTGGTTTGAGGGCATGGCCACGATAGGCGTGACCAGCGGGGCCTCCGTGCCGGAAATCCTGGTTCAAGATGTGCTGCGTCTACTGGCCGAGTACGGCTACGGGGACGTTGAGGAAGTTGTCACGGCCCAGGAAGACATCTTGTTTTCCCTGCCGAAGGAACTACGCGCCACCATGAAGGCTGCCGGCGACAGCTCCAACAGCTTGGGCGGGCACGGCAACCGCCCGTAGGGGGTTCGCGCTGGTTTTGGGTTGGGTTCGCCGCGGGCGGGGCCAACTCTCGAAACCGGTGAATCCTTAGTGTCAGCTCGGCAGCTGGCCCCGCCCGCGTGGAAACACGACGAATTCGTGCCCTGCCGGTAAGCTTGCATATCGTGGCTCTTACTATTGGCATCGTCGGACTGCCCAACGTCGGCAAATCAACCCTTTTCAACGCACTGACACGCAACAACGTGCTCGCAGCGAACTACCCGTTCGCCACGATCGAGCCGAATGTTGGCATCGTCAGCCTGCCCGATCCTCGCTTGGCACAGCTCGCTAAAGTCTTCGGATCCGCACGTCTGCTGCCGGCAGTGGTGACCTTTGTGGACATTGCGGGCATCGTCAAGGGCGCCTCGGAGGGTGAGGGTCTGGGTAATAAGTTCCTGGCCACCATCCGCGAAGCTGAAGCCATCGCGCAGGTCATCCGCGTCTTTGATGACCCCGATGTCATCCATGTGGACGGCAAGGTGGATCCGCGCTCAGACATGGAAACCATCAACACTGAGCTGATCCTGGCCGACATGCAGACGGTCGAAAAGGCCATTCCGCGTATTGAAAAGGCTGTGAAGCTCAAGCAGCGCCCCGCCGCCGAGCTGAAAGCCGTCCAGGATGCCTTGGCGGTTTTGGAACGCGGCGATACCATCTTCTCCTCCATCAAAAGCGACAAGCTGGAGATGGAATACTTGCAGGAACTAAGCCTGCTCACAGCCAAACCGTTCATCTACGTGTTTAACGTTGATGACGCCGTGTTGGGCAACCCGGAACGCCAGGACCAGTTGCGTGCCCTGGTAGCTCCCGCCGATGCAATTTTCCTGGACGCCAAACTTGAGGCCGACCTCGTTGAACTTGACGAAGAAGAAGCCCGCGAAATGTTGGAGATGAGCGGGCAGGAAGAATCTGGCCTGGATCAGCTGGCCCGTGTTGGCTTCCACACCTTGGGTTTGCAGACCTACCTCACCGCTGGCCCCAAGGAAACTCGGGCTTGGACCATTCACCAAGGCGACACGGCACCCCAAGCAGCCGGTGTCATCCACACTGACTTCCAGCGTGGCTTCATCAAGGCCGAAGTGGTCCACTTTGATGACTTGATTGAGGCCGGCTCGATGCATGAAGCCAAGGCCAAGGGCAAGGTCCGCATTGAAGGCAAGGAATATGTCATGCAGGACGGCGACGTGGTTGAGTTCCGCTTTAACGTCTGATATTCAACTGTCTGAACCCGTACCGTAGCGGCAGAGAACCCGGCGCGTTTGACCCTCTGCCGGCCGCTGGATCTTTCCGTTGGTCTATTGATGGTTAACTGGAAGATCAATCTCAGATCTGTGCGACACCTATGAAGGAGTATCCACTCATGAGTTTTATTGTCTATCTTTCCGGTGAGATTCACACCGACTGGCGTGACGAGATCCAGCGCGGTGCGCAGGCCGCCGGACTGGACGTGAAATTTACCTCGCCGGTGACCGACCACCCCGCAAGCGATGCCGCAGGCGATCATCTCGGCGCGACCTCCAGCCAGTTCTGGCGTGATCACCAGTCCGCCAAGGTCAACGCCATTCGAACGCGCACCCTGATTGAACAGAGTGATTTCGTGGTGGTGCGCTTCGGGGACAAGTACAAACAGTGGAACGCCGCTTTCGATGCCGGCTACTGTGCCGCGCTGGGCAAGCCATACGTGACTTTGCATGACGAAGATATCGTCCATCCGCTCAAGGAGGTCGACGCCGACGCTCAGGCTTGGTGCGCAACCACCGAGCAGGTAGTGCAGACACTGACGTACGTGCTCAAGGCATAAACTCGCGGTCGCTCCGTACCGGAAAGCAGCGGAGTTCCGCTTCTAGGTCCTGACCTTCTTCAGACCTTTAACGATGGCCACCAAGAACGTTTGTTCTTGGTGGCCATGCGCTTTTTGCAAGCACTGCCAGTAGTTCCCTTAAAACAGCGGCCAGGGCACCGCCGACATCTCACCGCCCGGAGCCGGAAACCGCCCCTCCAGGCGCAACCGTTCGCAGCGCGCAGCAAGCGATTGAACTTCTTCAGTGCTGAGCAGGTCAGCCAGGTTGCGCCCCAGCTCACCATGCAGTCCTTCGCTGACACGAGCTATGCCGTCTTTTTCCTCGGAGGTGAGGACGTCTCCGAGCCATCCCCACAGCACCGTGCGCAGCTTATTGTCAGAGTGAAAGGTGAGCCCGTGGTCCACGCCGTGCCGGTGTCCGCCGGCCATGGCAAGGATGTGATCGCCTTTGCGGTCGGCATTGTTGACGACGGCGTCGAACACGGCCATGCGTCGCAGCGCCGGCGAGTCCTCGTGAACCAGGGCGACGATCCGTCCATTCCCATCCCGGCCCTCTAGAACTTGTTTCCAACCCGTCCCTGGCACGTCATTTGCGGGAATCAGGTCTACTGCGTTTTGGTTGGGATCCTGCTCCTGCCAGAGCTGCACCATTCCTTCGCCCAACGGACCATCGCGCAGCCAGGTGTGCGGCACCACGTCCCAGCCGAAGGCCTGCGAAACCAGATAGGCGGCAACCTCCCGCTGGGCCAGCGTTCCGTGGGGAAAATCCCACAGCGGACTTTCTCCGGCTATCGGCTTGTAGACCACCGTCACGTCCCCGATGCTGCCAAGAAAGGTGGCGTTTGACGCCGTCGTAATACGGCCGGTGAGAGTTAGTTCGGCGGTCGGCAGGTCCGGCGTCGGCATTAGTCCTCGGGAAGGGTGCAGGTGTGTCCGTCAGCGTCCACGGGATAACCGCAGAGCGGGCACGTGGGACGCCCGGCCCCCACGATCTCGCGGGTGCGCATGGCGAATGCGCGGGCGGTACCCACCGGCATGCTCACGCGCAGTATTTCGGACTCGTCATCCGTGTCCTCAGGAAACAATTCGTCATTGGCGTCGGCATCGGTGAGGGGTTGGGCCTCAATGACGATCTGGGCCGTGGTTGGGTCCCATCCCAAGCTCATGGAGCCCGTGCGGAACTGCTCCTGGACGGCCTCAAGCGGGTCATTGTCGACCAGTTCCAGGGGGGTGCCCGTGGGAATGCTGAAGGGATTGCCCTTCGCGGTTATGAGCTGGTCGAGGATTTCATCGATCTTCTCCGCAAGCAGGGCCGATTGCTGCTTCTCCAGGGCAATACTTACAAGCTGCTTCCCTGCGCGCACCTGCAGGTAGAACGTCCGCGCCCCCGGAAGGCCAATGGCGCCAATGACCACCCGGTCAGGCCAAACAAATTCGTGAACACGTGTAGGCATGTCAGTATTCTAGGCCCATGAGCTTCATGGTGCCTGTGGGCCGGCGCCGCCACCCACCGGAGCGTCGCCGGAGTGGATGCCCTTCGACAGCCAGGACAGGTCACCGGCATCGGTGTTGGTCGCGTGGACGCTTGGCCGGCCGGCGCCGTAGCGCACGATCGAAATGGAGGCTGGCCCCACGTTGATGCGCTGGAACAGGTCAAGGTGCATGCCGAGCGCGTCAGCGAGGATGGATTTGATGATGTCACCGTGACTCACTGCCGCCCACACGGCCCCTGGCCCGTGTTCGGCCTCAAATGCTGCATCGAGGCGTCGAACCGCTGCCACTGACCGGGCCGCCATTGCGGCCAGGGATTCACCGCCCGGAAAGACGACGGCGGACGGTTGCGACTGGACAACCGGCCACAAATCCTCGGTCGTGAGATCACTGAGCAAGCGTCCCTGCCACTGGCCGTAACCACACTCGGTGAGATCGGGATCGACCGGTGCGTACGGCGTGCCAGCCTGGCGGTCGAGGATGAACTGGGCGGTCTGCCGACAACGCTCAAGAGGGCTTGAAACCACCCCGACCAAGGGCACGGGCGCGAGCCGGTCACCGGTGACGGCCGCCTGGTCCCGCCCGATCTGATCCAGGTTGACGCCGGCAGTTCGGCCGGCCAGCACGCCAGTGGCATTAGCTGTGGAGCGGCCGTGCCGCACGAGAATAACTGTCGCCATCCACCCAGCCTAACCACCCGTCGTCGACGAACCCAGCCGAGAAGCCAAGTAGCATGGCTTCCAAGCGACCAGCAACGGAAGGAAATCGTCTCATGCAGTATGTCGTCGTGCAGTTGATCCTCAAAGAAAAACTATGGGGTACCGGTTCGGGCAACCTGACCTCACTGGAGAAGGCCATCAACGATCAGGCCGCGAAGGGCTACCGGCTCCATACCATTACCACCGCGAGCAGCGGGAGTAAAGGAATCGGCGGCGGTGCCCGCATCCAGGCAACAATGGTGTTCGAGAGCCTCGGATAATCGCGTATCGCGAAACGAGCTAAAAGGGTGTTCGAGAGCTTCTGATCGCGGTTGCGGCAGCCTCAACCCTGCTGGGCTACCTCGCAGACGTGATCTAGGATCTACCCATGACTAATCTTCACGGTGCGATTGTTCTGGTAGTCGGCGCGACCGGCGGGCTCGGTTCACGGATCGCGGCTCAGCTGGAGAGCAGCGGCGCCATCGTTGTCCGGTCGTCAAAGTCTGCCGGGCACGATCTACGCACCCCATCTGTGATCCGGGAGGTTCTTGAGGCCGCGAACGAGCAGCATGGACGTCTCGACGGGGTGGTGATTGCGTCCGGGGTCGTCGCCTTCGGCGCAGCATCAGAGCTTGTACCCGCTACGGTGGATGAATTATTCAGCGTGAACACGACCAGCGTCATCCAGCTCATTACCCAGAGCCAGCCCTATCTCGCGGCTTCGGCACAGGACGGACGGGAGCCCTTTGTGGTAACTCTGAGCGGCGTCGTCGCGGAGACACCAGTCGCGGGCATGGCAGCATACTCGGCGTCGAAAGCCGGCCTCGCGGCCTTTGTTGTCGCAGCGGCGCGCGAATATCGCCGGGCAGGAATCCGGATTTTGGACGCCCGCCCAGGCCACACCGGCACCGCGCTGTCCGAGCACCCGATTGCCGGGTCAGCGCCGCGATTCGGGGCGGCGCTGGATCCAGAGCTCGTTGCAGCCCGAATCATCACCGCAATTGCCGAGGGCGAGAAGGATCTGCCCAGTACCGCCTTCTAGGCAACGCCGCAGACGGTCTGCTCACGTTCCGACCGGCGTTGCGGGCGTCGAAGATTCAGCCCTCCGGAACAGTGCCAACCTGCCTAGCCGGCACGCCAACCACCACTGTTCCTGCGGAGACATTTTTCGTCACCACGGCGCCCGCGCCCACGACCGCACCATCGCCGATCGTCACGCCCGGCAGTACTGTCACATTGGCCCCAAACCACACCCCGCGCCCAATCACTACACGGGCCGGGTGCATATCCGCCCGCCGACTTGGCACCATGTCGTGGTTTAAAGTGGTAATCACCGCGTTGTGGCCAATGAGTGAGCCAGCACCAATGTCAATGCCACCCTGGTCTTGGAACCGGCAGCCGCTGTTGATGAACACGTTTTCACCAATGGTGATGTTCTTGCCAAAGTCGGCGCTAAAGGGTGGGAAAAGTTGGAAAGATTTGGGGACGCGGCGCCCCGTCAACTCGCTCATCAAAGCCCATACCTCGTCGGGGGAGTGATAGCGCCCGTTGAGGGTTGCAGTAATGCGCAATGCCTCTTGGCTGGCGGCATGCATGGCCTGGTGATGGGGTGAACCGCCGGCAATCATCTCCCCTGCATTCAACGCAACGAGAAGCTCCTCAAGTCCAGGAATTGTAGTCATGGCACCACGGTAGCGGAGAGTGTCAGGAAGACGCCGATTCTCGCTTAGTCTTGAGCTGATCATCATCGAAACTATTTTTCTAAGGCGAAGACCGTCATGACCTTGCTTGAGGATCGCTGGAACGCCTCGTACGACGCCAAAGTGCGCCGCCACCTCAGCTATCCGAGCGGATCGCTGGTGGATGAGTTGGAGTTGGCCGCTGGAACCTTTGCCAGGAAACCGGCATTGGATTTTTTTGGACGCCGCACCAGCTACGCCGATCTTGCCAAACAAGTCGAGCAAGTGGCAGGTGCGTTACATGCCTTGGGTGTTCGTCCGGGATCCATGGTGGCGTTGCTGATGCCGACCTGCCCTCAACATGTTGTGGCCTTTTATGCTGTGCTGCGCTGTGGCGCAACCGTGGTGGAACACAATCCACTGAGTCCTTCTGTTGAGCTGGAGCAGTTGTTCGCAGACCATGGGGCCCAGGTAGCCATCGTCTGGGATGCTGCTGCGGACAAGGTGGCAACTCTTTCCCAGCACGTGCGCCCCACCACCGTGGTATCGATCAACCTCATCAATGAAATGCCGTTGTTAAAACGAGTCCTGCTGCAGCTACCGCTTAAGAAGGCGCGCCAGTCGCGAGCGCAACTGAGCAAGCCGGCCTCTGCGGGGACACTGCCGTTTACGGAACTGCTTCAAGGATCCAGCAAGGCGCCCAATGCCGTGCGTCCCGCGGCCACGGATATTGCTCTCCTGCTCTATACCTCGGGCACCACCGGGACACCGAAGGGCGTGCCATTGACTCATGGAAATCTCATTGCAACGACCACGCAGGCACGGGAGTGGGTAACGCCCATGGTTCCGGGTGAAGAGGTCTTTATGGCCTGTCTGCCGCTCTTTCACGTCTTCGGCTGCTCGTTGTCCATGAACGCCGGACTAAGTGTTGGCGCCATGATTCATTTGATTCCCAAGCCTGAGACGGCCTTGATTCTCGATGCTATAAAACGCCGGCCGCCGACGACGATGATCGCCGTCCCGCCAATCTTTGAACGTTTGGTTGCTGCTGCAAAGGAAAGCGACGTGTCATTGGCCGGAATTCGCACGGGGATTGCCGGGGCGATGCCGCTGCGCCCCGAGCTCGTCACCTCGTGGGAAAAGGCGACTGGCGGGTTTCTCATTGAAGGCTATGGCTTGTCCGAGTGCTCGCCAATTGTTGCTGGAAACCCCGTCAACAACACCCGGGCAGCTGGATCCATTGGTCTGCCTTTTCCCGACACCCTGGTGCGGCTCGCCGATCCGGAGGATCTGGCGCGTGACGTGGAGCTTGGCCAACCGGGTGAAATTTTAGTCAAAGGGCCCCAAGTGTTCTCCGGTTACCGCAATAGGCCAGAAGAGACGGCAGCTTCCTTCCATGAAGGATGGTTCCGCACCGGTGATATTGCCACGGCGGACGACGCAGGCTTTCTGCGCATTGTTGATCGGCTCAAGGAAGTGGTCATCACGGGCGGGTTCAACGTCTACCCGTCTGAAGTGGAGAATGCGATCCGCGGTCAAAACGGCATTGACGACATTGCAGTGGTGGGTCTCATCGATGCGCGGGGGACCGAAGAAGTCGTCGCTGCAATTGTGACTTCCGACGGTTTGCTGCCCGACATTGGCAGGCTTCGCCAGCTTCTCAAGGACAAACTCACCGCCTATAAGGTGCCGCGCCGGTTCCATGTGTTGGCCGAACTGCCGCGCAATGAAATGGGCAAGGTCCTGCGCCGCGAGGTGAAAAAACAGTTGCAGGAACTAGACCTTCTCCGCAAAGACAAATAATCCTGGGCCCTGGTGGAAGTGCCAGAAGACCACCTTGTCAGAGGCGCACGCTAGCATGGGCCCCACAGTGGATTGACGTACACCCAACGCATAAAAAACTGGAGCCACATGGAAACCGATGTCATTGTTATTGGTGCGGGGTTGGCAGGACTGCAATGCGCTCGCCGGGTGCAGCGCAGCGGCTACACCGTCACAGTTCTGGAAGCGGGGGATGCCGTTGGTGGCCGCGTCCGCACAGATACCATTAATGGCTTTCAATGCGACAGAGGATTTCAACTCCTTAACCCGGCCTATCCGGCGGTGCGCAGCTGGATAGATACTGACTCCCTTGAGCTGCAAAAGTTCGGTGT
>JBBSSM010000036.1:0-26632 GCA_038242155.1 Actinomycetales bacterium | reverse complement strand
CGCCGCCAATGTCTCAGCTACCGGATACGGTTAAAGCATGAATCTCACAGTGGCACAACTCTCCGAAGCCGAGCTTTTGGCGCGAATCTTCCCGCGCCTGCACGTGGGTACCTCCATGCTGCTGGGCCCCGGGGACGACGCTGCCATCATTGCCGCACCGGATGCCCGCACCGTCATTTCCATTGACACCCAGGTGCAGGACAGGGATTTTCGCCTCCTTTGGCCCAACGGCAGCGCCTCCTCGGGCTACGACGTCGGGTGGAAGGCTGCCGCGCAAAACCTTAGTGACATCAATGCAATGGGTGCCGTGGCAACGGCCATGGTCTTAAGCCTGACCCTTCCTGGCACGACGCCCGTCAGCTGGGTGGAGCAACTGGCTGAAGGAATAAGCGCGGCAACCGTGGCCTTGGGGGCAGGACAGTGTTCCATGGCAGGCGGGGACCTTTCCGGCGGCGAGGAAATTGTCGTGACGGTCGCTGTGACCGGCTCCTTGGAAGGCCGTGCTCCAGTGCTTCGCTCGGGGGCGCAACCCGGTGACCAGCTGGCCGTCTGCGGGAACGTGGGTCACTCGGCGGCGGGCTGGGCTTTACATGAAGATTGTCTTGACCCCGCAGCTTATGCCCCTGCCCAGGTTACGGCGGCGGCCCTCTTTGCCCGGCCCCGGCCGCCGCTGGCTGCGGGGCCTGCCGCCTCCCTCGCCGGGGCCACGGCCATGATGGATATTTCAGATGGCCTGCTGCGTGATGCCGGCCGGATTGCCATCGCCAGCGGCGTGGCCATAAACCTGCACAGCGAACCCTTGCAGACCTTGGCCGAGGAGTTACAGGAGGCCGCCGCTGCACTGGCAGTGGACCCCATGACATGGGTATTGACAGGGGGAGAGGACCACGGTCTTTTATGCACTTTTCCGGCGAGCGCAACACTGCCGCCAGGCTTCCTTGGGATAGGCTCTGTAGTGTCTTTGGAAACGTCAGCAGCGGCGCTCACCATGGATGGTAAAAATTTTGACGGTGCCCCTGGTGGTGCCCTGGGATGGGATCATTTTGCAGTCTAAGATCACCGCAACTGCACCCGTGGTCCGCCGTTGGCTGGCCATGGCAGAACAAACGCTGGCCAATCACAGCGACCGGCTCAATGCCATTAATATCTACCCCGTCGCGGATGCAGACACCGGCACCAACCTGTACTTGACAATTCGTGCCGCCGCCCAGGCGGTGGCCGATGCTGATCCAGTCGATGTAGGGGCCACCATGGCCATTGCCGGCCGTGCCGCCATGGAGCAGGCCCGCGGAAATTCCGGAACACTGATGGCGGTGGCGCTCGCAGCCATGGCGGAACCGCTCAGTGATGCGCAGCGGTGGAACGGTCCGCTCCTGGTGGCTGCCCTGCACCGCGCCCAGCTGCGCGCCTGGACTGCCCTGAGCGATCCATTGCCCGGCACTCTTCTGTCGGTGTTGGAGGCTGCGGCCCATGGCGCGGCAGCTGTGGAATCCCATCTCCATAATGACGAGTCCAATCAAGCCCTTGCGGAGACCATTGACGGAGCCGTCAACGCTGCCCGCGAAGCAGTGATATTGACTGAATCGCAGCTGGATGTGCTGAGTCAGGCCCGCGTGGTGGATTCCGGGGCTGTGGGTCTGCTGTTGATCTTGGATTGCCTGCGGTCAGTGATTTTGGGGGACCCTCTGCAGGAGGAGTTGTTGGATGGGCTCTCCGGTTACAACGTCCAGGACCCCAATATTGCCGTGAACATGCCGGAACAAGAGGGCGCTGAAGTGATGTGCACTATTTCCTTGACCCCCTTGGCAGCAGCGGGGCTGCGGTTGGAGCTTGACGAGTTGGGGGATTCAGTGATTATGAGCGCTGTCTCTGAGGAAGCCGATGAAATGGGTGCCTACCCGTGGCGTCTGCATGTACACGTGCCCTCGGCAGCCGTGGCACTGGATGCCATTCACGCTGTGGGTGATCCCAGTAACGTAAGCGTTTCAGCTTTGAGCGCTAATGCCCCCGAGGACGCCCATGACTTCCTCTAGCTCCGGAACGCCAGAGCCGGGTGCGCCGCTGCGGCGTTATTCGGATCTGGATCTTGAGCTGTCGCGACTGGTTGGTGCCACCACGGCCAAGCAAGTGGCCAAAGCCTTGGACATCACCCTTGTGGGGGAGATGCTGCATCACTTTCCGCGCCGCTACATTGCGCGTGGGGAACTGACGGACCTCAACCAGCTGGTAGTGGATGAGGATGTCACCATTTTGGCCAGGGTGGTGGCTTCCCACACCCGGTACATGCAAACCCGTAAAGGCATCATTACGGACGTGGTCATCACCGACAACACTGGCCGCCCCTCTGAACTGGTCATTAGTTTTTTCAATGGGTTCAAAGCCAAGTCCGAGCTGCAAGCTGGCGTGTTGGCCATGTTTTCCGGCAAGGTTTCCCACTACCGGGGCAACCTGGTCTTGACCAACCCCGGGTATGTGTTGCTGCCCGACGACGAGCTGGCTGAGCATGAGGCCGAGTTCCACGCGGCCAAACCTGTCCCGGTCTATCCAGCCACTGCAAAGTTCCCCAGCTGGAAATCACAGCACGTCATTGAGACCCTGTTGCCCGTGCTGGACCTGGAAAAAATTGCCGACCCCGTCCCGGCAGCCATTGCCGCGCGGGAAAAGCTGCTGCCACTGGCGGACGCCTACCTGCAAATTCACGCGCCCTCGACCATGGATGTCTGGCCACGGGCCCGCAAACGTTTCCGCTACCAAGAGGCGTTGGCGTTGCAAACGGCACTGGCGCAAAAGCGTTTCGAGGCCGTCCATCTTGACGCCACCGGCCGCCCCGCCGTGCACGACGGCCTTCTCGACGCCTTTGATGCCTCGCTGCCCTATACCTTGACAGGCGGGCAAAAGGACATTGGTGCGCTCATTGCCGCTGAAATCAGCGCAGGTCACCCCATGCACCGCCTGCTGCAGGGTGAGGTGGGCTCCGGTAAAACGGTGGTGGCCCTGCGCGCCATGCTGCAGGTGATCGACGCCGGCGGGCAGGCGGCGTTCCTGGCCCCCACCGAGGTCCTTGCCGCCCAGCACCTGCAGTCCATCACGGCCCTGCTGGGTGTGTTGGGGGAGGGTCCGCTGGTGGGTGGCCCGCATGCCACGATCGTTACTTTGCTCACGGGTTCCATGCCGGCGGCGGCCAAAAAGAAGGCCCTTCTTGCCGCCGCTTCCGGGGAAGCAGGCATTATAGTTGGCACGCATGCGCTGCTCTCGGACAACGTGCAGTTTGCCGACCTGGGGCTCATAGTTGTCGATGAACAGCACCGCTTTGGTGTGGAGCAGCGCGACGCCCTTCGCGCCAAGGCCCTCAAACCGCCCCACGTATTGGTGATGACTGCCACCCCGATTCCACGCACCGTGGCCATGACCGTTTTTGGTGACCTGGAGGTGTCCGAGTTGACCGAGCTTCCGGCAGGCCGGGCCCCCATACGCACGCACGTCACGCCGTTGGCGGAGCACCCCGGCTGGGAGCCGCGGATGTGGGCCCGCACCCGGGAGGAGATCGACGCCGGCCACCAGGTCTACGTGGTCTGCCCCAAGATTGGTGATGACCCCGACACCCTCCTGGCTGACTCCCTCCTCGGTGACACGCGCCCCATGGCCGGGGTTTTGGACGTGGTGCAATATTTACGCACCAACCCGGCCCTGGACGGAACCCGGATTGAAGTGCTGCATGGACGCCTGGACTCTGCCGACAAGCAGGGGACCATGGCGGCTTTTGCCCGCGGTGAAATTGATGTGCTGGTGGCTACCACTGTCATTGAGGTGGGCGTGGACGTGCACAATGCCACGCTGATGGTGATTTTGGATGCTGATCGTTTTGGAATATCGCAGTTGCACCAGCTGCGTGGACGGGTTGGGCGCGGTGGGCATGAAGGGACCTGTCTGCTGGTGACAGGTTTGGACAAGGATCATCCCAGCCGGCAACGGCTTGAGGCTGTGGCGGCCACGAGCGACGGTTTCGTCCTGGCCAAACAGGACTTGGAGATGCGGCGTGAGGGTGACATTTTGGGTGCCCAGCAATCCGGCGGCAACAGCGGACTGCGCATGCTCAGCGTGTTGCGTGATGAGGAGCTCATTGAGCGTGCCCGGCAAGACGCCTCCGCCATTGTGGACGCCGACCCCGAACTGAAGTTACACCCGGCGCTCAAGCTGGAAATTGAGATGTATTTGACTGAGAAAAATGAGGCATTCCTTGAACGTGGCTAACATTATCGGGGCACAGGCATGAGCCGCATAGTTTCCGGGGCGGCGGGGGGCACCAAGCTGGTCTCAGTGCCGGGGGACGGGACCAGGCCCACCACGGACCGCGTCAAAGAGGCTTTGTTTTCCCGCCTGGAGTCCATGAACATGCTGGCCGGTACACGGGTTTTGGATCTGTATGCCGGAGCCGGTTCACTGGGTGTGGAAAGCGCCAGCAGAGGTGCTGCCTCGGTTGAGCTCATTGAGTTTCATGACAAGGCTGCAGCCGTCTGCCAGCGCAATGCCGAGCTGGTCAATCAAATTCTGGGCAGCAAGGTGGTGTCGGTCCAGCGCTCGCGCGTGGAAACGTTTTTGGCGCGGGTAGCCGATGCCGGGGTGGACCAGTGGGATTTGGTGTTCCTGGATCCGCCGTATCCGCTTACGGAGATTGAATTGTCGCTGGTGTTGGAATTGCTGGGTCCCCGGCTGAGCCCCTTTGCCGTGGTGGTGGTGGAGCGTTCGGTGCGTACTCCGGAGCCCACCTGGCCGCCAACGCTGCAAAGCTTCGCGGAGAAAAAATACGGCGAAACCAAGCTGTGGTTCGCTGAACCCGCCGACTCCTAAACCCCCAACACCCTCCCTCACCTTTCGGGCATTTTTCCCCGACGCTCCAGCAGCGGTTGGGGGCTGCTGGCGGGTTAACCGCTGAGTTCATCAAGTTCGACGCCGGTGAGCACTGTGGCCGGATGTGGCCCGGCCGCGATGAGTTGCTGTGCCCACCCTGCGTGCCAGGGATCATTGCTGGCGAGCAAAATAATATTTCCCGGGTAACGGCGGGTAAATAACATGGTGGTGCCGTAGGCGGCCACCTGGGGGAACACCCCTTGCAGCGCTGCGGTTTGACTGGAAACCAGCGTGAAGCCAGCCTCGTCACCCACGTTGACAGCTAAAAACCCTCCCGGCGCCAAAATCGCTGCAGCCTCGCGGTAGAACTCGGCGCAGGCCAGGTGGGCGGGCGCTTCCGGGCCGCTAAAAATGTCAACAATGACGACGTCGAACAGCAGACCCTCGGGGAGGGCAGCTAATTCCCCGCGGGCATCACCAATATGAGTGCTGAGGTTCATCCCGGCGGGAAGAGGCAGTTGCTCTACAACATAATCCAGCAACTCGCGCTCCAATTCCACGGCGTGCTGGATGGAGCCGGGACGAGTGGCTTGAATGTAACGGGCCAGCGTCAAGGCCCCGGCACCCAGATGCAGTGCCGTAATGGGCTTGCCGCCGGGTTTCACAAGATCCACGGCGTTGGCAATGCGGCGCAGGTACTCATAGAAGACGTGCTGCGGCTCGGCCAGGTCGACGTGCGATTGTTCGGCGCTGTCAATGCTCAGGACCATACCGTGGGGATTCCATGGATCGGGCTCAATGGTGGCGTGCACCCCGCTGGTGCGCAGGTAGCGGCTGGACCTTGACATGTGCGACCTTGACATTAGGGACCTTGACATTAAAGTTTGCTCTGCAGAGTGGCCAGACGTGCGGCAGCCTCTTCCAAGAGAGGGACCTGCTTGCAGAACGCGAAGCGCAACAGCGAGCGGGTTCGTTGGGCTCCTTCGGGGTGGCAGAACATGGGCACGGGGATGGCGGCTACGCCAATGAGTTCCGGCAGGCGGCGTGCCAGGGCGGTGGCGTCGGTGATTCCCAGTTTCTGGGTATCGGCGGTGATGAAGTAGGTGCCCTGGGGAATAAACACATCGAGCCCGGCGGCGCGCAAACCATCTGCCAGAAGGTCGCGCTTGCCGGCCAGCGTGGCTGCCGTATTTTTAAAGAAACTTTCCTCCATGCGCAGCCCAGCTGCGATGGCACCTTGGAAAGGGGTACCGGAGGAGTAGCTCAGGAACTGCTTAACGGTGCGGGCAGCGGCCACAAGTTCCGCCGGGCCGGACAGCCAGCCAATCTTCCAGCCGGTGAAGGAAAAGGTCTTGCCCGCGGAGGAAATGGTGAGCGTGCGCCCGGCCGCACCCGGCAGCGTGGCCACGGGTATGTGCCGGGGACCAAACGTCAGGTGCTCGTACACTTCGTCACTGACAATGACGGCGTCGTACTTAATGGCAAGGCGGACAAGTTCAGCCAGTACGGCCTCCGGGAACATGACGCCCGTGGGATTGTGGGGGTTGTTTAGAACAATCATGGCGGTGCGTTCGCTGAAGCTGTTTTCCAGTGCGGCCAGATCCGGCAGGAAATCCGGAGCGGGCAGCGCGGCAGTGGTATGGCGGGCTCCGGACAGGGCAATGATGGCGCCATAGGAGTCGTAAAAGGGCTCAAAAGTGAGCACCTCATCGCCGGGACCTGTCAGTGCCAGGATGGCCGAGGCGAGCGCTTCGGTGGCTCCGGTGCTGACAATGACCTGCGTTTCCGGGTCCACGGTGAGGCCATAGAAACGTTGTTGGTGTTCGGCAATGGCGCGGCGTAAATCAAGCAGGCCCTTGCCGGGTGCGTACTGATTCTGGCCGGCGGCAATGGCTTCCTGGGCCATCCGGCTCAGGTGCTCCGGGCCACCCTCATCCGGGAAACCCTGCCCCAGATTAATGGCCTGGTGTTGCAGGGCCAGGGTGCTGATTTCCTCAAAGATGGTCACGCCCAGGGAGCCATCTTGACCCAGCAAATTGGCACCGTGCGCCGTGCGCTGCCATGGTGCGGACATCATCTAAGCCACCTCTTCCGGCCTGGGCGAAATGATCATTGGCGCCCTTTCCCTCACTCTGTGGCCTCTTCACGGCCGCTGCCACCACGAACAACCGTGTCTTATCAATCTAATGCCAACTGGGCTGCAAGGCAGCAAGCAACGCCTTGCCGCGCGGTAAGTCCGCACATTGTGCGCCCGCACAGGAAATCATTGGCCCATAAGTGCCGCGTGAGCTAGATTCATGGGTATGCGACGTGCTGTATGCCCCGGATCTTTTGACCCCATCCATAAGGGTCACATTGAAGTGATCGCCCGGGCTGCGGGACTTTTTGACGAGGTCATTGTGGCCATTTCCACCAACTATGCCAAACAGTACCGGTTCTCACTGAACGAGCGTCTGCACATGGCCAGCAGCACCTTCTCTGCCATATCGGGGATCTTGGTGGAGCCCATGGGGGAGGGGTTACTGTCCGATTACTGCCACGCGCGGGGGGTGTCGGCCATTGTGAAGGGCCTGCGTTCCTCCTCGGACTTTGACTACGAACTCCCCATGGCCACCATGAACCGGCAACTCTCCGGCGTGGAGACGGTCTTTTTGCCCGGCGACAGCCGCTACCTGCATTTGTCCTCCACCTTGATTAAGGAAGTGCACAACCTGGGCGGCGATGTTGCAGACTTTGTGCCACGTGCAGTGATGCGCAAATTACAGGGTGCCGCTGGCCCTGACGCCCGTCCGGTCACGACGACCCCACCCAAACGGTAACTTTTTCGGCGCCCTTCAGGCTGCCACGTGGGCCCGCCGCATTTTCAATGCGTCCAATGCCGGCACTGCTTGGGATGAACCTTGGGTAATTTTTGCGCTGACCATGGTGTTGTGCCGCTACAAAGGTTACCCTCGAGGAACCCGAGCCGGTGTTGTCAGGGGCTTTAACTAAAAATCCCCAATATGACAGGGAGGGCCCCATGCAGTGTGGTTCCGTTCTAAAGGTTCTTGCCAGTTCCGTCACGGCAACCACCCTGGTACTGGCCCTGGCAGGATGTTCCCTGCTCAGTCCGGCAGCACCAGCAGGTTTGCCAACGCTATCCGAATCAGCCCTGCCGCCCCCGCCGCCGTCTCCTCCGCCGCTGCCTCTTCCTCCGCCACCGTCTCCTCCTCTGGAACCAATACTTGAGCCGAAGGTGACGACCCCGGCAGCCTTCACTTCCTGGGATCAGACCATGGAGGCCGTAGCATCCGGAGTTGCGCGGATCACGGCTGTCCGATGCACCAGTGGTGGGTCGGGGACCGGGTTCTTGGTGGCGCCCGACTTGATTGCCACGGCCGCCCACGTTGTCAAGGACCAGGTGGCATTATCCGTAGTAGTCAACGGGCAGGTGACCTCGGCGGCAGTGGTGGCTCGCGACGACGTCCAGGATCTTGCCTTGATCAGGACCTACATGCCGATTGAGGGGCATGTCTTTGACTTTGCCGCCCCGGATCCCGTGGCTGGCTCTGCAACGGCCAGCATTGGGTATCCCCTGGGTCAGCCAATAGGTATTGCCGATGGAATAGTCAGTGGCCTGGATCGAAAATTTCAGACCGCCTTTGGGTTGCAAGAACACCTTGTGCAGACCTCGGCTCCCGTCAATCCCGGGAACAGCGGAGGTCCACTGGTCAACATGGCGGGTCAAGTAGTCGGCGTTATCAGTGCTAAATCGGAACTCACCGGCGATGGCAGGCCAGTTGAGAATATGGGCTACGCTGTCACGGCTTCTGCCGCTGCGCCCATGGTTATTGCATGGATGGCCCGCACAACAACAGTAGGGACAGCGCAATGCGATTCCAATACTGAAACCGACAGCAGTTCCATTTCCGCCTTCGTCCGATCGGATGAACCGGAAGCCGTTGACATCGCTCAAGTACTGCTGGCGCATGGGCAGGCCATCAATATCGGCGCCTATGACGCTGCGTTCTCATATTTTACGAGCTCCACAAAAGGTGTATTCGGCAGTGCGGAAAGTTGGGGTGCGGGATTAACCACCTCTTTTTGGACGCGGTTGGTACTTGAGAACCTTGTCCGCAACGGGGATGACGCCACAGCCACAGTAGTGTTGACCACTACGCAGTCCGCCG
Organism: Actinomycetales bacterium; assembly: GCA_038242155.1. GTDB lineage: Bacteria > Actinomycetota > Actinomycetes > Actinomycetales > Micrococcaceae > Specibacter. The sequence continues at coordinate 17,615 of JBBSSM010000036.1, read as the reverse complement.
ACCCAGGCGAAGCTGGACAGGAATGTTCCAACGCCACCTATGACTACCTCATGAAGCGCAAGTATGTACAAACGCCGTACGGAGAACGTGGCAACTGGTTCATTGAGCAAGTAAATTCCATGGATCCCGAAGGTCTCCCTGCTGCTTGCTAAACTGCGACAGCTTGACCCATTTGACCCGCGATCCATTGCTCAACCCGGCCGCAGTGGAACCGACGAAAACAGCGTGACTCGGCGGCCGGCGTCGTGCATTCAGGGAAAAAACGGGCACTGAGAGTCACATCACGGCCGCCTTCTGCAATTGAGTTCGCCGGGAGTGCACCAACTGTCGTAGACTGAATGGGGCCAATTGGCCTCTGGCACCGCACGTTTTGATGCCCGTGAGCTTTCGGGCTAAGATGGTGCGTCGGTCATATGTTCTTACAGGAGTTCTCATTAGCGAAACCACGTTGGGCAACAAGTCCAACCATGGCACGCCCCTCACCGTTGGTGTCAGGGAGCTTGGGCGCAGCCCGGGCGGTATGTGGAAATTCGAAGAGCATGTGCCTGTACCGGAGGATTTCGGCACTCCGCTCATTGGCGTGACGCCCGGATTCATTATGGATGTGGAACTGCGTTTTGAGGCTGTTCATGAAGGAATTTTAGTATCGGGTTCTGTGCTGGTCGATGTGACCGGCGAATGCTCCCGCTGCCTGGAGACCTTCGAGGATGACCTGGAAGTCAATGTGCAAGAACTTTTCTTCTACGAGGAGCCGGCAGCGGACATCCTTGCAGAGGAAGAAGATGAGCAACGTTGGGTCGAGCACGATTCTATCGATCTTGAACCGGTGTTGCGGGACGCGGTGGTAACTGCCCTGCCGTTCCAGCCGGTGTGCCGGGAAGACTGTGAGGGTCTGTGTTCCGAATGCGGAATCCACCTTGCAGATGAGCCGGGGCACCACCACGAGATTGCAGATCCCAGGTGGGCTGCCCTACAGGGCTTTACCGGCGAAGAAAACTAAGTTTTACTTTCGGGCATCAGCCCGTGAGTTATCGAGAGAAAAGAGTTTGCCGTGGCTGTTCCGAAGCGGAAGATGTCCCGTGCCAATACCCGTGCACGCCGTTCCCAGTGGAAGGCCACCGCGCCTGCTCTGGTCAAGACCATTGAAAACGGACAGGTTGTTTACAGCCTCCCGCACCAGGCCAAGGTCGTCACCGACTCAGCCGGTACGGCTTTGTTCCTTGAATACAAGGGCCGCAAGGTAGCCGACGTCTAAGACGTCCGTGCGGACCACTTGGTCTTCATAGATTATTAATATTGAGCAGGAGTGCCATGCCCGTAGAACTTCCATCACCGGAACTCACGGACGGACACATTTTGCTGTTGAAGCGTCTCGGTGTCAGTATTGATGCCGGGACGCTTCGTCTTGCCCTGACGCACCGCTCCTACGCTTACGAGAACGGTGGCCTGCCCACCAATGAACGCTTGGAGTTCCTGGGCGATTCCATTCTGGGATTTTCCGTCACCGACGCCCTGTACCGTGACAACCCCTCCCTTCCCGAGGGCGAGCTGGCCAAGCGCCGCGCCGCTGTTGTTTCCACCCGGGCCCTGGCCTCCATCGCCCGTTCCCTGGGCGTGGGTGAATTCATTTACCTGGGTCAGGGCGAACGTCTCACCAAGGGCCGCAACAAGTCCTCCATTTTGGCCGACACCATGGAAGCCCTCATTGGTGCCACCTACATCACCCATGGCATCGAGGTTGCCCGCGAGCTGGTCATGCGCCTGGTAGGGCCCTTGCTGGAGGACGCTTCCGTGCTCGGTGCCGGTACTGACTGGAAAACCCACATTCAAGAGATTTCCGCCGTCCGCGCGCTGGGTACCGTCACTTACAACGTGGTGGGCACGGGTCCCGACCACAACCGCTCCTTCTCCGCCGAGCTGGTCATTGGCGGGGAGGCGTTTGGCACCGGCGTGGGCCCTTCCAAAAAAGAGGCCGAACGTGCCGCGGCCGCTGCCGGCTGGGTGGAACTGCAAAAGCGCTTTGGTGAGAACCCCTTCGCGCGCACCAGTGCTGCCGGCAAGCACGACGCCGCTTCCCTCACCAAATAATGCCGGAACTGCCCGAGGTCGAGGTGGTCCGCCGTGGCCTGGAGCGCTGGATTGCCGGGCGGCGCATCACCGGTGTTTCTGTTCCCGATCCGCGCTCCATCCGGCGCCACACTCTGGGCACCGAGGACTTTCGCGGGAACCTGCTGGGCTCCACAGTCCTTGATGTGGTCCGCCGCGGGAAGTTCCTGTGGATGCCGCTAAGCGATGATCCGACCACGAGCACCCCGCCTCACACGGCCTTGGTGGCGCACCTGGGCATGAGCGGGCAGTTGCTGGTGGAGTCCTCGGAACAGCCGCATGAAAAGCATTTAAAGGTACGGTTGAGCTTTTCCCACCGCTCCGACACGCCCGAGGAACTGCGCTTTGTGGATCAACGCATTTTTGGTGGATTGTTTGTCACGCGCTTAGTGCCAACTCTGGATGGGCTGCCTGGCGGTTGCGGCGCCGCCATGGATCACGGCCCGGGCTGGCCGCTCATCCCGGCCGAGGCTGCCCATATTGCCCGGGACCCGCTGGATCCCAGCTTTGATTTGGACGCCCTGCATCAAAAGCTGCGGACCCGCAAAACAGGTGTGAAGAGGGCCCTGCTGGATCAGGCCATGGTGTCCGGCATTGGCAATATTTATGCCGATGAGGCCCTGTGGGCTGCCAAAATGCATTATGCCCGCCCCACCGACACTCTGCGCCGGCCAGATACTGAGCGCATCATTCTTGCCGCGCGCGATGTCATGACCCGCGCACTTGCCGCCGGCGGCACCAGCTTTGACTCACTGTACGTAAACGTCAACGGTGCCTCGGGTTATTTCTCCCGTTCCTTGAATGTCTACGGCCGCCAAGGCGAAGCCTGTTACCGCTGTGCCGAGCTGGGCCTGTCCAGCACGATTCGCCGCGATACGTTTATGAACAGGTCCTCCTACAGCTGCCCTGTCTGCCAGCCGAAGCCGCGCAACGCCCGGTTGTAGGTGACGCGGTGGCGGTCCCCCTGCCAACCGGCCGGTGGTTAGCCACGAAATTACCTGTGCAGCTACTCCTATAGCAGCTAAGTCCCGGCCGCGTTGCGCTTTGAAATTCGCACAGTCGGGTGGTTATCCACAAATGGAGGCGTTTAGCTCACTTTGCTCTTTTTTGACGCCAAATAGGTAGCAGAATCGCTGCTATGGATACAGCACATGTTGAGCGTATTTTTGCCCGGCGGTGGCCTGCGGGTCAGCTCGTGGCAACCACGGAGCAACTGCAGGACGCCGGATTGACCACACGTTTGCTCCAGGCCGGAATTGAGAGGCAGGTGGTGCACCGTCTGCGGCGTGGCGTGTATGTGCCCATGCATGCGTGGCAGGGTAAAACGCCGTGGGTTAGGAACAGACTGGCGCTCATGGGACACGTTGCGCAGTCCAAAGAGCTGCCGGTATATTCCCACTTCAGCGCCGCCAGACTGCACCAGCTCAACACGTGGAACAGTTCGTCCCTTATCCATGTGAGCGGCGGCTACAGCGCCTCGGGATCGAAGCTTCCGGCGGATGTGGTGTTGCACAAGCTTGACATACAGGAGCCGGATATTGAGGTCCGGTACCTGCCAGGGGTCGGGGCAGTGCGGCTGACCACTTTGCGGCGCACGGTGCTGGACTGCGCCACCGTGGCTCCCTTGGCGCAGGCCGTGGTTATTGGCGACTCGGCACTGAACAAGGGTTTGCAGCTGGCCGAACTGGAACGGGCGCTGGTGGTGGCGGCGGGCCGGCGCGGCGTGCAACGTGCCCGCCGGGCGGTAGCTGCCATGAATGCCCTTTCCGAATCCGCCGGGGAATCCAGAACCCGCCTTATCATTGGCGAGTTGCCCATTGAACAGCCGGAGCTGCAGGTTTGGCTGGAGTGCAGTACGGGCAGGTTCCGGGTGGACTTTGTATGGCGCAGCTGCCGGCTCATCTTGGAATTTGACGGGAACACCAAGTATTTTGATTTCCCACTTCCCACCGACAGGGCACTGGTGGAGGAACGCGAGCGCGAAAACGCCCTAATAGAGCAGGGGTGGCGGTTCATCCGGGTCAAGTGGGCGCATTTGGAGCAACCTGAAACGCTCAAAGCCAGAATCATGCGGGCCTATCTCGCAGCCTCGGCCCCCACGACCTAGGGCAGCACACTGTTTCGGAGCCTGTTTTGCGGTCTGGCCGGTACTTAGCTGCAATAGGAGTACCTACACGACCGTTTCCGTGGCTAAGCACCGGCCAGGCGCGGAGCAAGGCAGCGCGGTGGCTACCCCTGGCCCCGGTAATGTTCCGCAAGCCGCGCCAGACCCTCGTCCAGGGAGACGGCAGGCGTCCAATCCAGAACCGCTTGCGTGTGGCGCTGGTCAAACCAGTGGGCGGTGGACAGTTGTTCGGCCAGAAAACGGGTCATGGGCGGCTCGTCCTGTACCCACCCACGGTTCCCCGCCGCGGTCCATGCCTGTTCAATGACGGACCCAGCACCGCGTGCCAACCAGCCAGGGACCGAATAACCGGGTACGCGTACACCGGCAGCGGCGCAAATTCCGGCAATCAGCTCACCGACGGGGCGGGGCTCGCCGTTGGTGATGACCAGCGCCTGCCCATGGGCGTACTCCATGCGCTCCAGCCCACGCACAATGGCCTCTGCCGCATTGTCAATGTAGGTGGTGTCAATGAGTGCGCGGCCACCGTCGAGCAGCGGCAAGCTGCCAGCCCGGGCGCGTTCCACCACCCGCTCCACCAGTTGGGTGTCGCCGGGTCCCCAGACAATATGGGGACGGATGGCAGTGACGCGGAACGTGGGGGAGTCCTCTGCCAACGCCAGCTCCTCGGCGGCAGCCTTGGAACGGGCATAATGGCCGCGAGCCAGCACAGGATTGGCGGCACCGGCAGTGGCGCCCACAATGGAGGTGCCAAAATGCGCCACCGACGGTGAGGACACAAACACGAAATCCCGCACACCTGCATGTTGCGCCGCAGTGATCAATTGCCGGGTGCCCACAACGTTGGTGCTGACGAACTCGTCCCACGCTCCGGTGAAGGACACCTTGGCGGCAAGATGCACGACGGCGTGGACGCCCGCCACCGCACTCGCCGCCACATCCGGATCCGCTACGGAGCCCTGAATGCTGTCCCATGGGGAATCCACGGCACGGCGTTGCAGTGTGCGCACCAAAAATCCGCGCTCATGCAATAACTGCGCAACAGCGCCGCCCAACAACCCGCTGGTGCCTGTGACGAGAACGCGAGGTGCTTCCCCGCTCACGGCCGGCCCGGTTTTTCTCCAGCAAGCATCCGGCCGGCCCAGCGCGCCAGCCTGGCCCGGTCAATCTTGGAATTGTGCCGCACATCCGTGGGCATCGCGGCAATGGCCAGCACTGCCGACAAGGGCAGGCCAAGCCCCAGCGCGGCAGTCCGCACCTGCGCCGCCAACTCCGCGGGGGCCAGGCCGGGGCGCTTAACAACCGGCTGCGTTTCCACAATGGCCACGGCGGCCTGGGTACCTGCAGGACCCACCCCAACAATGGCCGCCCGGGCTACACCTGGCACCAGCTCCACCGCCTGCTCGGCAGCAACGGGTGTCCTGACCCCGCCGGCCATGGTCAGGATGTGAGCCATCCTGCCCTCCACCCAGAGCCGACCCCGGTCATCCAGGTGGCCCACGTCTCCCGTCCGGTGCCAGCCGGGGATGGAGGTGCTGAGTTCCTCCGTGATCCACAATCTGTCATAGCGGGCCTTCACGTGCGGGGCGCTGACTAGAATTTCCCCCGTCACACCTGGCCGCGTGCTCACCTCCAGCTGCACGTTGGCGTCGGCGGAGATTGGGGCAATGGCCACAGCAGCACCACTGACAGGGGTACCCACACACACGCCATTGCCCACGCCGGCAGCACGAATGCCCGCCAAATCAATGTCCGTCACGGGCAGCGCCTCGGTCATGCCATAGGGGGTGTGCAAGGTGGCGTGGGGGGCCAGCTCTTGAACTTGCTCAAGCAGTGGCAGGGCCAGGGGCGCCCCGGCTGAAAGGACCAGTTCCACGTCGGCCAGCGCCTGGTGCTGCGCGGGAGTCAGTTCCACCGCTGTCGCCACCACGTTCACCAGTGCCGCGGGGGAGGCGAAAACCACCGTGGCGTTGATGGCAGCCGCCGCGTTGGCCAAAGCCTGTGCCGTGAGGGTCCGTGGAGCTGTGACATCCATGTCAGGGGTGACGGTGGTGGCTCCCAGGGCCGGCCCCAGCAGGGCAAACGGGGCGAAACCCGCCACAAGACCGGTGCCGGACGCCAGGTGATAAGTGTTTTTCAGGGTGTCGCGCATGGCCGCCAGCTTGCGGTGCGTGTACACCACACCCTTGGCCGGGCCGGTGGACCCGGAGGTGAACAAAACTGCGGCATCAGCGTCGGGAACGGCGGGGCTAAAAGCTGCCTTTTCGTCGGCAAGCCGCAGCACGCGGCCATTGGCCAGGAGCTGGGGCACCGTGGCCGCCACCTTGAAAAGTGTGCGCTTGACGGAAGCGGATTGCCGGGTGAAATCCTCTGCGGCAATTTTGATGCCGGGCCAGTTATAGAGCCGGGCGCCTGCGAGCGCCCGTTCAATGCCAATTAAGTAATCCGGGCCGGCACCCTTGATGGCCCGGCTCATGCCCTGGGTGCCAAGTCCTGCATCGGCCACAACAATGACAGCACCCAGGCGCAGGCACGCGTAGATCAAGGTGGTCAAGGTGATGCCGGGGGGCACCAGCAGGCTGATCCGGTCTCCTCCCTTGACACCTAGGTCCCGAAGACCAGAGGCAAGATCATCCACATCACGGGCCAACTGCGCCCAGCTCAGCTCTCGGGTGCCTGCTTCCTGGGGGAGCATGTCCACGATGGCCGTGGTGGTGTCAGTGCGGCGGGAATCCAGCTCAGCCAGCATGGGAACGAAATTACTGCCAAACACGTTACTGCCGGCAGTTTCTTCCACAGCAGCGTCCGGTGCACCATGGCCATTAACCGCCACGTGCTTAGCCAGCCAGGCAAAGATGGGTCCGGCAATGTCGCGGTCCTCGGGCACCAGGTGGCTGGCACCTTCAAAGCGATGCACGTCTGCCTGCGGCAGGCGGGTGAGGAGATCACGCAGATAACGGTCGGAAAATACGGGGTCCCTGGGTCCCCACATCATGAATGCCGGTACGTCCAAGTCACGAATGGCAGAGGACACGGCGTCCAGGGCGGGGCGTGACGGATGCTCTTTTGCGAAGGGGATGTCGGCGACGAAGTTGCCCACGCCGGTTCGCCGGGCCACGCTTTGGTACGGCGCCATGAACGCTGCACGCACTTCGGGCGCCAAGCCGGGTTGGGCCAGATCATGCGTGACACGTAAAAAAGCCGAGGTTGTGCTCGTGCCCCACGTGTGGACTGCGGGATGCAGTGCCAACTGCAAAGCCGGGGGCAGAGCGAAACCGGCCGGGTGCACGGCCGTGTTGGTGAGGACCACGGCCGCAAGCTGTTCGGGGTGGCGGGTGGCCCAGCCCAGGGAAATAATGCCGCCCCAGTCGTGGCCAACACTGACCACGGGGCCCGTCAACCCCAGGGCTGCGGTGAAGTCGGAGAGGTCGGTGATGCGGTCCTCGAGGCGGCGAAAAACGCCTGTGCGTTCGGAAAAACCCATGTCCAGCTGATCGACTGCGATCACGCGCCACGGACCGCTGGTGGCCAACGTTTCGGGGGAGGTGGCGTCTGCCAAGAGGGTCCGCCACAGGTAAGACCAGGTGGGGTTGCCGTGCACGCACAGCAGCGTACCCACGGGTTCGCGGCCCGTGGCCAGCACGTCGGCTTCATTATCGAGGTAATGCCACTGATGCGAGGACCCGGCCGGATCAATGGGCGCGGTGGAGGCAATGGTGCCGCTACGCTGCCACGAGGCCTCCACCCCCGGCCACGGCTGGGAAAGCGCCTGCGCCACAGCTACCACACAATTTCCATCATCGTGGTGTTCAGTCCCGAGCCAACACCCATGCACAGCACGCGGTCCCCGGCCTTGAGGCTTTGGGACTCCTGCGCCAGGGTCATGGGCAGCGACGCCGGTCCCACATTGCCCCACTTGGGGAACGTGATGGGAACCCGGTTTTTAAGCAGGTTGACGGCCTTGATGATGGCGTTGGTGTAGGAATTGGATACCTGGTGCGTGACGTAACGGTCCATGGAACGCCAGTCCCAACCGTCCGTGTGGGCTTCATTCCAGGCGTCGGTGACAAGTTCCAGCCCATTGTCCAACAGGCCCTTGGTGTCAGTGAACATGCCGTCGGGCCCGCCCACGCACAGCTCATGGTGTTCGGTGCCGGCACGCGAGACGCCGCCGAGAATGCGGTGTCCGCCGGGGTGCACATCAGAGGGGCCCATGACGGCTGCAGCCGCTCCGGAGCCCAGCGTCAAGGTGGCAAATTCACGCAGGTAGTCCTCCCGCGTGGAGCTCTCGGCATTCAGCCTCTCAAAAGTGTTTTCCTGCGTGGCCTGGGCATCTTCACCGGCAACAATGAGCGCGTATTGAATTTGTCCCGAATCGATCATGTTGGCCGCAAGGGTCATGCCATTGACAAAGCCCAGGCATGCGTTAGCCAAATCAAAGTTCATGGCGGAGGAGGGAAGTCCCAGGCCGTTGTGAATTTTTACGGCAACGGAAGGTTCCAGGTTGCGGCGCGTGACGGAGGTGTTAATGAGCAAACCCACCTGTCCCGGTTCAATGCCGGCCTCGGCCAGCGCCTTGGCCCCGGCCTCAATGGCTGCGTCATCAAAGGAGGTGCCAGGGGCCCACCAGCGGCGTTCCTCCACGCCAGCTACGCGTTCCAAAAGCCGTTTGGAAAGCCGCAGCCGCTTCAGGCTCGGGGCTAACCGGCTATCAAAGTCACTGGACCTGACGACTACCGGGGCCTCAATGCTCGAGACGGCAAGCAAGGAAGTGTTGTGGTGACGAAAGGTAGCGTTGCCGATCAAGTTCCAGCCTTTTTCTTGTGGAGTTCGGTAATGGATGGCACCGGTAACTCCCGGTGACCTTGCCCCGATCCGGGCGGCGCCTGCCTTGTGGGGCTCACCGCGCAGATCATGATCCATAGTTAACTATGCACCTTAGAGGGTGATCGCGCACATTCTTCCTGTGGCATACACAGCAAGGTGCCCTGAGTGGAACTGACAAATTCACGGTAGATTAGCGTGTGAAGAACAGCGCCTGAGCGGGGAAAGAAAACAGTTTGTATCTAAAGAGCCTGTCCGTGCGCGGATTCAAGTCCTTCGCCTCGGCCACCACCTTTGATTTTGAACCCGGTGTCACGGCAGTTGTGGGACCCAACGGCGCCGGAAAATCCAATGTTGTGGATGCTTTGGCGTGGGTCATGGGGGAGCAGGGTGCCAAGACCCTGCGGGGCGGCAAAATGGAAGACGTGATCTTCGCCGGCACCTCCGCCCGCCCCGCCCTGGGCCGGGCACAGGTGACCCTCACCATTGACAATGCCGACGGCGCCCTGCCCATTGACTACGCAGAGGTCACCATTTCCCGCACGTTGTTTCGCGCGGGAGGGTCCGAATACGCCATCAATAACACTGCGTGCCGCTTGTTGGACATTCAGGAGCTGCTGTCCGACTCCGGTCTGGGTCGGGAAATGCACGTCATTGTGGGTCAGGGGCAGCTCGATCAGGTGCTGCATGCAACACCCGAGGAACGTCGCGGCTTCATTGAGGAAGCAGCCGGGATCCTCAAGCACCGCCGCCGGAAAGAAAAAACGCTGCGCAAGCTCGACGCCATGGCGGTGAACCTGGCTCGTTTGGCCGATTTAACGGGAGAGCTGCGCCGCCAGCTGACGCCGTTGGGCAAACAGGCAGCCATGGCACGGCGCGCGCAGGCCGTGCAGTTTGACGTCAGGGACTCCCGGGCACGCTTGCTGGCGGATGAGATGGTGACGCTGGGCACCGCCGTCGAACGTGACGAATCAGCGGAGCGGAACATGAGGAAGCGCCGGGACCAGGTGCAGGCGCAACTGCAAAAAGGTCGGGAACGACAAGCCGCCCTGGAACAAGACGCTGCCGCGGCGGCGCCCGTCTTGAACCAAGCCCGCGACACCTGGTATCAACTCTGCGCCACACGGGAAAAATTCAAGGCTCTGGGCCTGCTGGCTGCCGAGCGCCGCCGTCATGTGGGATCGCAGGAAGCTGCCCCCGATCCCAGCCGGGACCCGCAGAAGTTGACCCACCAGGCGGCACACTTGCGGGCGGAGCAGGCCGAGCTGGAGGTGGCGCTGGAGGAGCGCCGCCACGGACTAAAGACTGCGGTGGAGATCAGGGAGGACGCGGAGGCGGCTGTCAGGGCCGAGGAGCAACGGGTCAGGAACCATTTGCGGGCCATGGCCGATAGCCGTGAGGCCTTGGCACGGCTGGCCGGGAAGGTGTCCTCGGCGCGCTCGCGTGTGGAATCGGCCGAGGCGGAAATTGCCAGGCTGCACCATGGCAAAGCCGCGGGGGCCGAGCGTCACAGTGCCGCAGCCCAGGAATTTACGGCCCTGGAAGCTGCCGTGGCAGATGTTGAGGCGGGGGAGGTGGGCCTTGACGCCAACTATGAGGCCGCCGCGGCCGCCCTGGCGGAGCTGGATGCGTGCCTCGCAGACGCGCGCGCCGAGCAAATCGCGGCAGAACGCAACCGGGACTCCCTCACGGCCCGCCGGGATGCACTGGCCCAGGGTTTACTGCGCAGGGATGCTGGCGCGCACCTGCTCGAAGCCGCCCCGGCTGGCGTGCTGGCATCCATGGCGGCGCTCCTCCACGTGGTGCCCGGCCACGAGACAGCCATTGCAGCGGCCCTGGGGGTTGCGGCCGAGGGCGTGGCCATGACCAATAGTGCCGCCGCGCTGCAGGCCCTGGACCTGGTGAAGAAGAACGACGCCGGACAGGTCACCTTGGTGCTGGCCGACGGCTTTGCCGGGGCCACTGCCCAAAGCCAGGATGGCCGGCGCGAACGTCAACTCGCCGCCGAAGCCAGCGCCCGGACGGTGGCAGGGGCCGTGCCAGGTGCCGTGGTGGCGCGGACACAGGTTTCCGGACCGGCGGAACTGAAGGCCGCGCTCGATGCCGTGCTGGCCGGCGTCGTACTGGTTCCGGATCCCGCTGCCGCGCAACAGTTTCTAGCACTTCACGGAGATCTCACCATGGTGACTCCTGACGGCGATGTGCTGTCCCAGCATGCCGTGCGTGGCGGTTCAGCGACGGCGCCGTCGCTTTTGGAGCTGCAGGCTGCCGTGGATGAGACGGAGACGCATCTCCACGCCGCGACCCGCCGCAAGGAACAAGCCCGCTTTGCACTTGCCGGTCTGCAGGCCAAACGCGAGGCTCTGGCGGACGCCGAAGCCACAGCGCTCGCGGCTTTGCATGAGTCCGATGCGCGGCTTGCAGCCGTGGCCGGACGCCTGGGTGCACTGGGAGTGACGCTTCGTTCGGCGGCCGGGGAGGCAGAACGCCACGACCAGGCAATTGATGCAGCCGCAGCTAATGTGGCGCGGGAGCAAGCAGCGCTCGCGGAGGTGTCCGGGCGTTTGGTCCAGTTGCAGGAAGTCCAGGCTGTCCCGGCGGGCGCCGAACCAGCCATGGAGGAGCGTGAGATGCTCGCTGCAGCGGCGGCAGCTGCACGGGCCGCGGAAATGGAAACGCGGCTGTCCTTGCGCAGCACGGAAGAGGCGCTGAACACCGCCCGCACCCGGGCTGCGGGTTTGGAGCGGGCTGCGGCAACTGAACGCGTGGCCCGGGAACACGCGGCGCAGCGGGCCCAGCGTCGTCTTTTCCAGGCGCGGAAAGCTGCAGCCGTGGCTGCCGCTGCGGCCGCGATCGTGGAACAACTGGAGTCCTCCATTGAGCTGGCCGAGCAGACCCGTGCCGCTGCCGAAGAAGCACGAGCTGCACGTGAAATTCAACTCAAGGATGTCCGCAGTGCCACGTTGGCGGATGAGTTGGAGCTCGCCACGCTGACCCAAACCGTCCATTACGATGAGTTGGCACGGGCCGCGCAAAGGGTGCGGATCGAGGCGTTGGAGCACAAATCCATTGCCGAATTGGGCCTCAGCGTTGACCACCTCATCAAGGAATATGGACCCCAGACGCTGGTGCCGTTGGGGCCCGGGGAGGTCACCGACAAATGGGCGGCGCTGCGTGTGGCCGTCGATGATGACGGCAATACCGTCCGCGAGGGCGTGCCGTTTGTGCGCGCGGAACAGGAAAAACGCCTCAAGCGCGCAGAACGGGACCTTGCCGCGCTGGGCAAGGTCAATCCCTTGGCACTGGAGGAATTTGCAGCTTTGGAGCAGCGTCATCAATTTCTTTCCACGCAACTGGAAGATCTAAAGTCCAGCCGAAAAGACCTCATGGACATCATCAAGGAAGTGGACCAGCGGGTTGTGGAGGTGTTCACGGCAGCCTACGCGGACACCGCCGTCCAGTTTGAGCAGGTTTTTGGCAGGTTGTTCCCCGGCGGTGAGGGACGGCTGGTGCTAAGCGACCCTGAGGACATGCTCACCACGGGCATCGAGATTGAGGCCAGGCCCGCCGGGAAGAAAATCAAACGGCTGTCGCTGCTTTCGGGCGGGGAGCGTTCACTGACGGCCGTGGCCCTGCTGGTGGCCATTTTCAAGGCCCGGCCCTCCCCGTTTTACGTCATGGACGAGGTGGAGGCAGCCTTGGACGACACCAACCTTGGCCGCCTTCTAAACATTTTTGAGGAGTTGCGCGAGTCCAGTCAGCTGATCATCATCACCCACCAAAAGCGCACCATGGAGGTCGCCGACGCCCTGTACGGGGTGTCCATGAGGGGCGACGGCGTCTCCACCGTCATCAGTCAGCGCCTGGACCGCGGTGACAGGGAAAGGTCCTGATCCACCTACTTAATTGCGCTTGAAGCTTCCGGTCAGGATTGCCGGGTGTCCTTGGCGGGCAGCCAGAAGAGGAAGCTGATGAAAGCGACAGCCGTGGCCATGAGGAAAGCGGGGCCATAGGAAAACGCGTCCACCAGGAAGCCTGCGGCAATGGGTCCAATGATGGCGCCCAGGTCCCCGCTCATTTGGAAGGTGGCCAGAACCTTTCCGCCGGAGCGGTCGTTGCCAATAATGTCGGCCACCGTGGCTTGCTGGGCGGGTCCCATGAGGCCGCTGCCCAAACCTGCAATGGCCGAGACAATAAAGAACCACATTTCATTGCCGGTAAATCCAAGAACACCCATGGCCGCGCCATTGACCAGCAAGCCGGCCATGATCATGGGTCTACGTCCCCAGCTGTCGGCCAGTTTTCCGGAAAACGTCAGAGCCGCTCCCGTGCCAATGGCAAACACCGCCAGGGACACTCCCGCCACCTCAGGTCCGGCTCCCAGAGCGGCGGTGGCAAACAGCGGAACCAGCGCCATGCGGATGCCAAAGGCAGACCAACCATTGGCGAAGCCGGAGCTGAGAACCGCCCGGTATGCCGGCAGGCTCAGCGCGTCACGAAGAGGAAGCACCACTTTCACGGGGGCAACAGTTGCCGCGCCGGGCAGGGCCCTGCGCTTACCCAAGGCCATGGAGGGCAACTGGGTTGCCACCAGCAATGCCACTAAAACCAGGGCACCGGCGTAGACCAAGAAGGGCAATTGCATTCCCAACCCAGCCAACAGTCCGCCCACGGCAGGTCCGGCAATGTTGCCGAGCAGAAATGAGCCCGAATACAGGCTGGAGACACGGCCCCTGGCTCGCGGAGGAGCCAAACGGATGAGCAGGCCCATGGCTGCGACGCTGAACATGGTGGAGCCGATGCCACCGAGGCCTCTAAAAATGAGCAGCTGCCAATAGTCCTGCGCAAAGGCGCAGGCGGCAGAAGAGGCAGCCACAATGAGGATGCCCAAAATATAGGTGATCCGTTCACCCGTGCGCTCCACCAGCCAGCCGCTGAGAGGGGCGAAGAGAAGCCGGGTAAACGCGAAGGCGCTCACCACCACGGCCGCGGCAGTGACACTGACGTCAAAACTTTGCGCAAACTGCGGCAGCACAGGTGCCACAATGCCGAAGCCAATGGCAATAAGGAAGGCGGCCGCGACCAGGACCTTAATCTCGCGGGGCAGTTTCGCCGCAGCTGGGTCGGGAGTTTTCAGGGAGGGGGTTGGCGTTTGCATCACTGATGAGTGTTTCACATGCGCCAGACGTTGCCACCGCCTAGGCCCGTGAGAGACTGGGGGAGTGAATGACATTCTCCCCATCATCTTGTCCATTGTTGTTGGGCTCGCCGTTATTGGCGGTCTCATCCCGGTTTTCCTCAAGTCCCGGGGAAGCAAGCAAAATTACCTTGGCCCGCGTGACGCCAATGATCCGGCACCGCTGGATTCGCCCGACGCCCCGGGTGGCAGCACGCTGGTGGAGGAGCGCCCGGAACCCCAGGTTCCGCCGTCGGACGTGGAAATAGTTGAACCGCTGGCTCCTGCAGCTCCCGAGCTGGAAACACCTTTACCGGTTGATGGGCGCCTGGTGCGGTTGCGTGTTCGGTTGGCAAAGTCGAACAATGCGCTGGGCAAAGGTCTGCTGGCGCTGCTGTCCCGCGACACCATTGACGAGGACGTCTGGGAAGAGGTGGAGGAGACGCTGCTGCTGGCCGACGTTGGCACCAATGCCACCATGGAGCTGGTCGATACGTTGCGCGACCGCGTGAAAGTGTTGGGCGTGCGCAGCCCCGAGCACGTGCAGGCCATGCTGCGTGAAGAACTGATCAAGCTGGTGGATCCCACCATGGACCGCAGCTTGAACATCGACCGTCACGATGGCCGTCCCGCGGTGTTGATGGTGGTGGGTGTCAACGGCGTCGGCAAGACCACCACCGTGGGCAAGCTGGCCCGCGTATTGGTCGCGGAGGACAAGGACGTGCTGCTGGGTGCAGCCGATACCTTCCGCGCCGCTGCCGCCGAGCAGTTGGCTACCTGGGGTGCGCGCGTGGGTGTTCCCACCGTGAAGTCCGACGTCGATGGTGCCGACCCGGCCTCCGTCGCCTTCGAGGCCGTAAAGGCTGGCATTGAGCAGGAAGTTGACGTGGTCATGATTGACACCGCTGGCCGTCTGCAAAACAAGGTTGGCTTGATGGATGAACTTGGCAAGGTCAAGCGCGTCATTGAAAAGCAGGCAACGGTGGATGAAGTTCTGCTGGTTCTGGATGCCACCACGGGGCAGAACGGATTGGCGCAGGCAAAGGTCTTTGCGGAGGTCGTCAACATCACAGGCATTGTGCTGACCAAGCTGGATGGTACAGCCAAGGGCGGCATTGTGGTCGCCATTCAAAACACGCTGGGCGTTCCGGTGAAGCTCATTGGTCTGGGTGAAGGCGCCGATGACCTGGCGCCCTTCGATGCCGCGAATTTCGTGGATGCGCTGCTGAACTAGATCCCTTGTTACCTTGCTCCGTAAAATGCCCGCTCCGGCGGGCATTTTTGCGTTAACGACCATAACAATTAGATAACCAGCCCGGAGAGGGGCTGGTCCACATTACTGACTTGTCCCAATCCTTTTATATGGATGAGCCGAACGGCTAATACAGATTAGACGTTCGGAGGGTTCCAAGTTCATCTAACTCATCGTGGTCTTATCGCTTGATTTCTTTCGTGACGGGGCTCATGCGGTGATTTCAGCAAATCCAAATAGCTGAATGACCATTGCAATCATGCATTTGGCTAGTTTGAGCTAACTCTTTGAAGCCCTGATGTGGCCCAACGACTATGTAATGTCGGGTCGGGTGCGCCTATGCGCGTCCTACTTTTCGAAAAGTAATTGGAAGGATCAAAGTGATACAAGAGACAAGGAGCCGCGCGAGCGGTCGGGTTCACCGATCTTTGCGTACAGGCTCGAAAGTCTTGGCGGGCGGTGTCGCAGCCAGCATGGTCTTCATGTCCATGGGTGGCGCGAACGCGGCGCCAAGTGATGACTCGGAAGCCTTGGGCCAGGTCATCTCGACGGATTTGCTGGCGTTGGACCTGCTTGATGCAGCAACCAGCGACGCCGGCTTTCCGACGCCGGGCAATGCTGGACCCAATTCAGAGCCAATTAATTTAGCGTTGTTAAGTGCCCTTGGCTTGGACTTGGGTTCGCTGCAGTTGCCGCTGATTACCGATGGCACGGCGCCTGGACTGCTGAACCTTGGACAGCTGGGTGTGCTCAACAGCTACGCCGCTGCACCTTCAGCAACCCAAGCTGTGGCCGGTGCCGGAGCCGTCGACCAGAACGGTGCCATTGCACTGGACGGTGAAGGCGGAGCTCCCCGCGGCAACGCCAGCATCAACCTAACGGACTTGCTGATCCAGGCTGGACTGGATCCAGTAACCAGCCCCATTGTCAGCAACTTGAATCTTGAAATTGGGGCCCTTGGATCTACAGCTGCCAAGAATGCCGGCGTTGTCACTTCCGAGTACGTGGTTGCGGACGCCAAAATCAATATTGCAAGCCCCGCTGTCGGCACGTTGGTAACCGATGTTGGCGATGTTGTCGACGGACTTGGCGTCACACTCAACGGAGTAGCAGGTACCAACAGCCCACTGCTGGGAAGCATTGCAGGAATTTTAAATAGCCTTAATGTGGCCGGAATTGGCTTAAACAATGTTGTTATTGGCCTGGATGGTGCTGATGAAGCGCTGAACGGCGTCAAGGCAAACCTCATTACCAAGAATGTTTCCGATTCGAATGGAATCGCGAACATCAACCTTGGGACAGGGATCGTTTCAATTGACCTTGCCAAGGCCTTCGACGCAACCAATGGTTTGAATGGGCAGGCGCCGAACACGGACGTTATTGACGCTGTCACACTAAAGGCGATCACGACAGCCCTCGGGGAGGCGATTGATAATCTGACAGCCACCGTCACCCAGGAAATCAAAGACGCGCTTAATTCAATTCGCCTCGTAGTAACGGCAAACGTTGAGGCCGGTATCGTAGGAGGTACAGCTACAATTAATGCCTCGATCGGTGAATTGCTTGGAACGGCGGCTACAACCCCTACTGTAAACGTGGACCTCACGGGCTTGGGTGCAGTCCTCCTTGAGTCAACTTTGACCGCGGCACTTAACACAGTTGCGTTACCGTTGATCAAGACTGCCGTTGGTGCGGTATTGAACCCGGTCCTTGACGGTGTTGGAGCACTGGTCGCAGGTGCCATCACGCCGCTGCTGACTGGCTTGACTCCCGTCATCAACAATATTCTGGCAAACGTTGTGCAGATCACCATCAACGATCAACCGACGGTAGGTTCCCCGGTTCGTGAAGCTGCTCTTGGTGCAAACTCTTTCTCCGTGAGCGCACTGACTTTAACGTTGCTTCCGGGCGTTTTTTCCGGAGCAAACGTAGCAAAGGTCAGTCTGGCGACTTCCTCCGTTCGTGCGTTGGATGCACCGCTGGCGACTGTTGTTGTTGATCCAGCTTCAGTTGTGGCTGGTTCGTCGACGTCTGTGACTGGGGACAATTGGGTGCCAGGTGATGAGGTTACTGTTCAGCTGGTTGATGGTTCGGGTGTGAATGTTGGTAATCCTGTGACGTTTACTCCTGGT
>JBBSSM010000035.1:0-27576 GCA_038242155.1 Actinomycetales bacterium | reverse complement strand
TGGCATAGCGCAGATTCATCTTCACCACCGAGCGGGCCACCTTCGTGGGCTCAAACATATCCACCGGGGACGGCTTGCCCGTATCAATCTGACAAAAATCACACCTCCTGGTGCACTCCGACCCCCCAATAAGAAACGTAGCTTCCCGGTCCTCCCAACACTCAAAAATGTTCGGACACCCCGCCTCCTCACACACCGTGTGCAGGCCCTCACCCTTGACCAAGTTCTTCATCGCGATGAACTCCGGGCCCATCTCAACCTTGGCCTTCATCCACTCCGGCTTACGCTCCACCGGCACCGCAGCATTACGCTGCTCAATCCGCAACAACTTCCGACCCTCAGGCACCAACGTCACAACAATGCTCCTTCTATCCCGGCACGCCCTGCGGGCGTTTCAGGTGTGGTGTTTACAATCAGCGGCGCCAAAATGCGTTCGGTGGCTTCCTTGACCAACGGCACCAAATCCACGGCGTGCAGATCCTGACCGGATTCAAGGGCCATGGTGGTGGTTCCGGCGTCGGCAATGCCGCAGGCAATGATTTGAGCATAGGGGTCAAGGGAATTATTGACATTGATGGCAATGCCGTGCATGGTGACGCCGTCGTGGACGCGGATTCCAATGGCGGCAATTTTACGGTCCGGGCCCTTGGCATCAGCCGGGAGCCAAATGCCTGCCCGGCCCGCCACGCGAACCCCGGTAATGCCCCAGGGGGAGAGAGCCTCAATGATGATGTCTTCCAGCGCGTGCACATAGGCACGGATGCTGCCGGCATCAAGCAATTTCACAATGGGGTACATGACCAATTGGCCGGGTCCGTGCCATGTGAGCTTTCCGCCGCGGTCCACATTGACCACGGGGGTGCCATCAAAGGGACGCTCGTGGTCTTCCGTGCGTTTGCCGGCCGTGTACACGGCTGCGTGTTCCAGCAGCATGGCAGTGTTGGGCGCCTCCCCGGCTGCCACTGCCGCATGGAGGGCGCGCTGCTGTTCCCACGCGCCGACGTAATCAATGAAGTTCGGGGACAATCCCACTTCGGTGAACTGAAGAGTCATAGGGCTCACTTTAGAGGATCGGGCTTTTTTGCTTAAATGAGGTGTTACTCGGTTTGACATGTGCTTGTGGATAACTTTGAGCGGAAAAGTGGAAATAGGACTACTACTGGTACATGGATACTTCTCCTGTTTCCGGTGCGCAGGCAACCGCCCCCAGTGTTCCCGGCTTTGATCCCGTGCGGATACTGGGTCAGGGTGGCCAGGGCCAGGTGTGGCTTTTGTCCCCTCAGAGCGGTGGTTCCCTAGTAGCTGCCAAGGTTCTGGGTCCGGGGCATGCTCCGGCAGGGAATGCAGCCGCTGGCAGCTCTCTTCGTCACAATGAGAGTCAGCTCACACAAGAGTGGCGGGTTCTTTCGCAGTTTCACCACGACCATCTCCTGCCCATCCATCGGATGGTTCGCGACGGGGAAGGTTCCGCCGTATTGCTCATGGAGTTCGCGGCGGGAGGTTCCCTGGCGTGGATTGTCCATAGCCGCGGGCGGTTGTCCATTGGTGAGGCGGTGACGGTGCTGACGCCCCTGGGCCAGGCGCTGGCTTATCTGCATGCCAGGGGAGCGGTTCATGGTGACATTTCACCGGGGAACATTTTATTCACGGCAGCAGGTAAACCGCTGCTCGCCGATTTTGGCTTTGGCAGGTTGGTCGGTCAGGCGCCAGGCCCCTTGACAGGGACCCCAGGGTTTTATTGCCCCACGGATCAACAGCGGGACCCGTGCGCCGATGTGTATGCATTGGCCTGCGTGGGATGGTTTGCCTTGACGGGTAAACCGGCTCCACGCACCCTGGACAGGATGCCGTTGGCCGCGTACGTCAAGGACGTCCCCGGCGAATTGGTGGCGGCACTGGAGGGTGGACTTAATGAAAATCCACAACAACGGCCGACGGCGGCGGCGTTCGCCCAAGCCATCTTCCGCAGCGCCAGGGCAGAAGCCGTCGCTCTGGGTACCACCGTGCACCCGAGCGTTTTGCCGGATCTGCCCACGCGCAGGGATCTCAAAGTCCGCAGGCACCACCCCGGGCCGATGGCCAAGTGGCGGAGGATGCCAACCTGGCTTCGTAGAGGTACGCATCCTTCCCTGGCCAGGATGTGGAGCAGTGGCGGACAGCGGCGCCAGCCTCAGCGCCACCCACGGCGGCGCGCGTGGCCCGTGATCGCCGTCGCTGCTCTAGTCCTGTCCCTGGCAATGGCAGGCATGGTGGCAGGCGGTCCCGGCCTCAACTGGCTGTGGGGGACGGATGGCGGAGAACCGCAAATACTCAACACGGGTGTGCCATCAAACGGCGCGCCATCGGTGGAGGGGGAAGAAAATATTTCAGGGTGGGCAGGTGCGCTGCCCTGGGAAATTCAGCGGGCCCTGGTGGCCCAGGATCCAGTGGCCGCGTTGCCCGCGTTGGCGTGGACGCGGGCTTACGCAATCTCGCACGCGGACCCGGCACTGTTGGCAAAAGTAAACGTACCGGAATCCGCCGCGGCAGCCGCAGACCAGGCCATTGTGGAAGCACTTATGGACCGTGGACACACCCTCTCCGGGCTGGAAATCAGCATTGTGGAGGCCAGCCGCGTGGATCCGCCCACAGCTGCTGAATCTGCAACGATCGTGGCGGTGGTGACAACCAGCGCCTTCGCCGAACAAGACCCCCGGGGAGTGGTGGTACATAAGCACGGGGCCGCTGAAGCGCAAAAGTTAGCCATTGTGCTGGCCAGGCTGGAGGGCCGGTGGGTGGTGGCGCAGGTGCAGCCGCCGCCATGAACAACGGGAACAAAGGGAACAAGGGGAAGCAACGGTCAATAAAAGTGGCAGCTACCGGGGTAGCTGCCACTTATTTTCCAGCGCCAGGCGCCGGGTGTGAAGTTTAGGAAAGCTTAGGAATCCAAGGTTGCATCAAGCGTGATTTCCACGCCGCCGAGGGCAACCGAAACGGGGCAGCCAGCCTTGGCAGCATTGGCAATGCTGTCGAATTCTTCCTGGCTGAGGCCGGGAATTTTTGCTGCCAGGGTCAGGTGGCTCTTGGTGATGCCCTTACCGGGGACAAAGTCAACGGCTGCGCTGGTGTTGACGTAGTCGGCCTTATGACCTGCTCCATCGAGTTCGTGGGTAAACGCCATGGCGAAGCATGACGAGTGGGCCGCTGCAATGAGCTCTTCGGGACTGGTTTTTCCCTCAGCCTCTTCAGTGCGGGCCTTCCACGTAATGTCGTAGGTGCCCAGTCCTGAAGTGTCCAGGGTGACCTGTCCGCCTCCGGTGGGAAGATCTCCGACCCAGCCGGCGTGGGCGCTGCGAGTTGTTGCCATGTTCACTCCTTGAGATTATACGAATCCCAGCGTATTGCGCTGGGCCTGTCCCTCCACCCTAAGCCAACGACGCCGCTTCCGTGCGAACGCTACACGGGGCGTCTTTGAGCGAGGGGGATGCGAGCTTAGACCCAGAACACTGCCACGGCAATGTTGATCAAGGCCAAACCACCCACGGCGTGGGCAAGTCCCTTGGAAACGGGCTGGTTGTTTTTGACCTTGCGGCGGCCCAGGAACGCGGCAATGGCAATAACGACAGCAATAACGGCCTTGATGCCGATCTTGATATTGTTCAACTCCCCGTCACCCATTTCAATCAGGCCCACCAGCAGCAGGCCCGTGACCAGCTGCACCAGGGCCCCAATCCACTGCCAATTGGTGACAGTGGGGATCTTGAAGGTTGCCAGCCAGCCGCCAACTATGGCCGCGGCGCCGAGAATATGCAGAAATACAAGTACTAAGTGTAAAAAGTCCATGACGCTAGACTAGACAATTTACTGACACAGTGTCTATATAGGTGTGCCTAAGGTGAAGACACAGGAACGACGCCGGGCGGGGGCCTGGTTTCCCAAGCCACCGCCCGACGTCGTGCCTAAACACTAGGGACAGTTACAGCCCCAGATCAGCCTCAAACGCGCCCTCTTCCAAGCGGGCCTTTAAGGTCTGCAGGAAGCGGCCGGCGTCCGCGCCGTCCACCAGACGGTGGTCGTACGTCAGGCACAGGTACATCATGTGACGGATGGCGATGGTGTCGTCGCCGTCGGCGTCGGCAACAACCATGGCGCGCTTGACGATCGCGCCGGTGCCCAGGATGGCAACGTTGGGCTGGTTGATGATCGGAGTGTCGAACAAGGCGCCGACGCTACCGATGTTCGTGATGGAGAACGTGCCTCCGGAGAGCTCGTCCGGACCAATCTTGCCGCTGCGGGTGCGTGAAGCAACATCGGCAATCTTGCCGGCCAGGCCAGCGAGGTTCAGATCGCCTGCGTTGGAGATGACGGGAACCAGCAGGCCCTTGTCGGTATCCACCGCAATCGCCAAGTGCTCGGCATTGTGGTAGGTGATTTCCTGCTTGTCTTCGTCGTACTCGCCATTGACCTTGGGGTGCGCCTTGAGCGCCTCGGTCACAGCCTTGGCAATGAACGGCAGGAAGGTCAACTTCGTGCCGTTGGTTGCCTGGAAGGATCCCTTGGCCTGGTTGCGCAGCTTCACGATGCGCGTCATGTCAATCTCATGCACCTGGGTGAGCTGCGTGGATGCTTCCAGCGACTCGCGCATGCGGCGGGCAATGACCTGGCGGATCCGGGGAGCTTTGACGGTGGTGCCGCGCAATGATGAAGGCACGACGGCGGCGGCAGTCTTGGGCGCCGCAGACGCGGCTGCAGCGGGAGCCGGGGCAGCTGCGGCCTTGGCGGCCTCGGCAGCCTCGGCAGCAGCCACGACGTCCTGCTTACGGATACGTCCACCAACACCGGAACCTGTCACGGTGGCAATGTCAACACCGTGCTGGTTGGCAAGTTTCCGGACCAACGGGGTTACGTAGTTGGACTCGGACCCAGCCGCCGAGGGGGCCTCAGCCGGCTTGGCTGCGGGCGTCTCGGACACCTTGGCTGCAGGTGCTGCCGCAGGCTTGGCTGGCTCAGCTTCGGGCTTGGCCGGTGCTGCTGCAGGCTTGGCCGGCGCTGCCGCGGGCTCAGCTACGGGCTTGGCGGGTGCTGCCGCCGGCTTGGCGGGCTCAGCCGGGGCGGCTGTGCCGGAACCGATCAGGGCCAAAACGCCACCCACCTCGGCGGTCTCATCTTCCGGCACGCGGATTTCCAGCAACACGCCGGCCACGGGGGAGGGGATCTCCGTGTCAACCTTGTCGGTGGAAACCTCCAGGAGGGGTTCATCAATTTCAACGCTGTCGCCAACGGCCTTCAACCACCGTGTGACAGTCCCTTCAGTGACGGATTCGCCAAGAGCCGGCAGTACCAGTTCGTGGGCGTCGCCGGCATCGGCCGGTGCCTGGGCAGGCTCCACGGCGGGGGCTTCTGTGGCCGGCGCCTCTTCAGCGGCGGCAGCTTCGGGCTCTGCGGCAGGGGTTGAAGTCTCGGCCGAGGCACCATCGCCTGAGCCAATGCGTGCCAAAGGGGCACCCACTTCAGTTGTCTCGTCTTCTGGCACGAGGATTTCCTCAAGAATGCCAGCAAAAGGTGACGGAATTTCAGTGTCAACTTTGTCGGTGGAAACTTCCAGTAAGGGCTCGTCCACTTCGACGCGGTCCCCAACCTGCTTCAGCCACCGTGTGACGGTACCTTCGGTGACGCTTTCACCCAAGGCGGGCAAGTTCACGGATTCAGACATTTCGTCCCCGTTCTCCTTCTAATGCGCTGCATTTGTTTGGGCGGGCACTGTGCTGCGCTGCCCGAATTAAACCTAGATATTTAGTGGTATTGGTAGCATAGTGCACCCGGCGCTGCCGCCGGGTGCACTCACTGGTGCTGCTATTAGCCGTGAAGCGGGTGGCCGGCCAAGGCCATGGCTGCTTCGCCCAAGGCTTCGTTCTGGGTGGGGTGGGCATGGATCAGGCCCGCAATATCTTCCGGGTAGGCTTCCCAGTTCACAATGAGCTGGGCTTCACCGATCTGCTCGCCAATGTGGCTGCCGATCATGTGAACACCCACCACGGGGCCATCCTTCTCGCGGACAAACTTAATGATGCCGCCGGTGCCAATAATGGCGCTCTTGCCGTTACCGGCCAAGTTGTACTCGGTGATCTCAACGTTGTCAGCGCCAAACTTTTCCCTGGCCTGCTTTTCGTTGTAACCCACGGAGGCAATTTCCGGGTCACAGTAAGTGACCTTGGGAATATTGATGTCTTCGACGACCACCGGGTTCATGCCGGCAATTTCCTCGGCGACAAAGATGCCCTGCTGGAAACCGCGGTGCGCCAGCTGGATACCGGGAACAATGTCGCCCACGGCGTAAATGTTGCCGACGCCGGTGTGGAGGCGTTTGTTGGTGATGACGAACCCGCGGTCGACTGTTACGCCAGCTTCCTCAAAACCCAGGCCTGCCGTGGAGGGTCCGCGGCCAACGGCTACGAGCATGAGGTCCGCTTCGAAGGTCTTGCCGTCAACCAAGGTGGCCTTCACGCCGTCGTTGTTCTGCTCAATGCCCTGGAAGAAGGTGCCGGTGTTGAACTTGATGCCGCGCTTGCGGAATG
This sequence comes from Actinomycetales bacterium, assembly GCA_038242155.1. Classification (GTDB taxonomy): domain Bacteria; phylum Actinomycetota; class Actinomycetes; order Actinomycetales; family Micrococcaceae; genus Specibacter. The sequence goes on along the minus strand of JBBSSM010000035.1, from coordinate 21,022 downwards.
TGCGCTCAAGGACCTTGATAATGGAGGCATCCTCGTTGGGAACCAGCGAGGCCATGCCCTCAATGATGGTGACGTCAACCCCGAAGGACTTCCACACCGAGGCAAATTCAACGCCAATGACGCCGCCGCCTAGAACAATGGCGCTCTTGGGCAGTGTTTCCATGCCGAGAGCCTCGTCCGAGGTGATGACTTTGCCGCCTATTTCAAGACCCGGAAGGCTGCGTGAGTAGGAACCCGTCGCCAGAACAATGTTCTTACCCGTGTACTCCACCCCGTTGACCGTGACGGTGTTGGCTGCTGTGAGCTTGCCAACACCTTCAATGACAGTGATGCCCTTGCCCTTGATGAGGCCCTGCAGGCCTTTGTACTTGCCGGCGATGATGCCGTCTTTGTACTTGTTCACTCCCACCAGGTCAATGCCATTGAGCTGCGTGTTCACGCCAATGGAAGCACCGTTACGGGCGTGGTCAGCGACTTCTGCTGCGTGCAGGAGCGCCTTGGTGGGGATACAGCCATTGTGCAGACAGGTGCCACCCAACTTGCCCTTCTCCACAAGCCCTACTGTCATACCCAATTGGACTGCCCGCAGTGCTGTGGCGTAACCGCCACTGCCACCGCCGAGAACCAAAATATCGAATTCTTGCCCAGCTGCCTGTTCGGCCACTTAGACGCTCCCTCGCGTTCGGGTGACGCACCCAATGTGGCGCGTCATCTCATCATTTATTGAAAGAAGGCTGGGAATCCCTGGAGGGGACGGCCAACTTCTTCTAAGTCAAAGACAAATACTTTCACTATTCACCATACGTTAATTGCTCCCCGCTGAGTCTGCAGGCTGTCACAGACGGGGTGAATGTGTTCATAGTCACGGTGTTGCAGGTGCGTATGACCACCGGCTTTGCTGGTTATACGCTTCGAGCCACAACGTCTTCGACGTACGCCACCAGTGTACGCACAGCCATGCCGGTTCCCTGTTTGGGGGTGTAGCCGTAAGCTGAACCCTCATTGAAGGCGGGGCCGGCAATGTCCAGGTGCGCCCAGGGGATGGTGTGCCCGTCCTTGCCCTTACCAATGAACTCCTGCAGGAACACGGCAGCTGTCATCATGCCGCCCATCCGTTCACCAATGTTTGCCATGTCAGCGACCGGGGAATCCAACGACGGGCGCAGTTCCTCAGGCAGCGGCATGGGCCAGACCAGTTCCCCGGCCCTGTCGGCAGCGGCCTTCAAGGCTGCGCTGACGCCCTCATCGCCCATGACGCCCGCCGTGCGGTGGCCCAGGGCAACCACTTGGGCGCCCGTGAGGGTGGCGACGTCAATGATGACATCCGGGTGTTCCTGTGAAGCGGCAACCAGTCCGTCCGCCATGACCAGGCGGCCCTCGGCGTCGGTGTTGAGCACTTCCACTGTCTTGCCGCCAAAGATGGTTAAAACATCGGAGGGGCGAATGGCCGTGCCCGAGGGCATGTTTTCCGCAATGCACAGCCAGCCGGTGACATTGACGGGCAAGCCGAGAGCCGAAACGGCCAGCACGGCGTTGAGGACGGCCGCCGCACCCGCCATGTCGCACTTCATGGTGATCATGCCTGCGCCGGGCTTGATGGAAATTCCACCGGAATCAAAGGTGATGCCCTTGCCCACAAAGGCAAGGTTCGCCACGGCACGTTCGGACTTGTACTCGACTTTGACCATGCGCGGGGGACGTGAGGAGCCTTGGCCCACGCCCATGATGCCCCCATAGCCGTCCTTGAGGAGGCGTTTTTCATCCATGACGGTGATTTTCACGGGATGGCCCTTGGCCAGGTCTTTGGAAGCTTCGGCAAAAGTCGCCGGATAGAGCTTGCTTGGCGGCTCGTTCACCAGGGTGCGGGTGGCGTTGACTGCATGCGCCACTACGGAGGCGCGATCCAGGGCGGCAGCCAGCTCGGGATCCTTTGCCATCGTTGAGTGAATGGTGACCTTCGCTACTGGTTCCTTTTTGCCCTTGGTGCTCGAGTGCAGGCTCAGGTACTGGTAAGCGCCCAATGCGGCGCCTTCGGCAATGGCAGCGACCTGGCCCACCGCCGTCGTGGGCATGGCAAAGACCACGTGCTTGAGTCCCGCCAGCTGGCGCGTGGCCGACCCCGCTGCCCTGCGCAGGACTTCCTCAGTGGGAACGGCTCCCTTGAGAGCGCCAAGACCTGCCAAAACAAGAATGTTGGAACCGGATCCGGCGACGCCCGGGAGGCGGACCACTTGATCGGCTGAGCCGGTGACTCCCAGCGCGGACAGCGATTCCTTGAGCGTGGCGACGGCCGCGGCGGCCAGCGGCGAGGCCAAAAGCACGGGGCCGTCTTCACCCTTACTGACGGCTATGACCAGGGCGTCGGCGGAAACTTTGGAAAGTTCGGAATTAACCACGCGGAAGCTGATGTTCTCTTTTGCACTCACTGAAATACTGTCCTCACTCTGGGGGGTCCGTGAACGGATATCACTGCCTATGATCGTAGCTCCTTACCCCACGGGAGCGCCCAGTAGTCTGCCAGCACCCGGGGCCGGGTCTGCCAGTGTGCGCTGAGGTGCCATGTGCGAGATGATGGGATACACCATCCTGTGGTGGTCATGGAATGATCGAAGCACGTGCGGCGTTGTGCTCTTCAGAGATGCAAGCTGCCAAGGAAGACAATGTCAAGCACCGAGTACACCCCGTTTCAAGACCCCGAGTCCCTGTATGTTCTCAATGACGAACTGTTGGCGCGGGAGGACCTCTCAGGGGTCAATTTGCTCATGTCCTTCACTGGATTTTCCGACGCCGGTCAGGTGGTCTCGCAAATTTCCGCCGAGCTCAAGGAGGAGTTGGCAGGGGAGCCCGTGGCAGTTTTTGATATAGATCAGCTCATTGACTACCGTTCCAGGCGCCCACGCATCACCTTCTCCGAAGACCGCCTCGGCGACTACCGGCCCCCGTCCCTGGTGCTGTACCGGATGGTCGACGCCCTGGGCACGCCCTTTCTGTTCCTGGCGGGCAGCGAGCCGGATTTGCAATGGGAGCGCTATAGCGCCGCCGTGCTGGGTCTGGTGGAGCGTTTTGATATTAACCTCGTGGCGTGGGTGCATTCCGTGCCCATGCCCGTGCCGCATACCCGGCCCATCGGCGCCACGGTGCATGGCAACCGGCCCGACCTCATTGAGGGCATTTCCGCCTGGAAAGCCACCTTGGAAATCCCGGCGGCAATAGGGCATGTCATAGAGCACAAGTTGGATGAGGCCGGCCGCAATGTGGTGGGTTATGCCATCCATGTCCCGCATTACTTATCCGACGCCGAATACCCGCCGGCCGCCGTCGCCGGCCTGGAATTTTTGGGTGCTGCTGCGTCCCTGATGCTGCCCAGTGAACGGCTGCGTGAGACGGGCCGGACCGTGGAACGCCAGATTACCGAACAGGTGGAGCAGTCCGCCGAGGTGGCCACGGTGGTAAGCAACCTTGAAAAGCAGTATGACGAGCACAGTGAAGGCGTGGCCCGCAAGTCCTTGTTGGCCGGAGACAACGACGAACTTCCCGGAGCCGATGAGCTGGGCGCGGCTGTGGAAGCCTACTTGGCAAGCCGCGACCTGGACGCTCCCGAGGAATCCACCGAGGGGAGCGGGGACGGGCGCCGCGACTAAGCCCTGGTCCATGGGCTGTTGGCATAGTGTTGATTTGTGGACAGTAAACGAGCGTGGCTGGTCTGGGGCATTGGTGTCTTTGCCTATCTGACGGCCGTGACGCATAGAACGTCGTTTGGCGTGGCCGGGCTGGTTGCCACGGAACGCTTCACGGCAACGGCGTCGGCGTTATCGGCTTTTACAGTCATTCAGCTGGTGGTCTACGCAGCTTTGCAGATTCCCGTGGGCGTGCTTGTCGACAGATTCGGTCCCCGCGTCATGATTGCCACAGGCGCTGCGCTCATGGCTGTGGGGCAGCTGCAGCTCGCCGCTGCGGAGTCCGTCCCGGCAGGGGTGACCGGGCGGATCTTTGTTGGTGCCGGCGATGCCATGACCTTCATTGCCGTGCTTCGCCTGATCCCGCTGTGGTTCCCTTCACAGCGGGTCCCGGTTTTAACGCAGTTGACAGGTCAGCTGGGGCAGTTGGGGCAACTCATTAGCATTGTCCCCTTTACCGTGGTCCTTTACGGTGCCGGATGGAGCACGGCCTTTGTGGGGCTTGCGGGTCTGGGTGTGCTGGCCTGTGTCCTTTCGGTGTGCCTCATTCGCAATGCACCTCCCGGTTCCGCCCCGCGCCTTATCCGCAGCGGGGTGAGGGAGACGGCCACCAACTTCACCACGGCGTGGAACCAGCCCGGAACGCGGTTGGGAATGTGGAGCCACTTCGCCACCCAGTTCTCCGGCACAGTCTTTGTCTTGACATGGGGTTATCCATTCCTCGTTTCCGCTCAGGGGCTCGACGCCGGCACCACCAGCGTGCTGCTGAGCCTGTTCGTCGTGGTGGGTCTGCTGTGCGGACCTTTTTTGGGAAGCTGGGTGGGTCGTCACCCGTTGCGGCGTTCCTCCATGGTTTTGGCGGTGACACTGGGCACCATTGCCGCCTGGTTGGCCATCATTTTGCACTCGGGGCCCGCCCCATTGTGGTTGCTGGTGGTATTGATCTGTGTCCTGGCCATTGGTGGTCCGGCGTCCATGATTGCTTTTGATTTTGCCCGCACGTTTAATCCCTCCCACCGGGTAGGAACAGCCACCGGGATCGTGAACGTGGGTGGATTCGCGGCCGCCCTCATCACCATGTACATGGTGGGCATCATTTTGGATCTTCTCAACAGTGTGGGTTTCTCGCAGGAGGGATTGTATTCACTGGACGCGTTTAGAATTGCGTTTTCCTTCCAATTCCTGGTGCTGGGTATTGGTTTTGTCATGGTGCTCACCACGCGCGGCAAGGTACGTAAAACTATGGCGGCACGGGGGGAGAACATTCCTTCGCTGCGTGCAGTCTTTGCAGACAGGAGCCGCCGACGTCGGCAGTTTAAGCAGGAACAGCAAGCTCAACGGCAGCGCAGCAAACAGTGATATTAACTGTGCATAAGTAACAACAAGAACCTTTTCCGCCCCGGCAGGCGGCTCTTATCCACAGATTCGCCCGCTACGGCAAAATGGTCTTTCTTCTCGGGCTGCAGAGCAGCAGCCTTGAAGCATGAAAAAACAACCAGACAAGATTAAAGTCAGCGCCGGTGAAGACCTCTTAGCCTTCATTCCCCACATTGTGGGTTACTGGCCTGAGGCCAGTGTGGTGTGCATTGGCATGGCGGGCAAGCAATTGCGGGCCACCATGCGATTGGACCTGCCCGAGGACGCCAACCCCCACGCCTCGCAGGTAGCTGCCCTGGCAGCATCGCAGCTGGCCAGCGATCCGGAAGCCGACGGCTGTCTTGTGGCGATCTTCGCTTCGGTGAACTGGAGCGATCCCCACTGGATGCCGCATGCCGGGCTTTATCAAGAACTCGCTGCCGCGTTGGCGCAAAATGGTTTGCCCGTAAAGGATTCATGGTTCGTGGGCACCACGCATTGGCGCAGTATTTCCTGCACCGAGGAAGCATGTTGTCCGTGGCCAGGCAAAGAAAACACCAGCATCAAAGAAAGCTTCGTCAACGCCGAGTTCATTTACCGGGGGAGTCTGGTGCGTGAGTTGCCGCAGGATCAAATTCCGGAGCTCACCGCAGTTCGGGACCTTGAGTTTGTCGGTGCCGTGGCCGAGGCGGGCAAGGAGCTGCGCGATGAGCTGGCAGTCTTTGGCTCGGGGGCTCATCAGCTGGCTGCCACCCTGGGGGCTTGGGAACACGGTTTGTCGCACTGGCCTGCGACTCCTGATGCTTCCTTGACAGCATTCCTTCTCGCCAGCCTGGGTAGTTCCACGGTGCGTGACGCCGTCATGGTGGCGTTGGCCACGACAGCCCGGCATTCCCTCATGGGTGCGATAGGACTGGGCGTAGCGCAGCCCGACGAATGCCAGGAGGTGCTTGTTCCCCGCACATGGTACGGCGGGAACCAAGCCAACTGCTGCACCGTGGCAAGTTGCTGCCCGGTGGTCCTTGCCGAAGATGTGAAAGAGGCTTTCCTTACGGCAGTTGATGATTTTTCAAAAGTTCTCGTCGGTGACATTACCGGGCCCCGCAGCGCCAGGGACCTCGCCACTCAGACCGACAACAAAATGGCGCGGCGGGGCGCGGGGAATCCGAAACAACCGTCAAAAAAGTCGCCCGCGCGCGCGGCACGCCAAGGAAACAAGGCACAGCCGCACGGGCCGGATTGGGAGCGGCTGGACCGTGCCGAACCGTTGCTGCAGTTTCTGGCGCGTGCAACTCAAGGCCCGGACCGGGCTCCCGTCCTGTGCATTCTAGGCTGGATTCAATGGTGCAAAGGTCGGGGAACCTGGGCCGGTCACTATTTTGCCGCCTGCCATGAAAGCCAGCCCGGATACACATTGGCCGGACTGCTGGACCAACTGCTGGCCGTGGGATATATCGCCGAGTGCGCCAAGAACCGTCACACCGCCTGGCAGGGGTACGGGGCCAGCGACAAGGCAGCTCAGAGCCGCTCGGACGTGGCTTGATGCGCTGAGCGTGTGCCGATTCAGGCACGGGGGGCAAATCGTGAGACACTTGAATCTTAGACCCGGTGGGGTCCGTGTTGCTGCATGGCAATGGTTGGATATGAGTGGCTGGAAGGTGTTTTATTCCAGAGTGGCGGGAACAACGCCGCCGCGCAGGGAGTTACACCCTACGACCCTCTAAGCAACCATGTTGTGCTCTTACAACATGGACTTGACAGGGTCATAGTGGTGTTGCCCAAAGGTAACTCCACAGACCGCCGTAAGAAAGGTTTTCTGTGTCTGCTACTGCCAAGAGCAAAGTCTCCACCAAGAAGGAGATTGAAGATCCCGCTGTGGAGGCCGAAGCGCCGCTGACCCCAGCACAGAAGCGCGCGGCCACCAATGCTGCCAAAAAGGCTGCCGCTGCAGCTGGCGAATCAGCTCCTGCAGCCAAGGCTGCACCCAAGAAAGCTGCCGTCAAACGGGGCAAGGGCGCTCCCGCTTCCGAAGAGGAGGCCGCAACTGAGCCGCTTGCCGAAGACGATGAGCAGGACGAGACGGTCTCCGAACGTCCCGTCGCCACCGGAACGGGCTTTGTTTACTCCGATTCAGACGATGACGACGCCCCTGTTCAGCAGGTTATGTCGGCGGGTGCCACGGCCGACCCTGTCAAGGATTACCTGAAGCAAATTGGAAAGGTCGCGCTGCTTAACGCTGAGCAGGAAGTTGATTTGGCGCTGCGCATTGAGGCCGGACTCTTTGCCCACGAGAAGCTGACGAGCGCAGCTGGCTCCATGGACAACCAGCTGAAGCGTGATTTGGAACGTATTGTCCACGACGGCAAGATCGCCAAGAACCACTTGCTGGAGGCCAACCTTCGCCTCGTAGTGTCCCTGGCCAAGCGTTACACCGGCCGCGGGATGTTGTTCCTGGACTTGATCCAGGAAGGTAACCTGGGTTTGATCCGCGCCGTTGAAAAATTTGATTACACCAAGGGTTTCAAGTTCTCCACCTATGCCACGTGGTGGATTCGTCAGGCCATCACCCGTGCCATGGCTGACCAGGCACGCACCATCCGCATCCCCGTGCACATGGTTGAAGTCATTAACAAGCTGGCCCGCGTGCAACGTCAAATGTTGCAGGATCTGGGCCGCGAACCCACACCGGAAGAATTGGCCAAGGAATTGGACATGACTCCGGAAAAGGTCGTTGAAGTTCAAAAGTACGGCCGCGAACCCATTTCGCTGCACACCCCCTTGGGTGAGGACGGTGATTCCGAGTTCGGTGACCTCATTGAGGACTCCGAGGCGGTAGTCCCGGCAGACGCCGTGTCCTTTACACTGTTGCAGGAACAACTGCATTCGGTACTGGATACCTTGTCCGAGCGTGAAGCTGGCGTGGTCGCCATGCGTTTTGGTTTGACCGATGGACAGCCCAAGACCCTGGATGAAATTGGTAAGGTTTACGGTGTCACGCGGGAGCGGATCCGGCAAATTGAATCCAAGACCATGTCAAAATTGCGCCACCCGTCACGGTCGCAGGTCCTGCGCGACTACCTGGACTAAACGTCACCAGCTGGCTCCCGCCAAGGGGGCCTGGAGCTGTTGCCGCTGGCCCGTAGAACACTGTCGAAAGTTCGTACTTGCAATGCGTCTTTCGACAGTTTTCTGCGGGCTAGTTTTTCGTTCAGGGCAGTTCCTGAAGGGATGCGCCTTCAGGGGTCGGCTCTGAGGTTGTGGTGGCGGGGCGATGGGCGAAAAGTAATCTCGCGCCGTCGTCCTCCGAAGAGGGCAAAAAAGCAGGGCCCCGGAATGCTCCGGAACCCTGCTGGTGGTGCAAAACTGCTTAGTTCACCGATACGGTAGCTTTTTCGTTTAAACGCGCGGTCTCATCGAGCCATTCCGAGGCAAGGGGCTTCAAGGTACCCTCTACTGCCCGGGCATGATGGCCGCAGAAAAGCAGCTCGCCGCCGGAGGACTCTAGAACTACCCGCACGTAGGCTTGTGCGCCGCAACGGTCGCAGCGATCAATGGTTGTCAGCTGTGAGCTGATGACACTGGTGGTCATGATGGCCTCCTTCATAAGTTCCTGTACTTCATACAACCACCTTGTATGCCGCTCACTTCCCCGGCGCGGCCAACTTTCGCTTACCGCGTATCTCTCACAGCGATCTTTGCCGCGTTGCAGGACCCGGTCGGGGGAATGTCGCACCAACCGTTAACCTTGATAATGAAGTCCCCGCTCAACCCGTAAAAGGAGTATGTCCACCGTGGCACGCCAGAGTTCCAACTACAGTGCCCGCCATCTCTCTGTGCTGGAGGGATTGGAGGCGGTTCGTAAACGTCCCGGCATGTACATTGGCTCCACGGATTCCAGGGGCCTCATGCACTGCTTGTGGGAAATCATCGACAACTCCGTGGACGAAGCCCTGGCTGGATATGGCCAAAACATTTCAGTCATTTTGCACAGGGACAACTCCGTTGAGGTACACGACGACGGCCGTGGCATCCCCGTCGACGTGGAACCAAAAACCGGTCTGAGCGGCGTTGAGGTGGTGCTCACCAAGTTGCATGCCGGGGGAAAATTTGGCGGCAACTCATACGCAGCGTCCGGTGGTCTCCACGGTGTGGGTGCCAGCGTGGTAAATGCGCTGTCAGCCCGCATGGACGCCCAGGTTGACAGGGGCGGGAAGACCTATCAAATGAGTTTCCGCCGCGGCGAGCCGGGCCATTTCAAGGACAGCGGCAAAACGTTGAGCCCGGACGTCACCTTTGAGCCGTTCACCAACGCCTCCAGCCTGGACATTGTTGGCACCACCAAGCGGGGTGTCACGGGCACCCGGATCCGTTACTGGGCCGACGGACAAATATTTACCGCAGATGCGAAGTTCTCTTACGATGAGCTGGTGGGCCGTGCCCGGCAGACGTCCTTTTTAGTGCCCGGACTGAAAATCCGGATCGTCGATGAACGCCGTGTTGCCGGGACACCGGGAGAATTCGCCACCCACGAGGAGGTGTTCCACCACGACGGCGGCCTGTCCGAGTTTGTTGACTTCCTCGCCGTGGGGGGAGCGGTGACGGACATTTGGCGGCTGCAGGGTCACAGCACGTTTACTGAAACGGTTCCCGTGTTGAACAAGGAGGGCCGGCTGGAGAGCACCGCAATTGAGCGTGACTGCGAGGTGGACATCGCCCTGCGCTGGGGGGTGGGGTATGACACCACCATGCGCAGCTTCGTCAACATCATTGCCACCCCCAAGGGAGGACGTCACCAGGAGGGCTTCGAAGCTGCGCTGTTGAAGACGTTCCGCAAGGTCATTGAAGTCAATGCCCGCAAGCTCAAAGCCGGCAACGACAGAATTGAAAAAGACGACGTCATGGCCGGCCTGACGGCAGTGCTGACAGTCCGGCTGGCCGAGCCGCAGTTTGAGGGGCAAACCAAAGAGATCCTGGGAACTCCTGCGGTAAAGAACATTGTGGCCAAAGTGGTGGAACGCGAGCTCAAGGCCAAGCTCGAGTCGGCGGCGCGGGCCGACAAGGCCCAGGCCGCGCAACTGTTGGAAAAAGTTGTCTCGGAGATGAAGTCACGGATCTCAGCGAGGGTGCACAAGGAAACCCAGCGGCGTAAAAACGCCCTCGAATCCTCATCCCTGCCCACTAAACTCGCTGACTGCCGCAGTTCCGATATTAAAAAAAGTGAGCTGTTCATTGTGGAGGGTGACAGCGCCCTGGGCACCGCCAAGCTGGCCAGGTCCTCTGACTTCCAGGCACTCCTGCCCATCCGGGGGAAGATTTTAAACGTACAAAAGGCGTCGGTGGGGGACATGCTGGCGAATGCAGAATGTGCTGCCCTCATCCAGGTGGTGGGCGCCGGTTCCGGGCGCAGCTTTGACATAGCTGCCGCACGGTACGGCAAGGTCATTTTAATGACCGATGCCGACGTCGACGGCGCCCACATCCGCACCCTGCTGCTGACCTTGTTCTTCCGGTACATGCGCCCCATGATTGATGCCGGCAACGTGTACGCTGCCGTGCCGCCGCTGCACCGGGTGGAAGTCATCAACCACGGTACCAAGACCAATGAAATGGTGTACACCTACTCCGAGCGGGAGCTGCACGTGCTGCTGGCGAAATTGGAAAAATCCGGTAAGAGCTACAAGCAGCCCATTCAACGGTATAAGGGACTGGGTGAAATGGATGCCGATCAATTGGCGGAAACCACCATGGACCCCCGGCACCGCACTTTGCGCCGGGTGACAAGTGCCGATGCCGACCGCGCCGAGCACACCTTTGAGCTGCTTATGGGATCGGATGTCTCCCCCCGCAAGGAATTTATTGTGGCAGGCAGCGAACACCTTGACCAGGACCGCATTGACGCCTGAGTCGTGAGCTGGCGCTAGGGCAGGAGGCCGGGCACGAGCAGGAGTGCCGTGGGCAGGGCCAGCAATAGGCCGGCGGCTGCCACGACCAGTGACTGGCGCGTTGGCGATAACGGTGGTGCAGGGGTAAGCAGGCGCCCCAGCCGGGCGGACGTGGTGGCGGGTGTGTCGATTTGTTCCGCTGCGCCCGTGACCAGCTTGTCTGGGGCCAGCTGTGCCGGGCCACTGGCCACCAAGGCAATGGCAGTGACAAGTGTCGACTTGCCCACGGTACGCAAGGCAACATCGTCGGCCATGATTTCAATCAATGACGACACTGCCTGCTGGGCAAGTCTGGACGTTGGCAGCCATGGCAGGGCCGAGCGCCACGCCGCGAAGGCCCACAGCAGCAGGTGGTGGCGCTGGGTGAGATGGGTTTGCTCGTGCAGGAGCACCGCGTGGAGCTCTTCAGGGGAAAGCAACTCCAGCAACCCCTCTGAGAGCACGGTGACCGACCGTGCACCACCCGGCAGACAATACGCGACGGGGGCCTGGGAGCTGATGACCAGGGTGCGTGGCCGGTCCGTGGAAGGGGAACTCAGCAGTTGGAGTAGATCCCGGTGGCGGTTGCGTTGGCGGTGGATCCGGTAATAGCTGAGCCAAAGGGTGAAAATCAGGTGCGCGGAAAGCAGTGCCGCTGCGCTCAAAGCGAAAGCATGGATCAAACCAAGAGTGTCAAGGGATTGACGGCCCACCATGATGCGCGCGAGCCCGCCCAAGCCACTGGCCAAATTCCCGCCCAGGGGAACCAAGCCGTAGCAAAGCATGGCGCCAATCATGGACAATCCACCGGCCAGGGCTATGGACTGCCACAGCACCATGGCAGCAAAAGGTGCCCGGGCAGGCCATGCTGCGCGGGATAGGAAAACCGGGACCGGCCAGGCCAGGGCAATGGCAAGTACGGCAAGGAACCACGAGGTCCAGAACATGATCTTAAACTTACCGTTCCGTCTGCCTCAACCATGCCCACTCACCCATGCACGCGGATCAGCGCCCCAGCAGCTTCCGCAACGTCTCGGCCTCGCCGGAACTGACGGTGCCAATGAAGCGGGCCAGCACGGCTTCACGGTCCGGGGCGGACCCCAGGACCTCAAGCATGAGCTCTGCCGTGTGGTCCTCACGGCTGGTGACAGCACGGTAGCGGTGCGGGCGGGTGGAGCGTTCCCGTTCCACAATGCCCTTTTTCTCCAGGCGTGAAAGCACCGTCAGGACCGTGGTGACAGCCAGCGGACGCTTTTCAGCAGTTTCGCCTGCGTTGCCGGGGCGTTGGGCGAGCAGGTCACGCAACACATTGGCAGTAATGGCCTCCTGATGTTCCCACAACAGGTCCATGACCGCCCTCTCGAGCTCTCCAAGCGTTGCCATTGTTAGTCCTCATTGTTTCCAGCAGGTAATCCGACATGTGACACATGGTAGGAGTGCACAGTTATAAATGTACAGCTTTTGACAGCAAAGTTCTACACAGGGTAGAACTAGAACTTCTACGAAGCGTAGAATAGTAACTGTGGAGTACCGGTAGTCGTGAATGAGGAGAACTAAGTGGAAGCTCTGGACATTGCCAGGTGGCAGTTCGGAATTGTGACCGTCTATCACTTCTTGATGGTGCCGCTCACCATTGGGCTGGGTACGTTGGTGGCCATCCTGCAGGGCCGGTGGCGTAAAACCGGGGATGAAGCGTATTTGCGGATGACGAAGTTCTGGGGCAAATTGTTCCTCATTAATTTCATCATGGGTGTTGCCACGGGCATTGTGCAGGAATTTCAATTTGGCATGGCGTGGAGTGAGTACAGCCGCTTTGTCGGCGATGTTTTTGGCGCTCCGCTGGCCATGGAGGCCCTCTTGGCGTTCTTTGTTGAATCCACCTTTTTGGGGTTGTGGATCTTTGGCTGGAAGAAGCTGCCACCGAAAATTCACCATGCCTGCCTGTGGGTCGCCGTCATTGGCTCCATTGTGTCCGCGTACTTCATTTTAGTGGCCAACTCCTGGATGCAGCACCCCGTAGGTGTGGACATGGTGGACGGGCGCCCCGTCATGGTGGACGCCTGGGCCGTCTTTACCAATAACACCGCCATTGTGGCTTTCTTCCACACCATCACAGGCGCCCTCGCTGTAGCTGGCGGCTTTTTACTGGGCATCTCCTGGTACCAGCTCTGGCGCCGCCGCCACGACGGAATTGATACGGTAAATGCTGCCGGTCAGGTCATTGTGGGGGAGTCGGCAACGATTCCAGGACGCGACAAGAAGGACCACTCGGTCTGGCTCACGTCCCTGCGTCTGGGCGCTGTTGTGGCCATGCTCGCCTTTGCCGGCACCACCATTTCCGGGGATTTCCAGGCCAAGCTCATGTTTGAGCAGCAACCCATGAAAATGGCCGCCGCCGAGGGCGCCTGCCATGACGGGACGGGTTTTTCGGTTCTGTCCGTCGGTGACGTGGGCAGCCGGGATTGCAACGACGTCGTCGCTGTCATGGAAGTTCCCGGCCTGCTGTCCTTTTTGGCCAACGGTGACTTCACCACGGAGGTGCGCGGCGTCAACACGCTCATGCCAGAGTATCAACAACGCTATGGCACGCATTTGCCGGACAACCCCATTTACGGCGAGCGTGCCGGGCAGGAAATTGATTACCTGCCCGTCATGGCTGTCACGTATTGGGGATTCCGGATCATGATTGGCTTCGGCGGCCTCGCGGCGGCGGCTGCCGGCGTCGCACTGTGGCTGACGCGCAAGGGCACTGTCCCGCAGTCCAAAGGTCTCATGCGGCTGGCCCTGGTAGGGATTCTGGCCCCGTTTGGTGCCAATGCGGCGGGCTGGATTTTCACTGAAATGGGCCGCCAGCCGTTTGTTGTGGTGCCCAACCCGGCCATGACAGGCATCGATCAAGTGTTCATGTTCACGGCCGCCGCAGTATCCCCCGGGGTGAGCGCGGGCGAGGTGATCTTCTCCCTCGTGGCGTTGACAACCGTATACGCGGTGCTGCTGGTGGTGGAGGTGAAGCTGTTGGTCAAGTACATCCGCGGCGGTGTGGTCTCGGCCATGCCCGAGCTGGATCAAACCAGGTCCACCCACGACGGCGGCCCCGGCGGGAAGGCCGACGACGATGTGCTCGCCTTCGCCTACTGACGCTTCCGTCACCATGGCCCCCATCTTCAACGCTGCTGACTAAGGATTCACGATGGATTTTCTCCCCACCCTCTGGTTCATTCTCATAGCCGTGCTGTGGACCGGTTATTTATTCCTCGAGGGCTTCGATCTGGGCGTTGGCATGCTGATGAAGACGTTCGCCCGGAATGAACAGGAACGCCGGGTGCTGCTGAACACCGTGGGTCCCGTCTGGGACGGCAACGAGGTCTGGCTTCTCACTGCCGGCGGGGCCACATTTGCTGCGTTTCCTTTCTGGTACGCCTCGCTTTTCTCCGCCCTCTATATTCCCCTGGTCTTTGTGCTGCTGGCATTGATTTTTCGGGCCGTGGCGTTTGAATACCGTGGCAAAATCCACTCCGACAGGTGGCGCACCACCTGGGATTGGGCCATAGCAGTGGGCTCCCTGGTGGCAGCCTTTGGGATTGGTGCCATGCTGGCGCTGACCACCACGGGCCTGCCCTTGAATGCCAACGGAGACCGGGTGGGCGGACCGTTTGCCTGGTTCACGTGGTACGCGGTACTGGGGGGACTGGCGGTGGTGGGCTTTGCGTTGATCCATGCAGCGGTGTTTGTGGCCCTCAAGACCGACGGCGACATCCGCCACCGCGCCCGCCGCCTGGTGCAGCGGTGGTTGCCTGTGGGATTGGCGCCCCTGGCGGTGTGGGTCATAGCCATTGTGCTCCAGCATGGCAAAACCTTCAGTTGGCCACTGGTTGTGGTGGCGGTGCTGGCGGCTGTCATTTCCTGGTTGGCCAACCTGGCGGCACGTGAAGGGTTGAGCTTCCTGGCCATGGGCGTGTTCCTGCTTGCTGGCAGTACAGCCATTTTCAGTTCCGTGTACCCGGTGGTTTTACCGTCCACGTTGAACCCGCTGTGGAACCTGACGGTGGAGAACGCCTCCTCGTCAAGTTACACCCTGGGTTTAATGTCCATTGTGGCGGCCGTGGGTCTGCCACTGGTGCTGGCCTACCAGGCATGGACGTACTGGGTGTTCCGCCGGCGCATCACTGTCGAGCACCTGCCGCAGCCGGTGGACTTTGCTCCGGCAGTGGGAACGGGCACAGTGAAGCGGAGCACCCCCGGCGGTGCCTCCTAACATGAGCATGCGGGCAACGCTTCCTGCCGGAAAATCCACCAAACTGGCCCTGGCAGGTTTGGTCGGGTTGGCTGCCTTGAAGGCTGTCGGGCTTGTCGCAGGCCTGGGTGCGCTGGCCCATGCGCTGAGTCAATGGGCTGGCCATGCGCAGCTCGATGGCGTCCAGTTACTGGTGCAGGGCAGTGTGGGAGCGTTGCTCCTGGCTGCGGCAGTATGGGGGCAGGCCATTTTAGCCCGGCGTGCCGCTCTGGGGACCAAGGAGGAACTGCGCGGCCAATTGCTCAACCACCGCCTGGATCTGCGCCACGGCGGGCAGGGCGGAGCCGTGGGTGCGGAGGCCATGCTGGCCAGCCGCGGCCTGGACGGACTGGATAACTACTTCAGCACGTATTTGCCTGCCCTGGTTAGCTGCGCGGTCCTGCCGCTGCTCGTGGGAATCCAAATACTCATCACCGACTGGGTCAGTGCACTTATTGTGGTGTTGACGGTGCCGCTGGTGCCGGTGTTTATGATCTTAATTGGCATGTACACCCAAGACCGGGTGGAGGCTGCAGCCAAGGGGTTGGACAGGCTGTCCAACCATCTCTTGGAACTGGCCCGCGGTTTGCCCGTTTTGGTGGGCCTGCGCCGTGCCGGCGCCCAACGGCAGGCCCTGGCCGCAGTGTGCGAGGCCTACCGGAAATCCACCATGGCCACTTTACGCACGGCCTTCCTGTCGTCCATGGCGCTGGAACTCATCAGCACCATTTCCGTCGCAGTGGTGGCAGTGTTTATTGGCGTGCGGCTCGTGGCCGGGACCATGCCCCTGGAAGCCGGGCTGCTGGCCCTCATGCTGGCCCCGGAATGTTTCCGGCCCCTGCGGGACCTGGGCGCTGCCCACCATGGCAGTGAAGACGGCGTCGAGGCGTTGCGCCGGGTCACGGAAATTCTCGACGGCGAATCCGCCTCCCGGTCCGCCGCACCCGCTGTTGTCCAGGGCGGCAGCGCACCCGAAGAACACGGGCCCAACACTGTGGTGGCAGCACGCAATTTCAGCGTCCGGTACCCGGAGCGCGGCGGCTCAGCCGTCACAGGGTTCACGCACAACCTGGCCGCGGGGGAATGTCTGGTCCTGAACAGTGCCAGTGGAACGGGCAAGTCCACACTTCTGGCCGCCATGGCCGGGATTCTGCCTGCCGCGGGTGCTGCTGCTGCCCAGGTGACGGGGGAGCTGTGGGTGCGTAACCGTGCCGGCCTGGTGTTTGTTTCCCAGCACCCGGTATTTTCCGAAGACACGGTGGATGCGGAGGTGACCCTTTACGCGGCCGGTCCGGACCAACTGGTCGTCACGGCGCAGGATATCCACACAGCGCTGGAACGGGTCAATGCCGGGCACCTCAGTGGCCGCACCGTTATGGATTGCAGCCCCGGGGAGTTGCGCCGCGTGGCCGTCGCCCGGGCGCTGGCGAGGATCGCGGTGGACCCCGCCGTGGAGTTGGCGTTGTTCGATGAACCCACGGCGCACCTGGATCCCGTGTCGGCCCAGGCGGTCCGCGCTGAAATCCTGGATCTGAAGGGCAGCGTCGCCGTGGTATTGGCAACCCACGACCAATTCCTGGCAGCCGCGCTCAACGGTGGCGCGCATCAGGGGGGCGCCGACAACGGTGCCTACCAGGGTGTCACTGCTCCGGGTGTCACTACTTGGGCAGCGCCAAGCACCCCGTCAAAGCTTGACCGGCCGGCTGCGAGCGCAACCTGGGCACCGTCCCGGCCCGTGCCTGTACGTCTGGGCCTGCGTCATGTTCGCCTGCTTCCCCTGCTCTCTCCGCGCTTCATGGCTGGGGTGTTGGTTTCGGCTTTGGCCATGCTCAGTGCCGCCGCACTGTCAGGCATTTCGGCGTGGCTCATTGTCTGGGCAGCCGCCCAGCCGCCCATCCTGTACCTGATGACACTCATTGTGGGCGTGCGGGCCTTCGGCATTGGGCGGTCGCTGCTGCGCTACTCGGAGCGCCTGCTCACGCACGACGCCGTCTTCCGTTGGGCCGCGGAGTTGCGGCTCAAGCTCTGGGACTCACTGGGCTCCTCCGTGGTGCACTGGGGGAAGCTCAGCCGCTCCGGGGGAGCCCTCGGAACCTTGGTGGCCGACGTCGATGAACTCCGCGACGCTGTGCCGCGCGTGGTCGTACCCATCCCCGCGGCCATCGTAAGCTACGGGGCGGTGCTGCTCACGGTGTTCCTGCTCGTGCCGGAAGCAGCAGGCACCGTCCTGGTACTGGGCGCCCTCTGTCTCCTGGTCCTGCCGGTACTGGTCCTGCTCGTGCAGCAACGCGCCTCCGCGGCGGCCGCCGTGCACCGGATTTGGCTGGCTGAACGCATCACCACGCTCTTTGCCGCTGGCAGCCAGCTGGCAGCCAACGGAGTGGGACGGGCAGAGGCCACGCGCTTTAGCCGCAGTGATGCCACAGTGGCCAGGCCGCTGCGACGTCTGGCATGGGCCGATGGGCTGGGGCAGGGCCTCGTTTCCCTCCTCACCTCCCTGGCGGCCATCGCAGCGGCATTCCTCGCCATCACAGCCGGGGCGGATCCACGGGCAGCAGCCGTGGCAGCACTGCTCATGCTCGCCCTGTCCGAACCCCTCGGTCAGTACATGGCCGCCGTCAGTGAACTTCCAGCGCTCGCAGGCCTCATGAGACGCATCCTCCCCGAACTCGACGCTCCCGCCACGGTTCACAGTGGTTTGGAAGAGCAAAGTCACACAAGTGCGGCCTCCACGCTCGACGTCCGGTCCCTGGCCGTGGAAAACGTCACCGTCAGCTACCCCGGGGCGCCGACGCCGGTTTTCGCCGGTCTCAGTGGGGGCAGCGAACGTGGGAAGTGGTGGAGTGTCAGTGGCCCGTCCGGCTCGGGCAAATCAACCCTGCTGGCCGTTTTGCTGGGATTCCTTAGCCCGCAAAGGGGCAGTTACCTCCTCAATGAACAGCCTGCAACCGCGCAGGGACTTGCCCGGATTGCGTGGTGCCCGCAGGATGCTTATTTGTTTAATTCCTCCCTGCGGGCGAATCTGGCTTTGGCCAGACCGGCCACCAGTGCGCCCCGGGACGATGAGCTGAGGCGGGCCCTGGAGACCGTGGGGCTGGGATTGTGGTTGGCGGAGCTGCCCGACGGCCTTGACACGCGGGTGGGTCCCGGTGGGCACCTGCTTTCAGGCGGGCAACGGACCCGGGTCGCGGTGGCGCGGACGCTCGTGGCGGGGGCCGACGTCGTCCTGCTGGATGAGCCCACGGCCCACCTTGGCATGGACGAGTCGGCCGCATTAATGGCGCAGTTGCGGGTTTCCCTGGCCCAAACGGCGGTCGTCCTCGTCACGCACGACGCCGGGTTGGCCGCCAGCGCTGACACCCACCTGGTGCTCGGTGCAATCCCGGAGCCGCACCTCATTATTGGGCGGACCTAACCACATGTAGCCGTGGCTGCATCTCAAGCCTGGCTGTGGAACCACCGAGGAAAACACTGGCTGCACTGCCCACGTTCACTTGCATTCGATCAGCGAGTCAGGCACCCGGCTATACCCCTGCCGCATCATCACGGCTACCCCGTAACCCCACTGCCGGGGAACGTAAACGAGTGCGCACCGCATCCCTGCCCATATTTCCTTGATTTGAGCAGGCACTGATTAAAAAGGTTTAATATCAATCCGCGGGCGCAGCCACCGTCAGCTTCAACCAACACCTGGGAGTGCCGGCGGACGAAGGTCTCACATCTCCATTCGAACAACAATCGCCTCGTGGCGCACGTCCCACATCAGTAGTACACCTCACCAACTACTCACCGGCAATGTTGCTTCCATCAGTTGACGCCAAGTACCTTGAAAAAATGATCAGTAACGCGGCCCACATTGAAGCCGCATAGGAAAGGCGACCGCCATGTGGATTTGTCAGGCTTGTGCTGTTGAGCACGAGGAGAACGCCGAAGTATGCACTATCTGTGTTGATGAGCGGCAATTTGTGCCCGCCGACGGCCAACAATGGACCACCCTTTCGGAGTTGACTGCGGCTGGGCACCGGGCGCGTGTGACGGAATTGGAGCCGGATTTGTTCAGTATTACCGTCGAACCGAAGGTCGGCATCGGCCAGCAGGCCCATCTGGTGCGGACCCGAGCCGGGAACGTGCTTTGGGACCCAACCGGTTATCTCGACGACCACGTCGTACAGCAGGTCCGTGAGCTGGGTGAGGTAGCTGCGATCGTGGCGAGCCATCCCCACATGTTCGGGGTGCAGGTGGAATGGAGCCGGCAACTTGGCGGTGTACCGGTGCTCGTCGCCGAGCCAGACCTGCAGTGGGTTTCGCGACCGGATCCGGCAATCCGCCCATGGTCAGGGACCCTTGAGATCCTGCCCGGGCTCACGCTCTCCCAGCTAGGTGGCCATTTCCCCGGCAGCGCGGTTGCACATTGGGCGTCCGGCGCCGACGGGAATGGAGTGTTGCTCGGTGGAGACACCATCCAGGCCAACCCCGACCGCACATCGGTAACATTTATGCGCAGCTATCCCAACCGAATCCCGCTGTCAGCAGCAGTGGTGGAACGAATCACCCAAGCAGCCGAGGTCTTCAC
Organism: Actinomycetales bacterium; assembly: GCA_038242155.1. Lineage (GTDB taxonomy): Bacteria > Actinomycetota > Actinomycetes > Actinomycetales > Micrococcaceae > Specibacter. Next base: position 1,222 of record JBBSSM010000035.1, on the reverse strand, counting down.
GTTCGACCGGCTCTACGACAATCTCGGCGGCACCATCGCCATCAATGCCCGCTCTGTTATGCGCTGCTCCGCCGACCGCTACATCTCCTGGATACGCTGCGACTTTGATCACCTCACCTGACCCACCATGTGAACAATCTTCCCCCGATGACAATGGGTGTCGGGTTGGGCAGGGGGTCAGTGGTGTTCGACCCAGCAGGCGAGGATGGTGGTGGAGAGCTGGTATGCCAGGGCGTTTCTGGTGATGTTTTCCGGGCCAAGGGTTGCGGGCAGGTCTCTGGCGTCCACGTGCAGGACAAACGTATCCTTTTGGAACACCGCCGACCCGTCGTCGGTTTCGTACGCTGGGAAGCCCAGGTTCGCGAGGCCTTCGATGGCGGTGGCGTTTTCGGTCAAGGCGTGCTTCGCGTTGAAAAGGTTTAGGGCGGACGCCTCGTCGGCGGCCTCCTGGACTGAGATTTTCAGTGCGCCCTCGTTCAAGTGGTAGGTGCAGGTGAAGGTTTGGTAGGCCCAGTCGTTGATGGTGTGCGGGTCCTCCTTCAGGTCCAGGATGGAGGTGAGCCTGTCCATCGGCTGGTCCCCGCAGACCATCAGGGCAGCATCGCTGGGCCCGTCCTTCGTGGCACTGGGCAAGGAGATTCCCCCGCCGTGATGGCCGCCGCTGTGGCTGTTAGTGTTCCCTGTTTCAGGTGACGTCGAGGAAGGTGCGGTCGCGGAAACCGCTGACGGATCGGAAACGGAGCTGCTAGCTGCGGCGCATCCGGAGAGCAGCATCGATGCTATGGCCAGGGCGGCCAGGGCCTGCTTTCGATTCTTCATGTCTTATCCATCCGTGCCCGTTCCTGTTTTGCAGGGGAGGACCATTGTCAGGTTTTGAGTTTGGCGTAGATAACATAGTTGTCGTCAAACAGGCCCGTGGCGGGGTCGTAGCCGTCACAGGTAACGAGCCGAAGTTCGGCGGATTCTGTGTTGCCGTAGACCTCGAAGGTGGGGAATTCGTTCTTGCTGTAGCGGGCGCCGCCGTCGACGATGAAGACGGCGAGGCTGCCGTCGGTTCGGGACACGGTAATTTCATCGCCGCTTTTGAGCTTTTGTAGTTCTGCAAACACCCCGGTGTTCCCGCCGAGGGCGTTGACGTGACCGAGTATCACGGAAGGTCCCCGTGTACCAGGTGCAGGGGAACCGTTGTACCAGCTGGCGGGTGCGCCGTCACCGATGTCTT
>JBBSSM010000034.1:0-28398 GCA_038242155.1 Actinomycetales bacterium | reverse complement strand
CGTCTTGTCGGCTGGCCTCTTGGCAGCTGGCGCAGGAGTTGCGGCGCCGCGTCGAGGCTGCGGCCGTTTTCCGGCGGCTTGGCCACGACCCGGCGGGGTTTGGCCACGACCCGGGGAACCTTCGGGCCGGGTCGGGGAACCTTCGGGCCGGGTCGGGGAAACGGCGTCGGACGCATCGTCTTCCAGCCGTAAAGAAAGTGAGATGCGCTTGCGTTCCGGCGCCACCTCGAGCACCTTCACGCGCACCACCTGACCGGATTTAACCACCGTATGCGGGTCGGAGACAAAGGATTTGCTCATGGCGGAGACATGAATTAAGCCATCCTGATGGACGCCAATGTCAACGAAGGCACCAAACGCCGCCACGTTGGAGACAGTGCCTTCCAAGATCATGCCGGGCCGCAGATCAGTGATTTTTTCAATGCCGTCGGCGAAGGTGGCGGTTTCAAAGCGCGGCCTGGGATCGCGGCCGGGCTTTTGCAGCTCGGTAATGATGTCCTGCACCGTGGGCAGGCCAAAGTCACCCTCCACGAAATCCTGCGGGTTCACAGCTGTCACGGCCCCTACGCCGGCGGAAATTTGGGCCGGCGCGACGCCCACTGCGGCGAGAATTTTCCGTGCCACGCCGTACGCCTCGGGGTGCACGCTCGAGGCATCCAGCGGCTCCACTCCCCCGGTGATGCGTAAAAATCCAGCACATTGCTCGTAGGCCTTGGGGCCCAAACGCGCCACCTTGAGCAGCTCGCGCCGCCTGGCAAACGGGCCATGTGCATTGCGGTGCGCCACAATGTTCTCACTCAACAGCGGACCCAGACCTGCCACGCGTGACAGCAGTGCCGGCGAGGCCATGTTTAAGTCCACACCGACGGCATTGACGCAATCTTCCACGACGGCGCCCAGCGAACGTTCCAGCTTCGCCGGGGTCAGATCGTGCTGGTACTGGCCCACGCCAATGGACCTGGGATCAATTTTGACCAGCTCGGCCAGGGGGTCCTGGAGGCGGCGGGCAATGGACACGGCGCCCCGCAGGGAGACATCCATGCCGGGCAGCTCGGCGCCAGCCAACGCTGATGCCGAATACACGGATGCACCGGCTTCGGAGACCACCAGCTTGCTGACCGGGCTGTCCGGATTTTGCCGCTTGAGCTCTGCTACGAGTTCCGCAGCCAATTTGTCGGTTTCCCGGCTGGCCGTGCCATTGCCAATGGCGATCAGCTCAACCCGGTGCTTCCGGGCAAGCTGCACCAACGTGCCGAGGGATTCGTGCCATTTCTGCACGGGGACATGCGGATAAATCGTGTCGGTGGCCACCACCTTGCCCGTGCCATCCACCACCGCGACCTTGGTGCCCGTGCGAAGTCCGGGATCCAGACCCAGCGTGGCCCGGTTGCCGGCCGGCGCCGCCAGTAATACGTCGCGCAGGTTGGCAGCAAACACGCGCACCGACTCTTCCTCGGCGCTTTGAAAGAGGCGCAGCCGGACATCCACCGAGAGTCGGGTCAGGATGCGGGTACGCCACGCCAGACGCGCACCCGTCATGAGCCAGGCGTCGGCGGCGCGTCCGGAGTCAGTGACGCCCAGCGAGCGGGCCACGGCATTTTCATAGGCGGCCCGGACCTGCGCGTGGGTTGGGGCATTGCGGGGATCAGCTTCCGCCATCTCCAGGGACAGCACCCCTTCCTTTTCGCCGCGTAAAAGCGCCAGGACACGGTGGCTGGGCAGTGTGTGCGGGGCTTGGACAAAGTCAAAGTAATCCTTGAACTTCTCTCCGGCATGGTCCTTCCCCGCTTTCACCGCTGAACGCAGTGCCCCCTTGCTCCAGAGCCGCTCCCGGAGCTCCCCCACCAATGCAGCATCCTGGCCTGCGCGTTCAATGAGAATGGCGCGGGCACCGGCGAGCGCGTCCTCGACAGTGGTTACACCGCGTCCGGCATTGAGGAATGCATCACCCGCTACCTCCGGCACTTGGCTGGGATTGGCCAAAAGGGCATCCAGCAGGGGTTCGAGTCCGGCTGCGCGGGCGGCGTCGGCCTTGGTTTTCCGGGTGGACTTGTACGGTAGATACAGGTCTTCAAGTTCTGATTTAGTGACAGCTGACTCCACAGCGCGTCGCAGGGGCGGCGTGAGTTTTCCAAGCCCGTGGATGGTCTCCAACACCGCCACGCGCCGGGCTTCGAGCTCACGCAAATAGCGCAGGCGCTCCTCCAGGGTGCGCAGCTGCGCATCGTCCAAAGTGCCCGTGGCTTCTTTCCGGTACCGGGCAATAAACGGGACGCTTGCGCCGTCGTCCATGAGGGCAATGGCTGCGCGTACCTGGGCTGGCCGCACGCGCAACTCGGCGGCAATGGTTGCCACAATGGTGTTGGCTTGAGCGGCGGGCGTGGGCAGGGTCAGCGGGGCTATGGGTGCTTCAATCACGAATCAATTCTGCCCCACCCTGAGGGCACGCCCAGACCCAGACATTCGACGTCCTATGTGACTAAGGTCATGCTAAGTCGAGCGCGGGGTCACAAAGTGCCAAGATGATCACATGCGAATGGATCATGTTTCTTATGCCAGTGAATCAGACGGATTGGCTGCCACCACGGAGCGAATCTCAGCCGCCCTCGGAGTCAAGGCGGTCAAGGGCGGTATCCACCCGCGCTTTGGCACACGCAATATGATTATTCCCCTCACGGACCATCATTATGTGGAGATTGTGGAGTGCCTCGATCACCCCGCTTCCGACAAGGCCCCGTTTGGCCAGGCCGTGCGGGCGCGCTCCTCCGCTGGCGGGGGGTGGATGGGCTGGTGCGTTGCCGTGGATGATTTGGCACCCTTTGAAGAGCGTTTGGGCCGCAGCGCCGTCCCAGGCAATCGCAAGTTCCCCGACGGCCAGGAACTCATTTGGCAGCAAATTGGCATTAAGGGCCTCATTGCCGACCCCCAGGTGCCCTACATGCTCAAGTGGGAGGGCGATCCCACCCTGCACCCCTCCCAGGCCCGGCCTTCCTCGGTGCGCCTTGCCTCCTTGACCATTGCCGGCAGTGCCGAACGCGTCACCCAGTGGCTGGGCGAGCCCGTGGAGGCGCCGCTGCATGACGTTGCGGTGGAGTGGATCGCTCCGCGCGGCACCCCCGGCATCATGAGCGTGACCTTTGAAACCGAACACGGCGTGGTCACCCTTTAGTTTCCACCGAAGCCCAGGGCGGGGCCCAGCGTGAACGCCGCAATGTCCACCAGGGCATGCGCCAGCACCAGCGGGGCCACCCGGCCGTACTTTTTATACACCCAGCCAAACAGCAGTCCCATGGCGAAGTTACCAAGGAACGGCCCAAACCCCTGATACAGGTGGTAACTGCCGCGCAGCAGGGCGCTGAGCACAATGGCAGTCCACACGCCCAGCCCAATTTTTTCCAGGCGTCCCAGCAGGTAGCCGTTGAGGATCACCTCTTCCAGCACCCCTGCCCGGATCGCTGACAGCACCAGTACGGGCACGGTCCACCAATACTGGTTCAGGGCGCTGGGAATGATTTCAGTCGTCACCCCCAGCGCCCGCCCCGCAGCGTACAGTCCCAGCGACGGCACCCCAATGATCACCAGCAGCGCCAGCGCACCCAGACCGTCCCGCACCGGATGCCGCCAGTCCAGGCCCATGCGCCGGAACACGGATTTCCCCGGTTCCGCCAGCAGGTAAAACACCAGCATGACCGGGACCAGGGCGAAGAGAATGTCCAGCAGTTGGTAGGTGAAGTCAAAAAATTCGCGGTTGTTCCGCACCGTGTTGAGCGTGGACGTGCCCTGTGAAATGGGCGCCCGGCTGATCTTGTCCAGCAGCGACACCACCGAGTACACGGCCGACTGCCCCAGCGAGACGCCCAGCACCAGCAGCACCTCCGCAATGAGCCGCCGCCGGGATTTGCTCCCCCAGCCCTGATGGTCGACGCCGGACACCCCGCCTTCCGCTGCGGCCGAGCCACTTCCCTGGCTGGCCGGGGTAGCGCCAACCGGGGTAACGTCCGCCGGGACCGGTCCGGGGGCAACGGCGTCGTACTTGGAAAATACAGGTACTGGTTCAGTCATATGAACAATCATGCCGCCCCCGTCAACAATGGCGCAGCAAAAATCCCTGACGAAGCAGGTGGCCAGTACTGTCACAGGACCGCCGGATACACCGCGCACCTGTTCGACGGCGGCACTCAATGAGATGCTGTAAGAACGTCTTTTAGGTATCGCCAGATAAGGAACTGCCATGGGTGCGCGCATGAACAAGGAACTTTACGAGACCGAATTGAAACGGCTGCAGGCACAGCTCGTCGAGATGCAGGCGTGGGTGCAGTCGACCGGCGCCCGGGTCGTGGTGATCTTCGAGGGAAGGGACGGCGCCGGCAAGGGTTCCGCCATCAAGCGTGTCACCGAGTATCTCAACCCCCGTGTTGCGCGGGTCGTCGCCCTCCCCACACCAAGTGAGCGGGACAAGACGAGGTGGTACTTCCAGCGGTACGTCGCACACTTGCCGGCGGCAGGTGAGATTGTGATGATGGACCGCTCCTGGTACAACCGCGCCGGCGTCGAGAAGGTCATGGGCTACTGCACCAACGCGGAGTACCACCGCTTTCTCCACCAGGCGCCGATCTTCGAGCGGATGCTGGTTGAAGACGGCATCATTTTATTGAAGTACTGGTTCAGCGTTTCCGACGTTGAGCAGGAAAACCGTTTCCGTTCCCGTGCCGACGACCCTATGCGGCGCTGGAAACTAAGCCCCAATGACATGCTCTCCATCACGAAATGGGAGGACTATTCCCGGGCGAAGGACACCATGCTGGTGCACACTGACATTCCCGAAGCACCCTGGGTGGGGGTTGACGGAGACGACAAGCGGCGTGCGCGCATCAATATGATCGCTCATCTGCTCGCGAGCGTGCCGTACGAGCGAATGAACCGGGAAGCGGTCGTCATTCCCGAGCGTCCGCCGTCGGGCGGCTACGAGCGTCCGCCGCTCGATGACATTACGTTTGCACCCGACCATGCAGCCGACGTCGAACACCGGCACGCAAAAAACCCAAAGCCCAAGGCTCAAGCCAAGGAGGCGCTGTAGTTCAGGGGGCGAGCAGCAGTTCGTTCGCATCCCGGTAGAGGCCTGCCCGTGATGCGAGTTCGGCGTGGGTTCCGGCGTCCAGAACGCGTCCGTGGTCAATGACGTATACCCGGTCGGCGTCGCGCAGGGTAGATAATCGGTGGGCGATGACCAGGACGGTGCGTCCGGCGGTGAGGCGGGCCAAGCCGGCCAATACGTAGGATTCGCTGATCGCGTCCAATCCGCTGGTGGGTTCATCGAGCACCACGATGGGAGTGTCGGCAGCCAGTGCACGGGCAATGGCAATGCGTTGGCGTTGTCCCCCGGACAGCGATGCGCCGTGCTCGGCAATCTGCGTGTCGTACCCCTGGGGAAGGCGGTCGACGAACTCATCGACGTAGGCGGCTTCTGCGGCGGCCAGCAGGTCCTCGCGGCTGGCGTCGGGGGCACCGTAGGCAATGTTGTCCAGAATTGAACCCGAGATCAGCAGCGGGTCCTGCAGGACCAGGGCGACTTGGCTGCGTACCGAATGCAGGGTCAGTCCGCGTACGTCCTGGCCATCCAAGAGCACCTGTCCGGCAGTGACGTCGTAAAGCCGTGGGACAAGGCTGACAATCGTGGATTTGCCGGCTCCGGTGGGGCCGGCAAGTGCCACGACCTGGCCCGGTCCGGCGTGCAGGGAGATCTCGTGCAGGACTGGGCAGTCCGGTTCGTACCCGAATGACACACCGCGCAGTTCAATGTCGCCGCGTAATGGTTTGGCCTGCACAGCGTCGGGGCGTTCGGGCACGACAACGGTGGAGCGCAGCACCTCATCAACACGCTCGGCGCCGGCCTGGGCCTTGCTGATCGTTGAGGACAGCCGGGCCAGGGCTTTCATCGGCCCGTACACCTGGGCCAGGTAGGCCAGCAGCACCAAGAGCACACCCAGGCTCAGTTGGCCACGCAAGACCATGGTGGCCCCGACGAACAAGACGGCGGCACGTCCAATCTGGGAGATCAGCTCAATGGCGGCCGGCAGCCGGGAAAGGAGGTCGACTTGGCGCAGTCCGGCTGCCAACCGGGCCTGGGAATGGGTGCGGAAGCGTTCCAGGCTGCGGCGCTCGGCGGCGAAGGACTGTACCAGCCGGATGGTGGACAGGGTTTCGGTGACGTGGCTGGACACCCGGCCCTCGTGGGTGCGGGCCTCACGGGAGGCTTCCCTGATGGCAGCGCGGTAGTGCCGGACGACGGCGTACAGTGCCGGTACCACGCACAGCAGCAAGACCGCGAAGACTGGTTCGATGAGCACCGCGATCAGGACGATCCCGATCAGCAGTGCCAAATTGGGCAGCAGCGTGGCGAATACCGCCACGAGCAGCGCCTGGATGGCGTTGACGTCACCGCTGAGCCGGGTAGCAAGGTCACCAACCCGCTGCCGGTCGTGGAACGCCAGCGACAGGCGCTGAAGATGGGTGAAGATGTCCGTGCGCAAATCAACGGTAATGCGTTCACCAACCGCCAGCAACAGCCGGGCGGACAGGTAACTGACCAGCGCGGCCACGGCGGCCAGCACCACCAGGGCCACCGCGCAGATCGCCAGGACCACACCCGGGGAGTCGGCCAACGGTCCAAGGAGCTCTCCCAGCAGACCATCCGGCGCCCGCCGGTTCAACACGTCATCGACAATGACTTTCAGCGGCCACGGCAGCGCCAGTTCCAGTGCCGCCACGACCAGCACCAGCAGACCGCCCAGCAACAGCCGGCCCCGGTAAGGGCGAAGGAGGGGACCAAAGCGGCGCAGAATTTCAAACACGGTCGGTTTCCCGGTTTGCTTCTGCCCGGCTTGGGCCCCGGGCACCTGGCGCCGGGGGTGTGGGGTGCAGCAGGCTGTCAGCGGCATCGATCAATGCCGCGCCGGTGAGCTCGTCGACGGGGCCGGTGCCCACGACCAGGTGCAGGTGACGCCCACACCCGTCCGTGGCGCCGACCAGGGCATGGTCGGTGCCGGGGCTGATGCCGACCAGCTGGCAGGTGTTCTCGGCCGGGTCATGCGCAACCCAGGCATCGAGCGCGGCCGTGCCGGCGCCCCACCACGTCCGGCCCTGGATGGGGCTGACCGCGCGCCTGCCGGTGTACAGCAGCTGCGGGTAATCCGGGGACAGCGCCACGGTGGTCCTGAGCTCTCCGGGCAGCCCGGCCCGCTGCACGCACACCACCACTGCGGTGCCGTTGGCGCGCAGCAGCACCCGCTTGGTCAGGCCCCGGTCCGGGCCCGGTTCGACGTCGATCAGTTCCACTATGGCGGCCTCGGCGGTGACCTCGATCCGGCCAAGGTCATGGCGGTGGGTTTCGGTGCCCAGCACGCCCAGTGCCCCAGGATGGTTCGGCGGGGTCTGCATGTGCTGGTGCAGTTCGGTTTGGAAGTTCCAGTGATCGGCCGGGTTGCCGACGACGACCACACCAACGGATTGCGGGCCGGTGCCGCGGGTCACCAGCAAGGTGATTCGGCCGCCGTGACGGGGTGAGAGCACTGCGAAGATCCGGTCGCTGCTGATGACCAGCTCCTCATCACCGTCACCGTCAATGTCGGTGAGCAGTACCCGCAGCTCGTGGACGCCGGAATGGGCGGCCCACCTGGCGGCGGCCAGCACGGGCAGCGCATCAGCGGCGTGGGCGGCGGTGGCCCGCACCCATGGGGCCGGGGCCCGCCCGCCGTCGGGATGCGGGTCCTGCCAGGCGGTTTCATGGCGGCCCAGCAGCACCAGCCGTTCGGCGAGCGCGCACAACCCCGGGTCGGCCCCCTCGGCTTCGGCCTGCTCCAGTGCGGTTTCGACCTGCTCGAGGCGCTGGGCGTACGGAGCCCACCTGGGGTCAGCTGCCCACCCGGTGTAGTCCTCGCCCGCGCCGTGCCGGTGTGCCAGCTCGTAGTAGGTGCCGGTCTCCGCAGCCAGCTCAAGTCTGGGCTCGACCCGGTCACACCATTGATCAAGGACCACCGGTTTAAGCACCTCACTTTCGGTCACCCAGCGCAGGAACCGCGCGTACCGGTCCAGGCCCTCTTCCCAACCGGCGACGCCGGCGACCCGCTCCAGATCATCGGCGAAGACCAGCAGGGATCCCTCGGGCGCCGATTGGGCGTCCTCGGCCAGTTCGGTGAGCAGCCGCAAATGGTCAGGGTCGTGTGGTGGCACCAGGTAGCGCAGGTGGGAAGCGATCGGGACGGCAATCAACCCGTCGCCGCCGGTGATCCGGTACGGTGCCAACGACCCGGCGTCCAGCCGTCCGCGGGCACTGGACGGGAACCCATCCTCGTGCCACCTGTAGGGTCCGGCCGCGTCAAAGGCTTCCCGCGCGCTGCCGGGATACCCGCGGCCCTCGTGCAGCGGGAAGGCGAGCCTGTCATCCAGCAGCACCCGTTGATACTGCACCCCGGTGCTTTCAGCGTCGCGCACCGACGGCGCGCACAGGGCGGTGTTCCACACCCGTTCGGGCACCCACGCGGTCCGCAGCTCCTGGCGGGGCACTCCGAGCAGCTCCTCGACCAGCTCGTGGTAGGCGCGCAGCTGCCGGCGGTTGTGCCGGGCGGTCGAGAGGGTCATGATGTTCTCCCCGTAGGTGCCGCCAATCAAGCTGATCAGGCCGCTGGCCAGATGCTTACGCAGCCTGGCGAGCAAAGCCGGACGGTGCCAGGCAATCGCCTCCAATACTGGCCCGGAAATGTGCAGTGCCGCCGGGATTCCCAGCTCGACATGCAATGACAGGACCGCGTCGTAACCGGCGGCGGTGACGCTGATCCCATCCCGGTCGGGGTACCCGTCAGTGATGACGAACTGGTTGGCGTGGTGCACGAACGCAATCGGCACGGCAGTCATGGCGTGACCTCCTGCCCTGCAACCAGGGCTTGTAAAACGGTCCGGACACCGTTTTCCAGCACCGCCTCGGTGATCCCGAGCCAGCGCTGGACCAGGGTGTCACGGCCGGTGCGGTAGACGAGCAGTTCAAAATGCAGGCTTTGCACCAGTGCCCTGGCCACCTCGGCCGGCACCGCCTGGGCGTCGGGGCCGCCATGGATCATCCACCGGTCCCAGAACACTAGGGCGGCGCAGGCACCGCCCTGAAACGAGCCGGTGCGCATCCACGAAACAATCAGCAGCTGCGCCACTGCGTAGCCGACGTCGTAGGACGGTCGGCGCAGCCCCGCGGTGTCGACATCGATTGCGGTCACCGCCAGCGGCCTCCCAGCACTGATGTACAGATTTTCCGGGTGCAGGTCGCCGTGCGAGGCCACGAGCCCGGCACTTGGCGCGTGCGTGTTGCGGTACAGACACCGGTGGGCCGCCCGGCTGACCCCGAGCAGCCTTGTGGCGTGCTCCGGATACTGGCCGGCCAGCAGCTCACTTTGGCGGCACAGCTCCGCACCCGCCCGGTGGGTGGTGCGCTCCGGCAGGGCGACCTGCAGCGACTGCAACCGGGCCAGCCAGTCGGCGGCGGCGACCGCGGCGGCGTCGCGGGCATCTGGTTCAGCGTGCACCCAGTGGGCCCAGCTGTTCCCGTCCGCCAGCTCCGTCACCAACGTGTGGTGCGCGGCGGACCACCCCTGCTCCCGGGTCACCGCGAACCGGGCCGGTGGGGCAAAGCCCACCTCGGCCAGCCTCTGCAGCCACCGCCGGGTCCACACCCCCCGGTCATTGGAATACTGTTTGAGCACCAGCCCCCGGCCGGTGCTCAGCTCCAGGAGGGCCAGCCGTTTGGGACTGTCGCGCAGGACACGCACCGCGACAAGGTTCCCGGCCAGAGCCGGGGCGGTCTCGGCCAGCACGCTGCGTGCCCACCGCATCGAGCCGGCGGACGGTGGCGCCACGGAATCCGCGTCCACCAGCGCCGGGCCGTTGGTCTCGCCCCGTATTTTCAGCATGCTGGGCTTCAGCATGCTGGGCTGTGGAGATTGCTGCTGGTTTCGAGCCGTCATGTGTCTCAGTGCTCCCGCGGTAGTTACCGGTTTCCTTACCAATAAGAATGCGCGGCCCGGATTGGCCCTACCTTGGGCGGGCATGAGAAATCTCTTATGTACGGGCTTTCCAGTCCGGAAGGCTTCAGCCCCGGCCCTGCATCTGAGATACTTCCAATACCCGGCTCAGCCGGTTCGGAAGGTTCCGGAGAGAGGCTTCTTCACATGACTGATCGCTGGATTGCTGCGCTGCTGGGAGTACCGCTCCTGCTGGCCGCTGCCTGGGTCCTCGGCGGAGCGGTGTTCAACCACACCCCGGGAGACCTGGGCAGCATAGTCATGGTCAATCCCGCCGCTGATGATCGGCCAGGTACTCCGGCACCAGCCCCGCCGGTCGGGACACCGGCGTCCACCGGCGACCCCTCAGCTCCGGATCCCCCATCACCTGCGTCCGCACCCTCCGCCGAGCCCGTGGCTCCCGCCGAGCCCGTGGCACCGGCAGGGGCCACCAGGGTCACCGCGGAACCGGCGCCGGCAGCGGGGGACAACGACGATGATGACGATGGCATCGACGACGGCGGCATCGTTGATGACGACACCGACAGCTGAGCTGACGTGACTGCCCATACTCCGTCCAGCACCCCGGGACTGAGCGCCCGCACCCGCATCATCGGCTGGATGATGCTGCTGGTGACGCTGGCCCTGGTGGCCCAGTGCGTCATTGCCGCCCGTGTGCTGACCGAGCGGGCCGAGGCGGAATTTGACCGGGAATTGGTCCACGAGGGTAATAAACTGCGTGACTACGCCGGGCGGGCAATGGACCCAGCCACCGGCCGGTCCTACCAGGACGTCGGCGCCCTGCTCGCCGGTTACCTCGCGGAGATTGTGCCCAACGCCGATGAGACGCTGTTCAGCCTGGTCAACGGCCAGCCCGCGCACCGTGCCCGGGCCGAGCCGCCGGTGCGGCTCGACACCGACCCAACATTTGTGGCCCGTATCGCCGACGTGACCCAGCCGGAGTCCGGAACGGTGACCAGCGCCGCCGGCCCGGTCCGGTATGCGGTCTTCCCGGTGCAGGTGGAGGGCGACCCGGACAGCGGTGCCCTGGTGGTGGCCGAGTTCACCGCGCCTGCCATGGCACGGGTGGCCTCCACGGTTCAGGTGTTGGTCGTCGTCAGTTTGGCGGCACTGGCCCTGGCGGGCCTGGCAAGCTGGCTGATCGCCGGCCGGGTCCTGGCCCCCATCCGTGTGCTGCGGCAGACCGCCGAAAACGTTCGGGACTCCGATTTAAACCAGCGAATCACGGTCACCGGCAATGACGACGTCGCCGCCCTCGCCCACACCTTCAATCAAATGCTGGACCGCCTCCAACTTGCCTTCACCGGGCAACAACACTTCCTTGACGACGCCAGTCACGAGCTGCGGACGCCAATCACCGTCATCCGCGGCCACCTCGAGCTGATCAGTGAGGACCCCGCAGAACACTCGCGGACCCTCGCCCTGGTACTGGACGAGCTGCAGCGGATGAACCGCCTGGTCGATGACCTGATGCTGCTGGCCAAGGCCGAACGCCCCGACTTTCTAAACCTGCGCCCGGTTGACGTGACCGACCTGGTGATGGAGGTCCTCAGCAAGGCCAGTGCCCTCGGCGAGCGGCAGTGGACGGTGTCCGAGGTCACCGAACACGCGGTGCTCGCCGACGGCCAACGCCTCACCCAGGCGTTGATGCAGCTGGCGGTCAATGCCGTACGCCACACCCGGCAGGGGGACCGGATCTCGATCGGCGTCCGGGCCGCCGCCGACCGGCTTCAGTTCAGCGTCGCTGACACCGGCACCGGCATCGCCCCCGAGGACGCGGCACGCATTTTCGACCGGTTCACTCGCGCCGGGCCCCGCAGCGACTACGGCCACCGGGGTGACGGGACCGGCCTTGGTCTGGCCATCGTGGCCTCGATCGCGCACGCCCACGACGGGCAGGTGCTGCTGGAGAGCACCCCCGGGGAAGGCTCGACGTTCACCCTCGACCTGCCCCTCGTGCCAGTGCAGGACCCACGCCACGACACCCGGGCCGCGGCCGCCCGACTATCCGGGGTACACCCGTGAACCGTATTCTGGTCGCTGAGGATGAACCCCGCATCGCCGCGTTCCTGGAGAGCGGCCTGAACAGCAACGGCTTTGTCGTCACAGTGGTCGGTGACGGGGAGTCGGCCTACCAGTACGCCCGTACCGGCGCATTCGACCTGATGGTGCTCGATCTCGGGTTGCCTGTCACCGACGGCCTGACAGTGCTGCGCCTGCTGCGCGCCGAGAAAATCAATCTGCCCGTGGTGGTGTTGACCGCCCGCGACAGCGTCGCTGACACCGTCACGGGTCTGGAGAGCGGCGCCGATGACTACATCCGCAAACCCTTCGGCTTCGATGAGTTGCTCGCCCGCGTCCGGCTCAGGCTCAGAGGTCCGGAACACAACCCGGAACCGACCAGGCTGCGTGTTGACGACCTGACCCTTGACCTGCGCACCCGCAGAATCCTGGTCGACGGCGAGGCGGCGCAAATAGAGCTCACCGCCCGCGAGTTCGCCCTCGCCGAGGTATTCTTCCGCCACGCGGACCAGGTTTTGACCCGCGAACAACTGCTCAGCCGGGTGTGGGGCCTGGACTTTGACCCCGGCTCCAATGTCATTGAAGTCTACGTGCGCTACCTGCGCCGAAAACTCGGGGACGCGCGGATCGAAACACGGCGCGGCATGGGGTACCGGCTGCACTCACGCCCCCGGGCCGGCGGCCCGGCCGGCGCACCTCCCACCCGTGTCATGGGATCTCGCCGCAGTACTGGCATGACGTGACGTACATGGCCGGCCTGCAACGGCGTCGTGCCTAAAGAGGGCAGGCACAGGCTCAGTCAGCCGGGCAATCGTGCCGCGGGCGGCAGAAATTCGCCTAGGCTCGTTGGCATGGGAGGACCTCGACAAATCATTATGGTGCGGCACGGGCAGTCGGCCGCAAATGTTGACCAAAGCATTTACAACAGGATTCCCGACTACCGGATCCCGCTCACCGAATTGGGCATCCAGCAGGCGCGGGCGGCCGGGGAAAAGGTGCGACGGCAGCTGGACGGGCAAAAGGTGCAGGTCTACGTTTCGCCGTACCTGCGCGCGTACCAAACCCTGGAGGCCATGGAGCTGGGTGACCTGGTGGAGGCGACCTTGGAGGAGCCGCGGCTGCGGGAGCAGGACTGGGCGAATTTCCAAAACCCGGCGGAGATCGCGGACCAAAAAGAGCTGCGCAACGCGTACGGGCATTTCTTCTACAGGTTCCGGGAGGGCGAATCCGGCTCCGACGTGTACGACCGCGTGTCCTCGTTCATGGAGACCCTGTTCCGGCAATGGGCCAAACCGGACTATGCCCCCAACGCCCTCTGTGTCACGCACGGACTGACCATGCGCTTGTTCTGCATGCGCTGGTTCCACTGGTCGGTGGCGTACTTTGAATCACTGGACAACCCCGACAATGCCGAAACGCGCACGCTGGTGCAGGACGGCAACCACTATGTCCTGGACACTGCCTTCAGCCAGTGGACTGCCGCCGCGCCCGACACGACAGTGCTGGACGCGCCCGCGCTGGATATGCCCAAGCTGGATGTGCCCAAGCACGGGTGGTGACGGACCCTGGTCTTGCGAGGCCCTTAGAGTTCCGGTGCCACGATCACATGTGTCCCGGCTTCCTTGAAGGCCTGCAGCTGGGCGGGGGTAATGGCGGCGTCGGTAATAACATTGCTGAAGTGCGTCCGGTCCATGATGGCAAACGCCCGCCGCCCTATCTTGGACGAGTCGGCCAGGATGTAGGCCTCGGAGGCGCGCCGTGCCATCTTGGAGTTCACCGACGCCTCACCCTCATCATGAATGGTGGGACCGGCACCAGGTTCCAGGCCGTTAACACCAATAAACGCAAAGTCCAGGGCCACGCGATCCAAAATGGCGTCGGCGTAGGGCCCCACCAGCTCATAGGAGCGCGGGTTCACCACCCCGCCCGTGACCATGATCTTAAAGTTGGGCCGAATGGCCAGTTGCGCGGCAATATTGATGGCATTGGTGACCACTGTCAATGTGGGCCTATTAGAGTGCTCCATGAGATCTTCACGAGTGGACAGCACCTGCGCAAGGGCTGTGCTGGTGGTGCCACCACACAAGCCAATCACCGCGCCTTTGGGAATCAAGGCGCTGGCCGCATGGGCAATTTGCTGCTTTCGCAGTGCATTGTCGTCGCGGTTGTAGCGGCCCGGGAGATCGTACGACACTGAGCCGCTCGTGGCCCCGCCCCGCGTTCGCGTCAGCAAACGCTCATGGGCCAGAGAGTCAAGATCGCGGCGCGCCGTGGCCGGGGAAACCTCAAGCTTGGCAACAATTTCCTCAACTTCCACCTGCCCGCCAGCGGCCAAGAGGTCCAAAATTGCTGTCAATCTTTCAGTTCTTTTCATGTACCACTCCTGATGCGGGACCGCGGTCTTGTTTAGTTGGCTGCTTTGGCGCCGGCAAATAACGCCAGCAACCGTGCCACCTCCGGAACCAGGGCCGCACGCCCCGCGCCCAGGTACCGCCGTGAATCCACCACGTCCGGGTTGGCGTTGAGATACTCGCGCACTGCCCGCGTGAAGAAACCGTTGAGGTGGGTGGAGACATTGATCTTGGTCATGCCGGCGGCAATCGCTGCCACAATGTTCTCATCCGTTACCCCGGATGAGCCGTGCAACACCAGCGGCACGCCCAGGGCAGCCCGAAGTTCCGCAATGCGGCCCAGGTTCAGCGCCGCGGAACGCTCGGTCATGGCGTGCGAGGATCCCACGGCAACTGCCAGCGCATCAACGCCCGTGGCAGCAATAAAGGCGGCGGCTTCAACTGGGTCGGTCAACACCCCTGGCGCGTGTGCCCCATCCTTGCCGCCCACCTCGCCCAGCTCGGCTTCCACGTACACGCCGCGCGCATGGGCGTACGCCACGACCCGGGCTGTGGCTGCCACATTGTGCGCGTAGTCAAGGTGGGCGCCGTCGTACATGATCGAGCCAAAGCCCAGGTCAATGGCTTGATACACCAGTGCCTCGTCCACGGCATGGTCCAAGTGCACGGCTACCGGCACGGAGGCCTTACGGGCGGCTGCCAGGGTGGCTGCGGCAACGGGTTCCAAACCCCCGTGGAACGTGGCGCAATTTTGTGAAATTTGCAGGATCACCGGCTTATTCGCCGCTTCCGCCCCGCCAATGAGCCCTTCCAAGGTTTCCAAGTGGATGACGTTGAAGGCGCCCTGACCTGCTCCGGCATGGGCGGCCCATTTCATGATCTGGCGGGTGTTTGTCAAAACCATGAGATGAATGTCCTTAGTGCTCTGTCACGATTAATTGTTGGGCAAGGCGGGCGTGTTCGGGGGAAATTTCCCCGGCCCCCGGCATGAGCACCGCGGCAGCGCTCCACGCCGTTGCTTGGCGTAAAATCTCCCGCAATTGCGTTTCACCCCGGGCAAGTGCGACGGCGGCCGCGCTCACCGCTGCATCCCCGGCCCCCGTGGGGTTGCCACTCAACGGCTGCGGCAAACGGGCCTGGAGGTACCGCGTCTGCCCGGCTTCGAAGGCCAGCATGCCGTCGGCGCCCACGCTGACAAGCACCCGGCGGGCACCGAGCTTCATGAGCCTGCGTGCCGCTGCCGCCAGGTCAGGCTCCCCCACCGCTTCCAGGAGCTCATGATGGTTGGGCTTGAGCAGGTCGGCTCCTGCCTTGGCGGCTTCCAGAAGCGCGCTGCCGGAAGTGTCAATGATGGCCGGGACCCCGGCGTCGTGCGCCAGGGCCACCAGTGCCGGATAAAAATCGGACGGTGCCCGCTCCGGCAGTGAACCCGAACCCACCAGCACTCCGGGGCGCAGCACGCCGTCGGACGTTTGGACCCCCGTCAGATGCTCCACCACGGCAGTGGCCAGCGTCCGCCACTCCGCACCCGTCAGGGGCGGGCCCGTTTCATTGAAGATGCTGGTGGTGTTGTCGTGGGCCGTGTCCACCAGGGCCACCGTGCGGCGGGTTGCTGCGGCCACCGGAACCAAATGATGGGCCAGGCCGGCGGCCTCCAGGTCAAGGCGCAACTGCTCTCCCGTGAGCCCGCCCACCGTGGCAATGGCCAGCGTGGGAAAACCCAGCTGATGTGCCACGCGCGAGACATTGAGCCCCTTGCCGCCTGCCCGGTGCAAGGGGGTGGGCACGCGGTGTGAGGAACCGAGGTGCACGCCATTGACCGTGTAAGTGACATCCACGGCCGGGTTGGGGGTCACGGTGAGCACCAGCTGACTCATGCGGGCGCCTCGGACAAACTGCGGGCCTGCAATGCCGAACCAATGAGACCGGCGTTTTCCCCCAGCGCTGCCGGCACATATTCCGGGCGGCGTTGAAAGGTCAGGAGCTGGTCCACGCGCGCGGCCAGCGGCTCAAACAAGGCAGGACCTGCCATGGCGAGGCCGCCGCCAAGCACCACGGTTTCAGTGCCCATAATGGAAACGCACTGGGAAATGCTGAACGCCAGGGCGTCAATGGCTTCGGTCCAGATTTGGGCGGCAACGGCGTCGCCCTCCCCCGCCCGGGTCAAGACCTCGCGTGCACCGGCAACTGCCGCGCCGCTGGCCTCCGCATACCGGCGGGCAATGGCACCGGCTGAGCCCAGGGATTCCAGGATGGCCATGCCGCCATCCGGGGCGGGCACCAGGGCGTGGCCAATTTCGCCGGCGTAGCCACCGCCAGTCACCCGGTGTCCATCGCATAAAACGGCTGCGGCAATCCCGGTGCCAATGACCAAAACCAGGGCATCCTTCTTGCCCACGGCGGCACCGAGGCGGAATTCCGCTTCGCCAGCCATGCCGACGTCGTGCCCGAAGGCCACCGGCACACCCAGCGCCGATGTCAGCGTGGCTGTGAACGGAAAATCCCGCCAGCCCAGATTGGCCGAGTAGACACCTATGCCGGCCTCCTCATCCACAATCCCCGGCACCGTCACCCCCACGGCGTTGATGTGCATGTCCGGGTGTGCTGCCCGGTAGCTGGCGGTGAGTTCCACAATGCGGGCGCACACCCTTTCCCCGGGGCTTTCATTGGGGATTTCGCCGGCAAGCGGGGTTCGGTGGCGTTGCAGATCGATGATGTTCACTCCGGCCGGTCCCGGGCGCACCATGCCCACCTTCATGTCGGTGCCACCGACGTCGAAGGCCAGAATTGCCTGTGGGGTGCCGGCAGCCGGTGTGCGGTGATGGGTGGAAACGTTCTTGGGAGCATTTTCCGGGGACATTAGCCCTCGAGAATGACTGAGCGGCTCAGGTTCCGCGGCAGGTCCGGATTCATGCCGCGGGCGCGGGCACGCTCCAACGTGACCCGGTGGACGCGGGCCAGCTCCGCCAGCGGATGGGCCGGGGTGTTAATATAGCGCGCACCCGTCTTGACGACCTCGCGGTCCAAACCCTCGGGCTGTTCGCCAAACATCCACGTCACGCGGTTTGGCGCGGCAATGGAGATGGGGCCGTGACGGTATTCCTTCGCGGGGTACGACTCCGTCCAGCCCTGCACAGCCTCGCGCATTTTCAGCGCCGCCTCATGGGCTAAACCCACCGTCCAACCCGTGCCCAGGAAGGTGAACTGCTCGGCGTCAATCAGGTCCTGCTCCACCGGCGCGCTCACGGCGGCCCTGGCGTCCGCAACGGCGTCGCTGAGGTCCATCCCCAGGCTTGTCAACAGGTACGTCAGGGCTGTGGTGGCAAAACGTGTCTGCACCACTGAGCGCTCATCGGCGTACGGAAGTTCGACGACGGCGTCCGCCAACGTCACGATGGGCGAGCCGGTGTCACCCACCAGGGCAACTGTGCGCACGGTGCCCTTGATCTTCGTGAGGATTTCCAGCACCTCCGTGGTGGTGCCCGAGCGGGTGATGGCAATAACGGCGTCGTACCGGCGCTCAGCACCCAGGAGCGCCTCCGAGGCGGCGAACGCATCGGTGACACCCTTGCCGGCGCTTTCCCGGGCCACCGCATAACTCTGCGCCATGAACCACGAGGTTCCGCAACCAATGACTGCAACACGCTGACCGTCGGCGGGCAGCAGGCTCTCCCTTTTCGCTTGGGCGATGGCCTGTGCCCATACCTCGGGCTGACTGCTAAGTTCAGCGTCCATGAAATGGCCAAGCGGGGTGTTTTCAGTCATGTTGCGCATACTCCTTCGCTGGGCTCCGTCGAGATCACGGGGCGTCCCGGCGGAGTTGGTCTAGTGCACGCAATATTACCATGTAATGATCGTTTGCAGGTAGAAAACGTCAGATTCAATCATTGCAGCGTTTTCCTTATTTTTACGGCGCCCCGTTCCGCCTGCGGCCCCCGGTCAGCCGGGCGCTTGGGGCGGAGCCGGGCGCCTGGGGCGGAGCCGGGCGCCTGGTGCCTGTCTGCCCTCCGGCCGGGGTTATCCACAGATTTGGTGCGGCTCTGGTGAGTAGTGCCAATGGATGGAACGCTAAGTTCATGAGCAATCTTCACAGACTTCCTCCCTTGATCCGGGCCGCGGATGTGGCGCGGCTGGGACAGGAACCCCGTACGCTCGCCAAGCGCAGCGACAAAGGCGAGTTGGTGCGTGTACGACGTGGCATTTATGTCAGCGGTGAAGAGTGGAAACAACTGGATGCTCGTACCCGTTATGGCCTCTGGGCCGAATCCCTGCAGCACCTTACAGAGCGTCAGCCGGTTTTCTGCCATGCCACGGCTGCACTCATTTGGGGGCTGTGGATTATTGGGGTACCGAGAAAAATGCACATTATTACGGAAGCCACAGCTGGCGGTCGCAGTCGCAACACCATTGTGCGCCACCGCGGGTCCTTATCCACCGAGCTTGTCCGGTGTGGACCCGTGCTCGTCACCGATAAGTTAACCACCACCATGAGGCTCATCACTTCCCTACCGTTCTCTGAGGCTGTTGCCGTATGCGATTCCAGCCTGTGTATGGTGCGTGAACGCAACCAGGTGAACTTTTTCACCTCCGCTGCTGCCAACACTGCACATTCCCAGCTGGACTGCTCATGGTCCAACGACACTCCGCAAGGTAAGCCCTTGCTGCACTCTGAGCTGGCAGCTGCTGCAGAACTTTTGCCGACCCAAGCGGCCTACCGTCGGGCAATGGCCGTCATTAACTTCAGTTCAGGGCTCTCAGGCTCTGCCGGTGAATCCCTCAGCCGGGCCCACATGTATGAGCTGGGCTTTCCAACACCTGTCTTGCAACACAGATTTGCGCTCCGTGACGGCAGCAATGCGTTTGTCGATTTCTGGTTCAAAGAACAACGCACTGTGGGTGAATTCGATGGCATGGGTAAGTACCTGCGCTCCGATTGGGGCGGCGGGTTAACCCTTGCGCAAAGACTTCTGGCCGAAAAAAAGCGTGAGGATCAAATCCGCGCCCAGGGAGTGAAGTTTGTGCGGTGGACATGGGAGGAAATGCGCAATCGCACGAGTTTTGAAAGCCTGCTCCGTGCAGCAGGTCTCCCTCAGGAACGGAGTGCACCGCCGAGGGCGCCCCGTTCCGCGTAGGGGCGCTCGGTAGAAGGGGTGCGTCAGGAGGAACGGGGCGCCGGGGCCGGAGCGTCAGGGGGAACGGGGTGCCGTAAGCGGAGCCGGGGGCGCGGTTTGCGCCGTTGTGACCGGGCACCTGAGAATGGAGGTTATGACTTTTGTTTCCTTGCTGGCCTTTGCCGGGCTAAGCCTCATGTTGGCACTGATGCCGGGTCCGGATACCTTCCTGGTGTTGCGGATTTCACTGAATCGGGTCGGCGCCGGCGTGAGTGCTGCCGCTGGTTCGGCCACCGGAACCCTGGCATGGGCTGCATTGGTGGGCTTGGGCTTGGCCGCCATTGTGGAACAGTCGGCTGAGCTCTTCCGTTTGATTAAGATCTCCGGCGGGTTGTACCTGCTGTATTTGGGCGTGTCTTCGTTCTTAAAAGCCCGGCAGGCAGCCAAAGCTGGGATTGCTCAAGATGGCACCACCGCACAGCCGCTCGTTTACACCAAACGCGCCAGCTATGGCACGGGGGTGCTGTCGGCACTGCTTAATCCCAAGGTCGGTTTGTTTTACTTAGCCGTGGTCCCCCAGTTCATCCCCGACGGTGAAAACACCTTGGCCGTAGCCATGATCCTGGGAGTGACCTTGGCGACCATTGGCTTCCTGTATTTCGCCACCATTGCCGTGGTCGCTTATAAGATCATGAAATGGCTGCGCAAACCCAAGGTCAATACAGTGATTGAGCGTGCCAGCAGCGCCATTCTGGCCATTCTGGGCCTGGGCGTCATGGCGTCCGGAGCCAGTAGTTAGCCGGACTGTTGCTGCGGTGCCAGCGTAAGCACCGTTGCATCGTCGGACACTTCGCCGATTTGTTCCTGCAGCAACCGCAAGTCATGCATCAGCCCCAATGCGCCCAACGTAGTGGCCGTGCGGGCCAGAAATTCTTCCGGCCCGCTGACAATTCCCAGCTCGACGGCGCGCCAGGCGCCGTCGCTTGCCAGCACCATAAGTTCGGGTCGGCCCAGCTGTACCACCACAGCGTGATGGGCCGCTTCCGCTTCGCGCCTTGCCACCCACAATCGCCCCGGGGTGTTGCGTAGTTCGCGATCGCGGCGCAGCAGCTTGCGTCTGGTTTCGCCGGAGTCTTGCGCAGCGCTCACAGCATCGACCCCCGCATCGGCGTGCGTGGCCCGCACAACATGAGCGGCGCCGTCGTGGGTTTTCACCACCACTGTGCAGTCGGCCAGGCTGGCTACCTCCACCCCGGCGGCATTGAGCTGAGCCACGGAGATCGCTGCGCTGGGAAAACGCACCCGTTCGGAGCCCACCAGGGGTGCCGCCAGCTGGTCAATGGTGGTGAGTGCCCCGGCCAATACCGAGCGCACACCATCCTCTTGCGTCCCCTCCCCCAGCGCCGTGTTTAAATGCTGGGCCAGCCACTGCGGATCCGAGGCGGCGGGCAGGCCCAGCGGTTCCAGCACGGTGGTGGCGCCGTCAATGATCCACGCATTGGGGCCATTAAAGCCGCAGACGTCCTCCTGCACATGGGCGTCGCCTTCAAACTGCACCCGTGCGCGAATGTCCCAGCCCAACGTCATGGTTTTATCCTGCCATGACAGCGCCATGCACGGCCCGGACGTTACTTTTGTCCGCGGGCCGCGACGAACGCACTCACGCACGCTTCGACGTCGTCGGCGCTGTGGGCAGCAGAGAGCTGGACCCGGATGCGGGCGGCACCACGGGGCACCACGGGGAAGCTGAACGCCGTGACAAAGACGCCCTGGGCCAGCATGGCATCGGCCACCCGTGCCGCTTCGACGGCGTCACCGAACATGACGGGCACAATGGCATGCTCACCGGGGAGCAGTTCAAAGCCCTCCTCGCTCATGCGACGGCGGAAAAGCGCCGCGTTGTCGAACAAGGTGCTGCGTAGTTCGGCTGAACCCGCCACGAGCTCCAAGGCCTGCAATGTTGCGGCAACAATGGACGGGGCCAGGGAGTTGGAGAACAGGTAGGGGCGTGCCCTTTGGCGCAGCAGGGCGACAATTTCTCCGCGGCCGGAAACGTAACCACCTGATGCGCCACCCAGTGCCTTGCCAAAGGTTCCGGTGTAGATATCCACACGGTCGGAAACACCCGCGTGCTCCGGAGTGCCGGCGCCGGTGTCGCCCATGAAACCCACGGCGTGGGAGTCATCGACCATGACCAGCGCACCGTATTGCTCGGCCAGATCGCAGATGGCTTCCAGGGGTGCCAGGAAGCCATCCATGGAGAACACGCCGTCGGTGACAATGATGGTGCGTCGGGCCCCCGCGCCGTCGTTCATGGCAGCAGCGCCCTGCAACTGGGTTTCCAAATCAGCCATGTCCTGGTTGGCGTAACGGAAGCGCGCGGCTTTGGACAGGCGGATGCCGTCAATGATGGAGGCGTGGTTGAGGGAGTCGGAAATGATGGCATCCTGGACCCCAAAGAGTGATTCAAAAACGCCGCCATTGGCATCAAAACAGGAGGAGAACAAGATGGTGTCCTCGGTGCCCAGGAACTTCGAAACGGCGGCTTCCAGTTCCAGGTGCAGGTCCTGGGTGCCGCAAATGAAGCGCACACTGGCCATGCCAAAGCCGTGGCTGTCCAGGGCGTTTTTAGCGGCCGCAATGATTTCGGGGTGGTCAGCCAGACCCAGGTAGTTGTTGGCGCAGAAGTTCAGTACGGGCGCGCTGGCACCGTCGAGGGGGCCGGCCTGCACATGGCTGGACTGCGCCGAGGTGATTTTACGCTCGGTTTTAAACAGCCCGGCGGCGCGGATCTCGTCGAGTTCGGTGCCAAGGGCATCTTTTAGTGAGGTGTACATGGGTGACGTTCCTTTTACAGTTGCGGTTGCGATTGCGGGAAAGATTGTTCGGCTAGGAGAAAACTGACCAGTCAAGGACCACTTTGCCGCCGCGGCCCGAACGGGCAATACTGAACCCCTGCTCCCATTCAGTGGCGGGCAGGACATCAGTGACCACGGAGGCTACGGCTTGGCGCAGCACCGGGTTGGAGGACAGCATGGCAGACATGGCGTACCACGTTTCAAACATTTCGCGGCCATAAATGCCCTTGAGTGTGAGCATGTGCGTGACGACCTTGCCCCAGTTAATGTCAATACGGTCGCTGGGCAGGCCCAATAAAGCAATCCGTCCGCCATGATTCATATTCTCAATCATCTCCGGCAGTGCCGTGGGATGACCTGACATTTCCATCCCAATGTCAAAGCCCTCGCACATGCCCAGCTGCTGCTGCGCATCCTGCAAGCTGGTGGTGGCGACGTTTACGGCAAGATCCGCGCCCATGGCCGATGCCATGGCCAGGCGCGGCTCCGACACGTCAGTGATGGCAATTTTGCGGGCGCCGGCGTGGCGTGCCACGGCAACGGCCATTAGACCAATGGGTCCGGCTCCCGTGACCAACACGTCCTCGCCCACCAAACCAAAGCTCAGTGCCGTGTGGACGGCGTTACCCAGCGGATCAAAAATCGCGCCAAGTTCGGGAGTAATGGAAGGATCCTTGTGGACCCATACATTGGATTCGGGAATGACCACATACTGCGCAAAGGCGCCGTCGCGCTGCACACCCACCGACTGGGTGTTAATGCACATTTGGCGGCGTCCGGCACGGCAGTTGCGGCAGGTGCCACACACCACGTGGCCCTCGCCTGAGACCTTGTCACCCACGTGCACGCTGAGTACATCGGCCCCCACGGCCACCACCTCACCATAAAATTCGTGACCGGCAATGAGCGGGGCATTGATGGTTTCCGCAGCCCACGCATCCCACGCTTGAATGTGCAGGTCCGTCCCGCACAGCCCCGTGGTGTGTACCTGGATTTTTACCTCACGGGCCCCGGCCTCCGGCTCGGGGCGTTCAACGAGTTCGAACCCGGCGTGCGGACCTGATTTATAAAGGGCTTTCATGGGGGTTCCTTATCTGCCTGAAATGTTACCTCCATTACAGCCGCCTCGATCGTTTAGCACAATCGACATTCACTCCATCATTAGTTAAGTGAAAGCTAAACTGTTTCCATGGAATTGCATCAACTGCACATGTTGCGCGAGCTCGGTGAGCTGGGGAGCGTCAAGGCCGTGGCCGAGACGTTCTCCGTGACATCGTCAGCCGTCTCCCAGCAAATCTCACTCCTGCAACGCCAGGTGGGGACGCCATTGACCCGCAAGGAGGGCCGCAACCTGGTGCTCACGGAAGCCGGGCAGGTGCTGGCTGCTGCGGGCGCACAGGTCCTGGACGCCATGGCTGGAGCGCAGGCCGCTCTGGGCGCCTATCAGCAGGATGTGGGCGGGACCGTCACGGTGAGCGGCTTTCACAGCGCCGGCCAGGCCCTGTTCGCGCCCCTGGTCCGTCGTCTCGCTGAGCTTAAGCTCCCTGCTGCGCCACGGGTGAAGTTCACCGATGAGGACGTGGCGCAACACGACTTTCCGGCCCTCACCTCACGCTATGACCTGGTCTTGGCCCACCGCATGGACCACAGCCCCGCATGGCCCAAGGAGCGGGTCCGCGTGATTCCGTTGGCCCATGAACCCTTGGATATTGCCGTAGCGGCCAACCATCCCCTGGCTGCCTTGCCCGAGCTGCTGCCTGCGGACGTGGTGGCGCACCCGTGGGTGGCGAGCCGCACCGGCTATTCCCCCGCCGACGTGCTGACGGCCATTGGCGCCGTGACCAGTCAACCTGTGAACGTGGTACACCGCATTAATGACTATTCAGCGGCCGCCGCACTCGTTTCCACCGGCCAGGTCATTGGATTGCTGCCGCGCTACACCTCAGGCCCGGCCTTGAATCCCGCGGGGGGTTTGGGCGTGGTGTTACGCCCCCTGCAGGGTATTAATACCCGCCGCCGCATTGACCTGCTGGCCCGCCCGGAACACTTCCGTCGGGCAGCCGTGGTCATCGTGGCACAGGCCCTCCAGGATGTCATGGCGGAACTGACCCGCGACTAGCTGGATTGGCGTCCACAGCACTGCCAGCGCCCACTCCCAACAAAGCGCCCTGCTCCGCCCGCGGCCCCCCGTAGACGGGGCGCCGCAAGCGGAGCAGGGCGCCGTGGATGGAACGGGGCGCTGCTGGCGAGGTGTTAGCCCGCCACGCCGAGCGTTGCGAGGATCAGTTCGCGCACGCGGCCGGCGTCGGCCTGTCCGCGGGTGACCTTCATAACGCCGCCCACAATGGCGCCCACGGCCTGGATCTTGCCGGCACGAATCTTGTCGGCAACCTCCGGCTGGGCCGCAAGGGCTTCGTCAATGGCCTTTTGCAGCGCACCGTCGTCGGACACCACGGCCAGACCACGCTTAGCCACGACCTCGGTGGGTGTGCCTTCGCCAGCCAAAACACCATCGAGGACCTTGCGGGCCAGTTTGTCATTGATGCTGCCCGCAGCAATGAGCTGTTCAATTTCCACCACGACGGCGGGGCTGACGCCCAACGCTGCGGGGTCGACGTCGGCCAGCTTGGCGCGGCGCGCAATCTCACCCATCCACCACTTGCGGGCCGCTGCGGCAGAGGCACCGGCGGCCACCGTCTCTTCAATTTCGCTCATGAGCCCGGCGTTGACCACGTCGCGGAACTCCAGATCGGAGTAGCCCCAGTCGGCCTGCAGGCGCTTGCGGCGTTCAGCCGGCGGCTCGGGCAAGGTGGCCCGAAGCTCCTCAACCCACTCGGCGCTGGTGACAATGGGCACCAGGTCCGGTTCCGGGAAGTACCTGTAGTCGTCGGCATCGGACTTGGGGCGGCCCGAGGTGGTGGATTTGGTGTCCTCGTGCCAGTGGCGGGTCTCCTGCGTGATCAAGACTCCTGAGTCCAGCACGGCGGCGTGGCGCTGGATTTCAAAACGCACGGCATGTTCGACGGCGCGCAGCGAGTTCACGTTCTTCGTCTCGGTGCGGGTGCCGAACTTCTCCTGGCCGTAGGGGCGCAGGGAAACGTTGGCGTCGCAACGGACGTTGCCGCGCTCCATTTTGGCGTCGGAAACACCCAGGTTCTTGACAATTTCGCGAATGGCCGCGACGTAAGCCTTGGCGAGTTCGGGCGCGCGGGCACCGGCACCCTCAATGGGCTTGGTGACAATTTCCACCAGCGGCACGCCTGAGCGGTTGTAATCCACCAGGGAGAAATCCGCGCCCTGGATACGGCCGGTGGCACCACCCATGTGGGTCAGCTTTCCGGCGTCCTCCTCCATGTGCGCGCGCTCGATTTCCACGCGGAACACCGTGCCGTCTTCGAGCTCAATGTCAATCCAGCCGTCGTAGCAAATGGGATCTTCATACTGCGAGGTCTGGAAGTTCTTCGGTGTGTCCGGGTAGAAGTACTGCTTCCGCGCAAAGGTGCAGTGCGGGGCAATCTTGCAGTTCAGTGCCAGGCCGATCAGGATCGAGGACTCCACTGCCTTTTTGTTGACCACCGGCAGCACGCCGGGCAGGCCCAGATCCACCTCGTTGACGTTGGAGTTGGGCTCGTCGCCAAAGACGTTGGGGGCGGAGGAGAACATCTTGGTCTTGGTGTTCAATTCCACGTGCACTTCAAAACCGAGGACGGGATCGTACTTTTCCAGGGCCTCTTCATAGCTGAGGATGGTGTCAACGCTCATTAGTTAGCCTCCTGGGCTGCAGTGCCGACACGTTCAGCCAGCAGTTTTTCAAGTGCCGGGGCCCTGTCTAAAAGGGGGCCGCCCCACTGCTCTTCAAGCAGGGATTCCAGCACGGCACCCACCCGGTACAGGCGGGCATCTTCCCTGGCCGGTGCCAGGAACTGGATGCCCACGGGGAGGCCGTCTTCGTCGGCCAGGCCGCCGGGCAGGGTCAGACCGGGGACGCCGGCCAGGTTTGCCGGGATGGTGGCAATGTCGTTCAAGTACATGGCCAGCGGGTCATCGAGCTTCTCGCCCAGCTTGAACGCGGTCACGGGAGAGGTGGGCGAAATTAAAACGTCCACCTGCTCAAACGCTACGGCAAAGTCGCGCTGGATCAAGGTGCGCACCTTTTGTGCCGAACCGTAGTAGGCGTCGTAGTATCCGGCGGAGAGGGCATAGGTGCCCAGAATAATGCGGCGCTTGACCTCATCGCCAAAGCCTGCGGCACGGGTGGCGCCCATGACGCGCTCAATGGTGAGCGGACCCCCGGCTGGCAGGGTGCGCGAACCAAAGCGGACGCCGTCGAACTTGGCAAGGTTGGAGGAGGCCTCACTGGGCATGATCAGGTAGTAGGCGCCCAGGGCGTAGCCAAAGTTGGGGCAGGACACCTCCACAATCTCAGCACCAGCGCCCCGCAGCAGTTCCAGAGATTCCTTAAAACGGTTCTCGACGCCGGGCTGGAAGCCTTCGCCGTGGAGCTCCTTGATAATGCCAATCTTCATGCCCGCAACGTTGCCCAGGCGGGCGGCGTCGGCCAGGCCGGTGGAGGCATCCGTGAGTGAGGTGGAGTCGAGGGGGTCGTGGCCGCCAATGACTTCCTGCAGCAGCGCAGAGTCCAAAACTGTGCGGGAAACCGGGCCAATTTGATCCAGCGACGACGCCATGGCAATGGCCCCGTAGCGGGACACCGCACCGTACGTGGGCTTCACACCGACGGTGCCGGTGACGGCGCCGGGCTGACGGATGGAACCGCCGGTGTCCGTGCCGAGGGCCAGCGGAGCTTCAAACGCTGCCACTGCCGCTGCCGAGCCACCACCGGAACCGCCGGGAATCCGGTCCAGGTCCCAAGGGTTGCGGGTGGGGCCATAGGCGGAGTGCTCCGTGGAGGAACCCATGGCGAATTCGTCCAGGTTGGTCTTACCCAGCATGGGCATGCGTGCGGCGCGGATCTTCTTGATGACTGTTGCATCGTAGGGGCTCATCCAGCCCTCGAGGATCTTTGACCCGGCCGTGGTGGGCTGGCCCTTGGTGACGATCAGGTCCTTGATGGCGATCGGCACACCGGCCAGCTCGTGGAGCTCCTCACCGGCGGCGCGGCGGGCATCGACGTCGGCGGCTACTGCGAGCGCCTCGTCGGCGTTGACGTGCAGGAACGCGTTGACGCCGCGCTCACCGCCGTCGACCTCGGCAATGCGGTCCACATGGGCCTGGACCAGCTCAACGGAGGTGATTTCACCGGTGGCCAGCTTGGCGGCCATGACGGCGGCGCTGGAACGGATTAGTTCATTGGCGGTCATGGTTTAGCTTTCCTCCAAAATTGCCGGCACCTTGAAACGGCCAAGGGCCGCATCGGGGGCACCTGAGAGCGCTTCGTCCACTGTGAGCACGTGGCCCACCACGTCCTCGCGCATGACGTTGGTCAGTGGAATGGGGTGCGAGGTGGCGGGCACGTCGTTGCCGGCAGCCTCGCTGACGCTCTTGACTGAATCCACAATCACTGCCAGTTCCTGGGCCATGCGGTCCAGTTCGTCATCGCTCATCTCGATGTGAGCCAGTTGCGCCAAATGCGCCACGTCGTCACGGTTGATCGCAGCCATGGATCTCCCTACACAAAAGAAAAAAGTTGTCCAGACCAGCTTATCCCGCGTGGCAGCACGGAAAATCCCGTGCAGTTCCCACCTGCTGCTTGACGGCGCGCGGACCTCAGCGCGATCCCACGCCCATCCGATACACGCGCAGCATCTTGCCGTTCTCCGGAATGATCCAGTCCCGCTCCGGCACCCGCTTGAATCCAAGTTGTAGGTACAGCGAGTGCGCCGTGTGCCATGTATCCCCGGTGGTCAGGCTAACGGCCGCAATGCCGGGCAACGTCCTGGCACGCTCCATAATCCAGGCCACCATTGCCTTCCCTGCCCCGCTGCGCTGCACAGCCGGATCCACCACCAAGAGCCGAAATTCGAGCTCATCG
>JBBSSM010000033.1:0-28467 GCA_038242155.1 Actinomycetales bacterium | reverse complement strand
CGCCGACATTGCCGCCTCATTTCAGGAAGCAGTGCTGGATGTCATCACCGCCAAGGCCGTGCTGGCGTGCCGTGAGCAGGGCATTGGCACGCTCCTGCTGGGTGGGGGAGTGGCCGCCAATTCCCGTCTGCGGGAGCTGGCGCAACAACGCTGTGCAGCGGCGGGCATCACCTTGCTGGTGCCCCAACTGTCCCTGTGCACTGACAACGGCGCCATGGTCGCGGCCCTGGGCGCGCAGCTCGTCATGCGCGGCGTGGCTCCGAGTGCGTTAAATTTCGCACCGGACTCCTCCCTGCCGGTAACCAGCATTACGGTGTAGCTGCGGCCAATAGTTTTCAGCTGTCCAGCAGGCTCAGCGCCATGTCCAGGGTAGCCAGCGATTGCAGGTTGTCGACGCGGGCCAGTGTCATGGCTGCTATGACCAGGGAGCTGAGGATCAGCGCCAGCTGCTGTTGGGCGGCAGGGTCGAGCTCACTGCGGTGCGCGGCGATTCCACGAAGCAATGCCGTGCCAAGTTCCTGCCGGTATTGCGCAATGGTGCAACTGACAGCCTCCTCATTGGAGATGGGGGCTCCGGCCACATTCAAGAGCAGGCAGCCATTGTTTGAAGATAATGTCCCGCGCCGTGCCAGTGCTTCCCGCAGACCCGCAAAGTAATCCACAATGGCTCCGGAGGCCACCGTCGGTGCAGTTAGGGGCAGCAGTCTGGGGCGAATGATTTCCCCCAGGTAGCTAGTCAAGGCTGCATCAAACAGCCCCCGCTTGCTGCCAAAGGCATGATAAATGCTGGAGCGGCTCAGTCCGGTGGCGCGCTCCAGATCCGGCAGCGATGCCTCCGCATAGCCCTGCTCCCAAAACACCGTCCGCGCCGCGCGGACGACAGCTTCAGTGTCAAAGGCCTGTATACGTCCCATGGGTCCCTGCTTTGTGGATTGATCGATTCACTATATAGTGAACTGGTCAGTCCATAATATGCCATGGGCGGCGGTACCTGGAACCCGGTGCATCTTGCCGCGTCGTGGGCACCGCGTCCGCGTCTTCCCTGAGAAAGAGCAAACCATGACCCACTCCATCAGTACCCAAATTCAGCTCGCTTCCCGTCCGGTGGGATGGCCAACAGCCAATGACTTTGCCACCGTCCAGGTGGAGCTGGCCCCCCTTGCTCCGGGCCAAATCCGTGTGGTCAATGAGTTCATTTCCGTTGACCCCTACATGCGGGGACGCATGAGTGACGCTAAAAGCTATGCGCCGCCCTATGCCTTGGCTGAGACCATGACCGGTGGCGCGATTGGCCGGGTGATTGAATCTGCCAGCGGGGACATTGCCGTAGGCTCCGTGGTGCTCCATCAGTTTGGCTGGCGCGACGTGGTGCAGGAAGACGCAGCGGCTTTTAAGATTGTCCCGGAACTGCCCGGAGTGCCGCTGTCGCTGTACCTGGGAATTCTTGGCATGACGGGTCTGACTGCTTACGTGGGCCTAAGCAGGATTGCTGATATCAAGCCAGGGGACACGGTCTTTATTTCCGGTGCGGCAGGTGCCGTTGGCACCGCTGCTGGCCAAATTGCGCGTT
The DNA here is from genome assembly GCA_038242155.1 of Actinomycetales bacterium. GTDB lineage: Bacteria > Actinomycetota > Actinomycetes > Actinomycetales > Micrococcaceae > Specibacter. The sequence goes on along the minus strand of JBBSSM010000033.1, from coordinate 26,897 downwards.
TGTTGGGCGCCGGGCGTGTCATTGGCTCGGCGGGCAGTGCTGAAAAGGTTGCGCTTTTGACGGAGAAGTACGGTTATGACGCCGCCTTCAATTACAAGTCCGGTTCCGTGCGGGAACTGCTGGCGGCTGCCGCTCCGGATGGCATTGACGTGTTTTTTGACAATGTCGGCGGGGACCACTTGGAAGCGGCCCTGGACATGTTCAACCCCGGTGGCCGCGCCGCACTGTGCGGTGCCATTGCCGGGTACAACACCACCGGGCGCAAGGCTGGCCCGGACAATATGGCCAACATGATTACCCGCAGCCTTAACTTGCGGGGCTTCACCCTGGGTGGGCACCTGGACCTGGCCGCGGAATTCAACCAGCTCATGACCGGCTGGTTCAGCGAAGGCAAAATTGCCTACGACGAGACAGTTGTTGCAGGCATTGACCACGCCGTCGATGCCTTGCTGGACATGATGGGCGGGGCCAACATCGGCAAAATGGTGGTTCGCACTGCCCCTGTGGATGGTGCGGGCGCCTAGTTGGCACGGGCGCCTAGTTGGCGGCCATCTCTGCCACTAGTTCACGCACGACGGCGCGCAGCTCACCCTGGTGGGCTGCGGCCACGCGGCGTTGGCGCTGGTAGCCGGCGCCATTGTTAATAATGTCCTCCACACCGGCCAGCTCCGTGGCGCAGCCCAACTTGGCGGCCACGGGCTCCAGCTTGTTCAGCAGCTCCATCAAGTCCTCGGTGACCAGACGTTCCTTGCCCGCCGCGTCTTGAATGATAATGGCATCCAAACCATAGCGGGCGGCGCGCCACTTGTTTTCCTGAATGTGCCAGGGGGGCATGGTGGGGATGGTGCCACCGGCGTCGAGCGTGTTGGAAAAGTCCTGCACCAGGCACTGCGTTAGGGCGGCGACGGCAGCAATTTCCTGCAGTGATGACATGCCGTCACAAATGCGCATTTCAATGGTGCCCAGGTTGGCCACGGGGCGGATGTCCCAGCGGATTTCATTGGTGGCATCAATGACACCCGTGGTGAACATGTCCGCCACATAGGACTCGTAGGCGGTCCAGTTGGGGAACTGGAACGGCAGCCCCGCGGTGGGAAGCTGCTGGAACATCAGGGCACGTTGTGAGGCGTATCCAGTATCCTCGCCGTTCCAGTAAGGGGAGGATGCTGACAGCGTTTGAAAATGCGGAAAATAATTGACCAAACCATCTAAAACCGGCATGGCCTTGGAAACATGATCCAGGCCCACATGGACATGCACCCCGTAAATAAGCATTTGACTGCCCCACCACTGGGTCCTGTCCACCAACTTGGCATAGCGGGCCTTGTCGGTGACTGCCTGGCTGCGGGAATTGCTGAAGGGGTGCGTTCCGGCGCAGAGCAAATCAAGGCCCAGGGGCTCGGTGGCTGAACGCAGAATATTCAAACTGCGACGTAAATCTTCGATGCCCCCGGAGACTGTGTGGTTGACTCCGGTGACCAACTCCACAGTGTTTTGCAGCATTTCCCCCTTGATGTGGGGGTGTTCGCCATCGACCATCACTTCCGGGTGAGCTGCGAAAATATTTGCAAAGACATCGTCGGCGCGGGCCGTCAGTTCGCCTGTTTCGCCGTCAACCAGCGCAATTTCCCACTCCAATCCCAGCGTGGATTGCTCGGATTTTGCGAAATCAATCTGCACTGCGTCGCCCCTTTGGCAATGGTGAAATTCCTCGTGCGGCACGGCAAGGCGCTGCGCTGCTTCTTGATTGTAGTTCAGGAATGCAGGGCACAATGAAAGCATGCCGATCCTGAATAAAGACATGACACTGTGTATTTCCTTGGCCGCGCGCCCCAGCAATATTGGCACCCGCTTCCACAATTACCTCTACGACGCCCTGGGCCTGAACTACATGTACAAGGCCTTCGCCCCCACCGATCTGGCCCACGCGGTGGCTGGAATCCGCGGGCTGGGCATTCGCGGCGCGGCAGTGTCCATGCCGTATAAAGAAGACGTCATAAAAATGGTGGACATCATGGACCCCTCCGCCTCGGCCATTGATTCCGTTAACACCATTGTCAATAACGACGGCGTGCTGACCGCCTACAACACTGACTACCTGGCCATTGCCGGTCTGCTGACCAGCAATGCCGTTGACCCTGACAGCACAGTTCTTTTACGTGGTTCCGGCGGGATGGCCAAGGCTGTCGCGGCAGCTCTGCACGATGCCGGATTTGTCCACGTTTCAGTGGTGGCCCGCAACGAGGAGCGGGGTCGGGCGCTTGCGGCCCTCCATGGTTACAATTGGCTTCCCGAGGTGGGGCGGGCCCGCGCCGCCCTGCTGATCAATGTGACACCCCTTGGCATGAGCGGCGCCGAGGAATCCGTGCAGTCATTTAGCGATGACGCCATCGCCCAGGCGCAACTGGTCTTTGACGTGGTGGCGCTCCCGGCCAAGACTCCGTTGATTGAGGCGGCCGCGGCAGCCGGCAAAAACGTCATAACGGGCGCTGAAGTCATTGCCCTCCAGGCAGAGGAGCAGTTTGTGCTCTATACAGGCATCCGCCCCAGCCCGGAACTGGTGCGCGAAGCGTCGGCTTTTTCCCGCAGACAGTAGCCATGGCTAGTGGGGTTCCACCACCACTGCCACACGCTCCTCACCAATGCGGGTAAGGACCAGGGTGGCCTTATTGGGCCCTTTGCCAGAGCCTGTGAGCAATTGGCGGCGTAATTCCTCCGGCGTGGTGGAGACGCCGCGCTTCTTAATGTCCAGCACACCAATCCTGTTGGCCTTGACCCACGCCCTAAGCGCCTTGACGTTAAATGGCTTTACTTCCACTATCTTGTAGGCGCGGGCAAAGGGCGTCTCCACGTGGGTGTCGGAGCAGAGGTAGGCAATGTGTGGATCCACCAGGTGGGCGCCCATGCTGCGCGCCAGGTCCGCGACCAATCCAGCACGAATGACGGCGCCGTCGGGCTCATAAAGATGGCCGGCCAGCAGCCCGGTTTCCACATTCTGACCACTGGGGTCAAAGGGCACTGCGCTGGTCAGTTCATGTGCTCCATTGACTCCCATGACAAGCGCGGCGCGACGGATCCCAGGACGCGCCAACGCATTAAAATACAATCCCGCCTCCACCACATCACCGTTAAGGGACACCCACTGCGCCTCCGCCGTGGCGGGGACAGCCTCATGGGGAATGCCCGGGCCCATTTTCACCCCCACCGCCTTTCCGGAATCCGCCAACTTCTCCGCGAAGGACAGCGGCGGAGAAAAAGCCTCGGGATCAAACAGGCGGGTGGTGCCGGAGGTATTGGTGGTGCGGCGGGCCGGATCCAACCAAATGCCTGCAATGCCTGAGACATCCTGGTCCTCCGCACGCCCGCACACCACGCGGGCGTGCGGGAACGGCATGAGGTTTACAGTGGTGCACGCGGCCGTGACCTCATCCATCTCCACGGCCGTGACACTAATATCCAAACTGGCCATGGCCAAGGAATCAGCACCAAGGCCACAACCCAGGTCAGCCACAGAAGTGATTCCGGCGGTGGTAAATCTTTGTGCATGCAGGGCCGCAATGCTCAATCGGGTGGCCTGTTCAAGGCCGGCCGGAGTAAAGAGCATGTGCCGGGCAAATTCACCGAATTTTGTCTCGGCCTTGGCACGTAAACGGGCCTGGGTCAGCGCGGCAGCAACTAATTCCGAGCTGTGCCCGGCTTTGCGAAGGGACTCATTGAGCTTGAGCGAGTCCGACTCACGGTAAGGGCCAAGGGATGCTAAAAGTGCCCAGCCGTCAGGGGTAAGTAACGGAGAAATTCCATCGTGTGCCATGTGCCAAGACTAGCGTCGAGGCCCGGAGTGACGAGCGTCACCGGCATTACGTTACATATGACTTGCGCAATTATTTGCCCATGGACTACCTTCAGTGGAGGCACTTATAAGGATTGCCTAAGCTAAATACCTGGAGAAAAACCGATGTTGAAGACGCGCCTGATGACGTTCGCCGCCACCGCAGCCGTACTTGCCCTGACCGCCTGTGGCGCCTCCACGGAGGCCGCGTCTGAGGTTGACGGAGCCGCAACGTCAGTCACCATTGAAGACAACAGCGGCTCACACACCATTGCCACGCCCTTGAAGTCAGTGGTGGCTACGGATAACAGGACCTTTGAAACACTCGCGCAGTGGGACATCAAGCTCACGGCAGGCGCCGTGGCGCTCATGCCGGCAACCAGCCCCTACAAGACCGACACCTCCATTGTCGACCTGGGCAGCCACAACGAACCCAACCTTGAAGCCATCGTTGCCGTGGAGCCTGACGTGATTGTCAATGGACAGCGCTTCACCCGGTTTGCGGAGGACTTTGAAAAACTGGCTCCCAACGCCACAGTGCTTGCGCTGGACCCGCGTGAGGGTGAGCCGTTCGATCAGGAGCTCAAGCGCCAAACCACTGTCCTGGGTGAAGTTTTTGGCAAGCAGGCGGAAGCCAAGCAAATCAACGATGATTTCGATGCCGCTGTTGCCCGCGTCAAGGCTTCCTACAACAAGGAAGACACGGTCATGGCCTTGATTGCCTCAGGTGGCAAGATCAACTACGCAGCCCCCGTCACAGGACGTACCTTGGGCCCGCTCTTTGATTTCCTGGAACTGACCCCCGCGCTGGAATTGGATAAGTCCAGCACCGACCACAAGGGCGACGATATTTCCGTTGAGGCCATTGCCCAGTCCAATCCGGACTGGATGCTGGTCATGGACCGCGATGCGGCAATTTCCGCCAAAGACGCCGAGTACAAGCCGGCCAATGAAGTGCTCCAGGGCTCCGATGCCTTGAAGAACGTCACGGCCACCAAGGACGGCAACATTGTCTTTATGCCGGCGGATACCTACACCAATGAAGGCATCCAAACCTACACTGAATTTTTGAACAGCTTCGCCGACGCCCTCGAAGCCAAGTAGGCTTCACGCACTTTTCCGCGGTGGCAGATAGGTCCTTGTGGACAGGTCTGCCACCGCGCTGTGTTCAGGCACGTTCTGAAAGGACTGCTGCACGATGACCACCACGGGCGTTGCCAGTAAAGGCAAACTCTTTCAGCCCCGCCTCCTCATAGGCGTTGCCATTGTGGGTGCCTTGCTGGTGCTTTCCCTTTTTACGGGGGTCTACGATATTTTCGGCGGCCAGGACGGTGGTGAAATGTTTGCCGTCACCCGCATTCCACGCACCATTGCGCTGGTGCTGGCAGGGGCGGCCATGGCGATGTCGGGTCTGGTTATGCAATTGCTGACACAAAACCGATTTGTGGAGCCCACCACCACGGGAACCACCGAGTGGGCGGGCCTGGGTCTGCTGGCAGTGATGATCATCAACCCGGGTGCAAGCATTTTGCTTAAAATGGGTGGAGCTGTGCTGGCAGCCTTCATTGGCACCATGATTTTCTTCTTGTTCCTGCGCCGGGTGTCGCTTAAGGCCTCCTTGACAGTGCCCATTGTGGGCATCATGCTGGGCGCCGTCGTGGGTGCCATTTCCACCTTCGTGGCACTGCAAACCAATATGCTCCAAAGCCTGGGCATCTGGTTTGCCGGCAGCTTTACCTCGGTGCTGCGGGGACAGTATGAGGTGCTGTGGATAGTTGCCATAGTGGGCTTGGCGGTGTTTTACGTGGCCGACAGGTTTACAGTGGCTGGCCTCGGTGAAGAGGTTGCCACGAATGTGGGACTCAATTACAACCAAATCATGCTCCTCGGCACCGGGCTCATTGCCATTGCCACGGGTGTGGTCACGGTGGTCGTGGGCAATCTGCCGTTCCTGGGTTTAATTGTGCCCAACATTGTCTCCATGTTCCGCGGCGATGACCTGCGCGGAAATTTGCCGTGGGTGTGCCTCCTGGGCATTGCCACAGTCACGGTCTGTGACTTGCTGGGACGCACCATCATCATGCCGTTCGAGGTCCCCGTGTCCTTGATTCTTGGCGTAGTTGGCGCCGTCGTCTTTATTTCCCTACTACTGAAGCAGCGACGACGTGGCTAAGAGCACCATGATCCAGCGCACCACAGCGCCCATCAGCAAACACCACCCGGGGCGCCAATCCGGGCCTCTGCCCACAGCCGGAGTCCGCAAACGTTACTGGATTATTCTGGGCATCCTCATATTTTTGGCAGTGGGCTTTGCCTTTGGCCTTCTTGCCTGGGATAACCCCATGCCTGTGGGGACCGTCGGATTTTGGCGCATTGCCGAACTCCGCGGCACCAACATCCTGGTCATGGCCATTGTGGCTATTTGCCAGGCCATGGCTACTGTCAGCTTCCAGACCGCCACCAACAACCGCATCATTACCCCCTCCATCATGGGCTTTGAATCCTTGTTTGTGGCCGTGCAGACAGGCGCTATTTTCCTTCTGGGTGTAGGCGGTCTGGTCATGATGGCGGGGGTGGGGCAATTCATCCTGCAAATTCTCATCATGGTGGGGCTGTCCATGGCCCTTTATGGCTGGCTGCTTTCCGGCAAATACGGCAATCTGCAAATCATGCTGCTGGTGGGCATCATCATTGGTGGCGGGCTGGGATCCATTTCAGCCTTCATGAAACGCCTGTTGAGCCCCGGCGAGTTCGATATTCTTGCCGCCCGGTTGTTTGGCTCCATCTCCAACGCCGACGTCAGCTATTTGCCCATCGCCATCCCCCTGTGCCTGGGGGCGGGAATTTTGTTACTGCTCAATGGCAAGCGGCTCAATGTGATTGCCCTGGGTGCCGACACCACCAACAATTTAGGACTCAACCACCGTACCGAAGTGATGCGTGTGTTGTTTCTAGTCTCCATCCTCATGGCAACGTCCACTGCACTGGTGGGTCCCATGACCTTTCTGGGATTTTTGGTGGCCACCTTGGCGTACCAGCTTGCAGACACCTATGACCACAAGTACGTCTTCCCCGTGGCCGTATTGGTGGGCTTTGTGGTGCTCTCGGGCGCTTACTTCGTCATGAAAAACATTTTCTATGCCCAGGGCGTGGTTTCCATCCTCATTGAGGCAGTGGGCGGATCGCTCTTTCTCTTCTTCATTCTTCGAAAGGGACGCCTGTGATTACGCTGACCGATGTTTCCAAAAGTTACAGCAGTGAAGTTTCCATTGGTCCGGTAACCCTGCAGATCCCTTCAGGCGGCATCACAGCCTTGGTGGGGCCCAACGGGGCGGGGAAGTCCACGTTGCTGACCATGATTGGGCGCCTGCTGGGCCTGGATGTCGGGGCCATTGAAATTGCCGGGTACGACGTCTCCAGCACCTCCTCTAAGGACCTGGCCAAAATTGTGGCCATCCTGCGCCAGGAGAACCATTTCGTGGCTAGATTGACAGTCCGCCAGCTGGTGGGCTTTGGCCGCTTCCCGCATTCCAAGGGCCGGCTGACCCGGGCCGATGAGGAGATCATCAGCCGCTCGATCGACTTCCTGAACCTCAATGAGCTGGAAAACCGTTACTTGGATCAGCTTTCGGGCGGGCAACGCCAACGCGCCTACGTTGCCATGGTGCTGGCGCAGGAAACCGACCATGTGCTGCTCGATGAACCGTTGAACAACCTGGACATGAAGCACTCGGCGCAAATGATGGCACTGTTGCATAAAGCTGCTCGGGAGCTGGGCCGGACCATTGTCATTGTTCTGCATGACATTAACTTTGCCGGGCACTACGCCGACCACATTTGCGCCGTCAAGGACGGTTTGGTGGTGGAGTTTGGCCCGCCGGAGCAAATCATGACTGATGAGGTGCTCAGCCGCGTCTTTGACACCCCCGTGCACGTCATTGACGGTCCCCGCGGCCCGCTCGCCGTGTACTACTAATACACCGCCGGGTACTACTAACCCGGGCACTGCCAACCCGGGGGCGGCCCGCCGTCGGGCTTTTTAAGTGTCTTTGCGGATCCAGCGGAAGGTCAGCTGGCAAAGGATCAAGCCCACGACCAGCCAGACACCCAGCACCCCGGCCGTCAGCGCCAAATCCCAGCTGCCCCCGGGCTCGGCCACCTCAAAGCCCGCGGGTAAAAATACTGCCCGCATGCCCTGTGCCATCCACTTCAACGGAAAGATGCCGGCAATGTTCTGCAGCCATGAGGGCAGTTGGGAGAAATTCAGGTAGACCCCGAAAATGAACTGCAGCAGCAGCACAATGGGGATGACCACGGCCGTGGCGCTCTTGCCGGACCGGGGGAGGGTGGACAGGGCAATGCCCAACACGCAACTGGTGATCACCCCGAACACAAAGACCCAGGCGAAGGTCAGCCACTTGTCGGGCTCCGTGGGAAGTTCCACGTTGAACACCACCCTGGCCACCAGCAGCAACAGCACCACCTGCAGCACGGCACTGATGAACACCATGGCAATCTTGCCCATAAAGTAGGAAAAGACCGGCAGGGGAGTGCCGCCGAGGCGTTTGAGCGTACCGTCGCTCTTTTCCGCGGCAATGTCCACGGCAAGGTTTTGCACGCCGCTGAGCAACATGCCCGCCGCCACCATCCCCGGCACGTAAAACGCGGCCAGTGAGATTCCGCCGGTGCCGTCCGGTGCCGCACCCACAGTGCCGGAAGTGCTAAATGCCACGGCGAAGATGGAGAGCATCAGGATGGGGAAGAGGAACGTGAAAAATACCGAATCCCCCCGCCGGAAGTACAGCTTTAGTTCCAGGACCGTGCGGGAGGCGCCAAGACGCAGCGTTCTCATGCCTGACCCCCTGCCGCGGTCCGGGCAGCCGCATCCTGCGTGTCATGACTGGCGCCCTCCATGTCCAGGTAAATGTCTTCCAGCGTTGGCCGGGTAATTTCCAGCCCGTCTACTTCGCCGCCGCATTCAGCATAAAGCCGGCCAGCCAGTGCAGCTGGTTCCGTGGTTCGTGCAACGCGTACGACGCCGTTCTGCCGCCACCGCACCAGCGGCACCTTCGCGGCGGCTCCCCCAATGTCGCCAATGGCTCCGATGTCAACCAGTTTTCCTCCCACAATGACCCCGACCCTGTCAGCCAAAGTGGCGGCCTCGTCAAGATAGTGGGTGGTGAGCAAAATGGTGGTGCCTTCGGCTTTGAGCTGGTTCACCAAATCCCAGAATTGCCGCTTGGCCTCAGGGTCAAAGCCGGTGGTGGGTTCATCCAGAAACAAAAGCCTGGGGCGGCCAATGATCCCCAGCGCCACATCGGTGCGCCGGCGCTGTCCGCCGGATAATTTGCTGATGCGGGTGTTGGCCTTGGCGGATAATCCCACGGCCTCAATGACGGCTGCCACATTGCGTGGGTTGGGGTAATACCCGGCAAAGTGCTTGAGTTGTTCGGCCACAGTGACATCGTCACTCTCACCGGAGGACTGCAGCACAATGCCCAGCTGGGCCTTCCACGCCAGGGAACCAGTTGCGGGGTCGGTGCCCAAAACACGCACCTCACCGCTGCTACGGTTTCGGTACCCTTCCAAAATTTCAATGGTGGTGCTTTTACCTGCCCCATTGGGTCCCAACAGTGCGAAGGTCTCACCCTGGGCAATATCAAAGCTCACGCCGTCAACGGCTGTCCGGGTGCCGTAGGACTTCTTTAGGTCCCGCACGTGGACAAGGTTCTCGGTCATGGATTCATCTTTGCATCCGGCAGGGCCCGCACAAGTGCGCCATGAGCGAAACCCGGCCCGCCGCCGTCGTACTTTTCAGGGTGGATCTGGCACTCGCCTTGACCGAGTGCTAATGCATTCCCTAGAGTCTGAGTTAGCACTCTCACCCCGAGGGTGCTAACTGTTTATCTTGATCGCCATGAGGGCACCGCCGGCACCGCGACGACGGTTGGTTGCTTTCACCAGTGGCGGGACAAGACTGCCAGCCATCCAAAGAATTTACGTGTGAAGGAGAGGTCCTAAGTGTCGGTCTCTATTAAGCCTCTTGAGGATCGTATTGTTGTTCGCCAGCTCGAAGCAGAGTTGACCACCGCATCCGGTCTGGTTATCCCGGATACTGCCAAGGAAAAGCCCCAGGAGGGCGAAGTTGTGGCAGTGGGACCGGGCCGTGTTGATGACAACGGCAACCGTGTTCCGATCGATGTTGCCGTGGGCGACGTCGTTATTTACTCCAAGTACGGTGGAACCGAAGTGAAGACCGGTGGCGAAGAACTGCTCGTCCTCTCGGCCCGCGACGTACTGGCCATCGTCGTAAAGTAACGACTTTCGTCAACTGCTTTGTAGAGCCCCGCGACCGGGACCGTTCTTAGGTCAGGTGCGCGGGGTCTTTACGTGAAAGGATCTTTAGAAAATGGCAAAACAGCTTATATTCAACGACGATGCCCGGAAGTCTCTTGAGACCGGCATTAACAAGTTGGCGGACACCGTAAAGGTGACCCTCGGCCCGCGTGGGCGCAACGTTGTGCTTGACAAGAAGTGGGGCGCTCCCACCATCACCAACGACGGCGTGACCATCGCCCGCGAGGTGGAACTGGAAGACCCTTACGAGAACCTTGGCGCACAGCTGGCCAAGGAAGTGGCTACAAAGACCAATGATGTTGCCGGCGACGGCACCACCACGGCCACCGTCCTGGCGCAGGCACTGGTCAAGGAAGGCCTGCGCAACGTAGCTGCAGGCGCGGCTCCCGGCGAGCTCAAGCGCGGCATCCAAATTGCAGTGGAAGCCGTTGCAGCCCGCTTGCTGGAAAACGCCCGCCCGGTTGCCGGGGGCCAGGTTGCAGAAGTTGCAGCCATCTCCGCGCAGAGCCAGGAAATCGGCGACCTGCTCGCCGAGGCTTTCGACAAGGTCGGCAAGGACGGTGTCATCACCATTGAAGAGTCCTCCACCACGTCCACCGAGCTGGTCCTGACCGAGGGCATGCAGTTCGACAAGGGCTACCTGTCCCCGTACTTCGTCACTGACGCGGAACGCCAGGAAGCGGTCATGGAAGATGCACTGGTTCTCATCAACCAGGGCAAGATCTCCAACCTGCAGGAATTTTTGCCGCTGCTGGAAAAGGCGCTTGCCGCCAACAAGCCTTTGTTCATCATTGCCGAAGACGTTGACGGCGAGGCACTGTCCACGTTGATCGTCAACCGCTTGCGTGGCACCCTGAACGTGGTTGCCGTGAAGGCTCCGGGCTTCGGCGACCGCCGCAAGGCCATGCTGCAGGACATTGCGATCCTGACCGGCGCACAGGTTGTCTCTCCGGAGATTGGCCTGTCCCTGGACCAGGTTGGCCTTGAAGTGCTGGGTACGGCCCGCCGCATCACAGTCACCAAGGACAACACCACCATTGTTGACGGCGCCGGCACGGCCGATGACGTAACAGCCCGCGTTGCCCAGTTGCACGCTGAACTCAAGCGCACCGACTCCGACTGGGACAAGGAAAAGCTGCAGGAACGCCTGGCCAAGCTGGCCGGCGGCATTGGCGTGATCAAGGTTGGCGCAGCCACCGAGGTTGAGCTCAAGGAAAAGAAGCACCGCATTGAGGACGCCGTGTCCGCAACGCGTGCTGCCTTGGAAGAGGGCATTGTCGCCGGTGGCGGTTCCGCACTGGTGCAGGCTGCCAAGGCTCTTGACGACGATGCTGCGGTTCTGGCATTGACAGGCGATGCAGCAACTGCCATTGAGCTGGTCCGCAAGGCTGTTGCCCAGCCGCTGCGCTGGATCGCCCAGAACGCAGGCCACGACGGCTACGTTGTGGTGCACAAGGTTGGCGAACTTGAAGACGGCTTCGGCTTCAATGCCGCCACCGGCGAGTATGGGAACTTGATTTCCGACGGTGTCATTGACCCCGTGAAGGTCACCCGCTCGGCGCTGCGCAATGCAGCGTCCATTGCAGCACTGGTGCTCACCACCGAGGTGCTTGTCACAGACAAGCCCGCCGAGGACGAGGAAGCGGCTCACAGCCACTAATTCGGTCTCAAAGGACGGCGCTTGCGGTTAAAGCCACCGGTATACCACCGGCTTTAACCGCAAGCGCCGTCCTTTTTGGCACATGAGGTGTTCCCCGGGAATAGGGTGCGGGCCGCTTTCGTTTTAGACTGGTAGCAACGCACGGGCCGCTTCGTAATGACGAACAGGCCATCGGATGCACACCCCACCGGTTTTTCCCGTCAAGGAGCCTTCGTGACCCAGCCTGAAATCCATGATCCCTTCGCCTTTATTGGCCTCACTTACGACGATGTGCTGCTGCTGCCCGGGCACACCAACGTGATTCCCTCCGACGCCGACACCAGCTCGCGCGTCTCCAAACGCATTACAGTGGCCACTCCACTGCTCTCCGCCGCCATGGACACTGTCACGGAGTCCCGCATGGCCATTGCCATGGCCCGGCAGGGCGGCTTGGGCGTCATCCACCGCAACCTCTCCATTGAGCGTCAGGCGCAGGAAGTTGATCTGGTCAAGCGCAGCGAATCCGGCATGATCACCAACCCCGTCACCGTTGCCCCGGACGTCACGCTCGCTGACCTGGATGAGCTCTGTGCCCGCTTCCGGGTCTCAGGACTGCCGGTCATTGACGACGGCGGACGCCTGGTGGGCATTGTCACCAACCGCGACACCGTTTTCATTCCGGAAAGCGAATACTCACAGCGCCTGGTTCGTGATGTTATGACGCACATGCCGCTGATTACCGGCAGGGTTGGCATCAGCCGTGAAGACGCCTCCCATTTGCTTGCTGTCAATAAAATTGAAAAGCTGCCGCTCGTTGACGATGCGGGCGTGCTGCGCGGGTTGATCACCGTCAAGGACTTCGCCAAGGCGGAGCAGTACCCCTTGGCCACCAAGGATGACGAGGGCCGCCTGCGTGTGGGTGCCGCCATTGGTTTCTTCGGTGACGGCTACGAGCGTGCCATGGCTCTAGTGGACGCGGGAGTCGATGCCTTGTTCGTGGATACGGCCAACGGACACAGCCAAGGTGTCTTGGAAATGATCCGGCGTCTGAAGAGCGAAAAATCCGCAGCCCATGTGGACATCATTGGCGGCCAGGCAGCCACCCGCGAAGGCGCCCAGGCCCTGATCGACGCCGGTGCCGACGCTATCAAAGTAGGCGTGGGACCGGGCTCCATTTGCACCACCCGCGTGGTGGCTGGTGTGGGCGTCCCGCAGATCACGGCTATTTACGAATCCGCCAAGGCCGCCATTCCGGCCGGTGTCCCGCTCATTGCCGACGGCGGCCTGCAGTACTCAGGTGACATTGGCAAGGCGCTGGTGGCCGGCGCCGACACCGTCATGATTGGCTCGCTGCTGGCCGGAACCGAGGAATCCCCCGGTGAGACAGTCTTCGTCAACGGCAAGCAGTTTAAGGCCTACCGCGGCATGGGTTCCCTCGGTGCCATGCAGACCCGTGGCAAGAACACCTCGTATTCCAAGGACAGGTATTTCCAGGCCGATGTCTCGGGCGATGAAAAGCTCATTCCCGAAGGCATTGAGGGCCGGGTAGCTTACCGTGGACCGCTTGCCTCAGTCGCTTACCAGTTGGTGGGCGGTCTGCGGCAAACCATGTTCTATGTAGGCTCGCCCACGATCCCAGAGCTCAAGGCGCGCGGGAAGTTTGTCCGCATCACGGCTGCCGGTTTGAAGGAATCCCACCCGCATGACATCACCATGACGGCGGAGGCCCCCAACTACAACAAGTAGTCACATGCGTTTACGCGTTCAGTGCAGCGCGCAACAGTTCCATTGACTCTTCCCCAGGGGGAGTTTGCTGGATGTGTTCCACGGGCGAGTCCTGACGTAACTCCCACGTACCGGACTCCACAGCTGTCAGCTGCGCCGCATTGGTTTTAACATCCATGCGCATGCGGCGCAGGGCAGCCGTTGCCGGTAGGCCTTCGGCAGCGCCGACCAGGTATTCGCTGGCCAAATGTACAGCCAGTTCCAGCACGGCCGGACCGGATTCAATGGGTTGGACATCATGGATGCCGTAGGGGTTCACGCTGAGCAGCAGCGCCCCTACATTGGAACCAACCGCAAAGAGCACGTGGCTGGTGGTGGGCGTGGTGAGTTTAATTTCCAGCCATTCCTGGGCTTGGGAAAATACGGCCGCCACCACGGCGCCCTTGTCCACGGGCACTATTTTTTCGCCCTGCTGGGCAGCCAGCCCCCGCACCAGGAGGGTTGTCAATCCGGCATGGTGAAGCAGCTGGTTGTCGCCATGCGCATCCAGGTGCAGCAGCCCCCGTGCCGTCTCCGCCGACTCGGTGGGGGTCATGGAGAGCAAGGCCAGCAACTCGTGATCGGTCATCCGCAGTTCTGTGTCAGTCATGACACAAAGCCTACGCGGGCCCCAAGGGTTGAGAATTACAGGGGCCCGAAATTCCTATTGCCGGAAGGGTCATCCCACGTGAGGGAAAGCGCAAGAAGTTCCTGCCGGAACGGGGCATTTTTCGCAATGTAGGACCTGAAGCCCCGCCGTGCATGTTGGGCACAGTAGGCAGGTGCCCCAAAGACGCTGGCGTTTCCGACAAGAAAAAGCACGGCAACTGTAATGAAGGAAAACGCCGGACCCGGTCCCTGCGCCAGCCAGCCATGGAGGGCCAACGCCATGGGGGCGCCCACGCCCAGCGTAATTAAGCCGGCCAGACCCACCCCTGAACTTGTCTTTGCCGGTGCCCGGGAAATCCTGGGCTGTGCTGTCCGGGCAATCTTGGGCAGCTTTGCCCGTTGAATGTAGGTGTACACGCCGAGCATTGCCAGGGCCGTCAAAATCAAACTGAGCCACAGTGCCGGGGTGCTTGTCATCATGCCAAGAGCCAACAGTCCGCCGGCCAATAATGCTGCGCCCAGGCCCGCCATGGCTGCTGCCAGGCCCCGCCACTGACCGTAGGTCCAGGCCATGTCGCGCAGTGCCGAAGTGGTGGCCGCCGGAGCCAGTCTTGCCACATCCGAATCAAGCCAGTAGTGGAGCGGGTTCCTCGCGCCAGTGGGGAGGGGACCGGTGTGGTTCATTGCCCTTGTGCCTTTGTTAGAGTGGTGCGCCGGAAATTTCCGTAGTGGCCTCCCGAGCTGCATCAATCATGGCATCTGTCGAGGCCTTCCAGCATTTGCCTTCAATGCCTTGGCGTGTGCTGGGATAGGCTAGGGGACGTGACTTATGAGATTGAGATTGGCCGTGGAAAGCGTGGACGCCGCGCATACTCGTTGGATGAAATTGCCATTGTGCCTTCGCGACGCACCCGGGACCCGGAAAACGTGTCGGTGAAGTGGCAAATTGATGCCTATCAGTTTGCCGCACCCGTCATTGGTGCGCCCATGGACTCGGTCATGTCCCCGGAGACGGCAATTGCCCTGGGCAAGCTGGGCGGCCTGGGCGTGTTGGACCTGGAGGGTCTGTGGACCCGGTACGAGGACCCCCAGCCGCAGCTGGATGAAATTGCCATGCTGGAAGCCTCGGTCATCAATCCCGAGACCACCGTGCGGTTGCAGCAAATCTACAGCGAGCCCATCAAGGCTGAACTCATCACTGCCCGGTTGGCGCAAATCCGGGCCGCTGGGGTCACGGTTGCCGGTTCCCTGACTCCGCAGCGTACCCAGGAGTTTTACCGGACAGTGGTGGCTGCCGGGGTGGACATCTTCGTCATCCGCGGCACCACCGTTTCAGCTGAGCACGTAGCCAAGTCCAGTGAGCCGCTGAACCTCAAGCAGTTTATTTATGAACTCGACGTACCGGTCATTGTCGGGGGCGCCGCGGGTTACACCCCGGCCCTGCACCTCATGCGCACCGGCGCCGCCGGCGTGCTGGTGGGTTTTGGTGGCGGGGCGTCCTCAACCACCAGCCGTGCCCTGGGCATCCGCTCACCCATGGCCAGTGCCATCTCCGACGTCGCAGCAGCCCGCCGCGACTACATGGATGAGTCAGGTGGCCGTTATGTCCACGTCATTGCCGACGGCGGCATGGGATCCAGCGGCGATATTGTCAAAGCCATTGCCATGGGCGCCGACGCCGTCATGCTGGGAACGGCCCTGTCCCGCGCTGCCGAGGCCCCCGGGCAAGGCTGGCACTGGGGTGCTGAGGCTCATCACCAGGAGCTGCCGCGCGGCCACCGGGTGCATATGGGTACTGTTGGGACTTTGGAAGAAGTGCTTTACGGCCCCGCTCGCCAAGCCGACGGCGCCTCCAACCTCATTGGTGCCCTGCGCCGTTCCATGGCCACCACCGGTTACTCGGACCTTAAGGAATTCCAGCGCGTTGAGGTCATTGTTGCGCCCTAGTTAGACTGGTGTGAAACAGGTGGCCACCCACGGCCGCAGGCGAGAGGCAGGCATGACAACGAGTTCGTTAGATCGCTACGGGCTTGAGCTGACCAATCCTGGGCTGGTCAGCTTGGAAATGGTCGCCGAGTCGAAAGAGGATGCCACTGCGCAGCTTGCTGCCAGGCTGTACGAACAGGGCCGGATTTCAGACCTTGCCGGCTTCCTGGCCGATGTCAATGCCCGGGAGCATCAAATGGCCACTGGTCTGCCCGGCGGAATTGGCCTGCCCCATGCCCGCAGTGCCTTTGTGAAGGAAATTTCCATAGCCGTTGGTGTCACAAAGTTTGGGCACAGCCTTGACTTTGGTGCAGTGGACGGTCCCGCCACAGTGATCTTGCTCATTGGAACCCCCGCACATTCCTTCTCCACGCACCTTGAAGTGCTTGCCACCCTGGCCCGCTCCCTGTTCAAGGAGAACTTCCGCGAATCGCTGCGCCGCGCGCACGACACCGAAGTGATTGCTGAACTTGTAAATTCCACCCTGGTGTTCTTCGACCACTAGTTTGGGCACGCTTCCGTTCACTTGCTTGCTTGCTCGCGGTGGTACCTCAAGCGACTGCCCCCACGCGCATGCATTCGTTGTTCTACAAGAGTAAGAAGTACCGTTGAAGGGTGTTGAAAACTGCCCTCAAGCCCAAATGGATCGCCGCATTGGTCTTTGCTCTCATCGTGGCCGCCGCTTTTGCCCTGCTGGGCCAGTGGCAGTTCTCCCGTTCGCTGGAGAAGGATGTAGCTCCGCCTTCAGTGACCGAAGAAGTCAAGCCGCTCGTTGAAGTCATCGCGCCGGGACAAACCATGCTGGGCACCATGGAGGGCCAGCTTGTCAAGGTGCAGGGCACGTTCGACGCCGGCAAGCAGGTTTTGGTGCCCGCCCGCGTCCAAAACGGCAATGAGGGATATTGGGTGGTCACAGCCTTGGCGGTGGACGGCGTCGAACCTTTGACGGGCGTTGGGGCCACTGCAGAAGTAGTGATTCCCGTGGCCCGCGGATGGGTTGCCTCCCCGGATCACATTCCCGCTGCCCCCGCAGGTGTTGTTGCGCTTGAAGGAAGGCTGCTGAACTCCGAGGGACCGGAAGTGGCGCGGGATTTGCCCGCTGGCCAGGTCAAAACACTTGCAACATCGCAGTTGACCAATGTGTGGGACGTCAGTACCTATGCCGCCTTCATTGTCTCGTTCCATGAGCTCGTGGATGGTCGGGAGGTTGGTGCGGCTGCGCAGAACGCTGCCCTGACTCCCATTACAGTCACTGCGACCGATCAAAATGAAAAAATCAATTGGTTGAACATTTTCTACTCCATTGAGTGGATATTATTTGCCGGCTTTGCCGTGTTCCTGTGGTGGCGTCTGGTAGCCGATGAGTACCACCGCGAGCAAGACGCCCGCTTTGAAATAAATGATGCTGAAGACCCGGCCGACACTGAAGACGGAGCTGATGCTGATGACTCCGCCGATGCTGATGCCGGGGACCTTCACCGTGAGCCCCCGGCTGCCACCACCGCGCACGAGCACTAGTTTTTATCCCCGCACAGCCTGAACCAACTGAGGAGAATCGGTACCGTGACCGAGCCCAAGAATTCCCCCGCCAGCCGCGCAGCCACCCAGGCGCCGCGGTCGGACAAGTCCACCCCGCAGCGCCGGTTTGGCGGCACTGCCGCGCAAATTCTTAGCGCGTTGAAATTCTATAAGGTCCTGGCCTACGCCACAGGCATCATGTTGCTGCTGCTGGTTATTGAACTTGTGCTGCGCTATGTCTTTGACAGCGTCCTCGTGGCGGGTGGAACCAACGTCGTCACGGGCCAGTCCCATGGACTTGGTCTGGTTAATATTGACGGCGACGCCATGGCTGTCACGGGCGGCGTCAACTTGTCCACCCTGGTGCTAATTGCCCATGGCTGGATGTACGTGGTGTACCTCATTGCCGACTTCCGCCTCTGGACGTTGATGCGGTGGCCGTTTGGCAAGTTGGTGTTGATTGCCCTAGGTGGTGTGGTGCCGTTCCTGTCCTTCTTTGTGGAGGCCAAGGTCCATAAGGAAGTGACGGCTGAGGTGGCCGCCAACCCCAAAGCCGCCAAGCGCTACTAGTTTCCCAAAGTGCCAGTCGTGGGATAACTCACCCTCCAGGGGCTCCCGGGGGCATCGGGGCTTTATGGTGGGTTAAGATTGGTATGTGACTACTCCAGCTACGGCACAGACTGCCCAAAAGCCCGTCCTCGTTGTGGACTACGGAGCCCAGTACGCCCAGTTGATTGCGCGCCGCGTGCGTGAGGCCAATGTGTACTCGGAAATCGTGCCGCACACCTATACAACTGCGCAGCTGCTGGCGAAAAACCCGGCTGCCATCATCCTCTCCGGCGGACCCTCAAGTGTCTACGCCGAAGGTGCTCCCTACGTAGGCGCAGACCTTTTTGAAGCCGGTGTCCCGGTTTTGGGTATTTGCTATGGTTTCCAAGCCATGGCTGCTGCCCTGGGCGGAACCGTCGCTGAGACTGGTTCGCGTGAATACGGCTCCACCCAGGTGCAACTTGTGGGAGAGGGGCGCTCCATCCTGCACTCCACAGACGCCGACCAAACCACCTGGATGAGCCACGGTGACAGCGTGCAGGTTGCCCCCGCAGGCTTCGAGGTACTGGCAACGTCTGCCGGTGCACCCGTGGCAGCCTTCGCCAATGAGGATAAGTGCCTCTTTGGCGTCCAGTGGCACCCGGAAGTCAAGCATTCCTCCTTCGGGCAAAAAGTGCTGGAGAACTTCCTGTTCGACGGCGCCAAGCTGGAAAGAAATTGGAGCGCCACCTCCATCCTGGACGAGCAGGTTCAGCGCATCCGGGAGCAAATTGGCTCAGCCAAAGTCATTTGCGGGCTTTCCGGCGGAGTGGATTCCGCTGTTGCCGCAGCCCTGGTGCAGCGTGCGGTGGGAGACCAGCTAACGTGCGTGTTCGTGAACCACGGGTTGCTCCGAGAGGGTGAAGCCGAGCAAGTTGAACTGGATTTTGTGGCATCCACGGGTGCTAATTTGTACGTCGCCAATGAGCAGGACCGTTTCCTGAACGCCTTGGCCGGGGTTTCCGATCCGGAGACCAAGCGCAAAATCATTGGCCGCGAATTCATTCGCGCCTTTGAAGAGGCAGAGCGTGCCATCATGGCTGAGGCCGCTTCCGAGGGCGAAGAAATTAAGTTTCTGGTCCAGGGCACCCTGTACCCGGACGTCGTGGAATCCGGCGGCGGCGAAGGTGCAGCCAACATTAAGAGCCACCACAACGTTGGCGGACTGCCCGAAGACCTCCGCTTTGAACTCGTTGAGCCACTGCGGGCGCTTTTTAAGGATGAGGTTCGTGCCGTCGGCGCGGAATTGGGCCTGCCGGCCGAGATCGTGGGCCGTCAGCCGTTCCCCGGCCCCGGTCTGGGTATTCGCATTGTCGGTGAGATCACCGGAGAACGCCTGGAGCTGCTGCGTAAAGCCGATGCCATTGCCCGTGCTGAGCTAACGGCTGCAGGCCTTGATAATGAGGTCTGGCAAATGCCCGTAGTGCTCCTCGCCGATGTCCGCAGCGTTGGTGTCATGGGAGACGGCCGCACCTACGGACACCCCATTGTGTTGCGTCCCGTGTCCTCCGAAGATGCCATGACGGCAGACTGGTCCCGCCTGCCGTATGAACTGTTGGCAAAGATTTCCAACCGAATCACCAATGAAGTAGCAGGCGTCAACCGCGTGGTTCTGGACGTCACGTCCAAGCCGCCGGGAACCATCGAGTGGGAGTAACCCTGCCGTAGCCACGAAAAGGGCGCCAAAAGCTTGTGATTTCAAGCTTAATTTGGCGCCCTTCAGTGTGCCTAGCAGGGTTAAACAGGCTGAGGGGGATAGCCTGAATTGCATGTCAGTATGGTCAAGACCGTTTCGCTCAAGTGCAGAGAAGAAGGCACCCGTGTCCGAAGTTGCAAGCCCCAACGAGAGTTCATGGGAACTGCGCAACTGGCTCGCTGGATTGGATTCCTACTCCGGCACGGACACGGCCCTCGCTTTCTCAAAGACCACATATGGCAGCATCGATCTCACACACGCCCACCCTTCCGGTTTGGCCCAGCTGCTCGCTGGGCGCAAGACCCGGCTTTCCACACTGGTGCGGGAACCCGAGCACTACGCCGCGGCCAAACGGGCCGCGGCCGCGCTGCGGGCCAAAATTTTTGAACTAAGCACTGACCGCGGCATTGATGTGGGCTACTTGGGCGCCGGGATTGCACAGTGGCCCGGGGAGGAGCATGCCGGAGAGCCGGCCAGTGCGCCGGTTTGCGCACCCGTGCTGCTTGCCGCCGTCGCCCTGACAGTCCGTTCGGGCCAGGATGACTATGAGCTTCAGCTGATGGAACAAGCACAGGTGAACCCTGCCTTGGTCAAGCACCTGTCACAGAATGCCGGGATATCCCTGGATGCGGCGGCCCTGGGGCGTTTGGCCTACAGCACCGCCCGCTTCGATCCCGCGCCCGTGCTGGAACGCGTACGTGCGCTGCTCACCCCAATTCCCGGTGCAGTGGTGGAGCATGATTTGGTCATGTCCACCTTCGCGTTCCTGGCAGATAACCTCAGCGATCCTGCATTGACGGCCGGCAGCGAGCTGCTGGAGTTAATCCACCGCCACAACAGCGACGACGTTTTGCCGGTGGAACTGGAACCCGACGCTTCACGCTTCACGTCCCTGGATGACCGTGAACCGCAGGATGAAATGCTGGTGCGCGACGCCGATCCGCAGCAGCAGTATGTGCTTGACCTCATTCGCGAGGGCGGCTCCGTGCTGGTTTCCACTCCTCCCGGCACGGGTCAAACACAGACGGCTGTCAATGCCGTTGCCCAGTTGGTTCATGATGGCAAGAGTGTGCTGGTGGTGGGCGAACGCCGCGGGACGTTAAACGAGTTTGCGCAAAATTTCACGGCGCTTGGACTGGATTCACTGTTGCTGCAGCTCAGTGCGCAGTCGGATCCGCAGCAAATTAAGTCTCAGCTGATACGGGCCATCACCCGCAATGAAAAAGCAGAGGAACCCAAGCTCGTCACGCTCCATGAAACCTTGGTGGACCACAGGCATCAGCTGGTGGATCATGTGGCTAGTTTGCATAATGTGCGTGAACGTTGGGGCTGCTCGCCCTACCAGGCCATGCAGTCACTGGCGGAGCTGACCTCGATCCACCCTGCCCCGTCTACCACGGTGCGTCTCAAACGCAGCGTCCTGGATAGCATTCAAGACCGCAAGGAACTTACCAGCCGGTTGCAACGTGCCGCGGAACTGGGCGCCTTCAGCCAGGTCGCCGTCAGCAGTGCCTGGCATGGTGCACGCATGGTCACGCGTAAGGAAACAGAGTCCGCCTACGCGTTGGCTGAGCAATTGTACGAACAAGTTCCCGGTTTTGCCGACAAAATGTACCAGGTCGCGGAATTTGGCCAGATCCGCCAGGGTAATTCCTTTGCCCAATGGGGTCAGCAGCTGACCATGTTGGTGGCGATTCGGGAAACTCTCGACAAGTTCAATGCCGATATTTTTGATTGGCCCATGGATGAAATGATCGCCGCCACGGCCACCGCCGCTTGGCGCCGGGAGCGCGGCATTGAGATGCCCGCCCTGCAACGCGCCAGATTCCGCCGCAATGCCAAGGACCTGGTGCGTCCGGGGGTTCATATTGCCGACCTGCATGCTTCCTTGCTGCTGGTGAACGAGCAAAGCGCACTGTGGGCCGCGGCGGCCACCAGCAAGCGTCACCCCACGGTACCCTCGGGTCTGGCGGAACTTAGCCGCACTTATATGGGGTTGCGCGAGAAGCTGCAGTCGCTGGGGGCCGTCCTGGAGCGGACTGTCGACGGCGGTGATCTTCTGGAATTTAATTCAGGCGAACTCATTGGCCGCTTCGAAGCGCTCGTTGATTCCAAGGAATCCCTGGAAACCCTCCCGGAACGCACCTTGCTGCTGGAGGGCATGCAGGAGCACGGCTTGGGTGAGTTGCTCGACGATTTGGCGCGACGCGAAGTTCCTGCCTCTCAAACCGGGGCGGAACTGGAGCTGGCGTGGTGGCAGTCAGCCCTTGAAGCCATGATCAGTGGCGATGAATACCTTGCCATGTCCGACGGCGACAACCTCCGACGCCTGGAAGCTGAGTTCCGTCTTGCGGACCAAGCGCATGTGGCGTCGGGTCCGGCGCAAATTCGTTGGAATTTGGCCCAGCAATGGACCAGTGTCCTGGCCGGACGCAACCGTCAGGGAGAGATGCTGCGTAACGTACTCACTGACGGGCGGGTTTCCCTTGCCGCGCTCAGCACCCAGGCCCCCGACCTGTTACGCAACCTTGCACCGGTGTTTGTGCTGAGCCCCTTGGCGGTGCCGGCAGCCATTCCCCCCGGATACCAGTTTGATGCAGTGGTGATCCTGGATGCGGAATCCACTTCGCTGCAGTCCGCGCTACCGGCATTGGCTCGCGCCGGGCAAGTGGTGGCGTTTGGTGATGAGCAGACAGCTTGCCCCAAGAGTTTTTCAGTGGCCGTCACTCTGCCGGGCGCAGCCAAGGCAGAACAACACCCGCTGGAAAGCGTGTTTGGCGCACTCTCCCGGATGCTGCCGCGTCACCGTCTGACCATTTCCTACCGGGACGTGGATGAAGACCTGGTCCGCCAGCTCAGCAACGGCTTTTACGATTCGCAATTACAACGCCTTCCAGACGGTCGGGCTGTAACGGGCCTGGACCGTGCCATTACAGTGGATTACGTTCCTGAGGGCAAGGGCCTGCCCGGCGCCGGTGACGGCGGGGTGGAATCCGTGGTGGCCGAGGTCAATCGCGTAGTGGACATGGTATTTGAGCACGCCCGTGTTCGGCCACGGGAATCATTGGCCATCATTACGGCCAGTGACAGGCACGCTGTGCGGGTAGCTCAGGCAATCCGCCTGCAAATGGCCAACCACCCGCTGCTGAGTGAGTTTTTCGCTTCCGGACCGGAATCTTTCCGTGTGGTAACAGTGGACCGTGCCGCCGGGCTGGTCCGCGACCGCATCATTTTCTCGCTGGGCTTTGGGCGGACCCCGCACGGGCGGGCCTTACACGGCTTCGGGCCACTGTCCGAACCCGATGGCCGCGCTAAATTTGCCTTGGCCATGACCCGGGCCCGTACACACATACACATTGTCACGTGCTTCCGTCCGGAAGATCTGGATGAGACTCGACTAAGCTATGGTGCCGTTGATTTTTTTGAACTGTTGAACCGTGAGCTGGCAGGTAATTCGCTGCTGGGAAATCCCGCAACACGGGCCATGGACAGTGAAAAAGAAACGGGTGAGGACCCGTTGGTGGCTGACCTGGCTGATCGTTTGAGGGCTCGGGGCGCCCGCGTATGGCATCACTACGATGGTGCCCTGGACATGGCGGCTGCCCCGGACCCCGTGACCTTATTGGGCCGTGAAGACCACGACATTCCCGCACCCGTAGCCGTTGAATCCGATGGCACAGCCAAATACAAGAACATGAGTGTGCGTGAGCGTAGCCGTTTGCGTCCGCAAATGCTGGAACGCCTGGGCTGGCGCTATGTGTCCCTATGGACCATTGAGGTCTTTACTGACCCGTCCAGCTGTGCCGATCAAATTGCCCGGCACCTGGATTTGTCCTCCACCGCCGGGGATGCAGATTTGGCCTCACTGTCGGGTTCCCCGCCGGATGAGTCAATGACAACTATCCTTCACTCGCCCCGTTCACGACGACGCACGGGTCCCGATCACGAGGTTGAAACTGAAGATAATGAACAAAGTGAAAAAAGCAGTGCGGGCGTGAGCTCATCCAGTGCACCAGAAGATAAAGACGCCCTGCCGCCGGTGGACACTGAAGGGGATGAACTCCAGGATCCCGTTATAGTTGCTCCCTCCAGTGATTCTCCACTATTGCCCAAGGAAGCGCCCAGCGACGCAGACCACACCTGGGGGGACGGGCAATCGGAGCACGGCCACGACGAATGGCTGCGTGAAAACAAGCCGCCGCACTGGGGATAGGAAAGACCATGGCGGCGTCGCCACAACCACCCGGTCCGGACGCGGTGGACAACAAGCATGGTGAAGGGGCGCGTCCGGCTCCGCCACGATCGGTGAAGGTGGCTGCAATTTTGCTGATGGGGGCCGGCGCCGTGCAGGTGCTTGCCTCCGTCATAGCCGTGATGTACGCGGTCTCACCAAAGCGTTTGGCTGTTATTCAAGAACAAATTAACGCAATGAGCGGCAGTGTTCCCAGCTTGGAATCCGTTCGGAACATGGGCGTCCTTACGGTGGTGCTGGCCGGGCTTGGCACGGTGGCAGCCTACGTGTTGTTTGCGTTGTTTATCTGCAGGGCCCGCGCGTGGGCCCGCATGGGTTCCGCTGTGTTAGTAGCGCTGACCCTGGTGCAGCTGCTGGGAATCAGCTATCCCGTGGGGTTGACCACCGTGGCCCAAATTTGTTTAGGTGGTGTTGCTGTTGCGCTGTGTTATTTCCCCCCTGGAACAGCGTATTTTGCCGCCTCTAATTCAACAGGATCAAAAACACCTTTCCGCGGCTGATGGCACCGGCAAGTTGCATTGATTGTTCCGGCGAAGCGGCAACGACAACCACTGCGTCTGTATTGGAGCCGTCGGGAAGTAATCCGCTGTTTTCCGGGCCGAGGGCAGGGGTCCATAAAACAGGGACCCCCTCAGCCAAGACATGATTGGTGGCAACGCCATCAAGTTCCTTAGTCACACTGAGCACCACGGTTACCAGTTGTCCTTGGCGCAGGAGTGGCAGGGTGGAAAGGTCGCTAAGCCGCAGGGGGACAGCTTGGCTGCCAGGCGGTGCACCCGTGAGCAAGCCAGTGCCCAGAAGTGAGGCATCGGTCAGCACCTCTCCGCGCCGCACAGGGCCTGACAATTGTCCATTGGTGAGAGCCGTGCTGGAGGGGTCCAGCGTACCGTCAGGGATCATGGCCGGATTTAGGGCCAGTGTCCGGAAGTCACCCGTAGCGAGAACATGTCCTGCGGGCAGATCCCGGCTCGCCACAACCACTGTTGTGGTGGGGGGACTGGCAGGAGTGAGCTGTTGAACGGCAACGGCTGCAGCTGCGCACAGGAACAATGCAGCAATCAAGCGGCGCCGGCGTAGGAACAAGCGTCCCCACTTAGTCCTCAGTGACGGCTGAGCCAGTGCCGGCCACGGTTGGGCGTTCCATGCAGGGCCCGGGTACCTGGTTGCCTCGTGGCGGGTGGCAGGTGGCCTGCGTGGATGCCTCATAGGCCCACGTTAGGGTTCCACGCTGTCTTTATGGCCGCCAAACTGGCAATTGTGGGCAACCCGGGGAGTGCGTTGCCCTGTGGGGGAATACCAAGCGCCGCTGAAACGGTTGCGCCAGGGCACGCGGTCCCAGGGCGCTAGAGCCCTAGGGCGCTAAATTCTCAGGCCGCTGAAGAAGTTGCAGCGCTGGGTGCGCTGGAGGCCGAGGCGGCAGCAACCGGAGTCTTGCTGGGTGCAGGTGCTGCATCGGAACTGCCGGCAGTCGGCGCGGCAGGCACCGAGCTGGAGGTGGCACGGGAGTCTGTGCGGTAGAAGCCACTGCCCTTAAACACCACACCAACCGAGTTGAACTTTTTACGCAGCGTGCCGTCACAGGCGGGGCAAATAGTCAGGGACTCATCGCTAAACGATTGCTGAATATCAAAAGCGTGGCTGCAATCCTTGCAGGCATAAGCGTACGTGGGCACTAATTCTCCTTCGGGGTGCATGCGTGGGGACCGTGTTGCCACCTGTAATAACGTGGGCAGTCCATGGTCCCAAGTGCTGATTCTACCATCGCGCTTATCAACGCCGCAGAACTGCCAGGCATTCCCAACCCGCAGCTGGGACCCATGGTTATGAAAGCTGCGAACCCACGCTGGAGTGTCCAGTGGGAGTCACGGCAAAACGGACAGGGACATCCAGAACGTCGTGGGGGAGTGTGCCAGATGGCAGCAACTCGTCGTCGAATATCACGGCTGCCACGGGGCAGCTCCCGCGTGTGCGCTAAGAAATCTGTCATAGTAACCACCGCCCTGACCCAAACGAACACCGTCGGCATCGATGGCCAGGGCCGGGATGAAGGAAGCAGACAGTGCCCCCAACTGCTCAATGGTGCGCCTTTGTCCCACTGGTTCTTGCACTGGAGCCAGCCGGCTCGGTGCCATGGCCACCCCTCCACGCCATGACACCCAGCTCAATTGATGTCCAGGTTCACATACGGGAACATAAACGGCCCGGCCGGATTCCACCAGGACTTCCAGCAGCTGTTCCGTGGCGGCTCGGCACCCGTTGAGATGTAGGTACACACGGCCGCGGTGCCGCCGTCGAGCGTTTCCAGCCATGCCAGGGCTGCCTGCGCCACCCCGGAGGCAATTTCTCTGCCCGGACCACGGGTTACGGCAGTGTGACGCGTGGCTCGGATCCGGGCCCGCCAAGCAGCCTTATTAAGGGTGATTACAGGTCCAATTAAAGGCAAATACGTTGTAAGACTAATAATATCCAAAGATTTGCAGCAGCTTCAGTTAGCCTAAGGGCATGACTTTTGAAAAGCGTGTTCGTAAGGCTGTTATTCCTGCTGCTGGTTTGGGGACTCGGTTTTTGCCGGCGACGAAGGCGATGCCGAAGGAGATGTTGCCGGTGGTGGATAAGCCGGCTATTCAGTATGTGGTCCAGGAAGCTGTCAGTGCTGGTT
>JBBSSM010000032.1:0-31029 GCA_038242155.1 Actinomycetales bacterium | reverse complement strand
TCTCTTACCCCCCCCCAGCCCGGGGCGGGGGGCGGCCCGCCCCTCTGCCCCCCCCCACCCCCCCGCCCCCGCCCCCCCCCCGCCGCGTCACCCCCCGCCCCCCGGCTGACTCGCCGGGGCTGGGTCTGATTCGACGGAAAGGGGGCGCACGGCACGCGTATTGGAAGCGGCTGTCATGTTCACCGCCATGGCGAGGTTGCTGACAGACTATCCGTATGACCTACCCACAATTCGTTGCCCGGCCGAACTGGTACACCACATCCAACCCCGAGACACTGGCAGCGACAGGCACGCCCGTGCGCTGGGGTGTTGTCGCCACCGGCTCAATTGCTCACACCGTCACGGGTGATTTGGCCTTGCTGGAGGATGCCGTCCTGCAGGCAGTGAGCTCACGTAGCGAGAGCAGCGCCGCGGCCTTCGCCGCGAAGTTCAGCTTCACCAACCACTATTACGACGGCGGTGCAGACGGCACTGCCGCAGACGGCTACCTGCAGCTGGTGGCTGACCCGGAGGTGGACGTGGTGTACATAGCCACCCCACACGGGCAGCACTTTGATGTGGCGCGCGCTGCCTTGGAACACGGCAAGCATGTCCTGTGCGAAAAGTCCCTCACCATTACGGCTGCCGAAACCCGCGTACTCATTGACCTGGCGCGGGCCAAGGGGCTGTTCCTCATGGAAGCCGTGTGGGCGCGGTTTGCGCCGGGCTACCAACGCGCCCTGGAAATTATTGCCGCGGGAGAAATTGGTGAGGTGAAGTGGGTGCAGGCCGATCTCGGCTTTGTCGCACCAGCAGATGAAGTGTTACGCATCTGGGCCCCGGCTGACGGCGGCGGCGCCCTTCTTGACCTCACCGTCTACCCGCTCTTGTGGGCGTGGGGGGCACTCGGCAAGCCGGAGACGGTGGCCGCAACAGGCACGCTCACCTCCTTTGGCGTGGACGCACAAAACACCATCACGCTCAGCTACCCCAGCGGCGCGCAGGCCCAGCTGATCAGCCACCTAACCTCGCAGGGACCCAGCCGGGCCACGATCTCCGGCACCCTGGGATATCTGGAAACCGTGGATTCGCTGAACAACCCACAGCAGCTCCTCATCTCCGGACCCGGCGACGTCAAACGCACCGAGACCTTTGACTACCCGGGCCGCGGCTACACCTACCAGCTGCGTGAAGTGACCCGCTGCATTCAGGACGGCCGCACGGAGAGCAGCACCATGCCCCCGGCTGATTCATTGGCCATGATGGAATTGTTTGACGAGGTCCGGCGCCAAATAGGCGTCAGTTACCCCAACGACTCCCGCACTGACCTCTAACCACCAACCCCCTCCCGAACGCCCGCCAGATAGGCAAATCACACGAACCGCGCACTGCGGGAGTGTTTCGCGAAAAGTCCCCATTACTCCCTTGGTGCTGCAATAGCGTCACCACAAAACTGACCATTGCTGCGATGATAGCGTTGGTGGGGAGGCGACGCCGGCTCAGCCGACGCCCAGGTAGGCTTCCTTGATGGCCGGGTTGGCCAGCAGCTCTTTGCCCGTGCCGCTGTGGGTGATCTCACCCGTCTCAAGCACAAAGGCGCGGTGCGCCCGGGCGAGGGCCTGGTTGGCATTCTGCTCCACGAGCAGCACCGTGGTGCCCTGGGCGTTGATCTCCGTGATGATCTTGAAGATCTGGCGGATGAACTGTGGGGCCAGCCCCATGGAGGGCTCGTCCAGCAGCAGGAGCTTAGGCCGGGACATCAGCGCCCGGCCAATGGCGAGCATCTGCTGCTCGCCGCCGCTCATGGTGCCGCCAAACTGCTTCTCGCGCTCCTTCAACCGCGGGAACAAAGTGAACACCCGGTCCAGATCCTCGTCCACGCCGCTGCGGTCCCTCCTCCCGAAGGTCCCCATGTCCAGGTTTTCCAGCACCGTCATGGCCGGGAAGATTCCCCGGCCTTCGGGTGCCTGTGAAATGCCCTGCACCACCCTGATGTGGGCCTTCATCTTGGTGATGTCCTCCCCCATGAACTTGATGGAACCGCCGGAAGAGTTGAGCAGCCCGGAGATCGTTTTCATGGTGGTGGTTTTGCCGGCACCGTTGGCACCGATCAAGGAGACGATCTCGCCCTCGTCCACCGTAAACGACATATTGTGGATCGCCTGGATCCTCCCGTAGTGGACGGAGACATTGTCCAGCTCAAGCAAAGTCATCTTCAGGCTCCCCTAGGTAGGCGGAAATCACGCGCGGGTCTTCACGGATGTCATGCGGCTTGCCGTCGGCGATCTTCTTGCCGAACTCCAGGACCACAATCCTGTCCGTAACGCCCATGACAAGTTTCATGTCGTGCTCAATCAACAGGACCGTATAACCGTCATCCCGGATGGTCCGGATGAGCTGCATGAGCTCTTCCTTCTCCGCCGGGTTGAAGCCGGCTGCCGGTTCGTCCAGGCACAGCACCTTGGGGTCAGTGGCCAGCGCCCGGGCAATTTCCAGGCGGCGCTGGCTGCCATACGGCAGGTGTCGCGACAGTGTGGCTGCCTGATGGCCGATCCCGACAAAGTCGAGCAGGGCCATGCCGCGCTCAATGGAGCTCTTTTCCTCCCTGACGTGCCGGGGCAGGCGCAGCAGGGCCCCCACCACGCTGGTTTTGTGCCGGGCATCCAAACCAACAACCACATTCTCCAGGGCAGTCATTTCACCAAAGAGACGGATGTTTTGGAAGGTTCTGGCCAACCCTGCGCGCGTGATTTTGTGCTGCTTCATGCCGTTGAGCAGCCTGCCCTCCAGCAGCACCTGCCCGCCGGTTGGCTTGTAGACCCCTGTCATGGCGTTGAAACACGTGGTCTTTCCTGCGCCGTTGGGGCCGATCAAACCAAGGATTTCACCGCGCTTGATGGTGAAACTGACGTCGTCCATGGCCAGGAGCCCGCCGAATTTCATGGTCAGGTTCTTGACCTGCACCAAATCGTCGCCGACATCGACGGAGAACTTCCTGTCGGGGGCGACGGCCTCGGCCGTTTCCAGATCGACCCCCACGGCACGCAGCGCTGCTGCGTCTACTCCGCTGTTCGAATCCACTGCTTCGCTCATGACGGCGCCCCCTCAGCACGTGGTTTGGGCGTCGGCAGTGTGGCAGCCGCTCCCGGCCCGCCATGCTTGTCCGGACCGCCATGCTTGTCCGGACCGTCCGGCTTTCCGGAATTCTTGGCATACTGGTGCCTGACTGCAGCATACGCCTTGGTGCCGTAGGCCAACAGCCGTTGTTTGGCCGGAACCAGGCCCTGGGCACGGTAGATCATGATGAAGATCAGCGCGATGCCAAAGATCAAGAACTTGTACTCGGCAATGGCCGTAAACCGCAGTGGAATGTAGGCCACCAGGGCACCGCCAAGGATGGCACCGACCTTGTTGCCTGAGCCGCCCAACACAACTGCCGCGACAAACAAGATGGAAGTCACGACGTCGAACTTCTGGTTGTTCACGAAGCCAACCTGGCCACCCATGAGCGCACCGGCCAAGCCGCCAACACCGGCACCGAGCGCGAAGGCCCACACCTTGTACTTAAACGTTGGCACACCCATGGTCTCGGCGGCGTCCTCGTCTTCGCGGATGGCAATCCAGGCACGGCCGACGCGGCTGCGTTCCATGTTGCCGACCAGGAAGAGCATGATGATCAGGATCGTCAGTGTCAACCAGTACCAGGGGGTTCCGTTGGAGTTGGCGAAAATGGGGATTCCGTCGGCACCAACACCGGGCGGGTGGCCCACGTTTTGAAAGCCCGGCTGGCCCTTCATGGCGGGGATAATGGTGGCAAGGATACGCACGATTTCACCAAAACCCAATGTCACGATGGCCAGGTAGTCCCCGCGCAGGCGCAGCGTGGGCAAGCCCAGCAGGACGCCAACAAACATGGAGACCGCAATGGCCACCGGGAGAGTCCACAGGTACGGGATCTTGATGAACGCGGAGTCCGGGCTTGTCAGCATGGCCGCCGTATAGGAGCCGACGGCGAAGAAGGCAATGTAACCAAGGTCGAGCAGGCCGGCGTAGCCAATGACAATGTTCAGCCCAACAGCGACCAGCGCGTAGATTGCCATGAGCTGGCAGGCCAGCGGCCAGTCGTTGCCTGGTTCGGTCGTGACAAAGGGAATGTTCATGACGGGCAGCAGGAACGCCACAATCACGATTGGGATGAGGACCAACCACTGCTTTTGGCGCTGCATTTCCCGCCACCGGTCGCTCCACTCACCAAATTTGCGGTTCGCACGCGGCACGGCTGCACTGGCGCCAAGCGGCACTCCCTCGGCATCCGAAGTTGCTGTGCCCTGCTCGGATTTCGCCGTTGGCAGTGGCTTTGGTCCGTCTGACATGCTCATGCCTTGCTCCTTCCAAGCGAGGTGCCCAGAATTCCTTGGGGACGGAACAGCAGCACCAGCACCAGCACCAGGAATGCGACGACGTCGGTCCACTGGGAGTTGCCGAGCAGGATCTGCCCATAGTTGCCGATCAAGCCCAGCAGCAGACCGCCGAGGAGGGCCCCGCGGACGTTGCCGATGCCGCCCAGAACGGCGGCCGCGAAGGCTTTGATGCCGAGAATGAAGCCGCCGTTGTAGACAACGCCGGACGGGATTTTCATGGTGTAGAACAGTGCGGCCGCCCCGGCGAGGATGCCGCCAATGATGAACGTGGTGATAATGATCTTTTCCTTATTCACGCCCATTAGGGTTGCCGTATCAGGGTCCTGGGCCACGGCACGGATGCCGCGGCCGGTGCGGGACTTGCTGATGAAGCGTTCGGTGATGACCATCATGATGACGGCGGCCGTGACGATCAGGATCTGATCGTTGTAAATGAAGGTGCCAAACAGTTCAAAGACCGGCTTGATCTGGAACATGGTCAGTGCCTGCTCCGGAACAGCGCCGCGCCACACGTAAATCAGGTACTGGATGGTGAAGGAGGCACCGATGGCGGTGATCAGGAAGACCAGGCGGGGTGCGTTACGTTTGCGCAACGGTTTGTAGGCCAGCCGCTCCAGCAAAAATGCTGCCAGGGCCGCGGCCAGGATGCCCGCGATCAACGCCAGCAACAGGTTGATGACGATGGCACCCACATCCAGATTGGGGGCAGACGGGCCGAAACCCAGGAAAGAAAGAGTGAACCAGACTCCGTAGCAACCAATGATGAAGACTTCGGAGTGAGCAAAATTGATGAGGTTCAGGACACCGTAAACGAGGGTGTAGCCAAGGGCCACCAGGGCGTAGATGGAACCAAAGGTCAAGCCGTCAAAAGTTGCGGACCAGAAGTTCTGCCCCAAGGCTGCAAAGTCCAGCGTAATCCAGTCGCTGGCCGGCGGTGCGGCCAAAAGTATGGTTGGAATCATGGGGGATTTCCATTTCCTTCCGCGGCGTCCGGCAGGTCATGCCGGCGGTCGAGGCAAGTTGAAAGTGGGCTGTTGGGTGCTTACACGGCAATGCTGTGGGGCGGAATTCCACTCCACAGCATTGCCGGCCATGTGGGGTTTACTCCCCGATGGGACCGATGGGAACAATCTTGCCGTTCTCCGTCTTGTAGCCGTAGACAGTCGGGGCCTGCAGCTCGCCCTTGTCGTCCCATTTGTAGTGCTTGCTCAGACCATCCTTGTCGTAGGTCCTGACCCATTCGAGCAAGGACGCCCGGTCCTGGTTTCCGGCGTCGATGCCTGACAACAGCACGGTGGCTGCGTCGTAGCCTTCAATGGAGTAGGTTCCCGGGTCAATGCCGGCCAGTGCCTTGTAGTCCTTGGCGAAGGTGGGGAGCAGCTCGCCGGGGATGCAGGGGCAGGTGAAGTACGCGTTGGCGGATGCGTCGCCGGCCTGTTTGATGAACTGGGCATCCTTGAGCCCATCAGGTCCAATGAACGTTCCCTTGTAACCCTTGTTCACCAGCTGCTGGTCAAATGGGGCGCCTTCGGCATAGTAGCCGGAGTAGAAGACGGCGTCGGCCTCGGAGTTCATGATCTTGGAGATCGTGGCCGAGAAGTCTTTCTGTCCCTGGGTGACCTTGTCGGTGCCCACCAGGGCGTCGCCGAGGCCTTCGGCAGTGGTCTTGCTCAGACCGATGCCGTACTCGGAGTCATCCTCGACAATGTAAACCTTCTTCGCTTCCAGCTTGTCCGTCATGAACTTCGCTGCTGCCGGGCCTTGGACCGCGTCGTTGCCCAATCCGCGGAAGAACGTGGTCCAGCCGTTGCTGGTCAGATCCGGGCCAGTGGCTGCCGGGGTGACATGGACCAGCTTGACCTGTTCGAAGATGTTGCCGGTGGCCTTGGACTCGCCCGAGAACGGCAGTCCCACAACCCCGATAATGCCTTCCTCTTTCGTCGCCTGAGTGACCGGGCCGGTGGCCTTGTTGGGGTCCCCTTCAGTATCAAACTTCTTGAAAACCACTTGGCAGTCGGCGTTCGCGGCGTTGTGCTCGTTGATGGCCAGCTGCACGCCGTTGAAGATGTTAATGCCCAGCTGGGCGTTGGCACCTGTCTGGGCGCCAACATAGGCCAAAGTGGTGGTGGCCGGGCAGGTGGCCTGGCCGTCACCGGCTGGCAGGACCGCGTCCTTTGGCGTATCAATGGTTGTCAATGCCGGGATATCGACGGCGGTGCCGCCCCCGCTCGCTGATGAGCTTCCGCCCTCCGGGGCAGCGGTGTTTGCACATCCAGCCATCAGCATGCCAAGTGTGGCCGCCGCAGCCAGCGTCGTCATAACTCTCTTGCGGTTCATTTATACGCCTTCCAAAGTTAGCATCAAGGCCCGTGGGACGTCTTCGTTCCAGGTAACCGTTTGCTTCACGTGATCTGACCTTACTACCCAGTATGTGATGTAAAACACATATTTGCGTAAAGATCTGGTAACGCCCGGTTTTCTCCCCCCGTTCATACCTGGTGCAGCGCTGCAGGCAAGAAAAAACCCGCACCTGATGAGGGACGGGTTTTTTCGTGCCGGTCCAACAGAACCTGGCGGGCACTGTTGGACCGGGGCGGTCATGCCATTGACACTGTTAGGACAGCGTTTCGATGGCCTTGTTCAGCAGTGCTGACGGGCGCATGATGGCTGCAACCTTGGCTGCGTCCGGACGGTAGTAGCCGCCCAGGTCAACGGGAGAGCCCTGGACGTCACCGAGTTCAGCAATGATGGCATCTTCATTGTCGGTTAGGTCGGCTGCGACGGCGGCGAACGCTGCTGCCAGTTCAGCGTCAACACTTTGCGCGGCCAGTTCCTGCGCCCAGAATTTGGCGAGGTGGAAGTGGCTGCCGCGGTTGTCGATCTCGCCCACACGCCGCTTGGGGGACTTGTCTTCCAGCAGGAAGGTGCCCGTGGCGCGGTCCAGAGTGTCGGCCAGAATCTGCGCACGCGCATTGCCCTTGGTCACGGCCAGGTGCTCAAAGCTCACTGCCAGTGCCAGGAACTCCCCCAGGGAATCCCAGCGCAGGTGGTTCTCGTTCACCAGCTGTTGCACGTGCTTGGGAGCGGAACCGCCGGCACCGGTCTCGAAGAGCCCGCCGCCTGCAATCAAAGGCACGATGGAGAGCATCTTGGCGCTGGTGCCCAGTTCCAGGATCGGGAACAGGTCGGTCAGGTAATCGCGGAGCACATTGCCGGTGACGGAAATGGTGTCTTCGCCGCGGCGGATGCGCTCCAGGGTGAAGGTGGTGGCGTCAACCGGGGACATGATGTGGATGTCCAGTCCCGCGGTGTCGTGGTCCTTTAAGTATTCCTTGACCTTGCCAATGAGGTTGGCGTCATGGGCGCGGGTCTCATCCAGCCAGAACACGGCCGGGGTTGCCGAAGCACGGGCACGGGTCACGGCGAGCTTGACCCAGTCACGGACGGGGATGTCCTTGACCTGGCAGGCGCGCCAAATGTCGCCGGCTTCCACGAAGTGCTCAATTAGGACAATGCCAGCTGAGTTGACGATCTGCACTGTGCCGGTTTGGGCCATTTCAAAGGTCTTGTCATGGCTGCCGTACTCCTCAGCGGCCTGCGCCATGAGACCCACGTTGGGCACTGTGCCCATGGTGGTGGGATCAAAGGCGCCGTTGGCGCGGCAGTCGTCAATGGTGGCCTGGTAAATGCCGGCGTAGCTGCTGTCCGGCAGTACTGCCAAGGTGTCAGCTTCGGCGCCATCCGGGCCCCACATGTGTCCGGAGGTGCGGATCATGGCCGGCATGGAAGCGTCCACAATGACGTCGGAAGGGACATGCAGGTTGGTGATTCCCTTGTCCGAATCCACCATGGCAAGAGCGGGACCGTTCTCATAACCGCTCTTAATGGCAGCTTCAACACCAGCACGCACGTCCGCGGGCAGTTCGCCCAGACCGTTGAGGATGGAGGCCAGGCCGTTGGCCGGGCTCAGGCCCGCAGCGGCCAAGGCGTCGCCGTAGTTGGCGAAGAGTTCCGGGAAGTAAGCCTTGACCACATGGCCGAAGATGATGGGGTCAGAAACCTTCATCATGGTGGCCTTCAAGTGGGCTGAGAACAGGACGCCGTCCTTCTTGGCACGGGCAATCTGGGCTGTCAGGAATTCATCCAGCGCCGCGGCACGCATGACGGTGCCGTCCACAATCTCATTGGCCAAAACAGGAATATTGCTTTTGAGCACTGTCTCTGTGCCATCGACGGCAACAAATTGGATGGTGAGTCTGTCGTCGACGCTGATGATGACGGAGTTCTCATTGTGGCGGAAGTCGCCGTCGTCCATGGTGGCTACATTGGTCTTGGAATCCGCACTCCAGGCACCCATGCTGTGCGGGTTGGCCCTGGCGTAATTCTTGACCGACAAGGGTGCGCGGCGGTCTGAGTTGCCTTCACGCAGCACCGGGTTCACGGCGCTGCCCTTGATCTTGTCGTAACGGGCGCGAATGTCCCGTTCCTCATCGGTGGAGGGGTCATCCGGGTAGTCCGGGAGGGCGTAGCCCTGGCCCTGAAGTTCGGTCACTGCCGCCTTTAGCTGCGGGATGGAGGCACTGATGTTCGGCAACTTGATGATATTGGCATCAGGGTCTCTGGCCAGTGCACCCAGTTCCGCCAGGGAATCTGCAACGCGCTGCTCCTGGGGCAGATGATCGCTAAAAGCTGCAATGATGCGCCCGGAAAGTGAGATGTCGCGGGTTTCCACTTCGACGCCGGCGGTGGAGGCGAAGGCCTCAATAATCGGAAGGAGCGAGTACGTGGCCAACATTGGCGCTTCGTCGGTGAGGGTGTAAATAATTTTTGCCATGGGTGTGATCTCTCCTGCAAAAAATTTCGGTGGATTACGTCCGAATCAGATGATGTTTCTTTCTCTTCTAACCTACCTGAATCAGCACCTTTGCCCGCCATTGCACGCCGGGAGGATGCCTTGAGGAAGTGAGATTAGCCTTACTTACGGTG
Organism: Actinomycetales bacterium; assembly: GCA_038242155.1. Taxonomy (GTDB): domain Bacteria; phylum Actinomycetota; class Actinomycetes; order Actinomycetales; family Micrococcaceae; genus Specibacter. Next base: position 21,643 of record JBBSSM010000032.1, on the reverse strand, counting down.
CGGAGTGTGTTTTTTACTCCTAACGTGGTGGTTATGGAACTTCAAGGAAAACTCGCAGACGCCATTAACGCTCAAATTACGCTGGAAATCCAGGCCTCGGTGGTTTACCGCCAATTGTCCATTGAAATGGCAATACGGGACCTGCCCGGTATTTCCGGCTGGTTCCTGGCCCAGTCAGCTGAGGAACTGGAGCACGCGCAGAAATTCACCAATCACATGACCGACCGCAATGCCAGCCCCACAATTGGCATGATCCCAGCCCCCTCGGTCATGATCACGTCGGTGCTTGGAGCTTTTGAAGCTTCCCTAGCGCACGAGCAAAAGGTCTCCGAATCAATTCGCAACCTCTACCGGCTGGCGCAGCAGGAAGGCGACATTGATTCCATCCCGCTACTGAATTGGTTCATTGAAGAACAGTTGGAAGAAGAAGCCACGGTGGGTGAAATTATTGGCCGCGTGCGTTTAATTGGCGACGACGGCAACGGGTTGCTGCGCTTGGACGCCGAACTGAGCGCCCGCAAAGACTCCGACGGCTAAGCAACGCTCGATCACCTTTCGGGGTATTTATCCCCACGCTTCCTCACCTTTCGGGGTGACAAGGACGACGACGGGAGGTCACCTTTTTCCTAAAAGGTGACCTCCCGTCGTCGTCCTTGGGAATGCCGTTAAAAGCTGACTCCGCGGGAGCCTGCGGAATTGGCTGGCCTCTGGTTAGGGCACGTGCCCCCGGCTGCCCTCCAGCGCGCAAACCTCCGTCCGCGCCTGCGGCCCCCCGCCACTCCCCCAACGCTGAGGGAGTGTCGGGCAAAACTCCCCCAACGCTGAGGCAGCGTCGGTGGGGTTAGTGGAAGAAGTGGCGGGCTCCGGTGAAGTACATGGTGATGCCGGCGGCGTTCGCTGCGGCAATGACTTCCTCATCCCGGACGGAACCGCCGGGCTGCACCACGGCGCGGACACCGGCGTCGAGGAGGATCGCCAGGCCGTCAGCAAAGGGGAAGAACGCATCCGAAGACGCCACGGCACCCTGCGAGCGCTGCGCCGAAACACCCGAGGCTCCTGAGGCGCCGCCGGCCGCATCAACGTCGGACTCGACGGCAACACCGAGCGTATTGGCGCGCTCGACGGCCAGTTTGCAGGAGTCCACGCGGTTGACCTGGCCCATGCCAATGCCCACTGCGGCGCCATTGTTGGCGAGCAGGATGGCGTTGGACTTCGCGGCGCGCACTGCGGTCCACGCGAACTTCAGGTCAGCGAGGGTTGCGGCGTCGGCCGGGTCGCCGGCGGCGAGGGTCCAGCTGTCCGGGTTGTCGCCATCGGCGTCGACCTTGTCGGTCATCTGCACCAGCATGCCGCCCGAAACCTGGCGGACCTCGGCCCGGTAGCGGCCGTACCCTTCGGGCAGAGCCAGGAGGCGGATGTTTTTCTTTTTCGAGAGGATTTCCACGGCTTCGGGCTCGAAGTCCGGGGCAATGACAACCTCGGTGAAGATCCCGGCGACCGTGCGCGCCATCCCTGCAGTAACGGTGCGGTTGGCGGCAATGACCCCACCAAAGGCGGAGAGCGGGTCGCAGGCGTGCGCCTTCGCGTGGGCATCGGCAACAGGATCTGCGGCGTTCGGGGAAGCCACTGCCACACCGCACGGGTTGGCGTGCTTGATGATGGCCACGGCGGGCTCGGCAAAGTCGAAGGCTGCGCGAAGCGCTGCGTCGGCGTCGACAAAGTTGTTGTAGCTCATGGCCTTGCCATGGAGCTGGTCGGCCTGGGCAATGCCCGACGGCGCTCCCTGGTCCACATACAGCGCTGCCTGCTGGTGGGGGTTCTCCCCGTAACGCAGCACCTCGGAGCGTTCCAGCGAGTAGCCGGCATAGGCTGGCCAGTCAATGACGCCGTCGCCGTCCTCGTCAAGGAACTGTGCCGAAGTCCAGGCCGCCACGGCATTATCGTACGCCGCCGTGTGGGCAAATGCCGCCGCGGCCAGTCGCTGCCGGGCAACAAGCGTAAAGCCACCTTCCTGCGCTGCGCTAATGACGGCCCCGTACCGGGCCGGGTCCACAACCACGGCCACTGACGGATGGTTCTTGGCTGCGGCGCGCACCATGGAGGGCCCGCCAATGTCGATTTGCTCCACTACTGCGTCCTGGCCGGCACCGGAGTTGACTGTGTCCACGAACGGGTAGAGGTTCACCACCACCAGGTCGAAGGGCTCGACATGCATTTCCTCGAGCTGGTGCACATGGTCGGGCAGGCGCCTGTCAGCCAGAATCCCGGCATGAATGAGGGGGTGCAGCGTCTTGACGCGGCCATCCAGGCACTCCGGGAAGCCCGTCAGCGCAGACACCTCGGTCACGGGAACGCCCGCGGCGGCAATTTTCGATGCCGTGGAACCGGTGGAAACAATGGCGACGCCAGCGGCGTGCAGGCCGGCTGCGAGCTCCTCCAAACCGGTTTTGTCGTAGACCGAGATGAGCGCTCGGCGGATGGGAACACGATTGAGGGAAACGCTGGTCACAGAAAATCTCCAAAGTTGGCGTGATGGTGACGACACTTAAAGTTTAGGCCACTGACGCCGGTAGGATCTCACCCATGACCTTTAGTGAGCTGCACCACATGGCCGGCACGCCGGCAGCTGCCGGCATGAGGCACGCTCCGGCCCCGGCGATTGACCCCGCACCCTCCGAACTGGCCCGCCTGGTCAACTCCGTGATCCTGCCCGGTTTTGTGGGCACCACGGTACCGCAGTGGTTGGCGCGAGCACTGCACAACGGTTTGGCCGGCGTCGTATATTTCACGCACAACATTGATCCGGAAACGCCGGGCCAAGTCGCGGCACTTTCGGCAGCTATCCGGGCGGCGAATCCTGCGGCAATTATTGCTGTTGATGAGGAGGGCGGCAATGTCACGCGGCTGCAGGCCCGGGACGGCTCCGCCATCCCCGGCGCTGCCGTGCTGGGAGCGCTCAATGAGCCTGCCATGACAGAGGCTGCCGGGCGCGCCCTTGGCCAACTGTGCCGCGATGCCGGCATCAACGTGACCATTGCACCGGTGGCCGACGTCAACACCAACCCGCGCAATCCCGTCATTGGCGTGCGGGCCTTTGCCGCCGACACCGGGGTGGTAAGTGTACATACTGCGGCCGCCGTGGCTGGAATTCAGCAGTTACGTGTTGCCGCGTGCGCCAAGCATTTCCCGGGGCACGGCGACACCGTGGCGGACTCGCACATGGAAGCGGCCCGGGTGGAGTTGACGCTGGAGCAAATGAGGCAGTTTCACCTGCCGCCGTTCATGGCAGCCATCACCGCTGGCGTGGCGGCCGTGATGAGCGCGCACATCATCGTCCCCGAGTGGGGGGATCTGCCAGCCACCTTGAATCCCGCCGCCGCAAGGCTGCTGCGCGACCTGGGGTTCGACGGCGTGCTCATCACCGACGCCCTGGACATGGCAGCCATCCGGGCCACAGTAGGTCCCGGCGAGGGCGGTGTGCTGGCGCTTTTAGCCGGCAATGACCTCCTGTGTGTCGGCAATCCGTTGAACGCCTACACCACGGGCCGCGACGATGAGGCCTGCTACACCGAGGTTTTCGACGCCGTCCATGCGGCCGTGCTGTCCGGGCGCCTCCCCGCGGATGTGCTTCGCCGCGCCGCTGCCCGTGTCCAGGGGCTCGCCCGGTGGTCAGCCCAGCTGCCTTCCGAGCCGGGGTCCGGGTCCCAGTCCCAGTCCCAGAAAAATGCCGTGGACTGGGTTGACGTCGCAGCCCGCGCCTGCCGCGTGGATTTACCCGGCAACACGGCAGTTCTCGCCGGATCCGGGCCGGTCACCCTGGTTGATGTCCGGACGGGGCACAATATGGCGGCCGGGCCCACCGAAAATTTCCTCGCCGCAGCCCTGTCCCACTATGCCGTCACTGTCATTGACGCCGCCGGGCTCTCCCCCGCGGAATTGAAGGCAGCCCTCCTGCAGTCGCCGAGCCCGGTATTGGTCCTCACAGATTCCCTGGACTCACCTGCGCAGCAAGATGCCTTGGAACCGGTGTTTTCCATAGCAACCCCTGCTGTGTGCATCAATGCTGGACTTGCCCCTGCACACCCCGCCACCTGCCACACCATTCACTGCCACGGCTTTAGCAAGGTCACGGCGCAGGCAGTGGTCAGCCTGCTGGAAAGCGCTTAGCCGTGGCCCTGCCCATCCCACCCGCTCCCCCCCAAGGACGACTGTGAGCACTGCTAAAACCCCACCTTCCGTCGAGGCACTCCGCGCACAGATAAGCTCGTTGGTCACTGAAGCCAGCAACCCGGCCTATCCGGACCTTGCAGCGCTCACCACCACCGAGCTGGTTGCTGGAATGAATAGTGAAGATGCCCTGGTCCCGGCGGCCATTGCCAAAGCCCAGGACACCATTACCGCCATCATTGATGAAATTGCTCCCCGCATGTCCCGTGGCGGCCGGCTGATATACGTGGGCGCTGGCACGTCCGGACGTCTGGGTATTTTAGATGCCAGTGAATGTCCGCCCACCTTTGGCACTGATCCCGCACTGGTGGTGGGCATTATTGCCGGCGGCAGGACGGCAGTAAAGCATGCGGTGGAAAATGCCGAGGACAGCGTGGAAGCCGGCGCCGCTGACATGGCAGCCCTGGACTTGAATGCCGACGACGCCGTGATAGGCATGGCGGCATCTGGGCGCACACCCTACGTCATTGCCGCCGTCAAGACCGCCCGTGACGCGGGCGCCTACACCGTGGGTTTTGCGTGCAATAACAACTCTGCGCTGGGCGCCGCTGCCCACACTGCACTGGAAATTGAGCTTGGCCCGGAATTTTTGACGGGCTCCACCCGTCTGAAGTCAGGCACCTGCCAAAAGCTGGTGTTGAACATGATCAGCACCATCACCATGGTGCGTCTGGGCAAAACGTATAAAAACGTCATGGTGGATTTACGCGCCACCAACGCCAAACTGCACGCCCGCAGTACCCGCACCCTGATGCAGGTGACGGACTGTGATGCCAGCACCGCAAGCGCTGCGTTAACGGCCGCCAACGGTCACGTCAAGACTGCCATCCTCGCTATTTTGACGGGCCTGTCCGCCAATGATGCAGCGGAACTTCTCCACAACAACGCCGGTTTCCTGCCCGCCGCCCTCACCGCCCAACACTAAAGCTGCCCAAGCAGCCCGTCGACGACTGATCGCTGACCAGCTATGGGCCACTGACTCGTCGGTGATCAGGCGGCGCCGGAGGTGAGCTACGCCGTCGTGCCGGGCACCACAGCATCACCTGCGCCCGCCGCCGGAACGGCAAGGGCGGAACCGCCCCTGCGCGAGGAGGTGTCCGGCGTCGTCTATTGTTTTGCCTAGCGAAATGAAAGGCGCCATGAGCATTCAAACAACAACTTTAACGGGCGACCGTGTGGTCCAGGACCTGCCGTGGCGCTGGCGCGTGCAGGGCAGCATTTTTCTCATTGGCGGGCTGGGCTTCATGTTCGACGCCTGGGATGTGACACTGAACGGCTTCTTGATCCCGCTGTTATCCAAGGAATGGGGACTGAGCGCCGGACAGGCTGCGTGGATTGGCACGTCCAACCTCATTGGCATGGCCGTGGGTGCGTTTGCGTGGGGATCCATTGCCGACATTATTGGGCGCAAAAAGGCGTTTACGCTGACTCTGCTCATTTTCTCGCTGTTCACCGTGCTGGGTGCCTTCTCCAACGAAATTGTTTTGTTTTGCCTGTTCCGTTTCCTGGCCGGCTTTGGTCTGGGCGGGTGCATCCCCGTTGATTACGCACTGGTGGGCGAGTTTACCCCGCGCAAGCACCGCGGCCGGGTGCTCACCGCCATGGATGCCTGGTGGCCCATCGGCGCGTCGCTGTGCGGGGTGGTCTCCGCCGTCCTCATGGCCACCTTTGGGGAGTGGCGCTACCTGATGCTGGTCATGGTGCTGCCGGCGCTGCTGGTTTTCTGGGTGCGGGTGGGTGTGCCGGAATCGCCGCTGTACCTGGTGCGGGCCGGACGTCCCGCCGAGGCAAAAGCTGTCATTGACAAGCTCATTGAACGCACAGGCGCCGTGGTGGGGCCGTGGACCCTGCCGGATCCGGCCTCGGCCCCCAAACTTTCGCTGGGAAAGGTGACGGATCAACTGGCGGGCCTTTGGCGCTTCAATTGGCGCGTCACAGGGGTGGCCTGGTCACTGTTTCTGACCATCTTGCTGGTCTACTACGGCGCCTTGACGTGGATGCCGTCCATTTTAGTGGCCACCGGTTATGCCGAAAACAAGGCGTTTATGGCCACCGCCTCCATGACTGCCATTGGGCTGCTGGGTGTGGCAGCTGCTGCGCTGCTCGTTGAGCGGGTGGGCCGGAAGTGGATTCTCGCCGTCACCGGGCCGTTGTCTGCCGCATCCTTGGTGATTTTTGCGCTGGTACTGGATGCCCCGGTTGCCGCACAGGTCTGGCTGCTCGTCTTTGGCTTTGTGGTCCAGGTAGCCATTCCGGTTCTTTATACCTATGTTTCCGAGCTCTACCCCACGCATCTACGCGCGACCGGGTTTGGGTGGGCCTCCACTGTTTCCCGCGTGGGGGCAGGGCTGGTGCCGCTCATTTTTGGATCCCTGCTTTGGCCGGTATTGGGCCTGCCTCTCACCTTTGCCATCACCGGCGCCCTGGTGGTGCTTGCAGTGATTTGGATGGCCATCTCGGCGCCCGAAACCAAGGGTGCTGCGCTCGATTAGGTCCGCGCAGTAAACTTGGCTGACCGCCTTCTCCCAACACCTAAGGACCATCCATTGAGCGCCCTGCTTCCCACCACCTTTGCCGCCGCCGGACTGCTGGGTGGTTATCAAACCGCGCGGGTCACCCAGAATCGACAGTTGGGCGGCATTGTCCTGGCTGTGGCAGGGGCAACAGCTTTTTTGGGGTGGAAAAAGAACGCCGGAACGGGTGCCGCCGTCGTCCTCACAGCAACTTACATTGCAGCCTTCGGTGGTTCACACCCCTTGGCTAAGAAAATGGGCTCCTGGCCTGCCGTCTATACCGTCACCGGCGCAACGGCAGTCGCCTCCCTGCTGTTGGGTCGGCGCAGCAACTAACTTATGGAACTTGCAGCCAGCAGCACCGAATTTCTGTCAAGCTTTTGGGTTTACGTGGTGGGCGGCGCGTTTGTCTTTGTCTCAGCCATCATTCCACCGGTGCCCAGCACCACTGTTTTTGTCGGCTTAGGCGCAACGGCCGGGTTTGCTCACGGTCCCAACCCCTTCGGGTTGGTACTGGCTATGATGACGGGGGCATTCGCCGGTGACCTGCTCACTTATTGGGGCACGCAAAAAGTGGGCGACTCCAAGTGGGGGGCGTCCCGCGGACCCCGACGCCAACGTGCCGTTGACTCCGCAACCCGCCGGCTTAAAGAACAGCCCTTCCTGTTCATCCTGACCTCGCGCTTCATCCCCATGGGTCGTTTATCATCGAACATTGCCACCACTGTGGCAGGTTTTCGACTCAAAGCCTTCGCCGAGTTCTCAGTCGCCTCTGCAGCACTGTGGTCAGTATATGCCGTGGGAATTGGCATGCTCACGCAGCAGTGGCCCAATCTTTCCACGCAGTTGGCCGTGGTGATAGCCATTGTCTTTTCCATCCTCGCGGGCTGGTTGGTGGGCAAGTTCTCAACGTGGATGCTTGACCGCAAAAAGGCAAGGGCCGCCACCGCCTAAGAGGCTTGGGAGCCAGCCAGGTCCGCCAAGACCTCAATGAGCAATGCACGCTCGGCCAGCTTAATCCGATTGTGCAGGCTTTCTTCAGTGTCATCGCCAAAAACAGCCACGGGTGTCTGGGCAATGATGGGGCCGGTGTCCACGCCGGCGTCGGCAAAGTGCACTGTGCAACCGGTGACTTTCACGCCGTAAGCCAAGGCATCGCGCACCCCGTGCGCCCCGGGGAATGACGGCAGGAGGGCCGGGTGCGTGTTGACGTAGCGGCCCGCAAAAGCGTTGATAAAACTAGGCGCGACAATGCGCATGAAACCACTGGAAATCACGTAATCAGGGGTGTACGCGGCAACCGCCGCCAAGAGCGCCGCGTCCCAGTCGGCCCGGTTTGCATAGTCTTTAAAGTTCACCACGAAGGTGTCCAGACCGGCCGCGGCAGACCTTTCCACCCCGAAGGTACCCGGCCTGTCGGCACCTACCGCAGCAATCTCCACGGGCAAACCACCTGCCGCAACGGCGTCAATAACAGCCTGAAGATTGGAGCCGGTGCCGGAAACTAAAACTACTATGCGCATGCGTCCAATTTTAGGGCCCCACGCGGGCAGGGCCCTATTCGACGGTGCTGGCCTGTTGGGCGGACGGATGGCGCAGCAACGGTATATGCCCACCATCACCCTCCAACCATGGTGCCAGGAGGGAGCCCAGGACGACGCCGGCGCCCATCTCGACGCCTATCCACAGTGCCGCGGTGGTCGGGTCGGGACCCAGCTCAGTGAACCGGCCAATGCCCAGGGAACCTTGAGAGATCCAAAACAACACCCAGGCCATGGCAGCTGCGGCAGCAGCTGTCACTATGCCCAGGAACAGGGTTGAACCAGTTAACGACAGCCACCGCCGTCGTACTTTGAGCGACAACCACTCGTCAAAGTGATTCTCCCCCGCCCGCACAAACCACCAACCAGCAAGCACACCCGCCACCACGGGAATGAGCAAAGCCGCATAACCCCAGGTGATCGAGCCGGCGGGCAGGGCCGCCAAAATTGGGATGGGTGGAACGGGTGCCACGGCCGTGGCCAGCGGGGTAACCGTGGAACCCGTGCCCAAACTAAAACCGTCTCCCCCGGCCCATGCCATGGCCCAAAGCGCAAAGTTGGGCATATACGCCAATTGCGCAAGTGTCAGCGCCGCACCCCCCGTGGCGCCGGGGCGCAGGGCCTGGTAGACAGCGATGATGTCATGCCACCGGGCCACGAGGTTCACCGTCAACAGCAGCGCCGAGAGGGACAGAGCCGTTGTAATTGCTATAAAACCAGAGCGGACCACTGTCCAGACGTACGAGCCGGCCCACCGCTGGTCTTGACTTGTTTTGGAAATCCAGTCCGCTGCGCTAATACCAATGAGCCTGCTCCAGGACCCGGCCTCCAGCCGGGAACCCACAATAAGTCCGATGCCCGCCGGAATGAGCGGGAGCACCATGCTCGCCAACAGCGGTGCCCGAACTCCTGGTGCGCTGCACACAAAGGCAGTGGCGAGTCCCGCGGCACCGTAAACCGTCACGGCAGCCAGGAGCGGTTGCCACAGCTGATCGGTGTAGGACGCCCGGGCCAGACGGCGCCCGGAACGCCACGACAGAAAGAAGGGAACCAGCAAGAGGCCCAGGGGCAGCAGACTATAAGAACCCATTTCCACGGTGGCGGAACTGGGTCCACTAGCCACCGTTACGCTCAGCGGCACCCCGTGCCCCACCAACCAGATCTGTCCAGCCAAACGTGCAATGACCGCTCCGTCGTTTGCTGCGAAACCGCCGGCAAACCACGTTGCGGTGAGAGGGATGGCCACCAATAATGCCGAGATAATAAACATCTGGACAGCCTCGATGGCTCCCTGGAGCCAAAGTGGCATGGGGATCCCGGTGCGTTCGCGCTTGGCCACTGTGGTGTTCATCGTCTTCAATGGTGCCATATGCGGGCCGTCCCTGTTGGCCAACGCCACCGGTGTAATAAGCCACAGAATTTTACGCCTTAAACACAGGTAGGGCCCGGGATAAACCCGGGCCCTACTTGTTCAAGCCACTTGGCCTAAAGAATAAGCAGTTGCCTGCCAATTTACTTTAGAATTAGATAGCCTGGATGTTGACTGCCTGGGGACCCTTGGGACCCTGCTCAACATCGAAAGAGACCTTCTGGTTCTCTTCGAGGGAACGGTAGCCGGAGGAGTTGATCGCCGAGTAGTGAGCGAAAACATCCTGTGACTGGTCATCGGGTGAGATGAAGCCGAAGCCCTTTTCAGCGTTGAACCATTTGACGGTGCCTGTAGCCATTATTTCTATTTCCTTCTGAAGTTGGAGATTCCGCCCGACTTTCGGGCCTCCGTATACGGTGTAAGTCCGCTTCTCCAGAAAAGCGACGTCCCCCAAAAGGGTGGCATCGCTTCAACTACAAAAAACGCAACACTACAACTACGAACAAGTATACATGCCAGAAAGTTTGGTGCCACTTAACCCCAAGGCATAGCTCACTATGACGTCTTAGAAGGAAACATTATGGGGCCACTTCCCCGTGATTGCGCGGATTTGACCGCGAAAAACACGGCGCGACATATTTACGTCATCAATGGTCCCCCAGCATCCCGGAAAGGGTTCCGCTGCCCCGGCACTGATCACGCCGGACCAATAATTCATGGATACAGTTCCAATAAGTCCGTTGCAATAGGCATCAAGCTGCGCTTAACAGCGAAAGTACGCTCAGTAAACATGAAAAGGCAGGGTTCGTGGCAGCGGCATCACCCTTGAAGAATTCGGTCCACGGGACTGTGAGCGTCCCAGTGCGGCTTCCCAAGCCGGCCGTCACTATTTTCAGTTTCCTGTCACCAGTGATTGAGTGTGCAAGTTCTTGCACTACGCACTATCAGTGGACACTTTGATGGCAGCTTTATTCACTGCCGATCCTGCTTCATTCCCATCGCATCATCGCGAGGAGTCAACAGTTAGTGAATGGTGTGGACGTCCCGTGGTAAGGAACCTTTATTGAGTTTTTTATTTGTTGACCGTGTGTGCACGAAACGGTGCCCGAAGGATCTTTGTCCAGAGTGACCGGCGGTGTGCAGCGCCGGGTGGGGTGCTGCACTCGTTTTCTGCGCGATCCAGGCTTTCTTCAATAAGCGCATTATGCATGGGTCGGAAGAAGAGTGGCCAGGTAAATTTCGCCATTCCGCTGGGCGACATGGAAAGCTCGTGCCGGAGCAACGTTAAATGGTTTGCAAGGCTGATGGCAGTGAAGGAATGGTGACCGTTGAAGCCCAAAGGGCCGGTGAATTGAAATTCTATCCGTCTGCCGGGTTCGTACGCCGTCACGAAATAACGCACTGGCCCGTGTCCTCCCGCTACCCCTATGCTGAGCAATCCGTCCAGGCGCATTGCTGGCCATTCGCTTCGGGGCCATAACCGATCGTTCTCGCTCGCGGGCGAGTCAATGAGCACTCCAACTTCGTCGACGGGAGCGGCAATTTCGCGTCCATGCGTGTTATAGACCATCTGGCAAGGGTAGCTATGGTCCCCACCCTGCACGATCCGGGCGGGCTGACTGGATGCCCTGGTAGCCGACCTCCCTCCTTTTCCAGCCAGCTGATGAAAGCAGCCTCGGCCTTTGAAGCCTGGAAGCGAAGGAATCGCCAGGTTAAAGTCGGGCAGTAGCGGCACGAGCAGGAGGATGTCGGAAAAACTGTAGGGCTGCCCGTGGCACATGATGAGTGGAATGACCCGGCACTGATGCTTGACGTGGACCTGGCGTCCGGAAATTGGGGCAGGGAACTGACGCCGCTAACGACGATGGTTTGATCTCTGTTCCGGTTACGCGAACCAGCAATGAGCTGCTTGGACGGTGAATGTGCGGGCAACAAGGAGACAGGCAAAGCCGGGCGTCGGGAATTCTCACGCTTCTTTAGACCACGGGATTTCGGTGTCCTGCGATTGCCACCCGGCCACGATTTCCTCAGTGGCCGGGTCAGGGACGCCGTCGTAAAAGCGCTCCAAAACCTGGGCAAAAAGGGGATCTTTCGGTAATACCAATTGAAACAAGGTCATCGAGGAACGTAATTTTTGGGCATCTATGTGACCAAATATTTGTTCTGCAGTACGGCCTTCGGTGCTCAACAGCAGTTGGGCGCATTCTCGCAGCCGGGCACCCAATACCGGGTGCGCTGCGTAGCCCGCGGCTTCGTCCACTGAGGCAATCGCGTACCACTTTGCCGTTGAGCTGTAACCCAATCCTGCAACTTGGGGGAAAATGAACCACATCCAGTGTCCGGTCTTGTCCCCGGCCCGGAGTTCTGCCGTAACGCCACGGTAGACGTCGTCTTGAGCCACCACAAAACGGTTGAGATCAAATTCAGCACTCATTGGAAGCCTTTCGTTTTGCTGTACTTCTTACCTTCGGATACCTCCAGATTCTGCCACTTCAAAGTTCAGCTAACTACCTGTTGCCGCTGACAAAATGTCCGGCTGTTCCTGGTTGCCTCGGCGCCCTTTACGGCGGTCCCCGACCAGCGGAGCAATAGCCCGCCACTCTCAGGACTAATTTCCACCCAGCAATGCTGATAGAAATAGGACATGACGGACACCACACGCCGGTCCACGCCGCACGGAGAAGACCCGCGGCGCGAAAGCTCGCAACTGACAGGGGCCTTGGTGTCCCTGGCGGCTTGGGTGGTGGTGGCTTTGCCCATCATTTTGCTGGCCGTCTTAGTCTTTGCCGAGGTCATGGCGCCGGACCGGGGGTTAGCAGATCCACGCAACCTGGCACTCATGTTCGGCGGCGCCGTCTTGCTGCTGTGCATGCTGGCCACCCCGCACCTGATGGGTCAAGCGGCACGGTTCCGGGAACGCGCCATGTGGCGGGCCGCCCTCCTCACCGGCATCCCCACGGCAGTCGTCATTATGTACTTCATCTTCCGCTGGCTTGGCAACGCGGGCTAGCAGCACGTTGGCAGGCGTTTTCGCCGCACCGCATGCCACAATAAATGCCATGCCCGCTCCTCACCACAAGCTCCCACCCCAACGACTGGCATGCAGCCGCAGCAGCCGCCCCGCCGGTTCCACCAAGCCGCGCCGCTCCCTGTGGTGGGCCACCGCAATCCCAGTTGCCGGGTGGGCACTGCTGGCTTATCCCGCATTCCTCCTGGCTGCGCTTTCACTGCTGATGGTAAAGGGTTCGCTCGACGGCGACGTCACGGCCGGGGCGGTCATTGTCGGCATCGTGGGATTTGCCTTGACGGCGTGCATGGTGGCGTTTCCGCCGCTGCTGGGCTTTGCCGTGAAAACACGACGCCGGTCCCTGTGGCTTCCAGCCATACTTACAGGTGCGTTGTCCCTGATCACGGGTGTTTACCTGCTGCTGGGCTGGATCATCCCGTTCGGGTAGCGCCAGTCTGTTCCCGCTAACCGTGCTTAATAAACTCCACGGAGTGCGCGTCCAAGCGCGTGCGCATAACCTCAATGGCTTCCGGGTTCTGGTCAACTAAAACAAAGCGCCGGCCCAGTTCCAGCGCCGCCGCGCCCGTGGTGCCGCTGCCACCAAAGAAGTCCAGCACCCAGTCGCCGCGCTCAGTGCTGGCGGAAATGATCCGGCGCAAAATGCCGAGCGGCTTTTGCGTGGGGTAACCGGTTTTCTCACGGCCACTGGGGGAAACAATGGTATGCCACCATGTATCAGTGGGCAGTTTCCCCAGCGCCACTTTCTCCGGGGTCACCAGCCCCGGCGCCATGTACGGTTCCCGGTCCACTTCGGCGCTGTTGAAATAGTACGTTTTCGGGTTTTTGACGTACACCAGGATATTGTCGTGCTTGGCGGGCCACTTCTTTTTGGAACGGGCGCCGTAATCGTACGCCCAAATGATTTCGTTCAGGAAGCACTCGCGGCCAAAGAGCGCATCCAGCAAAACCTTGGCGTAGTGCACTTCGCGGTAATCCAAGTGCAAATACAGAGTGCCGTCGTCGGCCAGCAGGCGCCATGCTTCCTCGAGCCGAGGTTCCAAAAACTCCCAGTAGTCACCGAAGGAGTCGTTGTAGCTGAGCGTCAAGCCCTTAATGGTCTCGTAGCTGCGGCCCTGGAAGCCCACGCGGGAGCCGGTTTCACTGCGCACATTTGTCATGTTCTGACGCGCCTGGACCTTGCCGGTATTGAACGGAGGGTCTATGTAAATGAGGCGGAAGCTCTCATCCGGCAGCGTGCCCAGAAAACCAAGGTTGTCTGCCTCGGCGACCAAATTTCCCCCGTCCGGGTGCCAGGCTGTGGCCGGGGCCGGGGCCAGGGGGGAATCACTCGCGTCCAATGTCATGCTCCAAGGTTAATGGCGGGACCGGAATGCAGCTAAACCAGCCACCACTGACCTAGCTGTCTACGCGCAGCACGTCCTTCGTGGCGTGGCTGTAGTGGAAGGTGACGGGTCCGCCGTCGTGCGTGAATTCATGGTTGGCGCCGTCTGCGACACCATACGCCCCATAGTTTTCAGACCACGACCCATTCACCACGACCTTGTAGCTGTAGTGCCCGGCGGGGAGATCGGCTGTGAGCTTCCAGACGCCGTGGGTGTGATCGAGCTTCATTTGGGCACCACTGTGCTCGTGATCCCAGTTCTCCGACGCGCCAAGCAGGGCGCTGAAGTCCCCGGCCAGAGCCACCGTCTCGGGCTGCTCCCCCAGTACGACGCCGGTCGGCTCGGCTTGGGCGGCCGGCTCGGCTTGGGCGGGGACTGCCTTGGTAACTGGCTTCTTCGCTGACTTCGTGACCGGATTCTCTGCCGGTTTCCCAGCAGGCTTTTGGGGCAGCGGCGTTCCGGCCGGAATCAGGGTGTTGTTGTTCAGGGCGTCCACGAGCTTTTCCACGGTATTGAAAGCAACTGTGGCGCGCAATCCATTGTCGGTAATGACCCAACCACTGCGACCCTTGGTAATCCAGCCTGCCTTGACCAAACCGGCCGTGGACTTGGTGAGGTTCTTGTGCCCGCGGGGAATGCCGCCGCTAAGGAGCTCAGCCTCTTCCGGGGTGAACGGAACACGCTTGGTGGCTTCGGCTAAAACTTCTCCACCGTTGGGCTTTTCCTCCAGCCATGATCCTTCGGCCATGATGTCCAGCACTTCTTTTAAGCGCCGGTTGGTGTTGTCTCGAATGGTCATAGCTGTCCTCCTGTAGGTGTGGGGTCAGTCCCACTTTTACACGTAGAAGTATTACCGCGCAGTAGATGACGCGTTACGGCCCCTGGGGCCACCACCAAATAGTGTACTGTCCCGTTCCCGTAGCGCACTCTTTGGCAAGTAGTGCGTCCTGAATGTCTCACCGTAAATTTTATTGGAGCATTCATAATTACTTACTTCGCTGTCCCCGGAGCTGAGTCCGATTCGGCAGCGTCAGGGTCACGATCAACACCAACATTCATCCCATCAAAAAACCATGGACGGGACACACAGCAAGCACTTCCTCGCGCGAACCGATCCCGAAGCAATTTCCCACAAACACGCGGGAAGCACTGGAATTCAAGAGTCTCAATAATGTGTCTCACCCTGTTATTCTCAACATCAAAGGAAAATGACCTTTAATGGGACTAGTTGGGGAAATTAGTGACGCGTCTTGGATATGCCCGGGTCAGCACCAACGACCAGGACACCGAACTGCAGGTCCGGGAACTTCAGGATGTTGGTTGCGAACATATCTACCGCGACCATGGCATCAGTGGAACCAAGACTAGCTGCCCGGAACTGGACAAACTGCTGGACCGTCTCAGTTGGGGATGAAGTCGTCGTCTGGAAACTTGACCGGCTCGGACGCAGCACCCGCCATCTGCTCGAACTACTCGATGGTTTCAAAGCCCGTGGCATCAAATTTCCGTTCCCTGCGCGATGGCATCGCCACCGACCCCGACAGCAATCTTGGCGGGCCATGGCAGAAGCCATGATCATCATCGTCTCTGCCTTCGCCCGGCTCGAACGCGACTAACTTTCCGAACGCCCCGCTGCATCCCACGGACGTAAAGCACGCCGACGGGAAGTCATTGTGACCCACGCCAACGTCAAACAAGTCCACAAACTAAAGGGCCAAAGTCTGAAGGCAGCTGACATTGGAAAGATCATTGGAACAAGCCGGACCAGTGTCTGCCGCTACTTCACCATGGAACCCGGGTAGCAACAGAACCCCACGGGAGGGTGGGAGAACAGCGCCCAGTAACACGCCTGCACCGTAGCCCACTTGTTTCCAGTTTGCACAAGAGAGTACCGAGCAAAATCGTGACTTTTGCAGGCGAGTAGTAAATACGGCATATCGGCTGCTGGTTAGCGTGTTTTTTCTTGTGGGCGGGGTTCGATGGCGAGGATGCTGATACCTACTTGGCCCGGGGTCAGGCCGGTGTGGCTGATGCTTTCGCGGACGCGTTTGCGTACTGTGTCGGCGATGTTTAGGGCCGTGTAGGCGATGTCGGTGGCGATGTCCAGGTGGATGCTGGCGGTGCCGTTGTTGATGGTGGCGGTAACGCCGTCGTGGCGGAAGGCGCCGTTTTGACTTCCGGGGTTGCGAAGGCTTTTTAGTGCGGCGGGACCGAGCCTGGCTAGGAAGCCTTGGACGGTGGGCTCGAGTCTGAGGACGCCGGGGGTTTCCAGCGCGACGCGGGCGGACAGGGAGGCGATGAGCTGGCTGGTGACGATCTGGCTTTGAAGCGCTTCTTCAGACATCGTAGAGGTCCTCCACTGTGATGTTGATGGTGCCGGCGTTGATCCCCACACAGGCTGCAATGGCACTGTTGATCCGTTGCCGTACCGAGTCTACGGTTCGTGGGATGTCGATATTTGAGGCGGCGGCAACTCGAAGGTTGATGATGAGGCGCGGATCATTGTTGGTGGCGTGGGGATGAGCTGGTAGGCGAACATGACTGGAGAGTTCGTTCTCGCTTGAACGTATTTGAATGTGGCAGCGTCGTGCATGAACACCAGGGACGGCTTTGGCGGCGAAGCGGATGACGGAACTGAGGGCTTGTTCACTGATTTCTGTCGTGCCGTGGTCTTGATTGTGCATGAGTATTCTACTGCTGCGGCGAATTTCTGCTCGGGCAACATCCATGACGCCGTCAAGAACACTGACGCGGGGTTTTAGTGAGTCGTTGTGAAGGTCACTTTCGCGCAGGGAACGGGTAGCTTCGTTGAGTTTTTTCAGTCTTTCTCTGGCCGTGTGGCATTGTTCACACTTTTGTTCGTGCGTGTTCGGTGGCTGGTCTATGGTGGCCCAGATCTGGTCGATGCTGCGTCCGCAGCCCAGACGGGGGACGTCTTCTACCGCCATTGGCTCATCCCTTCCGCTATCTCGTGCCGTGCCCGAGCGAGCCGGCCGCGAACCGCTGCCGGACTTATCTTTAGTGTGACAGCAATTTCGGCGTAACTGCGTCCGTGCATTTCCCGTAATAGCCAGCAAGCCCGCTGTTCCGGGATCAAGGTGTTTAGTACAGCGTCCAAGCTCTCTTGCCGGGCAGCCGTCTCCGCTTCGGACGCCGGGTCTGGGCTCCCTACTCCATGAGTGGCATGGGACTCGGTGAGGGCTTGGAAATCCTCCGGGTCGATCGAAGTTTCAGGATGGGCGGAGCGTTTACGCAAAAGGTCCAGGCATCTGTTGGTTGTCAGCCGGTAGGCCCAGCCGCCGAAGGCCCGAACGTCTTGAAGCATCGGCAACCCGCGCCAGATCACCGTCAAAGCGTCTTGGACGACGTCTTCGGCATCTGCGCGGTCGTTGAGCATCCGGTAGGCCAAACGGAAGAGCCTGTCTTGGTAGGCGATCACCAACTGCTCGAAGGCGGCCAGTTCCCCGTCTTGGGCGCGGGCAACGATGCTTCCCTCATCGGGTTCCGGTTCCTGCTCGGAACCGGGTCCGCGATCGTCCATAAGCTGCCTTTCCGGTCCGGTAAGGTACCGGTGCTTGCCCCTTAATATGTCACACCTTGATCCGAAGGGGACGCGTCCGGGTGTTGATCGTGGCTTTTTTGAAAAAAGTTCGCTCGGGTGCGTGACGTTTGTCTCCTGGCTTCGTCTTTATCTATGTAAGCACGATTACTAATCCCCAGAAGGAGATGTTTTTCATGTCAGAGGCATCGAAGACCCCCGGAAGTTCCAGCGGCGTTAAGGCCACCCCTGAGGAGCAAAAGTTCAGCGCTTCGCAGGAGCAGCCGAAAAAGAATGATGCGCTGCACACGGACCGCGGGGACACCACCATCGAGGAAACGGTGGTGCAAAAACTCGCCGGCATGGCCACCCGTGAGGTTCCCGGCGTTTACGCCATGGGCAGTGCCGGCCGTCGGGCATTTAGCGCCCTGGCTGAACGCATTCCCGGCTCTCAGACCAATGTCAGTGGCGGTGTGAGCGTGGAAAAGGGTGAACGCCAGACGGCCATTGACGTCTCCGTGGTCGTGGAATACGGAGCATCCGTGGTCGAGGTCAGCCAAGGGATCCGCCGTAATGTGATCCAGTCCGTGGAACACGCGACTGGTTTGGAGGTGCTGGAAGTGAACGTCAATGTCACCGATGTGCACCTGCCCGGCGATGACCAGCAGGACCAGCAGGACCAGAAGACCGAACTTCAGTAAGGACGCCGGGCGGGAATTCCCCGCCCGGTGAGAAATAAGGGCCGGTGAGGAAAAGGGATGGCTATGTCTACTACACGTTGGTGCCTGACGATAGGTCTGGTATTAGGAATCGTTTTGGCTTTCGGCGGCTGGTGGGCGTTGGTGGCCGCGGTGGTCCTTGGCTTCATCGGTTTGATTGTTGGGCGGGTCGCGGAGGGGAAACTCGATATGGCGGCTTTGTTCGGTAAAGCCTCGAGCCGATGAATCCGCAGGGCGCCCACGCATTGCCGTTCCCCGGGGCTAATGACGTCCGCCATGACAGTGACGCAGGCGAGCTGGCGTCGCGGGGGCAAACCGTCTTGGCGAACAAGGTGATCGAAAAGATTGCCAGCCAGGTCGCCAGCGATGAATCTTCGGCCGGTGGTTCCTCTGGAGGGTTTTTGGGGATCGGCGCCCACGCGGACCTGTCCGCGCGACCCAAGGCGTCGGTGGAACTCTCCGGGAACATCGCCACTTTGAGCGTAGAGGTGGGGATGTTGTATCCGGTTCCGTTGCGTCAGGCCACCGAGGCATTGCGCCAGCGGATCAGGACCAGGGTGACGGAGCTGACCGGGGTTGAAGTACGCCAGGTTGACATTAAGGTCTCTTGGCTGACCACCGGTACCGAGACCAACAGGCGAAGGAAGTTGCTATGAGCCGCCATGATGGACGTTCCACCCGTTTACGGCAGCGGCCCAGCCGGGCCATTCCGGCGTCAGTGGTGGGCGTCTTGCTGCTAGCTGCCGGAGTCTTGCTGGTGTGGGTGACCATTGCCCGCCTGACCAACGGCACATGGCCGCCTGTTCTGCAGGGACCCCGGGACTGGCTGACCTCGCTGACCTGGAACAGTGCCGGTGTGTGGTGGATAGGGGCGGGGGCGGCAGTGGCAGGAGTGATTTTGTTGCTGTGCGCCATCATTCCCGGCAGCTTCGGCGCCTTGATGGTCAATGACGCCGGCACTAACCCGGGCGGCAATTCAGCGCCGGCCCAGGAACAGGAAACCGTGATGACCCGCCGCGCGGTGGCGCATCTAGCCAAAGCGCAATGCCTCCGGATCGACGGCGTCGGCAGCGCGTCGGCGACGGCAACCACTAAGCGTGTACATCTGAGCGTTCAAACACCGCTGCATAACATCGGCGATCTGCGAAGCCGGGTCACCGACAGTGTCCGAAAAGGCCTGGAATCAGCTGGGCTGAACCCGGTCCCGCACGTCACAGCCACCATCCAGTCCAAGGATTGACGCCATGTCCGCGCCCGTCCCCCACTCATTGCAGGAAGGCAACCGATGAGACAGAGAGCTGGAACCCTGAACCGTACCTGGTTGACGATTCTTGGCCTTATTAGCCTGGCCGGCGGCATTGTCATGCTCTTGCAGGCCAGCGGATTGCTGCCAACACTGCTAAACACTGCCCCGTCCGGAAACCCGATTGTCACCGGGGATCTGCATGCTGTCTTTGCACCGTCCTGGGTCGTGGCCAGCCTACTTATCTTCGGAGTCATCATCGGTGTTTTGGGACTGCTGTGGGTCATTGCCCAGATCCCAAGGAAGAACGCAGCAAACACCTACCGGTTCCATGACGACAGCAGTGACGGTTTCACCGTTTGTGACCCGTCCGTCCTGGCCAGGGCCGTAGAGAACAAGATCAATACGCTGCCCGGCGTGGTCACCTCCTCGGCCCTGTTGCGTGGAACAGCCAACGCCGCCGATCTGACCCTGAAAGTGACGGTCAACGACAGGACCGACGTTCAAAACCTCATTCACCGCATCGAAACGTCCACCCTCCCGGATCTCTCGAGCGCGTTGGAGGCACCCCTGCAGCGCAGCCGACTGCAGATCGACATGAGCGCAAACACCCAAAGCACCGGAACCGTGGTGCAGTCAACCGGAACCATCATCCACTAGAGAAAACCCCTGGTGAGGAGGGCGTCATGATCACTATTCAGGACCTTGAGACCATCATCGTTGGCGGCGGCATCATGTACTCGACCGATGGGTGGGGTTAACCTGTTTTCGTGGACACCTTGATTAGCGGGATCGTGGGATTCTGCGGGAGGGTGTTCTGTATGAATGCTGTACGTCGAAAGTTTTCTCCGGAGTATCGTGCCAATGCTGCCAGGCTGGTGATTGATACCGGAAGGCCTGTGGCTCAGGTGGCGGCCGAGCTGGGTTTGGGTGCGCAGTCGCTGGGCCGGTGGGTCGCTGCTGAACGGGCCCTGGAAGCCGGAATGGGCGGGGCGGAGAAGACTGGTGAGGGTGCGGAGCTGGCGCGGTTGCGCAAAGAGAACGCGCAGCTGCGGATGGATAATGAATTTTTGGGAAAAGCCGCAGCCTTCTTCGCCTCCAAGCATCGATAGCGGGAATGCTTCGAACTAATGGGCGCGGAGAAGGCTAATTATCCGGTGGCACGGATGGCACGGCTGCTGGGAGTCTCCCGTTCGGGGTTCTACGCTTGGGAGCGACGGATGCGACAAGCAGCTCTTGGGCCGGCGGCCCTGCGTCGGGGCGTGTTGGACCGGCACGTGGTGCGGATCCATGCCGAATCGCACGGGACTTATGGTGCGCCCAGGATCAGGGCGGTCTTGACTGGCATGGGTGTCAGTGTGGATGTGAAGACGGTCGCGGTTTCCATGCGCCGGCAGGGGTTGGAAGGCATTTCCCCGCGTAAGTTCAAGCCTCTGCCGCCGTTAGGGAAGGTGCGTGTGCATTCGATTCCTGACTTGGTGGAACGGCGGTGGGACGCCGGGGCGTTGGATGCCATCTGGATTTCGGACATCACCTACCTACGGACGCAGCAGGGTTGGGTGTACTTATGCGCGGTCCGTGACGGGTGCTCGAGGCGGGTGATCGGCTGGGCAATGGACTCGATCCAGGACACCGGGCTGGTCATCAAGGCCCTGCGCATGGCAATGGTTTTGCGCCAGGGCAACCCGAGCGAGGTCGTGTTCCACGCGGACCGTGGAACACAGTTCACCTCAGCCCAGATGCATGCCGTTTGCAAGGAGCTTGGGGTAAGCCAGTCCATGGGACGGACCGGGGTGTGCTGGGACTGTGAGATGATCTTGGCATCAGAGGTGGTTGTGGTTTGGCCCGTGTTGGTATTGATGGCCTTGGTTTTTGGGTGTGTCCTTGCGTTGATCTGTCGATCGCTGCTTCCTCTGGTGCAGGTTCCGCCTGCTAAGCCATGTCCCCCTAGATGAGTAATTCCAAGGTGTGCGGCGTGGCGTAAGGGTTTTTGGGGCAAGGGTGCCCAGAATCGGCGTATCTACCCAAACGTCATACTTGGAGGTCGACGTGGACGCGGATCTGGACACCCTTGCCACAGCAT
>JBBSSM010000031.1:0-31083 GCA_038242155.1 Actinomycetales bacterium | reverse complement strand
TGGAGGTACCCACGTGCAGGCGCGGGAAGATTCGCGCCAAAAGCTCGGCTTCGGAGAGTTGTGCCACTGTGAGATTCATGCTTTAACCGTATCCGGTAGCTGAGACATTGGCGGCGCGCTGCCCACGACGTTTGCCCCGGG
Organism: Actinomycetales bacterium; assembly: GCA_038242155.1. Classification (GTDB taxonomy): domain Bacteria; phylum Actinomycetota; class Actinomycetes; order Actinomycetales; family Micrococcaceae; genus Specibacter. The sequence goes on along the minus strand of JBBSSM010000031.1, from coordinate 30,942 downwards.
TGCGCATCACCTGTAAAGCTGTCACCCATGAACATTCGCGAGCGCTACCTGCAGGCCTACGACACGCAGCTGCGCACCGATGCCGAAACCCCCAGCGCGCTCAGCGTGACGCAGCGGGGTCCGCTGCGTCTGGCGACGTTTGCCGGGGGTCTGGGGTTCATCACCTACCAGGATTTAGGCGGTGCCACGGCCGCTGACATGCAGGCTTTGGTGCGTGGCGCGTTGGCGCATTACCAGCGGGACCCCGGCATCGCCAAGATTGAGTGGAAGACCCGCCTTCATGACGCCGCCCCCGGGTTGGCGCAGGCCCTTGCAGCCCATGGTTTTGTTCCGGAAAAGGCCGAGTCCATCATGGTGGGCCCCGTCACGGCACTGTGCGCGCCAGGTCCGCCCGACGGCGTGACCTTACGTAAAGTGACGACGGAAACCGATGTGCGGGCCATGAGTGCCATGGTGGATGAGGCATTTGGCGAGAAAACCAGCATTCGCATTGCCAATTCCCTGCTCGCACGCTTGGCCCGTCAAGACGGCATGGAACTGTGGGTTGCTGAAAATGATGGCGCAATGGTCAGTGCCGGCCGGCTGGAACCAGTGCCCAGTAGTGACTTTGCGGGCATTTGGGGCGGAGCTACATTGCAGGCGTACCGGGGCCGTGGCATTTACCGGGCTCTTGTTGCAGCGCGGGCCCGCTCCGCGCAGTCAATGGGTAAAACCCTCATTCACAGTGACTCCACTGAAGACTCCCGCCCCATTTTGGAACGTTCCGGACTCATCAAGGTCTCCGCCACCATTCCGTACTATTGGAAACGCTAAAACGTCACGTTCCAAGGTGCCAGCCACTTTGTGTATGCGCACGACACGCCAGATGACATTGCGCCACAATCCCGCCGGCGCATCGCACACCAGCTGGCCTTGCGCATACCCCAAGAAGGCTCGTATTTTATGCTCCCGACACACGGCGGCTTCAGCGCCGGAGAACACCATGCGCGAAACCCGCTTCGAGTTTCACGCATGGCGTTCCAGGAATCCTGCAGCACGAACTGGCCATCCACGTGGTTCCCGTGGCTTAGGACCTGCGTCCGGCCCACAATCCATGCAGCAAGGGAACGGCCGAGCCGATGAGCAGCACATTGCCCAGCACTGCGTCATTGCTCCGCAGGAGGGAACCGGCAATCAGCACAGCGGCAAACACCACAAAGGATCCAAGCCGTTGGGTTGTCCTGTGAAGTTGTGCCGTGTGCCGCTCCAAACGGGCATTGGACACCTGCAGCGAGCCGTCCGCCATTTTGGCCAGCACTCCGTCCAAACGTTTTGGCAGGCGCAGGAAGGTGCCTGCAGCGTCAAGGGCCTCCTTGGCCACATCCTGCACCACGTTGCCACGTTCCTCGCGCAAGAGCTTGGCGGCGAAGGGCTCCACCGAGTCCCACAAATTGAATTTCTCATCCAGGGCACTGCAGACTCCGGAGGTCAGTGACATGGCGCGGACAATGAGCAGGAAGTTCTCCGGCAACTGAAACGGCAAGGTCCGCACCAAGTCGCCAAATTCCGCGGCAAAGTCACGGAAATCGCGCGGGTCAACGTCACGTAATTCGGCAAAGCCCATGCCGCCAAATCGGGCAAACAATGCCGTCATGGCCCTTTCCAGCTCGACGGCGTCGGCCGTGCGCACCAGCACCCCCAGTTCATCCATCGCCGCCACAATTCCCCGGCCGTCGCGGGCGGCTGCCGCAATCAACAATCTCCGGAATCCGCTGCGGGTACCTGCTGGAACCTGGCCCATCATGCCAAAGTCAATGAAGGTCAACGCCCACTGCTGTGCGGCATCCCCGCCGGCGTCTCCGTCGAGGGGGGTGATGAATAAATTGCCCGGGTGCGGATCGGCATGGAAAAATCCATTGCTAAACAACTGCTCGAACATGACAGTGGCAAATTCCAAGGCAACATGGGCCGGGTCGATCCCAGCGGCCAGCAAACCCTTCGTATCTGCGATCTTGATGGCCGTGACGTCCTGGAGCGTCAAAACGCGCCGGCTGCTGCGTTCCCACACCACGGCTGGCACCCTGACCCTCGGATTGTCGGCAAATTCAGTGGCAAACCGCTCCAAATTGGCAGCCTCATGCAGGTAATCAATTTCCTCCAGGCTGGTCTGCGCAAACTCCTCGACCAGCGCCGGTGCGTTGGCACGGTTGGATACGAGACGCACATGGCTAAGCCAGCCACCAACCTTGCGCAGGGCGGCCAGGTCGACGTCGACAATGTCAGCAATTCCTGGCCGCTGCACCTTGACCACCACCTGCGTCAATCCCAGCTCGGCAGCAGCGACCGGAAGAAGCCGGGCACGGTGCACTTGACCCAGCGATGCTGCCGCCACAGGTGTCTCCTCCACCGAGGCGAAATACTGTGCCAGCGGCCCACCCAGCTCAGCCTCGGCCAGGGAACGAATGGCAGCGAAGGGCACCGCGGGAACCTCATCCTGGAGACCCTTGAGCTCATCGGTAATTTCCGGCGGCAGGACGTCAAGCCTGGAGGACATGAACTGGCCCACCTTGATCATCAAGCCGCCCAAATCCACTGCCAGGACATGGAAACGCCGCGCGAAGCGGCGCATCCGGCGTTCCCGCGAGCGCTCGGCAATGCTGCGCAATCCAATCCTGGGTAGGAACAGTTCAAACCACCAGGTCACCGTCAAATGCCATGAGGCAAACCTTAAAATGCGGCGGTAGCGGGCGCGTGTGTTTCCCGGCCCAAACTTCAGCTCTGACGCGTCCCGGCGCACCGGGCGCTTAGTCTTGGGCAAGGATTGAATACAGCCGACGTCGTGCATCCTCCAGTACGGCAACAGCTTCCTGAACCTGCTTATTATTTCCAGTGCGCCCCACCTGGGCCGCTGCCTGGGCAAGTTCCACCCCGGCCTTGGGCAATGCCGCAAAGCCGGTGCCCGACGTCGACCCTGCCGAATCCCAGGGTGCTGACGTTTCGGCGCTGGCCACATCCTCCCGGCCAGCCTCGGTCAGCGAATAAATCTTGCGGCCGTTGGATTCCTCGGCGCTGACGAAGCCCTCATCAGCCAACAGCTGCAGGGTGGGGTAGACGGAACCGGCGCTGGGCTTCCACGTACCGCCGCTGCGCTCTTCAATTTCGCGAATAATCTGGTAGCCGTGCATGGGCCGCTCGGCCAGCAGGGCCAGCACCGCCGTGCGTAATTCGCCACGGCCGGCGCGCACTCCGGAGCGTTTGTCAAAGCGTGAGCGGAACTCCTCCACGGCCTGCCACATGCCGTCCATGTTGTTTCCCATGAAGCCGCCTACGGGGAATGAATTATTCATGATGCTCTCCTCAATCAATCGCGAACGATACCTAACGATAGTTAACGATATACCCCCAGCGTCAGCCCGGCAAGGTATAGCGTGATTCGCCGAGAGCCTCACAAACTTGACCAGTGAGGGGTCATTAGTGGGGGATTTACACCCATGTACTGCCCCACTTCGTGTGCTAAACATCGTGCGCTAAACGTCCCCGCAGACTCACCCGGAGAAACGCAGCGCCAACAAAAACACCCCGGTCTGCAAGAACCGGGGCGCTTTGTCACTTTTCAGTAGGGTGCATCTCGGCATAAAGCCGGGCCGTGTGTAGTGCCAGATAGGAAATTTCCTGTTCACCCAGCTTCCGCCGCAGGGTAGCGCCAATGAGCTTGGCTGTCTCAAGGGCCGCGTCGGCGGCTTCGGGGTAGGCCTGCCGGATGGGTGTCAGAACATCCATCCGGATTAGGTCTGCCGTGGCGCTCCCGCCCGACCGGACAAAGAGGTACCGCAGATGGGTCACGAACCGCGCCGCGCTGGGCGTATTTTCATCAATATTTTTGTCCCAGCGCACGGACAGCAAACTAAAAACCTTGGCAATGGTCTCCGTCATGGAGACAGTCTTGGAAAAGTCCGCCCTGGTCCATTGCTGATTGACAAAGTGCAGGGCAAACGCCACCCACTCTTCCTCCTGCAAGGTGACATCGAGCCGTTGTTTGATGAGTTCCACCACCCGGCGCCCCAGCTGACCTTCGGCCGGGTACAGCTGAGCAACTTCCCAACGAAGCGGGAAGTCCACCCTCATACCCTCACGAGCACGTTGCACGGCAAAACCCAAGTGGTCCAAAATCGGCACCAGCAGCGACTGGCGTGCTTCCAATTTCAGCTCCGTCCGGGCCAGCACCATGATTTCCTGCGCCACGGCAATTTGCTCCAGGGGCGCATCGCCGAGCACACCTGCCACATGGCTGGCCGCGTAGCTGCCATCCGGAACGAAGCGTTGATCCGCCGCCACCGGGTCAACGTCTTCCCCCGGTTTGCGGCTAAAACCAATCCCTTTGCCCACCAAAATCATGTCACTGCCATCGTTGAGCCGGGCCAGTAAAACATTGTTGTTGTATACCCTTTTGATGGTGGCACCAGCACCGCGGTTCATTTCCATGATGCTGCAAGTCTGGCAGACCAGGCCCAGGGGACGCCCGTGAGGGGCAACATGTTACTTTTTCCGAACTGTCAGAACCGGCGACCCGCCGGCGGCATCAAGGGCTGTCTCGGCCACGGCAAAATCCTTGCCATTGGTCACCAGCACCGGGGTCACCATGGATGGAACCAGTGGTGTCATCTGCGCCAAATCACAGCTGATGATGACATCGCCGCGCTGTACCCGGTCCCCCTTGGCCCGGTGGGCTCTGAAGCCCGCACCCTTGAGTTTGACCGTGTCCATTCCAATGTGTACCAGGATCTCGGCGCCGGCATCCGTGCGGACCGCAAAGGCATGCAGGGTTTTGGCGAGCAAAACCAGTTCCCCGTCCACCGGGCTGACAAAGGAACCCTCGGAAGGCTCGACGGCGAATCCCTCACCCATGGTGCCGCTGGCGAATACGGGATCGGGAACATCTGCCAGCGCCATGACGGCACCCGCTGCGGGAGCGAAGATCTGCTCACCTTTTTTCTTGAACATTTTCAACATGTTTGGTGACTCCTTAGATAGATAAGCGGTGGCTTGGTATTAGTCGTCGAGGCCCAGGGTCTCATTAATGGCGCTTTTGTACAGGACGGCCTTGCCGCCAAAGACGGCCTGCACGCCTCCGCTGACTTCAAAGACGCCCGCGGCCCCAATCCTGCGCAGCGCATCCTTGTCCACTTGGGCGGGGTCCTTCACGGATACCCGCAAACGGGTGATGCAGGCGTCAACGTCGTCAACGTTGGCAGCCCCGCCCAGGGCGGCAAGCACCTGGGCGGCTTCTCGCTGGATGGGTGTGCCCGTTTTAACGCCGTTCCCGGTTGAGGTGAGCGAATCGGCGTCGTTGGCTGCGGCGGCGTCGGCGTCCGCGTTACTATCCAAGGTGTCTTCCAAGTGTCCGGGTGTGCCGAACTTGAATTTCTTGATCATGACTTTGAAGGTGAAGTAGTACAGGAAGAACCACGCAATGCCCACGGGGATGACCAATAGCCAGTTGGTGCGGTCATTGCCCTGGAACACGCCAAAGAGCAGGAAGTCGATTAAACCGCCGGAGAAGGTATTGCCAATGCTGATATTGAGCAAATCGGCAATCAAGAAGGATAGGCCGTCAAAGATGGCGTGCACCACGTAAAGCAAGGGGGCCACAAACAAGAACATGAACTCAATGGGCTCGGTGATGCCCGTAACAAATGAGGTCAGTGCCACAGAGGCGAACAGGCCCATGTACTTGGCCCGGCGGCCCTTGGGGATCACGTGCCACATCGCCAAAGCTGCGCCCGGCAGACCGAACATCATGGTGACAAAGCGGCCGGCGAAGAAGCGCGTGCCTTCGGTGTAGAGACCAACATGGTTGGGGTTGGCAAGCTGGGCAAAGAAGATCTTCTGCGCACCAATCACCTGAACCCCATTGACCATTTCGGTGCCGCCCAGCGGGGTATACCAGAACATGGGGTAGATGATGTGGTGCAATCCTGCAGCACCGCTGAGGCGCAGCAGGGTTCCGTAGAGGAAGGTGCCAAAAGCTCCCATGCTGGCGATTCCCGTGCCGGCGTTGATCAGTGCGATCTGCACAGGCGGCCACACGAGGAAGAAGGCGGCGCCCACAAAGATAGCCGCAAAGGCAGTCACAATGGGGACAAAGCGTGAACCGCCGAAAAAGCCCAGCACGGCCGGGAGCTGAATGTTGTGGAAGCGATTATGCAGCGTGACTGCGGCACCACCCACCACCAGGGCACCCACCACACCGGTGTCAATGGCGGCGGCGTCGGGGGTGAAGATTCCCAGCAGAGCCTTGATGGTTGCTGTCATGACCAGGTAACCGACCACACCGGCCAGGGCTGCTGTGCCCTTGTCGCGTTTGGCCAAACCAATGCAGAGTCCCACGGCGAGGAGAATCGCTAGGTTGTCAAAGACAGTTGCTCCGGCGGCGGACATGACGCCGAAAATGCCCTGCAAAATGCTGTTGTCAAGGATGGGGTAGGCCTCGACGGTGGTGGCATTGGACAGCGCTCCACCCACGCCCAGCAGCAGACCGGCTGCCGGCAGGATAGCGATTGGCAGCATGAATGCCTTGCCAATCTTTGATAGTTGCTTAAACACTGCGGCTCCTTAGCGTTCGCGCCTTGACTGCATTGTCAAGACAAGAATCTGAGCCGAGGGAACCACTGCTTTTAAAGCGGATGCGGGACGGGTGGCACCAGTGGCGGCCCGTACAAAGTGCGCAATGCTGGGTGAACCCTCGGACAGATTAAGACGGATCGCCCCTGCACATGACTGGGTGAGGCGTGGCGTCCCAGGTTATTGCCGAAAGTTACAATCCCGATGACAACCGCCATAGTGGCGGCGAGTTAAGGATACACACGTGTGGGGCAGCAACACCAGCCTCAGATATTTCAGGGATCGAGATCCGGGTGCGAGGTCCTGCTGCGGCCACCGTGCGTCCTACAGCTACTTTGTTAGGCGGTCGATCCCAGGTAATCATGCGGGATCATAGCGAATGCCCCGGCTGCCGTTAGCCGTGGGCGCAGTGCCAGCGTCCCTGAGCGTGAGGGTGCTGGACCTCGTCGGATTTTCGGGGCTGGCAACGCCGCGCTCAGCAACCCCACATGATTAGTATTGGTGTCCTCCTGGCGGCAAGACTGGTGCTATTAATCCGCGGCTTGCAGGGTCCAGCCGCATAAGTTTGGCAGGTACGAGGTCGGCATGGTCACCACCGTTTGGGGAGAGCTGCGCATAACTGGAGTCGATCACAATGCCGTTGAGCGCCCAAGCCAACAACTTCAAAGTATAGTGCTTCACCATTGAGGCGCAGGAATTCAGTGATCCTCAAACCAGCATCGTCCACGAATGCACTGAGTATCCTGGCCGGTGTCGACCTGGATGACGAGCGTGCGGCCGCAGCAGAAGCAGCGCCTACGAAGGCAGCGGAACTGCCAGAACCAGGACCAGCGGCTTCACCAAGTGGTTGTTTGGTTTGTATGTACTTTTGATTTTGACAGGTAATGGATTGCTGGTGCTCCCCGGGCCTGCCATGCCTTGGACCACGCTGCCCGAACCACGCTGCCCTGGCCCACCAACGGGGAAGGGCCCCGACTCACAGTGAGTCGGGGCCCTTCCTGTTCGTGCAGTTAATTAGACTTTCTTACGCGTCAACAGTCCCCAGATTACGAGGACGATCAGCGAACCGCCGATTGCGAGCAGCCATGTTGAAATGGAGAAGAATTCTTTAGTGTCAGCACCAAACACGGCGCTGCCAATCCAACCGCCCAGGAGGGCGCCAACAACACCTAGCAAGAGAGTGGCGAGCCAGCCGCCACCCTGGTGACCGGGTTTAATTGCTTTCGCAATAGCGCCCGCAATCAGACCTAAAATGATCCAACCAATGAAACTCATGTCTTTTCTCCGTTCGGATGAAGTCTTTTTGTCGCAGCATTAGATCGCAATGCACTCAGCAACCTTACAGCTTGCTGTAGTAGTTTGACCTCGCCACGCCGGAATTGGATGCTCCATAAGGGTAAATGAGATGCTACTCACTTTCCTGTGTGCATCCCTTCCAGCAACCGACCCGGAGCAGCAATCTAGCGTTTCGTTGTCTGCATCACACTATGTGCGGTTGCTTGGATCAGTGTTGGCCCTCTTCGGCGGTCGCCTTTTTGGCAGCCTTTTCAGCATCCTTCTGTGCGCGGATGGCCTCGGATTCGTGTTGCTCTTCGGCCTTTTCCTGGTGAATGACCTCAGCGAGGAGCTTCTCCATCTCCTTCGCCACGCCAGCTGCGGAAGCAGGGTTCTGCCCGGTTACGAGGCGCTCATCCACCACCACCATCTCTTCAAAGACGTCAGCCGACACATGGTTGGCGCCGCGCTCTTCCAGCGCATCGGCCAGGAAGAACGGAATGACCTGGTCCTTCCCGGCAGCCACTTCCTCATCATTGGTGAAAGCCGCCACCTTCCGACCCGACACAAGATGAATGCCATTTTTCAATGTCACATTCACCAGTCCGGCGGGACCGTGACAGACGGCGCCCACAACGCCACCGGCGTTGTACACACTGGCCACTAAATTCTGCAGGCCTTCGCTGTCCGGGAAGTCCCACATGGTGCCGTGTCCGCCCACCAGGTAAACGGCGTCGTACTGTTCTGCATCAATGACGTCAACGCGTGCCGTGTTGTACAGGCCGGCACGGGTGGTCTCATCTTCGGTGAAGGCGACCTGGATGGGATCTTCTGCATCAACTTCGTCCCGCGGGGGCACGCCACCTTGGATGGACGCAAAATCAACAAAGTGTCCGGAGTCTTTGAAGACCTTCCACGGATGCGCAGCCTCGGCCACGTTGTAGCCCGTAGGCTCTCCTGTTTTAGCAATCTCGGAAACGCTCGTCAGTACCATGAGGATTTTCTTCATGAAATGCTCCTTTCGTCCGTATCCAACACTAGGCGAGCGCAGCCCCGCTGCCTACCCGGGGACGGATTCAAGCGGGCGGGCACAGCGGCTAGGCTTGAACCATGCGTTTTTTTGCGTCTCCCGCCGCCCGTTCCATTCCCCTTGCAGTTGCCGCGTTGTTGGTCCTCTGTGGCTGCGCTCCGAAAGTAACCATCACGGAGGCGGCCGATGCCAATAATCCTGCCTGCGCGCCCATGATGGTGGCCCTGCCCAAGGCTTTGGCCGACGCCCCGCGCCGTACCACCAGCGCCCAGGCCACTGCTGCGTGGGGGGAACCTGCAGTGGCCGTTCTGCGCTGTGGGGTGCAAGTGCCCGGTCCCACCACTGACCGCTGCGTGACCATCAACGGGGTGGACTGGGTCATTAGGGAGGGCGAGGGCTCGTATACGTTCACCAGCTACGGACGCAATCCAGCCACGGAACTGGTGCTGGAAGAAAACAAGGTTCCCTCGGATACTGCACTGTCGGAGATTTCCGCCGCAGTGGCCAAAATTCCCGCAACGGGTGGCTGCGTTGGCCGCGACGACCTGCCGCCAACGGCTGCCAGCTAGGCACCGGCCCTTAGGCACCGACCCTTAGGCACTGGCAGTTAGGCGCTGACGCCCAGCCGCCACAGCGAGGTGACCTCCCTGGCGCGTGCCGGGTAGAACGGATCGCTGCTGTCCATGGCCCGTGGGTGTGACGCGGAAACATCCACTGTGCCCAGCACGGACAGACCGGCCTGGGCAATCCAGCCCAGGAGTTCCTTCCGGGTCCGTAAACCCAGATGCTCGGCAAGGTCGGAAATGATGAGCCAGCCCTCTCCCCCAGGTTCTAAATGGTGGGGCAGGCCCGTCAGGAAGGCCTTGAGCATGCGGCTTTTGGGATCGTACACGGCATTGTCGAGCAGGGTGTTGGCAGTCCCCGGCAGCCACGGCGGGTTGCAGACCACCAGCGGCGCCCGCCCTTCAGGGAACATGTCCCCCTGCACCACCGTCACTGCATCAGCCACGCCGAGGTTGTCCACGTTTTCCGTAGCGCATGCCACAGCTCGGGGTTCACTGTCGGTGGCCAGTACGTGCAGCACGCCACGCTTGGCTAAAATGGCAGCCAAAACTCCAGTGCCCGTGCCAATGTCAAACGCCAGCTGCGCCGGCTTTCCTCCGGTGACCGGCAGCGGTGCCTTCGCCACCAGGGCTAAGTACTCGCTGCGGATGGGCGCAAAGGTGCCGTAGTGGGGGTGGATGAGGGCATCGAGTTCCTGCACGAACAGGCCATTGCGGCGCCATTCGTAGGCGCCCACTGCGCCCAAGAGGTCCTGCAACGGGGTCACGGTAGGCTCCTCCACCGGGCCAGCCGCTGACAACCACGCCTGCGCAATATCCGGAGCACGGCGCAGGGCCACCGCCGGACCCCCCTCAAGGGGCACCAGCAGCAATCCCAACATGCGCGCCCGGTGCGTCCGCCCCTGACGGTAACGGTAAAAGGCCTTGGCGACGTCTTCGCCGTCGTTCCTGGCAAAGGCAGGCAGTCGCCTGGCCATGGCGGAAAGCAACTGGCGGGCATTGTGATAGTCGCCCTGCCACAGCATGGCTGTGCCGTGGGCGGCGAGGCGGTGAGCGTCGTCGGCCGTCAGGGAATCATTGACGGCCACGACTTTCCGTGGAGCGGGCGCGCTGCTGGCAGAGTGCCACCTGGCAGTCCGTGCGGCGCCGTCCTCGGTCCACGTCACAGTGGAACCCGGCTGGTGAATGCTCATGGGGACGGACTCCTTGAAAGGTGCCGGCACCAGGGTATCTGCACGGGCGCCTGCGAATTAGCTGTACGGTCCAGTTTAGCCGCTGTGGGATGCCCGCTTTGGAACTTCAAGGGAATAGAAACATTGTGCACAACCAAGTTGTATGCAATGATCTTTTTATGGCAATTGTTGATGACATGGTGTGCTTCTCGCTGTACTCGGCAACGCGCGCCACCACCCGGGCATACACGGAGCTGCTGGCACCCTGGGGTTTAACCTATACCCAGTATTTGGTGCTCGTGGTGCTGTGGGCCGAGGGAGAGCAAACGGTGCAGCAACTGGGCGAGCTGCTCCAGTTGGATTCCGGCACGCTCTCTCCCCTGTTGCGTCGTATGGAGGAAAAAGAGTTACTCCTCCGCAGCCGGCAGCAGCAAGATCAACGCGTCGTCAATATTTCCGCCAGCCCACGTGCTGGGGAATTGCGTGCGGAGCTGGCCCATCTTCCCCTGGCCATTGCCCACGGCACGGGCCTGCCGGACATGGAATCAGCCCGTGACTTCATTGCCACTTTGCAGCGGCTCACGCAATCCATGCGTGGCATCACCAACGCCAGGGGCTAGAGCCACACAGCTTTGCCACCCCCATTTTCCCGGCAGCGACGTTGCCCCGTACCAGAAAAACACCGTTGAAAGGTACTTACTATGCAAGCTCTCTACACAGCCGAAGCACTCTCCACCGGCCAAGGCCGCGACGGCCACGTGACCACCACTGACGGCAACCTGGACCTGGTGGTGGCTCCGCCGAAGGAACTGGGCGGCACAGGCGCCGGCACCAACCCCGAACAGCTCTTTGCCGCCGGCTTTGCCGCGTGCTTCCATTCAGCACTGCACGTGGTGGCCCGGGCAAGGAAAATCACGCTGGAAAATGCCTCCGTCGGCGGGCGCGTGCAGCTGGGCCACAATGATAAGGGTGGGTTTAAGCTGGCCGTGGAGCTGGAAGTCACCATCCCCGACATGGAGCCTGAGCTGGCCCGGGAACTGGCCGACGCCGCGCATCAAGTGTGCCCGTACTCCAACGCCACCCGCGGCAACATTGACGTGACGGTCCGCGTGTCAGATGACTGAGCAGCCCCGGAATTTTCTGGCACGGCTTGTGGCTGCGCGGCCGGGCACTTCCCTGCCGCGGACAGTGACGCGTGTGGGCATGGGTGCGCTGCTGGCCTTTGCCGGAACCACGCACCTGACCACGGCCCGTGCGGAGTTTCAGGCCCAGGTTCCCGACTTTGTTCCGCTGGACCCTGATTTTGTGGTGCTTGCCTCAGGGGTTGTGGAAATTGCCTTGGGCGCAGCGCTCATTTTGCTGGCCAAGCGGCGGGTCCCCGTGGGCTGGTTGGTGGCGTTGTTTTTCGTGGCCATCTTCCCTGGAAACCTTGCCCAGTGGGTCAATGACCGCGACGGCTTTGGTCTGGACACCGACACCAAGCGCCTGGTGCGCTTGTTCTTCCAGCCCGCGCTGGTTGCTGCCGCCCTTTGGTCTACAGGGGCGTGGCGCGATCAGCCCCGCAAAAAAGCCTAGCGCAGGCCCACCTTGCGGTTAAGCGCCAGCTGCAGCAGTTCATCAATGAGTTCCGGGTAGCTCAACCCTGAGGCATGCCACATTTGCGGGTACATGGAGCTGGGGGTGAAGCCCGGCATGGTGTTGATTTCATTGATGATCAACTCACCAGCCGGCGTGTAAAAGAAGTCCACGCGGGAAAGCCCCTCACAGCTCACCGCCTCAAAGGCCACGGCAGCCAGTTCACGCACACGCGCAATATCCGCCTCGGGCATCTGCGCCGGGCAGCTCAAATGCACTGCATCGCCCTGAACGTACTTGGCTTCAAAGTCGTAGAAGGCGTGCTGCTCATCCACCATGGCAATTTCGCCGGGCAGCGAAACGCGCGGCGCCTCCGCGCCCCGGCCCTGCAAAACGGCAATTTCAATTTCCCGGCCCACAATGCCGGTCTCAATGACCAGCTTGAGATCATGTTCCCGGGCCGCGGCAATGGCAAGGTCCAGTTCCGCTGGGGAATCCACCTTGGAAATCCCCATGGAGGACCCGGCCCGCGCGGGTTTCACAAATACGGGGAAGCCCAGGGCCGCCACCCGCTCGCGGACACGCCCGGGGCTGGCCGTCCACTCCCTGTCAGTGACGGCAATATACGGCCCCACGCGCAATCCGGCAGCTTCAAAAACCACCTTCATAAAATGTTTGTCCATGCCCAGCGCCGAGGCCAAAACTCCTGCGCCAACATAGCGGGTGTCGCTCAGCTCCAACAGTCCCTGCACCGTGCCGTCTTCGCCCCACGGCCCATGCAGCAGGGGGAACACCACGTCCACGGCGCCCAATTCCTGCACGGATTTTCCCGGTTCGGATGCCACCAGTTGCGGTCCTCCGCGCAGGTGCGCCAGTGAGAGCGTTTGTTCTCCCGGCTGCACCTCCGGCAACTCACCGGACGTGAGCGACCAGCTTGCCATCTCATCCCCGGCCAAAACCCACTGGCCGTTTTTGGCAATGCCGATGGGAACGACGTCGTACTTGGTCCTGTCAATGGCACCCAGCACACCCGCCGCGGTCACGCAGCTCACGGCATGTTCACTGGAGCGCCCGCCAAAGAGAACGGCCACGCGAATAAGAGCAGGTGCAGCCGGCAAATCAATACTCACGCGTCAGTCGCCTTCAGATTTCAGTTGGCGGGCCAAAAGCAGCGGACCCAGATCATCGACAGTTAGTTTACCTTCCAACACACCCACCACGGCATTGGTGATGGGCATCTCAACACCCATTTTGGCGGCCAGGTCAGACACCGCACGCCCTGACTTAATGCCTTCGGCCGTCTGCGTCATGCGGTTGTTGACCTCATCAAGTGTCAGGCCCTCGCCCAGCATGCGCCCGGCGGTGTGATTGCGGCTCAGCGAGGACGAGCAGGTGGCCACCAGGTCACCCAGCCCCGCGAGTCCGGCCATGGTCTCGGCCTTGCCGCCCAACGCCAGCGCCAGGCGCGTGGTCTCAGCCAGTCCGCGGGTGATGACGGACGCCTTCGTGTTGTCGCCCACCTTCTGTCCCTCACAAATACCCACGCACAGGGCAATGACGTTCTTGACGATCCCGCCAATTTCCACACCCACCACGTCATCGACCGTGTAGGGCCGGAAATATTTGGGTTTGCACAGCTTCGCCACCCACTTGGCCGTGGCTTCATCCGCGCACGCCACGACGGACGCCGTCGGCTCCTGCCGCGCAATTTCCATGGCCAGGTTGGGCCCGGACACCACCACCACACGCTCCGGCGGCAGGTCCAATTCCTGGGCAATGACCTGGGACATGCGCTGGTCAGTGCCCAGCTCCAGACCCTTCATTAAACTGACGACGACGGCGTCCTTGGCCAGGTGCCCCGCCCACCCCCGCAGTTGCTCACGTAATGTCTGCGCGGGAACGGCAAGGATCACCAGCTGCGCATCTGCCAGGACTTCCAGAGCATTGCTGGAGGCGCTGATGTTGTGCGGCAAGTCGATGGTGGACAGGTAACGGGGGTTGCGGTGCTGATGGTTGATTTGGTCCACCACCTCCTGCCGGCGTCCCCACAAGACGATCTTCCTGTCAGTGCCGGCCGCACCGTCGCCTAGGACCTTGGCAAAAGTGGTGCCCCAGCTGCCTGCGCCCAACACGGCAATCTTATGCGGTGCCACGCCATCCACATAGCTCACGGGACGTCCCCCGTTTCCGTTGTGCCGGCGTCGTGCGTGGTGCCCCGCTCCACGAACCTGCCGTGACCGGCCTGCCGGTGGGCGGCAGGATCCCACATTGTGGCTGGGGGCTGCTCGCCGCGGAGCTCCGCCAGCATGGCCGTAATGGCTGCCATGATGACGTGCGTCATGGCCTCAAGGTTTTCCTTGTCCGCCGCACGCGTCATGAATTCGCTGAGGTCAATGGGGTCACCCACCACCACGTGAACACGCTTGCGGGGGAAGATTTTAAAACGCTTGGCGTAGCGCGGAAACGCGTCCTGCGCGCCCCAGTGAACCACCGGGACCACCTTTGCACCGGTACTCAGGGCCAATCGGGCAGCTCCCGTGCGACCCTTCATGGGCCACAGCTCCGGATCGCGCGTCAATGTGCCCTCGGGGTAAATCACCACGGCTCCCCCATCTTTGAGCACCTCTTGGGCCGCCACGAGGGACTTGCCGGCGCCGGCACCCGAACGCTCCACGGGGATTTGCTGGGCCCCGCGCAGCACCTGACCCAGCACGGGAGCCTTGAAAAGCCCATCCTTGGCGAGGAAGTGCGGCATGATGTTTTGGTTGTACAGCAGGTGACCCACCACGATGGGGTCAATTTCAGTGCAGTGATTGGGGACCACAATGAAGCCCTCGTCGTGCGGGAGCTTTTCCAGCCCATGCCACTGCTTGCCCACAATGATGTTCATGGCGGGTCGGGCCACCCCTGCCAGGATGGAGAAGAACATGCGGGTGCCCAGCGACATGCCCTGCGGCTTGAAGGCTCGCTTGGCTACTTTATTGCCACTCACTGGGCGCTGACCTTGCGGGAGGTTTCATGGACATCAAAGTCCGCACCAAGGCCATCCAACTTGGCGGTGAAGTGCTCATAGCCGCGGCTGATGACGTCGATTCCCGTCACGGTCGAGGTGCCCTGCGCGGCGAGGGCAGCGATCATGTGGCTAAAGCCTCCGCGCAGATCCGGGACGTTAATGGTGGCCCCCTTCAACGGTGTGGAGCCGGAAATGACTGCCGAATGGGTAAAGTTACGCTGCCCAAACCGGCACGGGATACTCCCTAAACACTCGCGGTGAAGTTGAATATTGGCGCCCATGCGGGTCAGTGCTTCGGTAAACCCGAAGCGGTTTTCATACACCGTCTCATGCACAATGGACACACCCTCAGCTTGGGTGAGCGCCACCACCAGGGGCTGCTGCCAGTCGGTCATAAAACCTGGATGGACATTGGTTTCCAAGACAAGTGGTTTTAACGCTCCGCCCTTATGGAAGAAGCGGATACCGTCGTCGTGGATGTCCATGCCGCCACCGATTTTTCGGAAGGTGTTCACAAACGTCATCATGTCACGCTGGCTGGCGCCCTGAACGTAAATGTCGCCGCCCGTGACCAGGGCCGCCGACGCCCACGATGCCGACTCATTCCTGTCAGGCAGAGCAGTGTGGTCGTAGCCGCTAAGTTCCGTGACGCCCTCAATGCGAATGGTGCGGTCAGTCTGCACTGAAATAATGGCGCCCATTTTTTGCAAAATGGCAATGAGGTCAATGATCTCCGGCTCCGTGGCCGCACCCGTCAGCTCGGTAATACCCTCGGCACGGGTCGCGGAAAGCAGGACCTGCTCCGTGGCGCCCACACTGGGGTACGGCAAAGAGATTTTGGTTCCCTTCAGGCCTGTGGGGGCGGTAATGGAAATGCCGCTACCGGTTTTATCCACTACGGCACCGAACTGGCGCAGGACCTCCAGGTGGTAATCAATGGGCCTGTCACCAATTTTGCAGCCACCCAAATCCGGGATGAAGGCGTGGCCAATGGAGTGAATCAATGGTCCGCACAATAAAATGGGGATCCGTGAATCCCCTGCGTGGGTGTTGATTTCAGCACTGGAAGCTTTTTTCGCATTGGCAGGATCCATGGTCAAATCCCCCGTTACGGGGTCCTTGTCCACGGTAACCCCATGAATTTGCAACAGCGAGGTAACCACCTCAACGTCCTTGATTTCCGGGACATTGCGCAGCGTTGAGGGACTGTTGCCCAACAAGGCCGCCACCATTGCTTTGGGAACCAAATTTTTGGCGCCGCGCACCTGGACACGTCCCTTGAGTGGCACTCCACCACGGACCGTCAGAATTCTGCTCATCGTCACCTAATCCTCTGCTTCACCAACTTGACCCATTCCTGCCGGGGCCTGCGTCAAGCATAGTTTCTAGGCTGTAGATGCTGAAATGCCTGCGTTCTGACTGTGACGCACCCCTCGTTGCGCGTCTCCCCGTCCGGGGGCAGTTGTTACGATTCGATGCCTGCCGGCCGTGCGCGAATCCTCATTACTTTCCCCGGGCGGCCGGATTGAACTAACCGGGCCCGGAAAGTGCTTACGTTCACTCCCCCACAGGCGAACCTGGAGCGCTTACCGTCCACAGACAACGCCTGCCCAAGTCTTACAGGGCACGGAGCGGCGCAGGCTTGAGGCATGAATACCTTTGAGGTTCCGCAGTTCCTTACCCCTGTAAGTAAATACATGGACGAATATTCAGCGCAGCGGCTGTCCGTACGCGCGAAGTCAGGCGAACTGGTCCGGGTTCGCAGGGGACTATATCTGCCTGCTGAACTCTGGGCCTCCTACAAGCCGTGGGAAAAGTACCGGGTCAGGATCCAGGCGGTCCACGAGTTGGCGTGCACCCCGCCGGTTTTTGCGCGGGAGTCGGCCGCGCAGGTCATGGGCCTGCCCTTCATTGGTGTCCCCAGGGACGTTCAAACCGTGGTGGCAGCAGGAAGAAGTGGCGGTCAAAGCAGCGCTGGCGTTCGTCGGGTCAATGCAATTGAGGGTGACCCGACACCATGGAAAATGTTTGGGCTGCTTCTCACCCCGCCACCTCAAACCGCAAGGGATCTGGCAGTCCAGCTACCCCTAACGTTCGCCCTGCCAGCAATGGACAAGCTGGTTCGACAGGAAATATTGCCGGGTTCGCCCAACAACACCAGATTGAACTTCTCCCAGACCCACGTTCTGGCCAGTGCGCAATTGCTCCCCAGCAAAACCCAGCGAATACGAGTTGCGCGGGTTGTTCAGCTGGCCGACGGTCTTTCACAATCCCCTGGTGAATCCTGGAGCAGAGCACTCATGTTCCTCCACGGGTTCCCTCGACCGGAACTACAGCAGCCCATTTATGACTCCCGAGGGCGGATCGGCTTCCCGGACTTCAATTGGGAAGAGTACAAGACGGTGGGCGAGTTTGATGGAATCGAGAAGTACTCGGCCCAAAAATATCTCAAGGGCATGACCCCGTCGGACGTGGTCGTAGCGGAAAAGAAGCGCGAGGACAGGTTCCGGGCCAGGGGCTACAAGGTGGTTCGCTGGGTTTGGGATGATCTGCAGGATCCCCGCCGTCTTGTCCGCCTGCTACACGAAGCGGGATTACCCTCCAAGGGCCCAAAATCGATCGGCTGGGAACCCTGAATCGGCAAGTTGGCGGAGCGCCCAAGCCCGCCGGGGGCAGTTGTTAGGAATCGCAGGCTGTCGACAGCCTGCGATTCCTAACATTTGGCTCCGATCCTAACTACTGCCCCCGGAATGCAGACATTTGCTGGATGGTGGCGCCAAAAGGGACCAGGCCATGCCACACCACGCTGCGGGCCACGCCACGCCATACGCCGCCACGCGACACCACACAGGCGGGAACAACAAAACCGGCCCGCCCCGCAAGGGATGGGCCGGCTTTTTGTGCTTGGCGGCGCCCCTGAAACTAGACCTTGGCGGGCAACGTGGTGGGTTTGTATGACGGACGGGTTGCCTCGAACGCGGTGATGTCGGGCTCGTTACGCAGCGTCAGACCAATGTCATCCAGGCCCTCCAGGAGGCGCCAACGCGTGTAGTCGTCAACGTGGAACGGCGCAACCACCGTACCGGCAGTGACCATCTTCGCTACCAGGTCCACCGTGACCTCGGTGCCGGGGGCATTTTCCAGAACCTTCCAGATCAGCTCAATGTCATCCTGGGCGAGCTCGGCGGCAATGAGACCCTGCTTGCCGGAGTTGCCACGGAAAATATCGGCAAAGCGTGAGGACAGGACAGCCTTGAAGCCGTAATCCTTCAACGCCCAGACAGCGTGTTCACGCGAGGATCCCGTACCAAAGTCGGCGCCGGCAACCAGCACCGAACCGGCCTTATACGGCTCTTGGTTGAGCAAAAAGTTCGGGTCCTTGCGCCAACTCGAAAACAACGCGTCCTCGAAGCCGGTCCGGGTAATTCGCTTTAGATACACCGCTGGGATGATTTGGTCCGTGTCCACGTTGCTTTGCCGCAGCGGAACACCAATGCCGGTGTGGGTGGAGAACTTTTCCATGATGAGCTCCTTACGCTACGGTTCCGCTGAGTACGCGGGCTGGTTCAAGGTCCGACGGCGAACTGAGAGTGCCGCGGATGGCAGTGGCCGCAGCCACGAGGGGAGAGACCAGGTGTGTCCGTCCGCCCTTGCCCTGACGACCTTCAAAGTTGCGGTTGGAGGTGGAGGCACACCGCTCCCCCGGTGCCAACTGGTCCGGGTTCATGCCCAGGCACATGGAGCAACCGGCAAAACGCCACTCGGCACCAAAGTCCACAAAGACCTTGTCGAGACCCTCGGCCTCGGCTTCCAGGCGCACCCGGGCTGAACCGGGAACCACCAGCATGCGAATGTTGGGGTCCTTTTCCCGGCCGCGGATAATGTCAGCTGCCGCGCGCAGGTCCTCAATGCGGGAGTTGGTGCAGGAACCCAGGAACACCGTGTCAACACGAATGTCCTTCATGGGGGTGCCGGCGGCCAGATCCATGTATGTCAGCGCACGCTCGGCAGCTGCCTTGGCGTTTTCATCGCCAAAGTCCTCGGGGAAGGGGACTTTGTCACTGAGGGAAACACCCTGACCGGGGTTGGTGCCCCATGTGACAAAGGGCTCCAGGGTGTCGGCGTCCAGGAAGACTTCGGCGTCGAACTCGGCGTCGGGTTCAGTATTGAGTGAGGACCAATACTCAACTGCCGCATCCCATTCCTCACCCACCGGAGCATGCGCGCGGCCCTGAAGATAGTCAAAGGTGATTTGATCCGGGGCGATCATTCCCGCCCGGGCGCCGGCTTCAATGGACATGTTGCAAATGGTCATGCGGGCGTCCATGGACAGGGCGCGGATGGCGGAGCCGCGGTATTCAAGGACGTAGCCCTGCCCGCCACCCGTGCCAATTTTGGCAATGATGGCCAAAATGATGTCCTTGGAGGTGACGCCGGGGCGCAGGGTGCCTTCCACATTGATGGCCATGGTCTTGAACGGCTTCAATGGCAGTGTCTGAGTGGCCATCACGTGCTCCACCTCGGAGGTGCCGATGCCGAATGCCAACGCACCGACCGCGCCATGGGTAGATGTGTGGGAGTCACCGCACACCACTGTCATGCCGGGCTGGGTCAGCCCCAACTGCGGGCCCACCACGTGCACAATCCCCTGTTCGGCGTCACCCAGGGAGTGCAGGCGCACTCCAAACTCAGCGCAGTTATTACGCAGGGTCTGGATCTGGGTGCGGCTGGTGAGGTCGGCAATGGGCTTGTCAATGGCCAGCGTGGGGGTGTTGTGATCCTCCGTGGCAATGGTCAGGTCGGGGCGACGCAGTGGCCGTCCCGCCAACCGGAGACCTTCAAAGGCCTGGGGTGAGGTGACCTCGTGGATGAGGTGCAGATCAATGTACAAAAGGTCAGGCTGGGCCGCATCGCCTTCACCTTCGCCCTGCCGGACAACATGGTCCCGCCAGACTTTTTCGGCCAGCGTTTTGGCGGCCCTGCGTGGGGCAGCAACTGCCCCTTCCACTGCGTCGGTCGTAATTGACTCGCTCACAGCAGCTCCCTTCATTGGTTGAACGTTGCTAAAAATACCTATACCCGCTATTAAAGCGGCAGGTATTTAGCTGGCGTTCGCCGGTTTGTATGTCTCCACTGTTCCAGCACCCACGAGGTGGATGCCAGTCACTCGATTTGCATCTCACATAATGAGACGTCAATATCAGTACATGGACAATTCTAGTGGCGTTGGCGTCATTGATAAAGCAGCTCTGGTGCTTGATGCATTGGAGGCTGGCCCCACAACCCTGGCACAGCTCGTTGCAGCGACCGGTTTGGCGCGGCCCACGGTGCACAGGTTGGCACTGGCCCTGGTACATCACCGGCTGGTGAGCCGGGACATGCAGGGCAGGTTTGTGCTGGGCAGCCGCCTCGTTGAACTGGCCTCAGCTGCCGGCGAAGACAGGCTCATTGCCGCCGCAGGTCCCGTCTTGCTGCAATTGCGTGACTCCACCGGTGAAAGCGCCCAAATTTTTCGCCGGCAAGGTGATTCCCGCGTCTGCGTGGCCTCGGCCGAGCGGCCCATTGGCCTGCGCGACACCATTCCCGTGGGTACGCAACTGACCATGAAGGCCGGCTCCGCGGCACAGGTGCTTCTTGCCTGGGAGGACCATGAGCGTCTGCTGGAGGGCCTGCACAGCGCACGGTTCACCCCGACGGTGTTGGCTGGCGTCCGCCGCCGCGGCTGGGGTCAGAGTTTGGGCGAACGCGAGCCCGGCGTGGCTTCCGTGTCCGCGCCCGTGCGCGGCCCCTCGGGACGAGTCATTGCCGCCGTCTCCATTTCCGGACCCATTGAGCGGCTCACCCGCCAGCCTGGCCGCCTCCATGCTGAAATTGTCTGCAACGCCTCCCGCATCCTGACCGAGGCCCTGCGCAAAAGCTCCTAACCGTTTGTTCGTAACCTCGGGAGCGCACGCTGCCGTGGCGGTAGGGTTTGGGCATGAGCAAATTTACCGTGTTTCTGCGCGGAATCAACGTGGGCGGGATCAACGTGAAAATGGCTGATCTCCGCACGGCGTTGGCCTCCTTGCCGCTGACCGACGTCAAGACGCTCCTGGCGTCCGGCAATGTGGTGTGCTCGGCAACGATCACTACTGCCGAACTGAAGTCTGCGGTGGAACTAAAGCTGCGTGAATCCTTTGGTTACGATGCCTGGGTGGTGATTTTAAGCCAGTCCCAGCTGGAATCCATCCTCGAGGCATGCCCCTGGCCGCCCGATGATTCGACCACGCACAGCTACGTCACGCTCGCGTCGGATCCGGCAGTCTTGGACGAGTTGGCCCGGCACGGGGGCGAGATTCCCGGCGTCGAGCTTGCCCGGCTCAGCCCGGAAGCCCTGGCGTGGCCGGCGGCAATTGGTGGCACGCTGGTCAGCCCTTTCAGTAAGTTGTCGGCCCGCCCCCGCTATAAAAGTACGACGACGACCCGGAACCTGCGCACCCTCCTCAAGTGCCGCGACGCGCTGGCGGCACTGGCCTAACACCTCGCCTAGCGGCAAGCACCTCAGCGGGATGCTGCAAGCGCCCGTTGGAACGCCCGGTACTGGGCTACCTCAGCCTCCACCGGCTCCACAATTAAGGCCTCGGAGATCCCGGTGATGCTTTCCCGTAATCGTTTCCTGGCTTGCTGAGCCCGGTTTTTGGCTCCCAGCAGGGCCAGGAATTTGCTCGTTACGGCTAGAAAAATTCCCAGCACTGTGCCGCCCAGGATCATCAGGGTGGGCAGTGGCCAGCCCTCCACGCGCGGCGTTTGCGGCAGTGGCAGCTGAAAATAGCCCAGTGCGGCCAGCACGCCCAGCCACAGCAGACCACCCACGGCGACGAGCAACGCCAGCCACTGGATCACCGAAAACACCGGCCACCACCAGGCCCGGGCATTGGCTTTAAGGTCGGTGCTGGCCACGCCCTGGTCGAGGGCGTCGGGAAGCTGCCCGCGATGGGTCCGGGCCGCAGCCTTGATGGAGGCCCGCCAAGGGCCCGGAGCGCCGTCACTGGCGTGGTCGGCAAAGTCCCGCACAGCAGCATCCAGGTGCGCCAGCTCGGCGGCACCCGCTGACGGCAATGACGTTCGATTAACTTCCGCGGACCCTTCGCGCCGCAGGCTCAACCGGCGCAGCGGATCCTTCCGGAAGCGTGAAATCCACCGGGTGGGCGGCCACCCCGTCCGCTTGCTTGCCTCCAGTTGGTAAGACGAACGCACAGCTGACACCACATCCTCCACATGGCTGGCTTTGGCCAAACCTGACGCCAGCTGTTTGCGGTCCGCCTGATGCACCCCCGCTGCTTCTCCTTCGCCGGACAGCTGCGTCAAACGGTCGGCGGCAACTGCCACGTCCGCTGCCAGTCTGGCCGATTGCGCCGCCTTGGCTTTCACCACGGCACTTATGCGGCGCCGCAGTTCCGGCACGCCCACCCCCGTCGCAGCGGAGACGGCCGAGACGCTCACGGCCCCCAAGCCGTCACTGTCCAACAGGGTAGTTAGGGATTCCAAAACCGGCTTCACCTCGGCCGGGGCGAGCTTGTCCACCTGGTTCAACACCACCAGTGTGACGGCCGCGTGTGCCGAGAAAGGTCTGATGAAATCCTGGTGGATGGCCGCATCGGCATACTTTTGTGGATCCACCACCCACACCAACACATCAACCTGACCCGCCAGACGCTCCACAATGCGTCTGTTGCTCAACTGGACCGAATCGAAATCCGGCAAATCCAGCAAAACCAGCCCACCGGCGTCGTCCACGAGGCCCGGCACCTGGCTGCCTTCCCGGCGGTCCGCGACGTCCAGCCAGTCCAACAGCGGCGTGCTTTCCGCCAACCCCCACACCATGGCCAGGGGTTCATTGGTGGTGGGACGGCGCACGGCAACCCGGGCCGCGTCAGTGCCGGCCACTGCGTTGAACAGCGAGGATTTGCCACTGCCGGTGGCCCCAAAAAAGCCCACCACCGTGTGCTCGGCACTGAGTGAACGACGCGAGCTGGCCCGCTCCAGCACCTGGAGAACCTCGGTGAGGACCGTATCATCCAAACGGCCCTCCGCCAGTTCCCGCGCCTCATTGAGGGCGGCCAGCCTGCGGGAGAGGGAGGATTCGGCGCGTGCCTGGCGGTGCCGGCTCATGCCCGCTCCCCCGTAGCCTGCGCACCGAGCGTTTCCAGCTCAGTGGCGAGCGCCCCCAGCCGCTGCGCCTGCCCGGCAGCACCATGGTCCTGCGATCCCAGCCTGTCCAGGAAGCGTTGCTGCTCCCCGTCCAATAACGTGGTGCAGCGGGCTTGCAGCGAACGCTTGGCTTCACGGGCTAAACGCCGCACGGCTTCCTCCCCAAACATGGCTTCCAACAATTTTTGACCAACGACGGCGGTGCCCCCGGCAATGCCCACCTCGGCTCCCGTCAGTCCCCCCGTCAGCGAAAACACCACTACCATGAGCATGACTCCCAGACCATTGACGCCGAAGGAAAGCCACCGTGCCTGGGACCGTTTGGCGCCGCCCTCGTCACGAATGAGGTCCAGGACCTCCCCCTGCCACGCGCGGATTTCCGCAGCTACCAGCGCGGGAAATTCCTCACTCACTGCGGACAAATCATCGTTCCCCAGGAGTTGCCTGCCCGCCGGGTCCGAGCGCCACCGCTGGTCTGCATCTTCCGAAGCACGTGCGGCCTGATCAACAATGACTGCCTGGAGTCCTGTCTCAATGGCTACTTCAACCTTGACGGCAGGGGGTGGCTGGCCCTTGAAAAAGGCACCCACCCTGTCCCGCAGCCGGCCAATGCCGCTTTCCACGGCACGGAAAAAATCGCCTGTGCCCACAAAGTCCTGCCAGCGTGCCAGGACCTCCCCCCGCAGCAGCGTGCCGTCGCTCGTTGACGTGCCAATGCGTTCGGCGGCGTCGGCAAAAGCGGTCCGGACGTCGTTGGCCAACTGGGCACCGGCGTCATGCTGGTTTTGCACGGCACCGGAGAGCACATCCAACCGGGAAGCCAGCGCCCTTACCGTGCCGTTGAGCGTGCGGCGGGCAATACTGGCCCGGGCCGCAGCATCGACACTGATCTCCGCCAGCCACGCATGAATGGGGGCCACGAAGGCTTGGGGAAGCATGCCAAACTCGTCAAGGGGGGTTTCCGGGACCACAAACAAGTGCGCGGACGTAAGCCCCTCGCGCGTCAGCATCTTACGCAGGTCCGCCGCGACCTCCTGTTCGGCACCGGGCGGAACACGGTCCAGGACAACGGCCACCAGGATGTCCCGGGAGGCCGCATCGAGCAACAGTTTCCACGGAACGGCGTCGGCATAGCGGTTTGCTGTGGTGACAAAGAGCCAAAGATCCGCAGCGGCCAGCAATTGGCCAGCGAGCAGGCGGTTGTCATCGGAGATGGAGTCAACGTCGGGGGCATCGAGCAGGGCCACGCCCTCGGGAATGGCGGGGTCGGCCACCAGCACCAGGGACGTCATGGCTCCGGCATCCGGAGCGGCGCCGGCCCGGGACGCCGGAGTATTGGCCTTGACCACTTCGCCCTGGACACGGGCCAGGGTGGGCAGCACCCGCGAGGACGTAAACCACTGCGCGTCGTTGGGGTGGTGGAGCAAAATGGGCTGGCGCGTGGTGGGACGGATGGCGCCCGACCGCGTTACCGGGTGTCCTGCCAGAGCATTGACAAGCGTTGATTTCCCGGCGCCCGTGGACCCGCCCACCACTGCCAGCAGCGGGGCGTCCAAACTACGCCACCGCGGCACAATGTAATCGTCCAGCTGCTCCAAGGCGGATTTAACCAGTGCACGATTTTCTTCCACCCCGGGCAGGGCCAGCGGCAGGTCCAGTGCCGCCAATTCGCCACACACATTTTCCAATAAGCCCACCGCGGCCTGTTGTACCAGGGCCGCTGCGCCACTGCCGCTTGTTTGGTCCACCTCAAAGTCCTTCACAGCATCATCATGCCAGCTCCGGGGAAAATTGCGGGATGAACTGTGACACGGGAATGTTCGAGGAACGCAAAAAAGGCCGGGAAACCTTAGTTTCCCGGCCCTGCTTGGTGACCCCAGCGGGATTCGAACCCGCGTTACCGCCGTGAGAGGGCAGCGTACTAGGCCGCTATACGATGGGGCCCTAATACAAACATGTTCAGCATAATGAACCTGGAAAATATTACCAGAGTTTCATCTTGCCCGCCACATGAAAGGCGGCTTTTACAAGCGCTGGGATACCAGGACTCGAACCTAGAATGTCGGTACCAGAAACCGATGTGTTGCCAATTACACCATATCCCAAAGACACGTTCTGCCCCGAAGTCGCAGCTTTTGGCTGCTCCTCCAGCGGCCCTCGCGCCGGGATAAAACTATACCCGAGACTTGGGTGATCACCAAAACATCCCGAGCGATTTATGCTGAGTCTCGCATCACAATAAAGGGACTATATACACGGCCCCAACAAGTGTTCACAGCAAGCGAGCCCCCAACCCCATCCCGTGGGAATGGGGGCGCGCCGCGACCGCAAGGAACGTTATCCCTTGAAGACCCGCAGGCGGGTCAGCGATGAATCCTGGCCCAGAATGACCATGGATTCAAACAACGGCGGTGAAATGCGACGCCCTGAAATGGCTGTCCGCACGGGCCCAAAGGCCAAGCGTGGCTTGACGCCCAGGCCCTCCACCAGTGCCGATTTCAATGCCGCCTGAATGGACTCTGCACTCCATTCCTCCAGGGGGGCCAAGGCTGCAATGGCCGCTTCCAATACCTCGGTGAGGTTCTCTGGAAGTCCCTTGCGGGCGTCGTCGGCAACGTCCACGGCGTCGTCGTTCTTAAAAAGGAAGGAAATCATTTCAGGTGCCTCACCCAGCAAGGTGATGCGCTCCTGGACCAGCGGCGCCGCCTCGGTCAAAATGGCAGCCTCACGCTCCGTGAGCGTTTCCCCCACCAGGCCGCCGGCCTGCAGATACGGCACCAGGCGGTCGCGGAAATCCCCAGCTTCCAACAAGCGCACGTGCGTGCCATTGATGGCCTCGGCCTTCTTCAAATCAAAGCGTGCCGGGTTGCTGAGCACATCATGAATGTCGAAATTCTCCACGAGCTGCTCGACAGAGAAAATGTCCTCGTCGGCGGACAGCGACCAGCCCAAGAGGGACAGGTAGTTCAGCAAGCCCTCCGGAATGAAGCCGCGCTCCCGGTGCAGGAACAGGTTGGATTCCGGGTCGCGTTTGGAAAGCTTCTTGTTGCCGGCACCCATGACGTAGGGCATGTGGCCAAACAAGGGCATGTACTTGGCGACGCTGATCTTATACAGCGCCGTGTAGAGGGCAACCTGTCGCGGAGTGGAGGAGAGCAGGTCCTCGCCGCGCAGCACATGGGTGATGCCCATCAAGGCATCGTCCACCGGGTTCACCAGCGTGTACAGCGGGGCGCCGTTGGGGCGGACAATGGCGTAATCGGGAACCGATCCTGCCTTAAAAGTGATCTCCCCGCGCACCAGGTCATTGAAGGTGATGTCTTCATCGGGCATCCGCAAACGGAGCGCAGGTTGCCGGCCCTCCGTCTTGAACGCTGCGATTTGTTCCGCAGTGAGATCGCGGTCAAAGTTGTCGTAGCCAAGCTTGACGTCACGGCCGGCAGTCTTGTGCCGTGCTTCGACTTCCTCGGGGGTTGAAAAGGACTCATACGCATGTCCACCCGCCACCAGCTGCGCAATTACGTCAGTGTAAATATCCCCGCGCTGCGATTGCCGGTAGGGGGCGTGAGGGCCGCCTACCTCCACACCCTCATCCCACGTGATCCCAAGCCACGTGAGGGCATCGAGCAACTGCAGATAACTTTCCTCACTGTCGCGCTTGGCGTCAGTGTCTTCAATGCGGAAGATCATTTTTCCGCCCGTGTGCCGGGCGTAGGCCCAGTTGAAGAGTGCCGTGCGGATCAGCCCCACGTGGGGCGTGCCGGTGGGCGAGGGGCAAAAGCGCACCCGGACGGGAGTTTGTGCTGTGACAGTGGGTATTAAGGCTGGATTAGTCATGGTGATTCCAGTTTAGCCGCCTTGTCAGAAGCCACTACCGCGGCGGGTGAACGCCACCGGTCGCTTAGTGGGTGGGCATGCCGTAGTGGTCTGCAATCAGTTCCACGGTGCGGGCCTGGGCGCGACGCGAGTATCCCTGAACAACCAGCATCACCTCGTCGACGCCGGTTTGGGCTTGGAGCCTTTCCAAGCCTTCTGCCACCTCGGCGGCGGTTCCGTGGAGTGTCCGATCGGTGTATTCCTCAATGACCTGCCGCTCCTGGGAGGTGCCTTGATAAGTTTCCACTTCTTCGGGTGGGAGCAGTGCGAAGGGCTTGCGCTGGAACATTCTCAGCATGGCCATGGCGGTGGATGTTGATTGGCGCTGCGCTTCGACGGGATCCTCATCGGCAATCGCCCCAATGCTGACCAGACTGTAGGGTTCCGCGAGGTACTGTGACGGACGGAAGTTCTCGCGGTAGATCCGCAGGGCAGTCAGGACGTCGGCGCTGCCGAACTGCAACGCGAAGGCGTAGGGCCGGCCGAGTCGGGCCGCTACTTGAGCCGAGTAGGGCGACGAGCCCAGGATCCAGATATCGGCGCTGGTCTCCGATTGCGGGACCCGGTTTTGTTCAGCCTGCCACGGCCCTGGCACTGCCGACACATCCTTGTAGGGGTGGTTTTGCGGGAAGTCGTTTTCCAGGAATCCGAGCAGCTCTGCGATTTGTTCCGGAAACTCTTCGTTCCCAGCGTGGTGGCGGCGCAGGGCCGCAGCAGTTGCCCCATCGGTGCCCGGAGCCCGTCCCAAGCCAAGATCGATCCGTCCCGGGGCCAGTGCCTCGAGCATGCACACCTGTTCGGCGATCACCAGGGGCACGTGGTTGGGCAGCATGATCCCGCCCGCGCCGAGCCTGATGCGTTCGGTTTCGCCGGTGAGCCGAGCCACCATCAAATGCGGGGAAGGAACCGCGGCACCGGGCATGCCATGGTGTTCGGACATCCAGAAGCGTTGGAACCCCCGCCGATCGGCCAACTGCGCGAGATCAATCATCTCTTGGAAAGTTTCCTGCACCGAATGGCCAACCCCTGTGGAGGCATTGTCAAGTACCGACAGAACGAAGGGGGCGGTTCCCCAAACACTTGGCTTGCTTATGAATTTCCTCACTTATCACGGGATAATATTGGTTTTGACGTGATACTTCACTGTAAATGTTTACCACGTCAAAACGCCACTGATACCGTGAGTACTATGACCAGGGTCCCAATACCACCTGCCCCAGGCACTGCCGAGCATCCGTGCCTGGCATTGGCCAACAGCATCGTCACGTTCCCAGGCGGGCACCGCGTCGATGAGCTTAACAGTCCAGAACATGCCACCGCCTGGCTGGTCACCGATGGCCTCGCACCCATAGGCACGGGATTGCTGGCCTACTGCCAACTACAACTCACGGACCTCCGAGAGAACCTCCGGCAAGTTCTGGAGTCGCGCAGCGAAGGCCTTGCGCCTAATGCGGGGTCATTGGGCGGCATTAATCGAGCCCTCACCAAAGTGCCCAGCGCGGCATTGCTGCAGTACGACCCTGACAAAGGGTTGTTCCGGGTTGCGAACCACCCAACAACCCAACTTGTCAATCACGCCATGGCTCACATCGCCGAAGATGCCGCGGCGTTGTTGACCGGCCCGGACGCACACCGCATCGCGCGCTGCGCCTCCGCACCGTGCGATCGGTTTATGGTTCGAACTCACGCGAGAAGGCAGTGGTGCTCCGAACGCTGCGGCGCCAGACAGCGGGCCAATCGCTCCTATGCACGCAAACAAAACACGATGCCGAGCCAGTGATCGGAGCCTAGCGACTGGTGAAGCGGTTCCGGTACGAAGTCGGGGTTGTTGAGTAGGCTGCGACGAAGTTTTGACGGAAGGTCACCGCGCTGCCGAAGCCGCAGGACTCCGCAATGCGGGTAATGCTCCAGTTTGTGGTCTCTAGCAGCTGGCGGGCATCATCGAGCCGACGGCCCAGCACCCAGCGCGCCGGAGACATCCCGGTGACCTCATTGAACCTGCGCGTGAAGTTTCGTTTACTCATGGTGGCGTGCGCCGCCATGGACTCCACCTCAAGGTGCTGGTCCAGGTTTGCCAGCGCCCATTGGATGGTCCGGCCCAGGGGTCCGTCCAGATCGGGATCTTGAAGTGGCCGGGCAATGTACTGTGCCTGATCGCCTTCACGGTGCGGGGCGATGACGATCTGGCGGGCCACCGCCGCCGCAGCTGCCGAACCCAGACGTGTTCGCACAATATGCAGGCAAGCATCCAACGCAGAAGCAGTGCCGGCCGAGGTGAGCACGTCACCGTGGTCAATATACAGCGCGGTGTCGTTGAACTCGACGGCATGAGCCTTGACCGACACGGCCAAGGCCGCATCCCAGTGCGTCACTGCCCTGCGGCCATCAAGGACGCCGCTGCACGCCACCGGATATGCGCCCAGACACAAGCCCGCAATCGTGGCACCGCGCCCGTGGGATTCCCGCACCAGCCCGAGCAAATCTTCAGAAGGAGCCGGGAGCTGGGGTAACCACGACGGGAACACCACGAGGTCAGCGGCATCAACAACCTCCGGACCTGAGGTCTCACTAATCAGGTACCCTTCAGCACTGCGCACTGGCAGTCCGGCCTCGGTAAATACCGTTGTTTCCCAGTCCTCAGCCAAGCCAAGCCGTGCGACTTCGCCGAAGACGAGCAAGGGGGTCGCCAGATGGAACATGGTCATGCCGTCGAAGGCGTGAATGGCGATCTTCATTTTGGCCCATTTCCATCGAAGATATGCATATATGCCACTCACTCTACCTGAGCCAGCGATGCCATGCTGGAATCACCAACCAACCAACCACAACAAATGGGAGCCCACCATGGCTGAACTGCGCCGCGCACTAATTATTATTGACGTGCAAAACGAATATTTTGCAGAAGAAGGACCGTTAACGATCCAGTACCCGGATCGCTTCGAATCCCTGGCCAACATCACCCGGGTGATTGACCTCGCCGAAAAGCAGGGGATGCCCATTGCCGTGGTCCAGCACCAGTACCCGGCCGGTGCCCCGGTCTTCGCCGAGGGCTCCGAGGGCTGGCAACTGCACCCGGAGATTTCCGCCCGCCGCAAGGATTCATGGAAGCACCTCGTCAAGAGCTACGCCAGCGTCTTCGCCGGCACCGACTTTGAGGTCTGGTTGCGGGAAAATGATGTCGAGGCCATCACCGTGGTCGGTTACATGACCAATAACTGCGACCTGGCCACCGCAGCGGCAGCCGAACCACTGGGCTTCGGCGTTGAAGTGCTCTCCGATGCCAGCGGTGCCGTCCACCTGGCCAACGAGGTGGGCCAAGTCGACGCGCAGCAGCTGCACGAGACCCTGATGGTGCTCTTGCACTCCAACTTTGCCGCCGTCGCCACCACGAACGACTGGGCACAGGCCGTCGAAACGGACACCATGCTCCCCAAGAGCGACTTGGGCTCCTCCGCCATGCAGGGCCGGGCGGCATTTGCCCCGGTCCACTAACTAATCCAATGCGCAGCTAGTGTCCTGCGCCGTAAGTTCGTTGAATAAGTGTTAATATCGATACATGGCACGTACCGGACGACCCAAAGCCGAACTGATCCTCAGCGATGAAGAACGCGATCAGCTTTCCCGATGGACCCGCAGACGCAAGTCCTC
>JBBSSM010000030.1:0-31829 GCA_038242155.1 Actinomycetales bacterium | reverse complement strand
CCAGGCGGGGTGAGGTACCACAGACGCTGGTCGGGCATATCGGCCAGGCGATGACTGAACTGGTAGCCCAGCAGGCGGAAGAGCCCGAAGACGATGTCGGAGTAGGAGGCAGTATCCGTCGCGATCATCTGCGGTGCTGGTCCGCCGTCACGGTTGAGGAACACATCCAGGACATGCAGGGAGTCGCGCATCGTGCCGGTCACCACCACGGCCCCGATGCCGGAGACCTGGTCGTTAATGACGTTGAACCAGGTCACGCCACGTCTCTGACCAAAATAGTGCGGATTTGGGCCGGCGTCCAGGGTGCGGACCGGGACAACGAACCGTAGCCCGTCGACGGAGGCGACCACTCCGCCGCCCCATGCCCGGGCCATCGGTACACCGGTTCAGGCATCGATCAGCGCGCGCTGGTGGCGGTGAGGGTGTCGCTGCGCAGGTAGTTCTGCGTCACGTGTGAGAACCGGCGACGGCTCAGGGACGGATGCCCGTGTTTGATCATCGGCGCAAATCCTAGGTTGCAGCCTTCAGCGACCAGCACTGCGGCCATCGAGGTGGCCAGATCGGCGAGCCTGGAACCGGAAGCCTGCCCCGTCATACCCAGGTGTGTGAAATCGTCCAGATAGCCGGTCCAGGCGTTCACTTCCAGCAGCACATCAGGAAGATCCACCCGAGGCAGCATTCGCTCGACGGTGTCCCTCAACGCAATCAGCGTGTCCGGTTCCGGCACCGCTTCCAGCCATGACTGATGAATCCGAATGCTCTCATCGGGGCCAGTTTCCAAACGAAGAGGGGCAGCGCCCGAGGTCGCTTCAGGGGGTTGGATCCGGACAGCGAGAACCGTGTAGGCCGTGTCGAGCCGTGCGGCAAGGTCGCTGGGGTGCGCATCAACGGGGTCCTGTAATCGCAGCGCGGTGAGAACATCAGGACGAGCCTGTTCCCACGCCTCACCATCCAGAAGGCGGGTCCGCGGGTCACCCCACCGGGCGAAATCCACCGCGTACACATCCCGACGACGCAATCCAGACCCTTCCCAAAGCAAAGGCGTCCCGGGCAGAAACTCTACCAACGGCGTCGTTGTCGACGCGTTGTCCACAACGCCCGGGGCGGGAGATGAAGACGACGGCGGCAGGCCGCCGTCGTCTTCGGCTGGCAACAAAAGTGATCTCGCTGCCACTGCAATTTTTAAGGTTCGATAACTTCGGTTTCGATGACTTCCTTGCGCACCTGTCCCTTGACAACTTCGTCCCGTGTCTGTGCTGTCCGGCTGATCCGGATGCGTTCGATGGGCACGACGTCCATTTCCACGCGCGGTTTCTCCTCGTACAGAACCACCTCGACAACGTCCCCGTTGAAGGCGGTCTCTACGGCGTCATACAATCGTTCCCGTTCGGCTTCGGTGTAGGAGACCTTGCCGTCGTCGAAAAACGTTGTCCCATCAACGACAGGAACGCGCTCAAGGACGAGCTCCTCGCGTCGGATTTGAACGGTCATTGTCACGTCTTCGGTCACCACCCTTTTGACCAGCCGTACACGCTCCATTTCGTGGATCTCAGTACCAACCAGGAGCCGCTCTTCGGAGCGGGTCATAACCGCATCGTCGTTTTCAACGGGAAATGCGTTGCTGCGGCGATCCGTATTTCCCTGGCTGGATTCCGGCTCGTCCGTTGCCACCGACAGCGAGTAGTAACGCAGCAATTGCTGTTCTTCCTCGGGCAGGATGCGATCTTTACGCGAGATCACCGGTGAACCATGGATTTGGGCCTGGGCATATGCAAGGACGACGTCGTTGTTCTTGCGAGTGGCATTTTGGACGGGAACAAAAAAACTGGGGAGGCCAATTGAGTGGGGTGCGACAACGACCCATCGGGGATTCCCAGAGACGTCTTCAATGTAAAGTTGTTCGATGGTCCCCAGCACGGTGCCTTCCTCGCTCAGGACGTTGGCACCGGAAGTCATGGATTCTTGCAACTGTTCAAGCGTAATCATGATGATCCTTTCGAAAAGACAGCTCAGCGGTCCTCTGGCATTAGCGAAGAAGTTTCCCGCCCTTTGCTTCGCTCCCCCATCCTATGGCTACCTGGGGTGGTCTGGGATATAGGCGAAGCGCCTGGGCAGTTTTTATTTCGTTCAAACCAAGGGCTCCAAGCCACCTTCAGTAGACCAGCGGGGTCGCTGAAGAGCACTACGGTTGAGGGCCCCTGCAACACTTCCTGCCCACAACTGAATCTCGGTCAGTTCAACGGCTTCCGTTGTCAATAACGGTCCGGCTCCCGGCCGAGCACAAACCTCCGGCCAGTCACACTCTCCGGAATGATCTCGACATAAGTCCATTTCAGGGTTTTGCTCCACGTCTCCAGGTGGAGCAGATCGGCGGTGTCAATCTCTGTCTGGGATTCAACTACCCGGGCAGTTCCCTTGACCACGACGCTCCATGCTTGACCATCACTGACTTCGTCGCTTTCAAGCGCCACCGAGGCATTGATTGTTAGCTCTGCCAGTTTGGTGCCTGGGTTGGTCCTGATCCAAATGGACTCACTTGTCGCCACAAAATTTAGCGGAAAAATGTCCGGTTGGTTGCCGACGCTGACGGCCAACCGGCCAAAACGGCTACCCTGTAGCAGCGCCCACGCCTCATCCCGGGACAATACGGCTGCTGGCTCTTCATCACTGTTCATGCTCTGATCATCCTGCGTCCTGCGTGGTCTGTATAGGGCCCAAAGACCATGGTTGGCAGTGGAAGTCATTCGCCATTGTTCAGCATAGAAACGGGACGTGAGCGAAAAGCAGGCGATTCGCCAAATTATCCGCTTCTGTGACCTCATTTTTGACCTGCCCGGGGACCCCCTAAACCGGAGAATTTGCTCCTAGACTAATCTGACAATGATCGCGTCGTTCGGTGATGCTTGTGCATTATGCTTCCGGCCGGTCCACT
This sequence comes from Actinomycetales bacterium, assembly GCA_038242155.1. Lineage (GTDB taxonomy): Bacteria > Actinomycetota > Actinomycetes > Actinomycetales > Micrococcaceae > Specibacter. Next base: position 28,897 of record JBBSSM010000030.1, on the reverse strand, counting down.
GAGGAGTCGATGAAGATTATGGTCGTAACACCGCAGAGTCCAATTCCCGACGTACCCCCTGGCGTCCGTGTCTTCATACTTGATGACCATGAACTTGTCCGACTCGGCTTGCAAGAAATGCTGGAGCGGCATGACTTTAGCGTTGTTGGCTCTTCCGGCTCCGCGGTGGAGGCTACGCGACTGATCCCGGCACTTCATCCAGACGTGTCCGTGCTTGACGGTCGACTGCCGGATGGGACTGGAATTGAGGTGTGCCGGGACGTGCGGTCCGTCGATCCTTCACTAAAGTGTTTGATCCTGACAAGTTATGACGATGAGCAGGCCCTCCGCGGGGCAGTGCTTGCAGGTGCCTCCGGTTACGTCCTGAAGGAGATCGGCGGAACGGACCTCATCTCAGCCATCAAGCTCACCGCTTGCGGCGGATCCCTATTTGATGCAGACCTCAAGCATAAAATCATTGCTGGTCTCACGGGTCCGGCACCTTTGGATCCACGTGTGGCGGCTCTCACGGCTCAGGAGCGCAGGGTCTTGACCCTCATTGGCCAGGGCATGACCAATAGGCAGATAGGCCAAGAACTCTTCCTTGCCGAAAAAACCGTCAAGAACTATGTTTCCTCATTGTTGGCCAAGCTGGGGTTCGAGCGCCGCACGCAGGCAGCTGTCTACATCGCTGGGAAATTCACGGGCGACTAAACGCTGGATAAAGGGTCCGGACGTTTGGGAGGTCTGCCCGCAATGTCAGGGTTCAGCGGAACCGACCAAAAGAATTTAGTGCCCTGACTCGTGGAACGTTCTATTTGAAACTCGCCGTTGAGGTTTAGTGCCCGAACTTCCATGTTTACCAAACCGCTCATGCCGTGGGGACTGAGGATTCCGATGCCGTCATCATTGACGGTGACACTCAGGGCACCCCCGTCTGCGGAGACTGCCACGTCAATGTGGTTGGCTTCTGCATGTCTAACGGCATTGCTGACGCCCTCCGTCACCACGGCAAGCAATTGTCCCGCCAAGTCCGGTGTCACCTGCGAATCAAGGGGACCGGACAAAACAATGCTGGGCGCAAACGACAGCGGCCTGGACACTTTGCCGACAATGTTCAAAATACGGCTACTCAAGAGATCGGTCTCGCCGGCTGAGGCCCGAAGGGAATAAATGGTGTCCCTCAGCTCCTTAATGGTGGCATCGAGCTCGTCAGTGATGGCCAGGATGCGCGAGAGCCCGACGGGGTCTGAAACGAACCGTGCCAGACTCTGGATATAGAGGCCGGCGGCAAACAAACGCTGGATGACGACGTCGTGAAGATCCTGCGCAATGCGGTCTCGATCCGTGTACAACATCAGTTGCTCACGGATGCGATGTGTCGTGGCAAGCTCTAGGGCCAGGGCCGACTGTGCACAGTACACGGCGGTCATTTCAACCGTCGGTGCGGAAAATTCCTTTTCATTTACTCCCCGCACCAGGATGAGCAGCCCTTGATCGGTGCCCTGTGGGCCCAAACGTGCCAGCAGGGCAGGGCCGGCCAATCCTTCGGCCACCGGGCCCAGAAGATCGGTTGCCCTGGTGAAAGTTGCCGGTGTCCCCGCCGTCAACACGTTTTCCAAGCTGACACTGTCCAGATCCAGCAACTTCCCCTGCCAATCCTGCGCATCGGGTCCTGCACTTGCGAGGACTTCAAGTTGTCCCGCCTCGTTGGGCGGACCGGCCATCAGGACCAGCCTGGATTCGGACGCCTCAAGGGCGCATTCTGCCACCCAGCTCCGGCCGACAGAGGGATCCTCCGTCTGGGATTCCATCAAACGTACGTCCATTTTTCTGCCTGCTTCCAGCCAACGGGTCCGCAATTGTGCATCGTCGAAGAGGCTGGCGTTTTCAATGGCAAATCCGGCAGCAACCGCGAGCGCAACCACCATTTCCTCGTCGTCGTCTGTAAACAGTTCCCTGGCATGCTTTTCTGTAAGGTACAGGTTTCCAAAAACCGAGTCGTGGATACGTATGGGAACGCCCAAAAATGTGCGCATGGGGGGATGGTGCTTGGGGGTGCCATACGATGCCGGGTGGTCATGAAGATTGGCGAGGCGGATGGGGCGTGGGTCGCGTATCAGCAGCCCCAATACTCCATGGCCTGTGGGCGGGGTGGCTATGAGCTGGGCAAGCTCTGGATCGAGGCCCTCGGTGACAAAGTGACTCAGCCTGCCCCCTTCCCCAATGACACCCAAAGCCCCGTATTGGGCGTCGACGAGTTTGCAGGCGGCTTGCACAATGTGCTTCAACACTGCGTCCAGGTTCGGTTCTCTGGCTATGGATGCTACCGCCGACAGAAGCCCCCGCGTCTTTTCTTCCGCCGACTGGCCGGGTGTCCGGATGGAGCATGCGGCCAAATTATGGTTGTGCGGTGTCCCCTCGCCCATATTTCCGTCTCCCTCACCTGTGTGCTTGAGACCTTGTGTGTGCTGCTGATGGCCCCATGGCCCCATGGCTCATGCTACGCAAGTTGGCGACCTTGCTGCCATGGTTGGCAAGAGGTCTTTATCCTCTAGCAGAGCCGGCGCCTGCGTAATACGCTCAATGCATGACTCATCAACCAGCTGCTGCACGGACGGAGGACCTCCCCGTCCACGAATGTTGGGCCCAACTCCGGGGAGCGTCGGTGGGCCGGCTCGCCGTCTGGAATAAGGACCACCCCGACATCTTCCCCATTAATTACATAGTGGATCACGGTACTCTGGTCTTTCGCACCGGTGAAGGGACCAAGCTCGCGGCGGTGCTGCAAGGGCATCCCGTGGCCTTCGAGGCCGACGGCGTTGACCCGGACACGGGCGTCGCCTGGAGCGTGGTCGCCAAGGGTTCTGCCGAGCTCATGTCATCAACAGAAGATTTGGTGGACAGCTTTTCCCTGCGGCTTTTCCCTTGGCATGCAGGCCACAAGGACAACTTTGTGCGCATCGTGCCCATTTCGGTCACAGGACGGCGGTTCAAGGTTACGCAGCCGGCCAACTGGTGGACGGCGTACGCCAATGCGCCGCAGTCCTCACTTGAATGAAACACCGGAACAGGCGAATCGTTTTTGACGGCTGGCAGGCTGGCCGGTGATGGGTTGGCGGGTTCAGGTGCCGCTTTCCTGGCAGCAATGACATCCGCGTGCTAAACACAGCACGTCCGGCTGTGCATCCAGGGCTCCAGGTGACCATGACTCACTTCTGGCGTACGTGCCACTTAGCTTTCGGCGTTTTCCTCCAGCCGGGAACCGGTATCCGTGGCACCTGTCGTTTGAAACAGCAGCTGATGCGATCGCCCATGGGTAATCCGGTTTGAAACAGCAGCTGATGCGATGATTTAGGGGAAATCTTCGCATCAGCTGCTGTTTCAACCACCGCTCAACTCCCGGCACCGGAGGCAATGGCGCCGCCAGCGTGAATCTCCACTTTTTTCGGCAGTATTGAGGCCAGATCCAACGAAAAACCCCACGATGCCCGGATCAACCAGAGCATCAAAGGGTTTGGACACACGCCTAACTGGTCGGTCTTGAGTTTGCACTGCGACTGCCCCGCGGTTCCGCGCAGGCTCCCACAAAAGTGGGGCTAGCCTGTCTCGCTAGCACCCTGACTGGCAGGATTTTTTACAAAAAACAACGTAAATACCAGTGCCACCAGGGCTGTGGCCACAAGCAACGACAGACCGATGGCGTATTTGTAGTTGACGGCGTCCGGATTGTAGGTCATACCCATAATCAGCGGCGGAAAGTAGCCACCCAGCCCGCCCGCGGCACTGACTATGCCGCTAATACTGCCCACCTTGCCCTCAGGCGCCAGCACGCCCACCCACGCAAACACGCCACCCGTTCCCAGTCCGAGGGCCGCAGCCATGGCAAGAAATACCGGACCGGCCTGCACATCCGCTCTGGGTTCCAAGGCAACCAACCAGCCCAGCACAGCCACACCAGCCAGAGCGACAAGGACCACTGGCTTGGAACCAACCTTGTCCGCAAAAACACCACCGATGGGCCGGGCGATCACGGCGGCCAGTGCGAAGCCGGCAGTACGGGCCCCCGCTGCCGAGGGATCAAATGCGTAAACGTCACGTAAGTACGTGGGCAGGTAGGTGGCAAAAGAAACAAAACCGCCAAACACCACTGCATACAAAAAACACATCTTCCAGGTGACAGCCAGCTTGGACGCATCCAGAAGCTTGGGCAGCACAGGTGCGTTGCTCGGTGTCCAGCCAGGGGCGTTTTTCATGAAGAACCACACCAACACAGCCATCAGCGCCAGGACGCCGGCAATGAGGAAATGCGTGGGCACATAGCCAATGGACTTCACCAGGCGCGGGTTCAAAAATGCGGCTAGTGCCGTGCCGCCCATGCCTGCGCCAAAGACGCCGGTGGCAAAGCCGCGGCGGGCCGGCGGATACCAGGCGCTCACAAACGGAATGCCCACGGCGAAAACGGTGCCGGCAACACCGAGCAGGAAACCGGCAGCCAGCACCAGCCCAAACGAGTTCAGGGCTCCGCCCAGGGAAACCAACAGCACCGTGGGAATGGTGGCAACCAGAACAAAGGTGAACAGGGCACGTCCACCATACTTATCCGTCATGATGCCAACCACAATGCGGCCCAGCGAGCCGACAAAGATGGGCATGGCCACCAGGACGCTCATGGTGCCGGCGGAGAGTTCCATGTTCAGGGCATAGTGCGTACTCAGGGTGGCAATCACGTTCCATGCCCAGAAACCCACCACCGATGCGGCGGTGGCCAGTGCCAGGTTCATGGCCCGACCCTGCATGGCTGGCTGTATTGCAGTCGTTGCCGACTTGGGTTGGGCCATGGTCTCTTCCTTAAAGACGTGAGCGGGTGCTAGCGCTGCCGGGTGTCCCTGTCGCGGGTGCCCACGTCAGACCAGCCTTTACGATTGCTGACGTTGGCACCCTTGTCGCGCGAGCGGTAAACAATATATGGGCGGAACAGGTAGTGCAGGGGTGCCGTGAAGGCGTGCACCAGGCGGGTGAACGGCCACACGATGAACAGCAGCATGCCCACGAGCGTGTGGATGTGGAACGACGTTGGCGCCGCAGCCATTGCCGCAACGTCCGGCTGGAAGATGAACAGCGACCTGAACCACGGCGAGACGGTGTCCCGGTAGGTGATCCCGTGTTCGTCAAAGAACACGCTGGCCAGCGTGGTCCACAGACCAAGAACAATGGCCGCCAGCAGCACCACGTACATGAGCTTGTCATTTTTGGTGGTGGCCATGAACACCGGACCGGTTTTGCGACGGCGGTAAATCAGCAAAACGATGCCGGCAAGGGTGCCCACCCCGGCAATGGAACCGACAAACAAGGCATTGAAATGATAGAGGTCCTCGCTCATCCCCACGGCCTCGGTCCAAGATTTCGGGATGACCAGGCCAAAAAAGTGCCCGGCAAGCACGGCCAGCAAGCCAAAGTGGAAGATGGGCGAGCCAATGCGCAGCAACTTGGACTCGTACAGCTGGGAGGACCGGGTGGTCCAGCCAAACTGGTCATACTTGTACCTCCAGATGGACCCGCCGACCAGGATAACCACCATGACATACGGCAACACGCCCCACAGGAATATATCCACGACTTAGGTACCTTTCATGGGAAGTAACCGGGGATCATAAGGATCCAGACCCACAGATTCCGTTGGCGGACCATGCCCGGCCATCCGCATGACTGCCTGCTCATCCACCGGCGATGCACCGGGCAACGTGCCACACACGGCGGCCATGATGTCCGTGTGCGGCAGCTTGTCCCGCAGCAGCCCAAACTTAATCAGCTCCAGACTTGGCCTGTATGCCTGAAGCAGCTCCTGTCCCGCAGCCAAATCAACTGTTGCGGAAAACTCAAGCACCATGGGCAGGTAGTCGGGCAACTCTCCCTGGGTGTTAACCAAACTGCCACTGCCGCGGTAGACCTTCTTAAACGAACCCAGTACCTCCCCGCGGCGCCGGGTGTCCCCGTCAGTCCAATAGGAAAGGTGCAGGGCATGCCGCTTGCCCAGATCAAACTCCTGGACGTACTGCCCCTGCAAGGCCATGAGGTGCGTAGTTTCAAGTTGGCGCAGCACCGCCTCAAACGGTGCCAGGGCCCCGGCGAACTCCCCCAGCGCCGAGCGCATCAAGGGCACCCGGGCAAGCAATTCCTCGTCCGGGTAGGAAAGGCACCATGCCGCAGCCAGGTAGGTGACCCGCGCTCTCTGGCTCATGCCCCGCCACCACCTTCCAAGGCGGGGGCGACGGCCGGAGTCTCAGTGGGATGATGTTGCGGGAACAACCCGGCAGGTGCCCCATTGCCGTCCCAATTGAGCAAATTCACCCGCCCCTTGAGCGTGTCGACGCCGGCCACGGAGTCGGATGTCTGCCTGTCCTTCAGTGCGTTGAAGGTTTCCACGGCCACGGGTGTGGGCCGCCCGCTGGCCTCACCAAACGGGGAGTCCCCCATGGCACCCATGCCCGGCCCGCCGTCGAAGTCCAGCGAACAACCCATCTCTTCCAAGTCGTGGGCCTGTTCGACGTGAGCCTTGGGAATGACATAACGCTCGTCATATTTGGCGATGGCCATGAGCCGGTACATCTCATACATGGTGGCCCCGTCCATGCCCACCGAGGCGGGGATGGAGTCGTCCGGGTCGTTGCCCAGTGAGATACCGCGCATGTAGGCGCGCATTGCCGCCAGCTTGCGCAGCACCTCCGTTACCCGCTCCGTGTCTCCGGCTGTGAACAGCTCAGCCAAGTACTCGACCGGGATGCGCAGCGCGTCAATGGCGCCGAATAAGACGTCCTGATTTTCGGCATCGTGGCCTTGATCGCGGAGCAGATCAACCACCGGAGAGAGCGGCGGGATGTACCAGACCATGGGCATGGTGCGATACTCCGGATGGAGGGGAAGTGCCAGTTTGTAGACCTTGGTCAACGCGTACACGGGTGACTTTTGTGCCGCGGCAATCCAGTCCTCAGCGATTCCCTGCTCTCGGGCCGCGGCCAAGACGGCCGGATCGTTGGGGTCCAGGAGGACATCCATTTGCGCCTCGTACAGATCCTGGGGATCGGTGACTGAGGCAGCTGCCGTGACGGCGTCGGCGTCGTACAGGAAAAGCCCCAAATACCGCAGCCGGCCCACGCACGTCTCCGAGCACACGGTGGGCAGGCCCACCTCAATGCGCGGGTAGCAGAACGTGCACTTCTCGGCCTTGCCCGTCTTGTGGTTGAAGTAGATCTTCTTGTACGGGCACCCCGTCACGCACTGGCGCCAGCCGCGGCACTGGTCCTGATCGACCAGCACAATGCCGTCCTCAACCCGTTTGTAAATGGCACCGGAGGGGCAGGACGCCATGCAGGACGGGTTTAGGCAGTGCTCACAAATGCGGGGCAGGTAAAACATGAACGTCTGTTCAAACTCAAACTTGATCTTGTCTTCAGATTCGCGGCGCACCTTCTCCACGATGGGATCCAGGTGGCCCAGCTGTTCAGTGCCGCCCAGGTCGTCATCCCAGTTGGCGCTCCACGTGATCTTGGTGTCCTTGCCGGTGATCAGGGACTTGGGCCGGGCCACCGGGAAATCATCGCCCAGCGGTGCGTCCACCAGCGTCTTGTAGTCATACGTCCAAGGCTCGTAGTAGTCCTTGAGCTCGGGCTGGACCGGGCTGGCAAAGAGTCCAAATAACTTCTTCACACGCCCGCCGGCCTTCAACTTCAGCCGGCCGCGCTTATTAAGCTCCCAACCGCCCTTCCACTTTTCCTGATCCTCATAGCGGCGCGGGTAGCCCTGCCCGGGGCGCGTCTCCACGTTGTTGAACCAGACATATTCCACCCCCGCCCGGTTGGTCCACGCCTGTTTGCACGTGACGGAGCACGTATGACAGCCGATGCACTTGTCCAGATTCATGACCATGCCCATTTGAGCCATAACGCGCATTAGTATTGCACCTCCTGGGAACGCCGGCGGATGGTGGAAACGTTGTCCCGCTGGTTGCCCGTGGGGCCAAGGTAGTTGAACGCGTACGTCTGCTGCGCGTAGGCGCCAATCAAATGTGAGGGCTTGACCAGCAGACGCGTGAGCGAGTTGTGGATGCCGCCGCGGCGGCCGGTGGCCTCCGACTTTGGCACATCAATGGTGCGTTCCTGTGCGTGGTAAACGTACACCACGCCCTCCGGCATGCGGTGGCTGACGACGGCCCGGGCCACCAACACGCCGTTCATGTTCACGCACTCCACCCAGTCGTTGTCCAGCACCTCAATGGATTTCGCGTCCTGCGGGCTCATCCACACCGTGGGGCCGCCGCGGGAGAGGGAGAGCATCAGCAGGTTGTCCTGGTATTCGGAGTGGATGGACCACTTGGAGTGCGGCGTGAGGTAACGGACCACCACCTCTTTTGTGCCATTTGGCCCGAACTTCGGTTCGCCAAACAACCGCTGCATGTCCAGCGGCGGCCGGTAAATTGGCAGGGCCTCACCAATGTCGATCATCCAGTCATGATCTAAGTAGAAGTGCATGCGCCCCGTCAACGTGTGGAACGGTTTAAGCCGTTCAATGTTCTGCGTGAACGGCGAATACCTGCGCCCGCCAGTCTCCGAGCCCGACCATTCCGGGGACGTGATGACGGGCACCGGGCCGGCCTGGGTCATGGCAAAGGAAATATGCTTCTCTTCGGATCCCTCGGCGAGGTCCGCCAGCTTCACGCCCGTGCGCTTTTCCAGTTCCTTGAAACCTGCAACGGCCAGTTGGCCGTTGCAGGTGCCGGAGAACGTCAGGATGGCTTCGGCCATCTTGGCATCGGTGTCGATGGCGGGCCGGCCGTGGGCAAAACCACCCATCATGACCCCGTTGGCCCTGGCCAGATGGTCCAGGGCCGCATCAAGCTTGTAGTTGACATCCTTGACGGTGAATCCGAGTTTGTCCGCCAAAGGCCCGACGGCGGCCAGCTTGTGGGCGATGGCCGTATAGTCGCGCTCCACAATAGTGAAATTGGGCATGTTTTGCCCCGGCACCCCTTCGATGCCGTCCTCACGCCAGTCGCGGACCACGCCGCCGGGCTGGGCGATCTGGCCCACCGTATCGTGGATCAGCGGCACGCTGACCAGATCCTTGCGGGTGCCCAGGTGCACAGCGGCCTGACGGGAGAATTCCTCGGCCAGCAGGGTGAACATTTCAAAATCCGTTTTGGTCTCCCAGGGCGGGTCGATGGCCGGGGTAAATGCATGCACAAACGGGTGCATGTCCGTGGAGGAAAGATCATGCTTTTCATACCATGTGGCGGCGGGGAATACGACGTCGGACAACAAGGTGGTGCTGGTCATGCGAAAATCCGCGGACATCAGAAAGTCCAGTTTTCCCTCCGGACCCTTGTCATGCCATTTAACATCCCGTGGTTTCAACGAGGCCTCGCTGTCCTGGCCCATGACGTTGTTGTGCGTGCCCAACAGGTTGCGCAGGAAGTATTCGTTGCCCTTGGCCGAGGAGCCAAACAAGTTCGAGCGCCACAAGATGAGCGTGCGCGGCCAGTTTTCCGGGGCGTCAATGTCCTCGATGGCCGGGTTCAAGGTCCGGTCCTTCAACGCACGCGCCACCCACGTCTTCTCATCGGGGGCCTCCCCCGCGGCCACGGCGGCTGCCGCCTGGTCGGCAATGTCCAGCGGGTTCGTATCGAATTGGGGGTAAAACGGCATCCACCCCAGCCGCACGGACTGTGCCAGGGAATCGGCCGTATGCATGCCGTCCAAATGGCCGGTGGACAGGGGGGATTTCAAGGCATCGGCGGAATAACCATCTTGGCGCCATTGGTCCGTGTGCATATACCAGTAGCCCGTGCCGATCATGGTCCGCGGCGGTCGCGACCAGTCCAGTGCATTGGCCAACGAGACCCACCCGGTGAGCGGGCGGGTCTTTTCCTGCCCCACATAGTGGGCCCAGCCGCCGCCGTTGCGGCCCATGCAGCCGGTCAGCATGACCATGGCCAAAATGGCCCGGTAGGTCGTGTCGCCGTGGAACCACTGACAAATGCCTGCACCCATGATAATCATGGACCGCCCCTTGGACTGCTCGGCATTACGGGCAAATTCACGGGCCACCCGGATGCAGGCCTGGGCCGGAACGGAGGTGATTTCCTCCTGCCATGCCGGAGTGTACGGAGTGCTGGTATCCTCGTAGTCTTTGGCCCAGTTACCGGGCAGCCCCGGGCGGCCCACCCCATATTGCGCCAGCATGAGGTCAAACACCGTGGTGACCAAGTGACCGTCAACCATGGCCGTGGGCACGCCCCGCCGGATCACTGAGCCGGTGCCCTGCGGGTCCTCAAAACACGGCAAAAGAATTTCAGTTGTGTTGGAGGACACTTCCTGCAAACTTAGCGCCGGCTCAATACCTGCTAAGTCAAGATTCCATTTCCCCTCGCCGGTCTTGGAGTAGCGATGTCCCAGCGTGCCGTTGGGGACAATGGCACGTCCCGTGACCTTGTCAAAAAGCATTGTCTTAAACGCGGCATCTTCCACATTTTCCTGGCCCGGGACGAATGCCGCGGTGAGGAACTTTCCGGGACTGTACGTCCCGTCGTCGCGCTTCTCCAGGCGGACCAGGAAGGGCAGGTCGGTGAATTGGCGGACGTAGCCCTGGAAGAACGGCACCTGGCGGTCGACAAAAAATTCCTTCAGAATCACATGCCCCATTCCCATGGCCAGAGCCGCGTCAGTTCCGGCCGCCGCGGGCAGCCACTCGTCAGCGAACTTCGTGTTGTCGGCGTAGTCGGGACTGACGGCGATGACTTTGGTGCCGCGATAACGCACTTCCGTCATCCAGTGCGCGTCGGGGGTGCGCGTGACGGGAACGTTGGAGCCCCACATCATCAGGTACGTGGCGTCCCACCAGTCGCCGGATTCCGGGACGTCGGTCTGGTCACCAAACACTTGGGGGCTGGCCACAGGAAGGTCTGCATACCAGTCGTAAAAGGACGTCATGACACCGCCAATGAGCTGAACGAAGCGGGTGCCGATGGTGTGGCTGACCATTGACATGGCCGGGATGGGCGAAAACCCGGAAACCCGGTCAGGGCCGTAATTTTTAATGGTGTTCACGTGGGCGGCGGCCGCTATTTCCAGGGCCTCCGCCCAGGAGGTGCGAACCAGGCCGCCCTTGCCCCGGGCATTTTGGTAGCGGCGGCGTTTCTCGGGGTCACCGGCGACTTCGGCAAAAGCGAGCACCGGGTCCTTCAATCGCGACTTGGCCTCACGGTACATTTCCAGCAGCACGCCCCTGGCATACGGAAAACGAACCCGGGTCGGAGAATAGGTGTACCAGGAGAAGGCGGCGCCACGGGGGCAGCCGCGGGGCTCATACTCCGGACTGTCCGGACCGACCGACGGGTAATCCGTCTGTTGGGATTCCCAGGTAATAATCCCGTCTTTGACGTAGACCTTCCAAGAGCAGGAACCCGTGCAGTTCACCCCGTGTGTGGACCGGACCACCTTGTCGTGGCTCCACCTGTCACGATAAAAGATGTCGCCGGCCCGGCCGCCCTCCCGGAATACTGCACGTGAATCAGCGGTCTCATCCCATTTGGTAAAGAAGCGGCCCAGCTTCAACATGGCGTCAGAGGCAGGTCCGTCAATCCCGGGAACAAATGGTTCGGCAGTCATGGCACTCACACTAGGGCGGGTGAGTGCAGATTACTAGGGCGTTGGAATTAGTCGATAATTTGTTGGACTAATTTTTTTCACGTGTGCACTTTGCGAAAAAAGAATGCTCATAAAACAGTGGCGCGGGTCATTTCTACCTGCTAGGTTAATTTTTCCAAAGGCGGATTTCCCTCTTTGGAAGGACGTTGACTACAAGGCATGGCCAATCCATCTCACCAGCAGCCACCCCCCAAGACCGGATCAAAGCTTGCATCAGCGACAATGGATAAGCCTCAGCCCGACGCCGTTGTTGCAGGTCACGCCAAAACCGACGCCAGCAGCCAGCTGCCCCCGCTCTCGGTGGAACTCCTCCGACAACCGCAGATTAATCGCCATACAACATCGATGACACTAACCCAACACCGCAACTGTTAGGCGCAAAATAACTACTGGCCCTGCGCTCACGGCGGCCTGACCTCTCGTTAACAAAACTGGGGGGCAGACTCACTCGCAGACATTTTGTTAGGCATATCTCTTCACCTTTTTTGTCCAACCTTTACGAATCCACGCCTCCAGCCCGCAATATTGAGTTGATCTTCGCATCGTGTTCGGCGTCCCACGCATCAAGTGTTTGGGCCTTCTCCAGCTGGGCCTTCTCAGCGACTGCTGTCAGCACAGTTTCCACTTGATCAGCTGGTACGGCAACGATTCCTTCCTCGTCCGCGGTGATGAAATCACCTGGGTGCACGAGCACCCCACCACAGCTCACAGGTTGTTGCAGCGGAAGAACAACGGCTTTCAGACCGGGCTTGGGCACCACGGCGCGAGCGAATACGGGAAACCCAAGATCACGGATTTCCTTAACATCGCGGATGGCACCGTCGATGACCAGGCCAGCAATCCCGCGTCTGTGTGCGACAGCGCAAACGTTCCCGCCGGCGATCGCATGGGAGGCGTCACCGCCATCGACCACAAGCACGGAACCAGCAGGTGCGCGGTGAATAGCTGCGTGAAGCATTAAGTTGTCTCCAGGGGCGCATTGCACCGTGTAAGCCGGCCCATTCAATTGAGCGCCTTCCCATAGCGGGCGAATTTCAAACGAAAGGATTTGTGATCGATCCACCTGTTCGGCGACTGCTGTGGGCGAGTTGAACTGGGACGAAGCTGACATGGGGACTCCTTAATTAGTTAAATCTCATCTGAGCCTACGGCCCAGGGTAAATTCCTCGTACCCGCACGCCGAAACTTCACCGGGATCGTGCGTCGGCTGACTTCTTGACAACGCGGATCAAGACGGGCACCACTGAAACCATAAAGACCGACGATTGCAGTACAACCGAGCTGATTGATGATTGGGCCACAGGTTTCGGGCCGCTGCGTACGACAGTTCCCGAGGGGAAGCGTCTCAGCAATGTTCAAGTCGACGGGTAACGAAAGAAGCCCAAGAAATAAAATCCCTGGGCTTCTTTGCGGGTTCGTGCGTGGGTCTTTAGCTGGGGCTGATTTCGCTGGCAGCCGGTGCGCTGATGTCCACTGCCGTGCCATAGCCACTAAAATTCATGGTGGTGGAAAATGCTTGCCCTTGCACGTCCAATTTCTGGACAAGCTTAACGGGGCGTCCTGACTCATCAATCCACATTTCGGTGGGGATGGATTCGAGGCCGGCGGCTTCGAGTTGAGCTTTCTCTTGGCTTCCAGCGGGAAGCTTGCTCGGATCAACGACCACGTTGTAGTGGTTGGTCTTTACGCCATCAACTGTTTCGGGGCCAATGAGGGTTACCGATGATGTTGCCTGGATAAAGTTGGAGTACGTATCGACAGGTGACGTTTCCAGGGTTGGTTTCAGGCTCGTCCACATCGCGGCTATGGTCGGATTGCTGCTTGCTTCATTGACTTCAACCCAGGGCTGCTCAGCCGTGGTCATCCCCATGGCTGCGGGGAGCTTGATGTAGACCTTGCCGTCCACGATAACAATGTCGATCTGCCCCATTTCACCCATGCTCTGGCTGATTTTGGCGGCGTCGAGCTTGCCGCCGGACATCTTCTGTTGACCACTTCCGGAAATGATTTGGCCGGCTGCTGAGATCTCCGACGTGAAGGAGAGTGTGGTGAGTTCCTTCGTTGCATTCTGGACAGTTTGGGCCAGGCTGGCGGCATCTTTAGGAGCTTCAGCTGCTGGTGCCGTTGTAATCGCAGACTCGCTCTGCGATGTGCCAGCGTTTTCAGTAGCGTTTTCAGTTGGGTTGGAAGAACACCCGCCCAGCGCTAGTGCCGGTGCGACAAGGAGGATAGCCGCGAACCGGAAGGCTCGGTGCTTTGACAGTGCGTTTTGAGACGGGGCCATGATTTCTCTTTCGTTCAAGGGAAACTATTCATATGGTGTGGCTGCAGTGATAATAGAGGACGCTTTCCCGGGAAATGCCTCTCATCTATCAACGAGTGTATCCGCGCTAAATTATTACGGCGGCTGGCCATTTTTATGAAGTTGGGAAGAAATATCTCTTGAGTAGATAGGTTCCACCAATTCAGGTTCCTCACCCTTAGTCGGTCCAGCCCCACCCTGCACGGCAGACCCCGGCACGCACGCCTCGAGCCCGGCACCGGAAAGGGGCCAAATCCTTCAGTCCAAGGCCGGCGGTCCTAGCAGTGGGGCTGCCGCATTCGCTCTCCCCCGCCGCTGCTTCAAGCCCGGCGGTCCTCCGGCAATGTACGGATCGGTGCCAGCTGAGGCGCTGTTAAGCGTCCACGTTGTGGACGGCTGCTTTTTTCTGGCGCAGTTGATCCAATTTTTGGGCAAAGTCTTCTTGCATGAGGTCGGCATTCACCTTGGCGCCCACGCCGAGTCCGTCGGCGGCGGCCATGATGACCTGGGCCATTGGGTTGGTGACATTGCCGGCGAGCCAGAGCCCGGACATTGTGCTTTGGCCAAACTCGTCGGCGGGTACGTGCCGGCCCATGCCTGAGGAATGCTCCTGCGTCACCAGGCCCAGGGATTTTACGCAGGAGACGTCCACGTCGAATTTCGGCATGATAACCAGGGCGTCGAGCTCGTGGTGCGTTCCGTCGCTGAGTTCAACGCCGCGCAGGGAGCCCGGCTCGCCGAGCACCGCCGTCACCATTGCGTCCACCACTTGAACACCCAAGGCTTCGAGTTGTTCGCTGTCTTCGGCAGTGAGTACCTTGTGGGGGTCCTTGAACAGGGTCACCTGCTTGGACCACTGGGTGAACATGGGCGCCTGGTGCATGGCCATGGCACTGTCGATGACGCCCAGGCGCTGGTCCTTGACTTCCCAACCGCGGCAGTACGGGCAGTGCAGCACGTCCTTGCCCCAGTGTTCGGCGATCCCGGCAATGTCAGGCAATTGGTCCTTCAACCGGCGGCAAGAATGAGACGGCGCGCCGAGACCTCCGTGCCGTTATCCAGTGTGACGGTGAATCCGGCGTCGCTGCGCCGGCTGTCCAATGCCTGGGCATTGATGACCTTGACACAGTATTTGACCAGTTCCGCACGCCCTGCTTTGAGCAGTTCCAGGGGGTTCATGCCGTCGCGGGAGAGGAAGTTGTGCACCCCGTCCGCCGGTGCGTTGCGCGGTTCGCCCGCGTCGATAATTACCACCGAGCGCCGTGCCCTCCCCAGTGCTTGTGCGGAACTGAGCCCAGCAGCCCCGCCACCAATAATCTCCACGTCAAAGTGTTGTGTCTGCGTTTCCATGGTGTTGTACTCCCCATCGACTTGTTCGCCGCGCCTTGTGCCGACGCTGCTGTGAGGTGATGTAATTTGGACCCGGAAGGTTCGCTATGTGGTTGCGCTTTTTTAAGGAAAGGTCCCTGGGGCGTTTAGCGCCCCGGCCGTGCTGCCCACACGGTGCGGCTTCCCCGCATGGACAGGTCGGTGCGTTTGTCCAGGGATTGCGGGCTGTGGGGATCAAGCAACTGGTCCATGGTGACCAGGTCTTCAAGCGACAGGGTGTCTTCCAAGCTGGTGCGCATCCGGGAGAGAAAGGTCTGGACCATGCGCACAATCAGTTCCAGGTTTTCGCTGGTGTTGTAAGCAAAGGTTCGTTGCTCGACGATCTCCATCCCTGCGTCGAGGATGGCGGGGGTCCAATCCGGGTGGGCGTTCCAACCGGCAAGCGCCGCGGCATCGTGAAGGCGCTGCTCGAGGCCCGGAACACCGAATCCCAAATCATGGGGCAGGTGGTGTGGCAAGGCATCCATTTCCACCACCACCAGCACGCCCTCCGGTGCCAGCGTTGTACCGATCCGGTTCAGGATGGCGGCCGGGTCACTCATGTGGTGCAGGGAGGAGGCCGCCCAAATCAAGTCAACATCCGCCAATTCCGGCCACGTGCCATCGAGGTCCACCTGCAGGGTGTCCACCCGGTCAGCCAGCTGCAGTTCCGCAACCGCCGAAGCCAAGCGTGTCAGTATGAACTCGGACTGATCGACTGCCGCGACCCTGGCGTGGGGAAAGGTGCGCAGCAGGCCCAGGGTTCCGGTGCCCGTTCCCGCGCCCAGGTCCATAATGGTGGCCGGGGCCGGCTGGTGCTGGGCGGTCCAGTCGAAAATCTCCTGCAGATGCCCGCGCAACAGCAGTGCGTCAAGGTCCAGCGTTTCAGCCATTGCTGGTTCGTGCGACTGCTGATGTTCCTTGTGCTGGTCCTGCTGGTGACCGTGGTGGTGTCCGTGTGAATGCTGGGTTGTCATAAATCCAGCGTAACCACTCAATGCTTCTGTGGCATACACTTTTGCGTATGACGCAAGAACTTTCCATGGACACCGTGATCCGACAACGCATCAAGGGCCTGCGGCTGGCCAAGGGCTGGTCCCTGGACGCCCTGGCAGCACGCTGTTTCCTCAGCCCTTCCACCCTGAGCCGCATTGAAACGGGACACCGCAGAATAGCCCTGGACCAGCTGGTGCCCTTGGCCAAGGCACTGGGCACCACACTGGATCAGCTGGTGGAACCCGCCTCGGACGAGGACGTGGTGATCCGTCCCGAACCCGAACACCACGAAGGGTTGACCAGCTGGGTGCTCTCACGCGAGGACTCTGCGAACGGCACCACCGTGGCCAAAATGCGCATCACGGCCGAACGCACCAAAGCCAACGTCGAGGGAAGCGTGCATCCAGGCCGCGAGTGGTTCACCGTTCTGTCCGGAACCGTCAGCCTCACGCTCGGGGACCGCATCATCCTGGTCCATCCGGGGCAAGCCGCAGAATTCTCCACCATGGTCCCCCACCGCATTACCGCCCACGCCGGGCCCGTTGAAATCCTCAGCATCTTCGACCACGGCGGAGAACGCGCACACCTGCGCCGCCCGGAAAAGTTGCCCTAAACACAGCTGCCGCGGCGCCCCCAGGCGGCGGATTCGGCAGCGACGCGGCACGCAGACGACGTCGGACAACGGCACCGCAGGAAAGCCCAGCTGTGTAACCAGCCGCCCAATAACTGAGTCCGCGTCAGCGCGCGCCTGCGAGGCGGCGCAGAGTGGTGGCCGCTGGTTCTTCGCTGGCGTCGCGGTAACCGGCACCGGCCCAAAGGCTGATGTTCTCTGGATCATTCGCTGCCGCAGCTGCCTTGCGGATGGGACTGGTCAGGTGGTGGATGGCCGGGTATCCCAGGGGCGCCGAATCATGGAACCGATCCACGAATGCGTTGCGCAGCGTCCTCGCTGGACGGCCCGAAAACGCCGTGGTCACGATACTTTCCGTACGGCAGGCGTCGGCCAAAGCTGTCTTGTAGGTTTTTGAGGCACCACTTTCGGGGCTGCGCAGCAACACACTGCCAACCACGGCCGCCTCGGCGCCGTGGGCCAGCGCATCCCTCACTCCCCCAGGAGTCGAGATGCCCCCTGCCGCCCAGATGGGCAATTTCACCCTGGACCGGACGCGGTCAAGCAGCTCGACCAAGGGTATTGCTTCAACCGCCGCCGCAGGAGTAAACGTCCCCGAGTGGCCACCAGCCTGGTGTGACTGGACCACCAATCCATCGACGCCCAGGGCCGCGGCTTGTTCGGCCTCATGCGGACTGGTCACCGTCTGAATCAGCAGCGAACCAGCCCGGTGCAGCCTGCGGACAACCTCGACGGAAGGCAGGCCGAAGGTAAAACTGATCACCGGCACGGGATCCTTGACCAGCAGCTCCACCTTGGCCGCCCAATCGTCGTCGTCCTCCACCAGCCTGCCCAGGGACAGTTGGTAGGCTGCGGCCAGTTCGCCAAGGGAGTTGGCATATTTGACGAAGGCGTCCCTGCCGATTGGCACCGGATTGGGTACGAAGAGGTTTACGCCGAATGGCTTGGCCCCATGGCCCCAGATCCCGACACGCACCTCGGCTATTTGTTGGGCGAGCTGATCGGGCGTTTTATACCCGCCGGCCAGCATACCCAGCCCTCCCGCTTTGGCGGCCGCCAAAACCAGAGCCGGGGTGCTCGGGCCTCCTGCCATGGGTGCGGCAAGCAGGGGAATGACGGCACCAAGTTCTGCCAGAAGGCCCGTGGCTGCGAGCGGGCCAGCCCCGGCCATATGCTGGGCGGATGTGCTGTGGTCAGTCATGTTGGTTCCGCCCTTTTCCATGGTTTTGTATCCCGGGAGATGCCGTTCAGGTGCGCAGTTGACGCTCAGGGCGCACCCGCTTGGAAGCTACACCCATACTAGGCACCAACCAGGGCGCCGTCCTCGGCATCGCTTCGGAGCGGTCCGCATCCGTGTTGACAAGGAACCATCCCGCCGCCCCTCACCGTTGCGGCGGTGGTCCGCCTCAGGCCGTCCGCCGGCGCCACCCGCCAGCCATCAGGAGCCGCTGGGGTAGCGCACCTTCATTTGCCGGCGTGCCTCATCCAGCAGCTCCATCATGTCCACGGATTCCTTCACGGTCATAAAAGGGCTCTCGATCAACCCGGCCTGCAGGCAGCGCGTCACTTCGCGGAGTTCGTAGCTGAAGCCATTGCCAACAACCTCAAAGGTCTCCTTCCGCAAGGTGCCCTGACTCGGTTGAATAATGAGTTCTTCGGGATTGAACAGTGGAGCAGCGGACTGCAGCCAGCCTTCCGTGCCGGCCACGGAAACAATGCTGGGGCATTCGGCTCCGATGGAGGTGATGAGCTGCGCATGTGCACCGTCGTCGTATGCCAGGGATAGGGAATTTTGCAGGTCGATGCCGTCCGGGGTGAGGGTCCCGCTGGCTGCTATGCCACTCGGCTCGCCCAGCATGCCCAGGGCCCACGTCAACGGATATATTGCCAGGTCCAGCAGCGCTCCCCCGCCGGCGGCCGGATCCCATATCCGGGAGCCGGGGTCAAAGGCGGGCGCGAACCCCAGATCGGCCTGGATCCAGCGCGGTTGGCCAATTTCACCCCCGCGCACTATTTCCACGGCGCGGCGGAAGCTGGGGAGAAAGCGCGTCCACACGGCTTCCATGAGGAACAGCCCCCGTGCCTGCGCCAGCTCGGCGAGTTCACGGGCCTGTGCTGCATCCATGGTAATGGGCTTCTCGCACAGAACGTGCTTGCCCGCTGTCAGGGCCGCAAGGGCGGCCGCGAGGTGCTGGACATGCGGAGTGGCAATGTAGACAATCTCTACCGCCGGGTCCGCCAGCAACCGCTCAATGCCCGAGCTTTCCTTCGAATCCCAGTAGGAGGTTGTGAAGCCAAAGTTTTGGGCGAAGTCACGGGCGGATGCCTCGGACCGGGAGCTGACGGCATGCAAAACCGCGTCCTCCAGGACGGCAAGATCGCGCACCACGCGCTGGGCAATCGAGCCGGTGGAAATCACTCCCCAGTGGATGGGACGGCCCGTGGCGGTGGCAGGGGAAACGTCGGTGGCGGGGTTCATGTGCATCAGGTGGTCTTTCCAGTGCAGGGAAGGGCAACGCCAGGTGGCGTGCAGGAAGCAGTGGTGTTGCCGGGCGGGAAAAAGTCAGACGGACTCGCGGATCACCAGCGAGGTGGATATTTGGGTCACGCGTTCCGTGGGTTTGCCTTCAATGAGCTTTACCAAGGTCCGTGCCATTTTCTCGCCGAGTTCCTCGATGGGATGGTGCACGGTGGTCAGGGGTGGGGTGATGGCTGTGGCGAAGGAATCGTCATCAAAGCCCACCACGGCAATGTCCTGGGGTATCCGCAGGCCCTTGCCCTTGATGGCGGTGTAGGCGCCGGCGGCCATTTGGTCGTTTGCTGCAAAGACCGCATCAATGGGCACACCGCGGTCCAGCAGCCGGTTCATGGCCGCTGTCCCGGAAAGCAGGGAAAAGTCGCCATACTCCTGCAGCTCTTCGCTCAGTCCCGCCTCCCGCATGGCCGTGAGCCAGCCCACACGCCGGTCCACTCCAGGGGGCATGTCCTGTGGCCCCGCAATGGTGGCTACATTCCTGCGGCCGCTTTCGGTCAGCAGCCGGCTGATTCCGTAGGCCGCCTGCTCGTTGTCGGTCTCCACATAATAACTTTCCTCCCCGCCTATCAGGGGACGGCCGGCAAATACCATGGGCAGCGATCCCAAAAGCTGCGTCCAGGTGCGGTCGCCACTGTGGTGGGACACCACCAGTATGCCGTCCACATTGCCGCCCAAGAGGAAACCCCGGGTCTTCTCCGGCGTTGACTCCGAGGAAATGACCATGTTCAGCGTGTAGTCGGTGGTGGCCAAATACCGGGCGATGCCCTGCACCACCGAAGCGAAGAAGGGATCTGCGAAGACCTTCGACGTCGACTCCGGCACAATCAGCGTCACGGCATTTGCCCGGCGCTTGACCAGGGACCTGGCGGCCCGGTTGGGCGTGTAGTCAAGGGCATGAACAGCCTTCTTCACTGCTTCCACATGTTCGGGCTTCACGCGTGGACTTTCATTGACCACACGGGACACGGTGGCCCGCGAAACCCCTGCCAATTCAGCAACCATCTCAAGGGTGGGGATTGGTCGGGGCCCGCGGGTGTCATGCATCATGGTGATCTCCGGAACGTCGTAAAATATGCCTCAGAACCTACCTTAGGCGTTTGCGGGGGCGAGCAGAGCTGCCTTTGCCGCGGCAATGACCTGGGCGTACGCCAGACCGCTGTCCTTCACGGTCCTTTCAAAGGTGTCGTAGTCCACACGGACCACGCCAAAGCGTTTGCCGTAGCCCCAGGCCCATTCGAAATTGTCCAGCAGGGACCACACGAAGTAGCCGCGTACGTCTGCGCCCTGGTCGATGGCCTCTCCCACCGAGGCAATGTGGTCCAGGATGAACTTGGTGCGCTCGACGTCGTGAACCGCGCCGTCGCTGCTGACGACGTCCTCGTATGCGGCGCCGTTTTCGGTGATGTACAGCGGCGGAAGCGAGGGGTACTCCTCACCGAGGCGCACCAGGAGCTTGCGCAGCCCGTCCGGGCTGACCTCCCAGTTCATGGCCGTGCGCGGCAGGCCGCGGCTCGGGAAGGAGATGTCCTCCGAACCAATCCAGCACGACGACGTCGGGCGGCTTGCGCCCCCGGAGTGGCCGTCACCGCCCTCGTTGAGCCGATGGCCGCTGATGAGGTCATCGTGGTAGTGGTTGACTCCAAGGAAGTCGATCGGGGCACTGATGATGTCCAGGTCCCCGGGCTGGATGACGTCCCGGATGCCGAACTGCTCGAGGTCGGCCAATGTGTCTTCGGGATACGCGCCGCGCAGGATCGGATCGAGGAAGATCCGGTTCTGCAGCGAGTCGAAGCGGCGTGCGGCATCGAGGTCGGCCGGGTCTTTTGGATCGCGCGGGATCGAGTTGCTGAGGTTGAGGGTGATGCCCAGTTCCTGGGCGCCGCGGGCACGGAGTTCGTTGACCACCAGACCGTGGGCGAGGTGCTGGTGGTGGATCGCGGCGACTGCTGCATCCGGTTCCTGGCGGCCGGGAGCGTGCACGCCGGCCGCGTAGCCTAGGAGTGAGGAGCAGAACGGTTCGTTGAAGGTGGTCCAGTGCTGCACACGGTCACCGAGCGCCGAGTAGACGTCGTTCGCGTAGTCCACGAAGCGGTGGGCGGTGTCGCGGTTGGTCCATCCGCCCTTATCCTCGAGGGCCTGCGGCAGGTCCCAGTGGTACAGGGTCAGCCATGGCAGGATGCTGGCATTCAGGATTTCGTCCACGAGCCGCGAGTAGAAGTCCAGGCC
This sequence comes from Actinomycetales bacterium, assembly GCA_038242155.1. Classification (GTDB taxonomy): domain Bacteria; phylum Actinomycetota; class Actinomycetes; order Actinomycetales; family Micrococcaceae; genus Specibacter. Next base: position 7,157 of record JBBSSM010000030.1, on the reverse strand, counting down.
TTCCTTGTTCGGTCCCCTGTCCCCGGGCCGGACGCGGGACCAGCTCGTTGAGAAGCGGTAGGAGTCCAGGCCAAGGTCCTTCATGATGGCGACGTCCACGGGCATGCGGTGGTAGTGCTGCACGGCGTCCCTGAGTGTGTCGCCATGGGCGATGGCGCCCGGTACGCATGCGAAGGCGTCCCACACCGAGTCTTCCTTGCCGCCGTCGTGGCTGGCGCCTTCCACTTGTGCCGCGGCCGTGGCCGAGCCCCAGAGGAAGCCCTCAGGCCACGTCCTGGTTGACGGGACGGGGTTGAGCTTGCATTTTGGATCGAGTGGCATTAGCCCTTCACTGCTCCCTGCATGATTCCAGAAATAAGTTGACGTCCCGCGACGGCGAAGATCACCAGCAGCGGGAGGGTGGCCAGGACGGCGCCGGCCAGGACAATCGAGTAGTCCACGTAGCGGGCCGACTGCAGTTGGCTCAGTGCCGTCTGCAGGGTCGGGTTGCCGGCGTCGAGCACCAGCAGGGGCCAGAGAAAGTCGGTCCACGCGGTCATGAAGGTGAACAGTCCCAGGATCGCCATGGCCGGCCGCGCGGCGGGAAGTGCCACGTGCCAGAAGGTGGAGATCATGAAGGCACCGTCCATGCGTGCGGATTCAATCAGTTCGTCCGGGATGACATCCACCAGGTACTGGCGCATGAAAAACACACCGAAGGCGGTCACCAATGTGGGGATGATGACGGCGCCGATCTCCCCGGTCCAGCCGAACTTTTGCATGACCATGAACAAGGGGATGATGCCCAGCTGGGTGGGGATGGCCATGGTGGCGACGACGGCCACCATCAGCCCGTTGCGGCCGCGGAAACGCAGCTTGGCGAAAGCGTAGCCGGCAAGGGTGGAGAACATGACCACCGAGATGGTGATGATGCTTGAGATCAGCACGCTGTTGCCAAGGGCAAGCCAGAACGGGACAGTGTCAAAGACCTCGCCCACGTTCGTCCAAAAGTTCCCGCCCGGAAACAACGGCGGCCAGGTCTGCCCGAGCGCCTCGTTGGAGCGGCTGCCAATGATCACGGACCACCAGAGTGGATAAGCGGACGCCAGGAAAAAAGCGATCAGCAGCCCGTAGGTCAGGAAACCGGGGCGCCGACCATTCCCAAACATCCTCTTCCGCATGGTCTGGGACCTGGGGCCCCGGAGCTGCGCCGACCGGGTCTTCACATCGATGGCGGTCATTGTCCACTCCTGGAGGTCGTGTCTGCTGGTCTTTCGGCCCCGCCAAGCTCGGGAGCCGGATCGGCCGCCGGTGCCGGCGGCTGGGAACCGACGCCGGGTAGTACGACGGCGGGAGCTGTGGAGCGCTTGCGGCGGAAACCGCCACGGGCCTTGCCCGCCCCCCGCGCCTCACCGGTAGTGGCGATTTTGCGTGATATCAGGTAGTTCACAATGCCGAACAGGATGATGATGATGAACAGGAGCCAGGCGACGGTGGCCGCCTTGCCAAAGTTGCTGCGCTGAAACGCCATGTCCCAGAGGTACAGGACGGTGGTCTGGAACTGCTTGCCGGTCCCCCCTGCCGTCCGCGGATCGTAGAGCTTCGGTTCGGTGAAGATCTGCAGCCCGCCGATGGTGGCCGTGATGACCACGAAGATCATGGTGGGCCGGATGCTCGGCAGGGTGATGCTGAAGAAGCGGCGGAACGGTCCGGCCCCGTCAATGGCGGAGGATTCGTAGATGTCGCGGGGCACGGCCTGCATGGCTGCCAGCAGGATCAAGGCGTTGTAGCCGGTCCAGCGCCAGTTCACCATGGTCGCGATCGCAATGTGGCTTGGCAGCGTCTCCTCCATCCACAGGATGCGTTCGATCCCGAAGCTCTCCAGGATGTTGTTGATCAGTCCGTACTGCTCGCCAAACATGTTCGCGAAGATCAGGGCGACGGCGACGGGGGTGACCACGTACGGGAGCAGGATGCTCATGCGCCAAAATGTCTTGGCCCGCAGGTTCTGGTCCAGGACGGTCGCGATGGCGAGGGCCACGGTGATCTGCGGGATGGTTGAGAGCACGAAGATGCTCATGGTGTTGAAGAGCGAGTTCCAGAAGAAACGGTCCTGAAGCACCTCCACGAAGTTCTGCAGACCGACGAACTCGCCCTGGCCCTTCAGCAGGTGCCAGTCAAAGAGCGAGACGAAGAAGGTGTAGCCGAGGGGAAACAGGCCCACCAGTGCGAAGAGGATGAAGAACGGTGCAATGTAGAGGTAGGGGGACGCCTGCACGTCGAAGACGTTGAGACGCTGACGGAAGGTCGGTGTGGCTTTGCTGACAGCAGTACCGCTGGCAGCAGGGCGGTTCAATGTGGCGGTCATGACGGTTCCAGACTCAATGAGGGGGCCTCCGCTTGTCCCGGAGGCCCCACGGCCAGTGTGGCTAGTTGTTCACAACGAGGTCGTTGAGGAGGGTGATGGCCTCATCCCAGGCTTCGTCGGCCGTCCCGGACTTCGTATCCAGGATTTTCAAGGCAGGTGCAAACACGTTCTCCTGGATCACCGAATCGTCAGGACCCTTGAACTGGGCCACGACACCTTCGGCGCGGGAGGCGAAGATGGCACCATACGGGGCGTCGTTGAAGAGCTCGTTGGGAACTGCTGCTTCCACGATCTTGTCCTGGGCTTCCAGCGTGCTCGGGAAGTTGTTTGCGGCGGCGGACTGCTTGACCATCTGTTCAGGGGCGGTCAGCCATGCTGCCAGCTTTGCGGCCTCGGCGGGGTGCTCTGAGCTTTCGGGGACGGACAGGAAGGCTCCTCCCCAGTTGGAGGCGCCGCCGGGGAAGACGTCGGCAACATCCCAGCCGGTTCCAACCCCGCCACCGGCGGACTCCAACTGTTCCTTAATGGTGCCGAGCATCCAGGCGGGGCAGACGTGGACGGCGAAGGAGCCGTCAACGAAGCCCTTGCCCTTGCCCCAGTCGAATTGCTTCTGGTTCGCGGACAAGCCGTTGGCGGTGCCCTCGGCGAGGAGGTTGAACTGCGCGCGCATCGCCTCATTGCCCTCGATGTTCAGCTCACCGTTAGCCGTGTAGTAGCCCTCATCCATCTGGTTGACCATTGAGTTCCAGACGAAGGCCGACTGGTCGTACCAAGCCTTGCCGGTGGCCTCGTTGTACTTGCGGCCCAAATCGAAGTAGGTCTCCCACGTGGCGTCGTCGCCGCCAAAGAGCTTGGCCACTTCTTCACGGTCGGTGGGCATGCCCGCCGCCTTGAAGAGTTCGCTGTTGAAGCACAGGGCCTGCGGGCCAATGTCCGTGCCGTAGCCCACCACGCGGCCGTCGGGGTCCGTTCCCTGCTCGAACTTCCAGTCAACCCAGTTGTCCTTGATGTCCGCGGCGCCGTACTCGTTGAGGTCCGCAAACTTATTGGAGACCTCCATGACCTGTCCGAGCCAGCCCTCCTCGACGGCGACAACATCGCTCAGGCCCGATCCGGCTGCGAGCTTCGTGAACGCATCCACACGCGCGTTGGCACTGCCATCAATGTTGTTGGCCTCAATGGTCACGCCCGGGTTCTGCTTCTCATATTCGGCATACAGATCGTCATAACCGAACTGACCGAAGGTGGTCACGGACAACTTAACGGGATTGTCCTCACTGGCAGCCTGCTCGCTGTCACTTCCGCCTCCCCCACAGCCCGCTACGGTAAAAGTAAGGGATGCCACCCCAACAATGGCAGAGATTTTCTTGAATCGTGAGAAGTTCACGAGTACTCCTTTGTATGCGTTTACTACTCTCCCGGTCCATCAGTGAGAGCGCTCTCTTGAATATTCATGAAGCTTAGGTGACAGTAATCACACATGTTAAGAGAGCGCTCTCACAATTCTTCATTATCAGGTGCTCTCCGCCACGTTCCACCCTGACCGGTTATTCAGTGCTCATTTCCCAAGCAGCAACACAACAGTTCGCTACGCATTCCCAAGGCCGAATATTAGGCCTTTCGGGACTGACTTGGTTTTGTTGACTTCCTGCCTCAACAAGCGATTGCTCATGGCAGGATCATGGGGCCTGCCCCGGTTTTGCTTAGATTCAAGGGTTCATCGCAACACCTCTCATTCAGAGGAATTTCCATGATGTCAATGCTGGCAGGACCAAGGGCACGTAGTCGCCAGTACATGGCCGTTGAGAGGACTGTGTTCTTGCGTCGGCTGAATCGTGGCGGGATTGACGGAGCAGTCGCGGCTGTACGCGGATTGAAGTTCCTGCACTCAAAGTGGAGGCGCTGGAACCGTTGGGGGCCGGAGCCGCCTTTGCCGCCAGATACCTCAGCGGGCGCATGTTCGGCCTTGACCGGCGAACTTCCCCGCGCCGCGGATACCTCAGCGCCGCATGCATCCTGACGGTGCCCGGCGACCACGGCCCGCTGCTGGCCTTGCACGTGCTGGATGCAATTCTGGGGTGCACTGAAGCGCAGTGGGCCCCAACTGAGGCGTGTCAAGGATCTGCGATGATAATGGGTAATGGGTAATAGGTACTGGGCTCGTCCCTCAAGGCTAAGCCGGAAGCTGGGACCGTTGGGTGGCTGAGGTCAGGACGCGTCGCGTTCCTGGATGGTGGCGATCAGTTCCGCATGCGTCCGGTCGGTGAGACGATACCAGCCCATCACGGCGACAGCCATGAGGATAGCCAGCGCGGGGGGCGAGACCGGCTGCCACTCGAATACCGAAAATGGCTGCCTCGGATTTCTGGACTGCGGCCGACTGGTAGCCACCCCAAGCCAGGGCGAAGGCGGCCAAGGCGCCGCCAAAGGCCATGCCTATCTTTCGGGTTGAGGACAGCAGCGAATAATTGATGCCGTCGGACCGCACCCCTGTTTTCCATTCGCCGTACTCGACCGTGTCGGCGATCATGGCCCACACCATGATGCTCACACTAGCCGCGCCCGCGAGGGCCAGGAAAATCCCCAGCAGGGCGACCCAGACAAGGCCTGCCGGTACGGCGAAGACGAGGATCCCTCCGACGAAACTAACGAGGCCACCGGCAATGTAGATGCTGCGCTTACCGAATCGGTGCACCAGACGCGGTGCCATGGTGGCCAGGGCCAGGGTGATCACGACCTGTGCAAGGGCAACCACTGGAAACAAATCCAACCGCTGCAGCACATCCCTGAGGTAGAACAGCTTGGCGGTGTTGGTCACAACGTTCGAGGCCATGAACAACAGCGAGCTGATGCACAGCACCAGCAACGGGGTGTTTCCCTTCAGGGCTGCGCCAGCCTGCTTGAGCGACAACTTCGGGGACGCCTGGCGGAATTGTTCCCGCGTCGAAAACGCACAGAACAGATAAAGGCAGGTCCCGACAATCGCGAACCCTATGGTGAACGTTGTAAAGATGCTCTGCAGGTCGGCACCGGCTTTTAGCAGTGGTGCCACGAAGATGCCCAGAATGGACGTGGCGGCCAGTCCCCCGATGGTTCGGGCGCTAGCCAACCGGGCGCGGCTGCGGGGGTTGCGGGTCATGGCACCCACCAGCGCCCCGTAGGGAACATTGACCATGCTGTAGGCCAGGCAGAAGGTGAAGTAGGTGACATACGCGTAGATCAGCTTTCCCGCTGGATCCAGCCCGGGGACGTGGAACATTGCCACACAGAGCAGCAGCGGGACAGCACCAAAAAGGAGGAAGGGTCTGAACTTTCCCAGTTTCGGATGGTAGTTTCGGTCCGCGACCCTGCCAGCGAGTATGTCCGTGAAGCCGTTGAATAGTCCAGCCAGGAGCAACACGGTTCCCGCAGCAGCCGCGGGAATGCCTACGACGTCGGTGTAGTAGACCAGCAGGAACATGCCAATGGTGCTGAACGTCATGCTGTTGGCCATGTCCCCGGCCCCATACCCGGCGATCGCCACTGGTCTGGGCTCGATTTCTATACTGGGAGGGGCCATGGGGTGCAGGTGACCTTTCTGAAAAGAGCAGCCGAGTCCGGATGCCCACATGAATCCCGAAGTCAGGAAAGCGTTTTCTTGGAAAGTACCAGCAGCCTTTCATTTGGTCAACGCAGGCGGACCGGGGATTCTTCGCCAACGCTCTGCCGCTCAGGGATTTTTTAAGATTGCCGCTGGATTGGGGAGCGGCATCTTGACCGGCTTGCTGGTCAATTGGCGTCTCGCCTGCCGTGTTGTCCTGAGCTACTTTGTCATCGGATGGGCAGAAACCCATGGCCATTGACAAACGTCGAGGAACGTCGCGGGGAGGACAAAACCAATCGGAAAAGCAGGCGCTAGAAACAAACTTCTAAATCGGCATCGGAGACACAAATGCTGGGCAGACCCGACCGTACCCGTTCAGTCAACGCCTTAAATGCTCTGGTGCGCAGCAATGACGTCGGTATCGATGCACGCAAGAAGCTCACGCCCACCCAGGTCGAGGAGATCTTGCGGTGGTGTGAACGTGAGGAAGAGCTGGCGTTGGGCATCGCTCGGGCCCTGGCCGTCCGTTTGGCTAAGCATGTCCTGGATTTAGAAGACGAACTAAAGGCCAACGAACAGAAAATAAACGAGCTGGTGAAGGTCAGCGAGGCAGCCCCTTGACTTGAGATGAAAGACTTTCAAGCGGTGACCGCGGCGAAGTGCTTGGTGGCATGGTCACATGAAGAAGGGGTCCGTGACGAAGCAGCTTTCACCTGTTTGGCTGGCGTGAATCCCATCCCGGCATCCTCAGGCAACACCGTATGTTACCGACTTAACCGGGGTGGTGATAGAAGACTCAACAGCGCATCACACATGGCTACAACCACTTGAATGATCCATGACGCCGAAACCCGTGACTACGTCGAGAAACGTCATATCGAAGGCAAAGCGAGAGGGAGATCCGCCGCTGCGTCAAGCGCTAGCTAGCCCGGCGAGTGTTCAGAACCTTGAATGCTGCAGCCGAGGCAAAAAGGGCCCACGAAACCGCTTGACAGACATAGAAGAGTCGACCGCCAGAATCCGCCAAAGCCATAACGGTCAACTACCTGCGTAGCATGCTCGATATCGAGGTAGGAACTCATGCATCCTCTAGATGAGTAATTCCAAGGTGTCAGTGGTCGTAGGCTGTGAGTGAGCGGCGGATGGTTGCCCCGATTTGGTCGTTGTGCCAAACCGCGGCGGTCATGGCCAGCAGGCGTTGGATGATGCGGGCGGCAACGCCGGCTG
>JBBSSM010000029.1:0-33268 GCA_038242155.1 Actinomycetales bacterium | reverse complement strand
TTTTGAGCTTTTGTAGTTCTGCAAACACCCCGGTGTTCCCGCCGAGGGCGTTGACGTGACCGAGTATCACGGAAGGTCCCCGTGTACCAGGTGCAGGGGAACCGTTGTACCAGCTGGCGGGTGCGCCGTCACCGATGTCTTTTGGTACTTCCAGGGAGCCATTCTCCTGCAGTCCCAGGTGGAGAAGGTCCGTCCGAACCCCGATCGAGGCAATGGCCAAGGTAACGGGTGTCGAAGCGCTCATCACCGGCGAAGGTTGCTGTGCGGGCGTGGATGCCACGGCCGCAACGGGTGCCGGAGTGGTTGCAGCCGGTGTCGGAGTCAAGGACGAGCCGGACGATGCCGGAGATGAGGCGGAAGTGGAAGTTGGGAAGCTGTTGCCGGGCGTTCCGTTGTTTCCTGTACCGCAGCCGGCCACTGCGAGCAGGAACAGAATCCCGGCTGCTGCAGAGACCAGAGGGCCTCTGCAGCGGCCGGGATTCATGAGTGCCACAATGAATGGTCCAATCAGCCCTCGCTTAGGCTGCTGATTCACCACTGCGGCGGCGGACAACGTAAGCTCCGCCGGCGAGGGCGATCAAAGCTAAACCTCCGCCAACAGCGAGGGCTCCGGTGTCGGTGCCGGATTCGGCCGTGACGCCGGCGTCAGCACCGCCTACCGGCATCTTCATCTGACCGGCCTGCAAGGTCCCGCACAAGGCGGGGGAAGTGGCAGCAAGTGGAAGGGTCGGGGCAAGGTCGCTCTTGGCGGCCTGGCCTGCGGCGCTGAGCGTGGCGGGGTCAAGGCCGTGGACGACGACCACGGCTGTCCCCGCTTTCAGGGCAGCCTGGGTTTCGGCGTTCAATTCAAAGGTGCGGTCAACGGTGTAATCGGCGCCTTGGCCACCAACTGTGAGGTCAAGGCCCGCTGCAGGGCTGGTGTCGCCACTGGTCGACAAGGTGGTGACAATGCCGCCGTAGAACGGGGCGCCTTCAGTGGTGGAAATGACCTGATCAGCGTCCTTATCGGCCGAAGGATCCGGGCAAGTGCCTTGCTTGCCACCGTGGATGTGCTGGACGTGCGGGTACGGGGCATCCATGAACGTCGCCGGCATACCCGAAACTTTCAGAACAACGTGGGCTTGATTACCTGTGACATCAACTGTGATGGTACCAGCGCCTGCGCTGCCGTTGAGCTGGCCCAAGGTCGCCTGGTACGACTGATCCGCTGCCATTGCTGGGGAACCGGAAAGGGCCAGAGCAGCCAAAGCCAAGGTGGGTACAGCCATAAAGCGAAGTGTCTTCTTCATTGAAAAATCTCCTCATACACGTTCGTGTGATGTTGGCGCCCCGGGGATAGGAGCCCGGTACTTCGAGACGCTACCAGAAAGGAATCGGAGAGCTGTGAAATGTGCCATATATTTCGGTAGACCACTGAGACGTGGGAAAACGATTCCGTCGACGTCAAGCGTGTCCGGGGGCATGCCAGAATCACCGTAGGTGGTGCAGTTCAGGTTGCCGCCGAAGACGGTTTGGGAGAACTCCTGCGCTTGGCGTGCGATCCAGCGCGCTTGAGAGTAAATTCCGATCGAGAGAGTTGCAATGTTCGATCACATCCCCAGCCCCAGTACTCCAATCGCGTTTGTGTGGTGTGGCCGCGGGCTTTGTAGTGGCTTTGTAGTGGCTTTGTTGGGCGCGGTGTTGGTGTCGCCGTTGTCAAAGTGACCAGCGGATCATTTGGTGTGGGTCCGGTTCCCGGAGCCTGAATGCTGGCCCCTTTTCAGAGCGGATCGCGCTCGGGAATGCTTGAACGAACATGAGAGGGTGATGTGCGGTACCAGCTGCGGGCCAACAGCCGTCGCTCATTGGTCTCGGCAGGCCCGTTGATGCGGATCCTGGCCGACGCATAGAGCCGTTCATCCTTGGTCCCGGTCACTGCGGTGCGGGCGCGCCAGGCACGTCCGTCCAGGCGGCGCAGTCCGGTGTGTTGGCCGTAGACGGCGTCACCGGTGGTCCATTCGGTCTTGATCTCTGCGTTCAGGGCGCGCTCAATCATGTCAGCGGCGAGGACGGGCTTGGTGACCACGTCCCGATCTGGCAGTTCCCCAGCCGCCCGGCAGTACCCTAGTACTGCCGGGCCACCCCGGCCGAAGAGGTTCCTTTTTGGAGGAAACCGGTCTCACTAATGGCCAGGATTCCCTCGCGGTCTCCAGATGTTTTTTCACGTAACTGAACAAAGCCTCGCGGACCTTATCGGGGTCCCGTCCGTGGTGGAACGCAACCGCTGCATCCCATCAGCAGTGCCCTGCCCGGCCCGCTCAGACAGGGTCCAGGAATTCTTCCGCTCCTCATCCGACAACAGCCCACGGATACAGTTCACCGCATTGTTCCACGGCTCAGTGCGCTCGAACCCGCCCCCAATAAACTCCCGGATTCCCTCCAGGCTCTGCTCCCATTCCTGTGTCTTTGCCACCCAAACATCATCGCTTACCCATCATGATTAACAGGACTGGGCAAAGTAGTCTGCCTAAACAAGCGACACGACCAAAATAAACGCGACTGTAGTACCAGGTGCTGTTTAGGGAATGAGCCGTTCGGCGCGATAGCGGTCAAACAGGGAAATGAAGGCATCCAGGGTACGCCGGTAACCCGCGAAGCCGGCAACCCGGGACTTGCCCATGTCGGCCATCACCTCGATATTGCGGCCCAAATCACCATCGGTATGCCACCAGGACGCTATCTCGCCCAGATCCGGTTCTGCCAGTCCATGGCGCCCGGCCAGCTCACGCCACTGCTCATCGCGCCCAGCCATCGCCTGCTCCAGGGGACGCGGGGAATCCTGGTACCCCTCCCAGTCAACGCCAAAGTGGGCAGCCAGCTGTGGCCACATCCAACGCCACCGGAAGACGTCCCCGTTGACAATATTGAACGCCTCATTGGCGGCTGCAGGTGTAGTTGACGCCCAGAGCATATGTTCGGCGAGAAGACCGGCGTCGGTCATGTCAGTGACGCCGTTCCACTGGGTCTCAGATCCCGGGAAGACAAAGGCTTCTCCGGATTCCCTGCAGAGCGTTGCCTGGGCGGCGAGCGTAAGACCCATGTTCATGGCATTGCCCACTGCGTGTCCAATGACCGTGTGGGCGCGGTGCACGGACCAGGTGAAACCCTGCTCCGAGGCGGCAGCGAACAGCTCATCTTCCTGCGCGTAATAAAAGTTCCGGACGGGCAGGCGCGGTTCCTCCTCATGGAACGGAGTATCCGCCATCTCGCCTTCCGCATAGGCTTCGAAGGGGCCGAGGTAGTGCTTGAGTCCGGTCATAAGGGCTACGTGTGCCACGGCCTTGCCCCGAAGGGCGTGCAGCAGTCCGCGCAACATGCCTGCGTTGACGGCAATGTTCTGTTCTTCCGTGTCTTGGCGCGACCAGGCCGTGAAGAAAACCTGCGTGGGATGTTCCGGAGCGAGCACGGCGGCCACGGACTCAGCGGACGTCAGGTCCGCCGACAGCCACCGCACACCGTCGCGTCGGGCCCCGGGCCGGCGCGACAGTGCCAGCACTGACCAGCCCTCGGTAGTGAGGGTGTCCACGAGTGCGGACCCCGCGATGCCTGTGGCACCGACCACCAGGGCCGTGCGTGGTCCAACAAGTCCTGTTTTCTGCACGTTTGTCATACTGGGGGTAAGACGGGGCGAATGCCGGATATTCCCTGGAGCCCGCCCCCGCACCAAACAGCATGGGAGACTTTGACGGTGCCGGACAATAAAGACACAGAGACCACCGCTGACGGTCGCTACCTGATCATTAATGGGCGCAAGTGGCGGGCCAGTGATCCTGGCATTCCCCCGAAACTGCGCCAGGAACTCGTGGATGAGCTAATGTCCGCCCGCCGGGCCGTTAGGGGTAAGGAGGCCGATGCCCGCGCCCGCGTCAACGACGCCAAGATTGCCCTGGGTGAACGTGGCCAGCCCTGGTGGGAGGAGGCCGATGCGGCATCGTTCGAGCAACGAATTGCAGCCACCATTCGGGTGCTCCTGCGCAAACGCGTGGACAAGTCGATTTGTCCCAGTGACGTGGCCCGCGTTGTTGGCGGTGAGGGCGAAACCTGGCGTCAACACATGGACCAGGTCCGCGCCGTGGCAGCGCACATGGTCAGCCACGGCGAGATCATTGCCACCCAAAAAGGGGTCCCGGTTCAAGCGGATAAGGCCCACGGCCCCCTTCGACTCATTCGTGCAACACCCGGCCAAGTGCTGCCAGGGAACACCTGAACCGGAATGGCCCCGCCACGGCCGTGGCCGGGCCTAATTCAGCGGCAGTTCAAAGGCCTCCTGCGCAGTGGTGTCCACAGGGATGTCCGTCGCGGCAGGAACGGCAGGAGCAGCGGCCGTCTTCCTTGCCGATTGCACCACGCGGGGGGTGTCCGGGGTGGCAGCTGCTGCCTGTCCGGCGTCGTTAATGCTTGGCCCCACCACATCAATGCCGGCACTCAACGCCACACCTGAACCATCGCGGCCCCCATACTCCAGGGGCAGGGTCCGCACCACGCCGGCGTTGGTGGAGGCCTTCGCGGGACCGTGCCCGGCCCAGGCCAGCAGCAGGTGATCCTCACCCTTCAAAAAGCGGTGGACCCGTACCCCCGCCGTGGCCCGGCCCTTCGCGGGATACTCCGAGAACGCACTGACCTTGGCAGAACCTGACGGGGTGCCGGGCAACGCCTCCTGCCCGCCGGCCACCGTCACCACCACGGCCTCGGAATCCTCGGGGGCGACGACGGCGAAGCTCATGACATGATCGCCTGCGCCAAGTTTGATCCCCGCCATGCCGCCGGCCGTGCGGCCCTGCGGGCGGACATTGCCGGCGCTGAAACGCAGCAGCTGGGCGGAGCGGGTAATGAAAACCAGGTCATCCGCGTCGGTGGCGGGCGCCGCCGCCACCACATAGTCCTTGGGCTTGAGGGAAATGTAATCCCAATCGTCGCGGTTCAGCGGATAGTCAGGGGTGACCCGCTTGACCACGCCGGCGGCGGTGCCTACAGCGAAGATGACATTCAACGGCATAAAGCCCACAAGCTTTTCGCCCTTGTTCAAGGTAATGAACTCCTTGGCCGCCACTCCGCCGGAAAGATTTGGCAAAGCCGCAGTGGGCGGCAGCACCGGCATGTCAACCACCTGCAGACGCAACATGCGCCCCAAGGACGTCAAGGCACCAATTTCCGCCCGGGCGGTGGTTAAAATGACCGAGTTAAACACGTCGTGCTTGCTCCTGCCGCCGGTTTCGGCAAGCTTGTCGCCCGTGGAGGTGCGGGCAATCATGCCCGTGGCACTGAGGAGCACCCAACACGGGTCATCGGCAATTTCAAGGGCCAACGGCGCAGCTTTACCGGCCTTGCCCCCAGTGGCAGCGAGTGCCTTGGCGACAGACGGGGCCATGGCCTCGGACTCCAGCAGGACAGTCCGCCGCGGGGTGCCGTAAAGAGCTGCCACCTCACCGAGTTCGTCGGAAACCAGTTGGTGCAGCAGTTCCTTGGAGGCCAAAATGGCTTCCAGGGCGGCAATTTCGCGCCGCAGTTCATCGCGCTCCGCTTCGAGTTCCACCATGGAGTAGCGCGTGAGCTGACGCAGGCGCAGCGCCAAAATATAATCGGCCTGAATTTCAGAAAGGTCGTAAATGGCCCGCAGGCGCTCCCGTGCGGCTGCCACCTCATCGGAGCTGCGAATGATTTGAATGACCTCATCAATATCCACAATGGCAATGAGGAGCCCCTCCACCAAGTGCAGACGATCCTGCTTTTTGCCCAGCCGGTATGCCGTGCGGCGGCGCACCACGTCAAGACGGTGGGCGACGAAAACCTGCAGCAGCGGCAGCAATCCCAAGGTCTGCGGCTGGCCTTCCACGAGGCACACATTGTTAATGCCAAACGACTCTTCCAGGGGGGTGTAGCGGTACAGCTGCTCCAGGACGGCAGCCGGGTTAAAGCCGTTCTTAATCTCAATGACCAGGCGCATGCCGTGCTTGCGGTCGGACAGATCAATGAAATCGGCGACGCCCACCACCTTGTTGTTGTTGCGGGCGTCCTTGAGTTTTTCCTGCACCTTTTCCGGGCCCACCAGATAGGGCAGCTCGGTCACCACCAGGCCCACCCGCCGCGGAGTCAGTTGCTCCACGACGACCTTGGCGCGGGTCTTGAAGGAACCACGCCCGGTGGCGTAGGCATCGCGGATGCCCTGCAGTCCCACAATGCGCCCGCCCGAGGGCAGATCCGGCCCCGGCACGTACGCCATGACGTCTTCCAAGGTGGCTTCCGGGTTGGCAATGAGGTGCTGGGCGGCCGCAATGACCTCGCCCAAATTGTGCGGAGCCATGTTGGTGGCCATGCCCACGGCAATGCCGCTGGCCCCATTGACCAGCAAATTGGGGTAGGCGGCCGGCAGCACCGAGGGCTGCAGCATTTGGTTGTCATAGTTGGGGACAAAGTCCACCACGTCCTCGTCCAGGTTCCCCGTCAAGGCCAGGGCCGGTGCCGCCAACCTGGCCTCGGTGTAACGCGGGGCTGCCGGGCCGTCGTCGAGCGAGCCAAAGTTGCCGTGGCCGTCAATGAGGGGCAGACGGAGGGAGAAGTCCTGCGCCATGCGCACCATGGTGTCGTAAATGGCTGAGTCGCCGTGGGGGTGCAGCTTGCCCATCACCTCACCCACCACGCGGGCGCTCTTGACATGGCCCTTCTCCGGACGCAGCCCCATTTCACTCATCATGAATAAAATGCGGCGCTGCACGGGCTTGAGCCCGTCCCGCGCGTCAGGCAGGGCCCGGGAGTAAATCACCGAATACGCATACTCCAGAAAGGAGCCTTCCATCTCACTGGAGACGTCAATGTCAACAATGTTCTCAACGAAGTCATCTGCTGCGGGGGCTTGGCGCTTTGCCATGGTGGCAGTGGCTCCTTTTCTACACGGGGTGTTGCGGAGGACATAGACGCCCACGGAGGCAATCATGTCGGTACAGTGATTCTATGGTGAAGCCAGAGCCCACGCCGGACTATCCCGCGCATTGGGAAGCCGATGTTGTTCTCCGCGACGGAGCCACGGGCCATTTGCGGCCCATGCGGGCTGCGGATGCTGCTGCTGTGCAGGAATTCCACATGGCGCAGTCCCAAAATTCCATTTATCTACGCTTCTTCACCTACAAAGCCAAGCTCACGGCCAAGGAACTGCGCCGTTTTACGGAACTGGATTACCGGGACCGTGTGGCATTTGTCATAACGCGTGGCGGCAAAATCCTGGGAATTGGCCGCTATGACAGGCTCGATGACCCTGCTGAAGCCGAGGTGGCCTTCAATGTTTCCGACCACCACCAGGGCCAGGGACTGGGTTCCATTTTGCTGGAGCACCTAGCTGCTGCTGCCCGCGAAAACGGGGTCGACAAGTTCTCTGCCGAGGTGCTGCCCGAAAACCGGAAAATGATCCAGGTCTTTTCCGAAGCCGGTTACGAGGTCCACAGGCACTTCGACGACGGGGTCATTTCCCTGTATTTCGACATTGACCCGACCGAGAAGTCCCGCGCCGTGATGGAATCCCGCGAGCACCGGGCCGAAGCCCGCAGCGTGTCCGGGCTCGTGGCGCCACGCTCCGTGGCTGTCATTGGGGCCAGCCGTTCCTGGGGCAGCGTTGGCCAGCAACTGTTGGAACACATTGTGGAGGGCGGTTTCACCGGCGCCGTTCACGCGGTGAACCACGACGCGCTGGAAGTTTCCGGCATGATGCCCTACGCCAGCATTGCCGATGTGCCCGGCCCCGTTGACCTCGCAGTCATTGCTGTGCCCCCTGCGCAAATGCCCACGGTGGTTCAACAGTGCGGGCAGGCAGGTGTCAGGGGCCTGGTGATTGCCACGGCAGGTTTCGCCGACGCCGGCGAGGAAGGTTTGGCGCGGCAGCGTGACCTGGTCAGCCTGGCCAGGGCCAACGGCATGCGCCTGGTGGGGCCGGCGTCGTTGGGGTTGGCCAACACCGACCCTGCAGTGTCCCTGAACGCCTCCATGGCACCTGCCCTGGCACTGCCGGGCGGGTTGGGTGTCTTCACGCAGTCAGCCGCGCTGGGGGTGTCCTTGTTTGCGTCCTTGAGCCGGCGTGATGTGGGGATGTCCACAGTGCTTTCCGCGGGCAACCGGGCTGACGTTTCCGGCAATGACATGATGCAGTTTTGGGAAGATGACCCCAACACCACGGCCTGCGCACTGTACCTGGAGTCCATTGGGAACCCCCGTAAATTCTCCCGGATTTCCCGCCGCCTCTCCCGCAGCAAACCGGTTATTGTGGCGAAATCGGATTCCATGGGTTTGCGGCTGCCTCCGGGGCACGGGGTGCGCACCACCCAGGCGCCGCGGGGTGCCCTCGATGCCATGCTGCGCCAATCGGGGGTGGTGCGGGTGAACACCATTGAAGAACTGTCCGACGTAGCTCAACTGGTGGCCGGTCAGCCGCTGCCCCAGGGACCCGGACTGGCCATCATTGGCAACTCGGCGGCCCTGGGAACAGTGCTTGCCGACGCCACCGAACAGCATGGCTTGACGGTGGCGGCACTGCATACCCGCCTGGACCTTACTACCGGCCAATCCCGTGCCCTGCCACTGCTGAAACGCACGGTACGGGCAGCGCTGGCACAGGAAGGGGTTGATTCAGCCATTGTCACGCTCCTGCCGGTGGTGGGGCTGAGTATTGACGCCGTGGCCAAGGTGCTGGGGGAGTGCGCCGGGGAAGCCGGCAAGCCGGTCATGGCGGTATTTTCCGGGATCGTGGACACCCGGATCCACATTAATCGGCAACTGCCCGGCGGTGTGCCTTCATACTCCAGCCCTGGCGCCGCCATTGCCGCGCTGGCAGCTGTGGCCCGCTACGCCCAGTGGTTGAGGCAGGAAGCTCCCGTCTTCCAGGCACCTTCGGGAAGCAACCCGGAGGCCGCCGGGGAGCTGCTGGAATCGTGGCTCAAGGACGTCAGGGGCGATGCCCTGGTGACATTGCTGCCGGAGCAGGCCCGGGAACTTTTGGCCCACTACAAAATTGCGGTGCTGGAATCAGCACCCTTTAGCACCGCTGACCAGGCGGTTGCCGCCGCGCAACGGCTGGGTTGGCCCGTGGCCATTAAAACGCTCGACCCCAACCTGCGTCACCGCCTGGATTTGGGCGGGGTGCGGATCAACATTGAAAACGCGCAATCGCTGCGGCGCAATATTGTGCAAATGCAAAAACTCCTTGAGCCTTACGGCGCCACGAACCTGGAAGTGCAAAGCATGGCGCAGGTGGGGCAGTCCT
The DNA here is from genome assembly GCA_038242155.1 of Actinomycetales bacterium. Taxonomy (GTDB): domain Bacteria; phylum Actinomycetota; class Actinomycetes; order Actinomycetales; family Micrococcaceae; genus Specibacter. Next base: position 23,985 of record JBBSSM010000029.1, on the reverse strand, counting down.
GTACTTTGCGTGCCATTGAAGATCCCCTGCTGGGCCCGGTCGTGTCCTTTGGTCTCTCCGGGGATGCCGTTAATTTGCTCGACGATTGGGCGCACCGGGTGCCACCCCTGTCCGTGGGGGACACCGCTGAGCTCATCCGCTCCCCGCGGGCCTCGACGAAGCTCTTCGGCTACGAGGGTTTGCCGCCTGGAAACGTCAGGGCACTGGAGGATTTGGTGGCGCGGGTGGCAATGCTCAAGGATGAACATCCTGAAGTTGCGTTTTTGGAATTTAAACCCATTTTGGTGGGGCCCACAGCCGTCACGGTGCTGGCTGCAGATTTACGCATTGGCAATCCAGCACAGCGTACCGACAGTGCCCGGCGGGCCATGCTGTCCCAGTAGCGTGGCACGTGGCGGACCGCCTGCCCCCGTGACCTGGGTGCACCCGGTTCGCAACCCCGGCGCCAAAGTGCGAAAATAAGAAGCATGAACAGCTTCGGAGCCGGCGCCCCGGCCAACACCAAGGGCCGTGATTTGGAATCCGCCCTCCAACGATCAGGCTTCTACCCCCGGCTGGTGGCCGACGTCGTCAATGACGCCCTGGATGGCCAGGACAGCCTGTCCCACCTGGTTCACTTGGAAACCCACTTTGAACGCAATGAGGTCCACCGGCACATTACGGTCCTGGTCCTGACAGCGGAAATGCTCGTGATCACCCATGTCGATGACCACCAGCTCGATGAGTCGGGTGAGCAAATGGTGGCGCAGGTATCCACTGAATCCGTGCCCGTAAGTCAAATTAAGTCAGTGGTATTGAGCTACATTTACGCCCAACCCCAGGATTACAAGCCCTCCGATCCGGCGCGCGAACTGACCCTGGCCATTGCCTGGTCCGGGGGTCAACGCGTGGAGATGGGTCCGTCGTCGTGTGGCGATCCCAGCTGCGACGCCGACCACGGCTACTCCGGCACCATCATGCAGGAAGACATTGCCTTGCGCATCAGTGCCGAGGCGGAAGGCCTGCAGGCAGTGGTGGACGCCAAGGCCTTTGCCAGGGCACTGCGGGCAGTCAATACCGGCGCCGGCACCCCCGGCCACCCGGAGCTGGGGGTCGGCAAATTTCCCGCCTTCGGTGCACGGTTGGGTCGCTCCCATTACCGCCGCTAACATCGCCAGCCTGCGATGAACATCACCGGGGGCCCCGAAACAGCCGCAGAACTCCTTGCCGGGCAAGTAGCCCTCCCGGCTGCGCCGGCCTATGGCAGTGCCAGCATTGCCGACGTGTTGTCCAGCGCGGCAGCGGTGCTGGGGGATGAGAGCTTCAAGAATGTGCTGAACCTTCCCTCGGCCCCACGCATCTGCGTCGTGCTGGTGGATGGCTTGGGAAAGTCACTGCTTAAGCAGCGTTGCGGCCACGCACCCTTCCTGCGCGCGGTTATGGCCGCAGATTCGGCAGGCAATCACCCGCGCACCCTGCAGGCCGCTTTTCCAAGCACCACCGCTACCTCGCTGAGCTCGCTGGGCACCGGAACCGCACCGGGCCAGCACGGCATGGTGGGATACGACGTGGTGGATCCCCGGCAGGACAAGGTGGTCAACCTCCTGGGCAACTGGGATCCCGGCGTGGATCCCCTGCAGTGGCAGCCGTGCCCCACCGTCTTTGAGCAGTTGGCGGGCACCGTGCCCTGCACCACCGTGAGCCTGCCAAAATTTGCCACCTCGCCCATGACGGCGGCGGCCCTGCGCGGGGGCACCTTCCGCGGGGCGGTGTCCACGCATGCCCGTGTGGAGCAGGCAGTGGAAGCGCTGGCCGCCTCACCGCGCGCTTTGGTGTACCTGTACTGGAGTGAGTTGGACAAGGCCGGTCACGCCCACGGCGCCGATTCCCCCCAGTGGGAGAGGCAATTGGAAGAGCTCGACGCCGGGATGAAGCGTCTGGCGGCAACGGCACCGTCGGATGCACTCATTTTATTGACGGCCGATCACGGCATGGTGGATGTACCCCGCCCGGCCCGCGTTGACTACTCCGCATTTGCCGATTTGGTGGAGGGTGTGCGGCATACGGCAGGGGAGCCGCGCATGGTGCACCTCTACTTGGAACCGGGGGCTTCCCGCGAACGTCTCATGAGCGCATGGTTGGCGCGCTTTGGGAAGAAAGCATGGGTCATTACGCGGGAACAGGCCATTGCTGCTGGTTATTTTGGCGAAGTTGCCCCGGGTGTTGCCGAACGAATTGGGGATGTGTTGATCGTGGCCCGGGAGTCCATTGCCTTTTACGATCTGCGCCGGGTGCGGGTCCAGGCCATGGAGGTGACAGGTCAGCACGGCTCCATCACCAAAGCGGAAAGGGAAGTGCCGCTTCTGCGCATTCCCACCACGCCCAGGCAAGGCAAGCAGGGCAAGGCGCGACGCCGCTGAGGAGACAAAAAATCCCTTCCCACGCAACGCACTACGCGTTGGGTGAGAAAGGATTTTTGCTTGGTGGGAACTTAGTCGCCCTTGGTGCCAAAGACAATTTCGTCCCAACTGGGAACACTGGAGCGTTTGGATTTGGCAGCCGCCTTTCGTTCCAGCCGCGCAGCCACTTCGCTGTCACTGGGCCCCAACTCCCCGGCTTCCGCCTCGGTTTCACGCGGTGGGTGGGGCGCATCCTGCGGCCCCGCAGCAGGTGCCCTGTGGGCCACGACCGGCTCGCCTGAAAGCACCAGCTCCCCGGTCCCGGTGCTCACCTCGGAGACGCTGCCTGAACCGTCCAGGTGGTTTTTCCCGGGGTGGCCCAGGCTCGGGGCAAGCTTGAGGAACGGGATGCTGCGCAATCGGTCCCGCGCACTCGTGGCAACTTCAACGGGGGGCTCCACAGGCGTCTCGGCGGGTGGTTCCACAACCTCCGGCGCGTTGGCGAGGGACCCTTCCGGCGGATGGGCGCCGGGAACGTGGGTTCCGAGCATGGCCGCGAGTTCGTCGTCGCCGGTTTCATTTGCACCGAGGCGGACACCGCGCCGCGAACGCAGCAAATCAAGAAGCCCCTGGGAGGAATCAGCAGCCTCCCCATCCTCGGCAGTCGCGGCGTCAGCGTCCTGGTCCGGCTCCTGCGCAGCATCCGGAGCCGCGGTGGTGGAGTGGGCCTCCACGTCAAAGGGTTTGTCGGCTACGGCACTTAAACGCCGCTCCGGCACGGGACTGTCCAGGGGTTCGAGCTCACTGAGCTGTTGTGCCCAGCGGTTGGCGTTATGGAGGGATTTCCTGGCCGCATGGAAACGCCAAAGCGCCGGGGTGGGCTCACCAATGCTGGTCGCTGCCCACTGGGTGCCCGGCTCAAAATCCGCACTGACGGTCCATGTCCCGGCCTGATCACGCCAGGCATCCCATTGCAGGGACTTGGGATCAATGCCAAAAACCCTCAGACGGTGCTGGACCATGTCCTCGAGCGTGGCTGCAACCTCGCCAAACGCTGAGCGGAGACCGTCGTTGCTGGTGCTCGCTGCGGCGACCTGCACATTGCGGGCCTGGCGGGCAATGTATTCGCGCTCAGCCAGTACCGGCCCCTCATAGCGGCGGACCTGCTCAAGGGTGAGGGCCGCTTGTTCAGCCACGTCGGCGGCCGATGCGCCCGCACGGATGAGCGACTGAATTTCCCGTGGCGACATTTTAGTGCCAGAGGGTTGCGAGGTCCGGGCAAAGCGATGGGTGTTTTTGCCCACCGCCGTGCGTAATGCCTCGTCCAGAGGGAGAAGGTAAATTTCTCCCTCGGAACCACTTAGCAGCAGATGTTCGCCGTCGTCGTGGACACCCACCAGCCGCAGATCAGCCATGCTGTCCTCCCAAAAAAATATCAACGCGTTATGTTCGAAACTTTGCCATCGATACGCCCAATTTCCTACTACCCGGCAGGCGTGGCGTGAGATGCGTGCACAAATTAACTCACGCGGCAGCTGCTGTTGCCGGTGTGGTACCTGCTGCTGGGAAAAGTTTACTGCCGTATATCCGGGGCACTATGGTACTTTCAATGTTCCTTAGGCTGCCTTACCGGGCAGTGTTAAACGTGTGAGGGAGTGCCCATGACCATTGGCCATCAGCAGCCCCGTCCATCCCGTTACGGGCGTGGCCGGCGGGCCGCCAGCGGATCGACCCGCCGCGGGTCAAGGGCGGGCGGCAGCGCTGTCATTGATCTGGCCGAGGCGGAACTGGCGGCAGGTTTTGAGCTGCCCGGCGGGGAGGTGGCGCCAGATGAGCACACCGTGGAGATCCTGGCCGAACAAGCCGATGAATTTACCTGTGGCGCATGCTTTTTAGTCCGGCACCGCTCCCAGCTGGTGAAAGAACACCGCGGGCTGAAGTACTGCCAGGAATGTTTGGGTTAGCGCTAACTGCCGGGATGGGCCGCGCCGCGCAGGGCAGCTGCCAAGTTGTCAGGGGTGCGTGAGGATGTGAGCCAATACGGGGTTTTGTCATCGGGGTCGGTGATTTGAATTTTCACTACCGGCTTGATCCAACCGCGGATGCACAAAAAGGCCAGGCCATTGAGCTTGATGCCGCGTTGTTCCGTTGCGGCGTCGCCGTGGTAAACAGCAACCTGGCCCACAAATTTCCGCTCAATATGAGCCCTGCCCACCTGCAGGGTCTCCGCCGTGACAGCAATGGTGGGTGTGGAGGTAATAAGGGCAATGACCAAGATGGTCAGCACCACAAAAAAAGCAATGACGCCCGTGAGCAAACTGATGGGGAGGAAGATAAGTATTGACGCCCCCGCCAAAAACAAGGTGATCACCCAGCTCCAAAAGTTGGGCCACAACTTCTCGGTGTAAATAGCTGCGGTGGGGGACGGGACGCTCTGTGGCGATGCGGAAGACATGCCCTCAGCTTTCCACCTTTGTCTGGGTATTTCATCTTCACGCACGTGAGCTCAGCTTCCCTGCGCCGGAGTTCACGATAAGCTGTCCTGTTGTGAGCCACGAGAAATTTCCCACAGCAAATGATTCGCCGCAGACGCAGCAGCATTCCACCCTGACTGTGCAATTACGCATGCTGGACGACGGGATTGCACCCCCCAGCTATGCCCATCCCGGCGATGCGGGCGCGGATTTGCGGACCCGCATTGACATTGAGCTGGCGCCAGGAGAACGCGCCCTGGTTCCCACCGGCGTCAGCGTGGCCCTGCCGTTTGGCTATGTGGCGTTGATTCATCCACGCTCGGGCCTGGCCACCAAGCATGGGTTGAGCATTGTCAACAGTCCGGGAACCGTTGACGCTGGATATCGCGGGGAGTTGTCCGTCACGCTCATCAACACCGATTCCCGGCATTCCATTCGTTTGTCAAGAGGCGATAGAATTGCCCAAATGCTCATCCAGCGGGTGGAAAGGGCTGAATTTATTACAGTTGCTGAGCTGCCCGACTCCGCGCGGGGCGTGGGAGGCTTTGGTTCCACGGGCGGTTTTGCCGAAGGCACACAGGCAGCTGTGCCTCCGGCAGCCGGGCACAACTCACCCTAGGCGCCGTTTCAGCAATCCTGCGATTCATCATCTACAAGGAGTCTTCATTTCCATGGCTTTTGGGTTCGGTAAGAAAAAGAATAATTCAACAGAGGCAGCTGACGCTGTGGAGCCAACCGGTGACGGTGCAGAGGCAGGAACACCCGAGGTGCTTAACCTGCCACCGGATCCCGCCGACGAGGCCTATGACCGTGCCCTGCATGGTCCCCTGGACGAGTCGGAAATTGCCAGTACCGATGGTTACGTTGATTTGGGGGCGCTGCTGGTGACCCCCCGCGAAGGGCTGTCCCTGCGCCTGGAAGTTGAAGAAAGCACCTCCCGCGTCATTGCCGTGACACTGGATTTAAACGGTTCCAGCCTGCAGCTTCAAGCGTTTGCCGCCTCACGGTCGGAAACGCTGTGGCGTGACATTCGCGAGCAAATTGGGCTGTCCGTGGGCTCCCAGGGCGGGGACATTGAAATTCTCGACGGCACCTTTGGTAAGGAAGTGTTGGCCAAGGTGCCGGCGCAGGGCAACGATGGCAGCAATGGTTTCCGGGTGGCCCGATTTATTGGAATTGACGGTCCACGCTGGTTCCTGCGCGGCGTACTCGGCGGTGAGGCAGCGGTGAATCCCGAGTCCGCCCGCGAACTTGAGGACCTGTTCCGGGGCGTGGTGGTGGTTCGTGGGGAGACTCCCCTGCCCCCGCGCGATTTGCTGCTGTTGCGCCTGCCCAAGGACGCAGTTGCCGGCCCCCAGCCGGTTCAAGGCGTCAACCAGGGCGTTCCTGCCCAGGGTGGGGAGCAACTGCGCCGCGGCCCGGAAATCACGGCGATCGGCTAACAGTGTCGGCACTGATGGAAAATGGTTGGCAGTCGCTGCTGGCCATGGCTGATTTACCGGCCCGCGGCCGGGCCTCCTGCGCCGGCGTGGTGGAAGCGGTGACCATCCTGCCCGAAACCGTGGCGCCGCAGTACTCCGCCATCCTGACCGACAGGGAGGGGCACCATGCCGTGGAGGGGGACGCCAACCACCAGCTGCGGTTGGTGTGGATAGGACGACGCCGGGTCCCCGGCATTGCCGCCGGCACCCGTTTGCGGGTGGAAGGCATGGTCTCGCAGCGCAACGGGCTGCCCACCATGTACAACCCGCGCTATGAAATCATTGGAACCCAGGAGAGCTAAGTGAGCCAGCAAAGTCCCGAAGAGGACCCCCAGAAACGTAGCGGCGGCTTTGCCGAACTGGCCCAGGACCTGGCGGCTAAAAACACTCTGGCCCGGAAGGGCAATGGGGACATTGATTTGTTGGCCGCCGCCGGGGGAGTGCGCGGCATAGCCGAGAGCGTGCTGCCTGGGCTTGTGTTCCTGGTGGTTTTCACCATTACCCGGGACCTTCGCGCAGCCCTCATTGGTTCAGTGGCCGTCGCTGCCGTGTTCCTCGTTGCCCGGCTGGTCCAACGCACACCCTTGACGCAGGCGCTGGCCGGCATTGTTGGCGTTGCGCTTTCTGCCTTCATTGCCATGCGAACAGGGAAGGCGGAGAACTACTACGCCATTGGTTTCTATACCAATGCCGCCTACATTGGGGCGATGGTGCTCTCAATTGTCCTGCGCTGGCCGGTCCTCGGACTGCTCTTTGGCTACGCCCGCAATGAGGGTGTGCGGTGGCGTGAACAACCTGCGAGGCTGCGCGCCTACCGCGTCGCCACCTGGATTATTGTGGGTGTGATGGCAGCCCGCCTGGCCGTGCAACTGCCACTGTATTTTGCCGGCATGGTGGATGCCTTGGGTGCCATGCGCTTAATTATGGGTGTGCCGCTGTACGCTTTCGGGTTATGGGTTGCCTGGCTGGTCAGCCGCCCCGCCCCGCCGGAAATTTCCCCGCACATCCCGGCCGGGACACACCCAGCTGATGAGGCACCGCACTAGCGCGACGTCAACAAAATCCGCAACTCGCTTTCAGCGGCAAGGGTAGTGATAAAGAACAGCTCGTCGTGGGCTTCCAGCACGTCATCATCACTGGCCGTGATGGGCGCTTCATCACGCAAAATGGCAACGAGCGTGGAATCCTGTGGCCAGTCAATGGCACCCACTGTGCGGCCAATAAGGTGTGAATCCGTGGGAACCGTAAATTCCACCAGCGACGCCACGCCCGCCTGCAGTGTCAGCAAGCGCACTAAATCACCAATTTCCACGGCCTCCTCCACCAGCGCCGTCATGAGCCGGGGAGTATTGACGGCAACGTCCACACCCCAGGAATCATCAAACATCCAGTCGTTCTTGGGGTTGTTGACCCGGCCCACCGTACGCCCCACACCAAACTCGGATTTAGCGAGCAGGGAGACCACTAAATTGACCTTGTCATCTCCTGTCGCTGAAACCACCACATCCGCTTCCTCCAATTTAGCTTCACGCAGGGTGCTGATTTCACAGGCGTCACCCACCAGCCAGCGCGCCCCACGGAGCCCGCTTTTGCCAATGACTTCCGGCTTGGGGTCAATGAGCAGGGTTTCATGACCGTTGGACAAGAGTTCCTTGGCAATGGAGCAGCCCACGCTGCCAGCACCCACAATGACAACCAGCATGTTAAAACTCCTTGGTGGGTGCGACAGAGAGAATGCCTGCCACGTCGCTGGAGTGCGAACCAATAATCATGGCGTGCACGGTGTCTCCCTGCTGGTAGCTGGTGTTGGGCCCCGGCAGGATGCCCTCACCAAAGCGGGTCAGATACGCCACCCGGAGACGGGCGGCGTTTTCAATGTCCAGGATGTGCCGGCCAATCCAGCCTGGATGGAGGGAGAGTTCGGTGAGGATCAGACGCCCGGAAGGCTCCCTGAAGTCACCCTTGATGGCGGATTCGGGAAGGATGCGGCGCAACACTTGATCGGCACTCCACCGCACGGCAGCAACAGTGGGAATTCCCAGGCGCTGGTAGATCTCCGCCCTGCCCGGGTCATAAATGCGCGCCACCACGTGCTCCACGTGGAAGGTTTCGCGGGCCACCCGCGTGGCGAGAATGTTGGAGTTGTCACCGCTGGAGACGGCGGCAAAGGCGTAGGCGTTTTCAATGTCCGCTTGCTTCAGGGTGTCCTGGTCAAAGCCCACACCGGTAATTTTACGTCCGCCAAAACCCGTGCGCAGACGCCGGAAGGCCCTTTCGTCTTGATCGATGATGGCAACGGAGTGGCCGGAATCCTCCAGCGTATGGGCCAGGGTAGCGCCCACCCGGCCGCAACCCATGATGACAAAATGTGCCACTTGTAACTCCTTGTCCTGACGATCAGAGATACCCCAGGCCGTCTCAGCCATCGCTCACTTCGGAAGCGGTGCGGGTACTTATTTCACGTGGTGATGGCGCCCGGGTCAAGTTGCACGTCCCTGACCCAGCTTTGACACACAAGCGGGTAGTACCCGCAGCCCCACATTCAGTGTGCCACGAGTGCAGCTTTTGCCCGACGGGTGGTGCTAGCGTTACCCGCGTGCTGAATTTCTTCAACGCGTTCAAGCGGGTCCTTGTGGGGCGCCCCTTCCGTAACGAAAAGCTGTCCCACACCCTGCTTCCCAAGCGCATTGCGCTGCCCGTCTTTGCCTCCGATGCCCTGTCCTCGGTGGCGTATGCTCCCGATGAAATATTACTAACATTGGCCCTTGCCGGCGTAGCCGCCGTTTCACTCTCACCCTGGGTGGGGCTGGCCGTCATGGTGGTGTTGCTGACGGTAGTCGCGTCTTACCGCCAAAACGTGCACGCCTACCCGTCCGGGGGAGGGGACTACGAAATCGCCACCGTCAACCTCGGCAAGGGTGCGGGGCTCACAGTGGCTTCGGCCCTCATGGTGGACTATGTCCTCACGGTGGCAGTATCGATGTCCTCGGCAGCTAATTATGTGGCCACGGCCGTTCCCGGCTGGCACGGCCACCAGGGCCTCATAGCCGCCATAGGGGTGATCCTGCTGGCACTTGTGAATCTGCGCGGTGTCCGTGAAGCCGGCAGTGTGTTTGCCATCCCCACCTACATTTTCATGTTTGCCATTTTTTCCATGGGCGCTGTGGGACTCTTCCAGGCCATGACCGGGACTTTAGCCCGGGCGCCGTCGGCGGATTTTGAAATTGTGCCGGCAGCAGCCTTTGATCAGGGTCTGGTGGGCTTGGCGGGTGCCTTCTTATTGCTGCGTGCCTTTTCCTCTGGCGCGGCAGCGCTGACAGGTGTTGAAGCCATTAGTAACGGTGTGCCCAATTTTCGCAAGCCCAAGAGCAAAAACGCCGCCACCACGCTGTTGCTTTTAGGTGCCATTGCAGCCGGTATGATGGCCACTATATTGTTCCTGGCCAATGCCACGAGGGTGCATATTGTTGCCGATCCGCATACGGAATTCCTGGTCGACGGCGTGGCGCCTCCCGTGGGGTACGTGCAAAACCCTGCCATCAGCCAAATCGCCTCCACCATCTTTGGTGCCGGGTCCCTTCCGTTCTTCATCATGGTCGCCGTCACCGGTGCCATTTTGGTGTTTGCCTCCAACACGGCCTTCAACGGCTTCCCGGTGTTGGCCTCCATTCTCGCCAGGGACGGTTACCTGCCGCGCCAGCTGCGCACGCGCGGGGACCGGCTGGCGTTCAGCAATGGTGTGATCCTGCTGGCGGCGGGGGCATTGGTGCTGGTAATCGCCTTTGACGCGGAGGTGACGCGGTTGATCCAGCTGTACATTGTGGGGGTCTTTATTTCCTTCACCGCCAGCCAATGGGGCATGGTGCGGCACTGGAACCGGGAATTGCTGAGGATCAAGGACAAGGCGGTGCGGTTTAAGATCAAGCGTTCCCGCGCCATCAACTGTCTGGGCCTGGCCATGACGCTGCTGGTGCTGGTCATTGTGCTCATCACGAAATTCAGTCAGGGAGCGTGGATTGCGCTGCTGGCCATGGCCGTCTTGTTCGTGATCATGTGGAGCATTCAAGCCCACTACGCCAATGTTGCCAAGGAACTGGCCGTGGACACTGACTCAACGTTGACGGCCCTGCCGGCCCGCATTCATGCCGTGATTTTAGTCTCCCATGTGCGCAAGCCCGTCATGCGCGCCATTGCCTTTGCCCGGGCATCGCGGCCGTCCACGCTGGAGGCCGTCATCGTGGATCTGGACCCCGTCGAAACCGAGGGAACCATTGCGGATTGGGCCAGGCTGTCCATCCCGGTACCGTTGACAGTGTTGGCAAGTCCCTACCGGGAGACGCTGACGCCGCTTATCAGCCACATTAAGACCATGCGACGTGATGCGCCGCGGGATCTCATTGTGGTGTACATCCCGGAATACGTGGTGGGCAAATGGTGGGAGCAGTTGGTGCATAACCAAACTGCCCTGCGCATTAAGACGCGGCTGCATTTTGAACCGGGTGTGGTGGTGGCCAGCGTGCCGTGGCAGTTAAAGTCATCCACTGACGCAAAGAAATATCAAGACTAGAAGACGGAACTAAAAAATCATCATGGAGCCCATGCACCAGCCCAGTCCCCGCCTCACCGTCACCGTGGGGCCGGTGGCCCATGGCGGCCACTGTGTTGCCCGGCATGAGGGGCGCGTCATTTTTGTCCGCCATGCCCTCCCCGGTGAAACGGTGGAAATCAACCTCACCGACAACAGCGACGACGCCAAGTTCTGGCGCGCAGACGTCACCTCTGTCGTGGTTGCCTCACCCGACCGTGTCCCGCACTTCTGGCCCGAAGCCGACGCCCTGCGTGCCGCTTCACGCAATGTTGCCCCGGTAGGTGGGGCGGAGTATGGGCATATCAGCCGTCCCGCCCAGCTGAAACTCAAAACGGCAGTGGTACGGGAGCAGTTGCAGCGCCTGGGTGGCCTGAGCGAAGAACGCATCGAGGCTTTATTTGCCCGGGGCGTCGAGGACGTGGACACCCCGGGCACGCCCGAACAGCAGGCGGGACTGGGCTGGCGCACACGTGTTGGTTTTGCCGTGACGCCCTCGGGCAGGCTCGGCATGCATGCCCACCGCTCCAACGACATCGTGGCCATCAAGGACATGCCCCTGGCTGTCCCGGCCATCAACGAGCTGGTCCTGTGGGAGCTGGACTTCACGGGCATTGAACGCGTGGAAGTTGCCGCCCCCGCCAATGGCAGCGGTGTGCTGGTGTTGTTGGCGCCAGCGGCTGAGCTGTCCGAAAAAGCCGCCGGCGCGGCCGTCAAGCGTGTGGCCCGCGCCCTGGCTGCCCTGCCCGTCCCGCCCTCAGTGGCGCGGTGGAACCCGGAAAACAGCGCCGTGGAAGTCATTGCCGGGCGGGGGTGGGTCCGCGAAACCACCGACGACCACGAGTTCCGCGTCTCGGGGGACGGCTTCTGGCAAATTCACCGCAACGCCCCGAAAGTCCTTAGTGACACGGTGCTTGGCTTCCTGCTCAACGGCGGGTACTTGAACGACGGCGCATCCGTGGCCGACCTCTACGCCGGAGCCGGACTCTTCACGGCCCCGCTGGCCGACGCGGTGGGACCCGATGGCAGCGTCCTGTCCGTCGAAGGCTCCTCCGGCACCAGCCGTGACGCCCGCAAGAATCTCCATGCCTCCAGCCAGGTGCAGATTGCGCAGGGGCGGGTGGAAGCGGTCCTGGGCGTCAGGTCCCGGGGCGGACGGCGTTCGGCAACCCCTGATCGGCACCGTTTTGACGCCGTCGTTCTGGATCCGCCCCGCGCCGGTGCCGGCAAGGATGTCATCCGGGCCATTGTGGCCACCTCACCGAAGGCCGTAGCCTACGTCGCCTGTGACCCGGCGGCGTTTGCCAGGGACGTGCTGTATTTTGCCAATGCGGGCTGGCACATTTCCCAGCTGCGCGGATTTGATGTGTACCCGCACACGCACCATGTGGAGACCGTGGCGCTGCTGCTGCCCAACCGCACCAAAGATTAGGGGAACAGTGGAGCCATCGGCTACCAAGACGCGGCCGCCACGGCGCGACCTCACCCGCAACAAGCCCCGCGGGACACTGCTTGCCGAGCGGCGCGATGCGCACCGTCGCGCCACCATGGAACACGCCAGAGGCAAATTGGCGCCCGTCGACGCAAACGCACTGGAACGCGATGGGCTAAGTGCTGCCCAAATTCATGAACGACGCGCAGCCGAGCTCAGCAATGTGATCTCCCACGAGAGCAGCCGCAGTATCTGGGCCATCATTCGGGCGAACATTTTCACGCTGTTCAACACGGTACTGGGTGCTTGTTTGGCCATTGTGCTCATTGTGGGTGACCCGCGTGATGCGCTTTTTGGATTCATCGTGGTGGCGAACGCCGCCATTGGTGTGGTGCAGGAATACCGTGCCAAACGCACCCTGGATAAGTTGGCGGTGTTGCATGCACCGCGTGCGCGGGTCCGCCGGGGCGGGCAGGAGCAGGAAATCGCCGTGGGGGAGGTGGTGCAGGACGAGCTGCTGCTGCTGCGCACGGGGGACCAAATTCCCGCCGATGCCAAAGTGGTGAAATCCGAATCACTGGAAATTGACGAGTCGCTGTTGACGGGAGAGTCCGATCCCGTGGCCAAAGCTGCCGGGGACCTGGCGTTGTCGGGTTCCGCTGTGGTGGCGGGCTATGGCACGGCCCGGGTGCATCGGGTGGGTGCGGAGTCGTATGCCTCTGCCCTGACGGCTGAGGCGCGGCGCTTCTCACTTGTAAACTCGGAAATCCGTAACTCGGTCAACCGCATTATCTTTTACATTGCGTGGGCCCTGATCCCCATCATGCTGTTGGTGATCAATGGCCAAATGATCGCCCAGGGGGGTTGGAGCACTGCCATTGACTCGGGTAACTGGCGTATTGCAGTGGTCAGTTCCGTGGCCAGCATTGTGGCCATGATCCCCGAAGGGCTGGTGCTGCTGACGAGCATATCGTTCGGCATGGCAGCCGTCACGCTGTCCAGGCGCAAGGTGCTGGTCCAGGAGCTTCCGGCCGTGGAGGGCCTGGCCCGGGTGGACATGGTGTGCCTGGATAAAACCGGCACGTTGACCGAGGGGCGCATGGAACTGGGGGATGTCACAGTCCTTGGCCCGGTGCCAGGTTGGGAGCAGGTGCTGGCGTGGATGGGCGCCCACCCCAACGCCAACGGCACGGCCGTGGCGTTGGCGGGCAGGTATACGGAGCAACCCGTCAGCGCACCACTGGGCGAAGTGAACTTCAACAGTGCCCGCAAGTACAGCGCCGTGAGCTTTGGCTCCCCAGGCGTGGAAGGTTCCCAGCATGGCGGCACCGTGTCGGGGCCTCCGGCACCCGGAGACTGGGTGTTGGGGGCCCCCGAGGTGATTTTATCCGCGGAGAGCACTGAGGCCTTGGCTGCCGCCGACGCCGCCTCACGCCGCGGATTGCGGGCACTGGTACTTGCCCACCGGGACACACCAGCGGGGGCCAGCGGGCCGACGTTGGACGGGGACCTGGACTTGGCTGGACTGCGGGCAGTGGCACTGCTGGTGTTCCGGGAAAAGGTGCGCCCCGATGCTGCGGAGACGCTGCAGTATTTCCGCGAGCAGGGCGTGGAGTTGAAAATCATTTCAGGCGACAATCCACGCACCGTGGCGGCCGTGGCCCGCGACGTGGGCTTTGTCTTTGCCGGGGACGGGTACGATGCCCGTGAGCTTCCCGAGGACACTGCGGCCATGGCGGATGTTTTGGAACATGAAAGCGTGCTGGGCCGGGTATCACCTGAACAAAAGAAGTCCATTGTGCTGGCGCTGCAATCGCGCGATCACGTGGTGGCCATGACCGGCGACGGCGTCAATGACGCGTTGGCCCTCAAGCACGCGGACATTGGCATTGCCATGGGCAGCGGTGCGGCGGCGACCAAGGCCGTCTCACGACTGGTGCTCCTGGACGGCCAGTTCTCCCATCTTCCCTCAGTGGTTGCGGAGGGCCGGCGCGTCATTGCCAATGTTGAGCGGGTAGCTAACCTGTTCCTGACCAAAACCACCTACGCCATCATCATTGCGCTGGTCATTGGGCTGCTCATGTGGCGTTACCCCTTCCTGCCGCGCCAACTCTCCATTGTCAGTTCCATGACCATTGGCATTCCGGCGTTTTTCCTGGCACTTTTGCCCAACGCCCGGCGGTATCAGCCCGGTTTCCTGCGACGCACGTTGATGTTTGCGATCCCGTCAGGGACCATTGTGGCCGCGTGTATTTTGGCCGTCTATGCGTTCTCGCGGGCATTCCCCAATCCCAATGTCACGGCCGGGGAAATGGTGGTGCAGGGTCAAACCGCTGCCACCATGACGGTGCTGCTGGTTGCTCTCTGGGTGCTGGCAACCTTGGCCAGGCCTTTTGATAAATGGCGGTCCTTGCTGGTCGCGGCAATGGTGGTGGGACTGGTGCTGGTCATGGCTGTGCCGTCAGCGCGGACCTTCTTCGCCCTCGATATCCCCAGTGGCGCCTTGTTAGCGGCTACCATTGCGGTAATAGCTGTGGGATGCATGGCAATCGAGCTGCTTTACCGCTTCCTTAAGAAGCGCGGAGCTGTCTCCGAACGCGAGTAAGGACTGCCTAACTGGCAGCAAGTCCCCAGCGTGACAAAGATAAAAGCAGTGGCGAGAGGAGTCCATCGATGACTAATGTGGACAGTTTTGGTTCCAAGGGCGTACTGCATGTCGCCGGAACCGACTACGAGATTTTCCGACTGAACTCGGTTGAAGGCGCAAAGAGCCTTCCGTTCAGCCTCAAAGTATTGCTGGAGAACCTGCTTCGCACCGAAGACGGGGCGAATATTACAGCGGATCACGTACGGGCGTTGGCAGGTTGGGATCCCAATGCGGAGCCCGACACTGAAATTCAATTCACCCCGGCCCGCGTCATTATGCAGGACTTCACAGGAGTTCCCTGCATTGTTGACCTGGCCACCATGCGTGAAGCCGTGAAGGATCTGGGCGGTGACCCCAGCAGGGTCAACCCCCTGGCACCGGCTGAGATGGTCATTGACCACTCCGTGCAAATTGACGTGTTCGGCAACTCCGGCGCTCTTGAGCGCAACATGGAGATTGAATACCAGCGCAATGGTGAGCGTTACCAGTTCCTGCGCTGGGGCCAGACGGCGTTTGAGGACTTCAAGGTTGTTCCCCCGGGTATGGGCATTGTGCACCAGGTCAATATTGAGTACCTGGCACGCACGGTCATGACCCGCGAGGTTTCCGTCAACGGGGAGGCGCCGGTGCTGCGCGCGTACCCCGATACCCTCGTCGGTACCGACTCCCACACCACCATGGTCAACGGCCTGGGCGTGCTGGGCTGGGGCGTAGGCGGCATTGAAGCCGAGGCGGCCATGTTGGGCCAGCCCGTCTCCATGCTCATCCCGCGCGTGGTGGGCTTCAAGCTCACGGGTGAAATTCCTGCCGGCGCCACGGCCACCGACGTGGTGCTGACCATCACAGAGCAGCTGCGCAAGCACGGCGTCGTGGGCAAGTTCGTGGAATTCTACGGTGAGGGCGTTGCTGCCGTCCCGTTGGCCAACCGCGCCACCATTGGCAACATGAGCCCGGAGTTCGGCTCCACGGCCGCCATGTTCCCCATCGACGATGTCACCCTTGACTATCTGCGCTTGACCGGGCGCAGCGACGACCAGGTGGCCCTCGTGGAGGCCTACGCCAAGGAGCAGGGCCTGTGGCATGAACCTTCCGTGGAGATCAAGTTCTCCGAGTACCTGGAACTTGACCTCTCCACCGTGGTGCCCTCCATCTCCGGCCCGAAGCGTCCGCAGGACCGCATTGAACTGGTCAACGCCAAGGCACAGTTCCGCTCCGACCTGAATAATTACGTCGCAGCACATGCCGACGCCGACGCCGGCACGGTGGATGAATCATTGGAGGAGTCCTTCCCAGCTTCGGATGCACCGTCCTTCACGCAGCCCGATACGGTGCAGCAGGACAGCCCGCGCACCACGGTTTCGGCTGCCTACGGCGCCGGTGGACGTCAAAGCAATCCCATTCACGTCAAAAATGAGTCGGGCATTGACTTTGAGCTCGATCACGGCGCAGTGTCCATTGCGTCCATCACTTCCTGCACCAACACGTCCAACCCTTCCGTGATGCTCGCTGCTGCCGTCTTGGCCCGCAACGCCGTCAACAAGGGCCTGGTGTCCAAACCGTGGGTCAAGACCAGCGTCGCCCCCGGTTCCAAGGTGGTCACCGACTACTACGAAAAGTCCGGACTGGTTCCGTACTTGGAGAAGCTGGGCTTCTTCACCGTGGGCTACGGCTGCGCCACCTGCATCGGCAACTCCGGGCCGTTGGACACTGAGATCTCGGCTGCAATTGCCGAAAACGATCTTTCCGTCACGGCAGTGCTTTCCGGTAACCGCAACTTCGAAGGCCGCATCAACCCGGACGTCAAGATGAACTACCTGGCTTCCCCGCCGCTGGTCATCGCCTACGCCCTGGCCGGCACCATGGACTTCGACTTTGAAAAGGATGCACTTGGCCAGGACGACGCCGGCAACGACGTCTTCCTTGCCGACATCTGGCCCAACCCCGTTGAGGTTCAGGAAGTCATGGACGCGTCCATTGACCGGGAAATGTTCACCAACTCCTACGCCACCATCTTTGACGGTGACGAGCGTTGGAAGGCCCTGGAGACCCCTGAAGGCAACACCTTCGAATGGGACCCCAAGTCCACCTACGTCCGCAAGCCCCCGTACTTTGATGGGATGAAGGCCGAAGCCGAACCGGTGGAGGACATTGCCGGAGCACGTGTATTGCTTAAGCTCGGCGATTCGGTCACCACCGACCACATCAGCCCCGCCGGTTCCTTTAAGTCCGAAACTCCCGCCGGCCAGTACCTGCTGGCCAACGGTGTGGAGCGCAAGGACTTCAACTCCTACGGCTCACGTCGTGGCAACCACGAGGTCATGATCCGCGGCACCTTCGCGAACATCCGTATCCGCAACCAGATCCTGGACAACGTGGAGGGTGGCTTCACCCGCGACTTCACCCAGGACGGCGGCCCGCAGTCCTACGTGTACGACGCTTCCATCAACTACCAGGCTGCCGGCATTCCGCTGGTTGTCCTGGCTGGTAAGGAATATGGCTCCGGTTCCTCCCGTGACTGGGCTGCGAAGGGCACTGCCCTCCTCGGTGTGAAGGCAGTCATTGCCGAGAGCTACGAGCGCATTCACCGCTCCAACCTCATTGGCATGGGCGTCCTGCCACTGCAGTACCCGGCAGGACAGAACGCGCAGTCCCTGGGGCTCACGGGCACCGAGACGTTCTCCGTGTCAGGTGTTACCGAGCTCAACAACGGCACCACGCCGAAGACGCTCAAGGTCACGGCCGTGGCGGAAGACGGCAACACCGTGGAATTCGATGCCGTGCTGCGCATTGACACCCCAGGTGAGGCTGATTACTACCGCAATGGTGGAATCCTGCAGTACGTACTGCGTCAGATTACCGCAGCAAGCTAGTCCCCGAGCCCGAGGGGCCCCACGCTCACGTGGCCCGGCCAGGGCTCAGCTTGCTCCTCAGGGGTGGATGTCCGGGAAACCGGATGTCCACCCCTGCGGCTTTTAATGTGTTTTTCAGCATCGAAACCTGATGATACGCACATCATTGGGCGGTGAAGGCGATATTGTTAGATGTTGACTGCGGATCTTGGGAGGGACCAATGGGACTTTTACAATCCATCACGCATCCGCGTGATCTGAGCAAGCTCAGCGATGGACAAATGGAAGCGCTTGCTCAGGAGATTCGAGAATTCCTGATCAGTAACGTATCCCAGACCGGTGGACACCTGGGCCCCAATCTTGGTGTCGTGGAATTAACCCTGGCCATTCACCGGGTGTTTGATTCGCCACGGGACAGCATCGTGTTCGACACCGGGCACCAGTCCTATGTGCACAAGCTCCTCACGGGCCGCCAGGACTTTTCCACGCTGCGTCAACAGGGCGGCCTTTCCGGGTACCCCGACCGTGGTGAATCCGAGCATGACATTGTGGAAAGCTCCCACGCCTCCTCATCCCTGTCCTGGGCTGACGGAATTGCCCGGGCACATCAAATTCAAGGCAATACCGACCGCCATGTAGTGGCTGTCATAGGCGACGGCGCACTCACTGGCGGCATGACATGGGAAGCCATTAACAATATTGCCGGCGATAAAGAGCGCAAGGTGGTCATTGTGGTCAATGACAATGGCCGTTCCTACGCCCCCACCGTGGGCGGCTTCGCTGACTACCTGGCATCCCTGCGCCCCGCCATTGACCATGTACGCACGCATAAAAAATATGAGGCCTCCATGTCATGGGGGAAAAAGCGCCTGCAGGACGGCAACGTCGCCGGGCAGTTCGTCTACAAAAGCCTGCACGCGGCGAAAAAGGGCGTTAAGGACTGGTGGGCTCCGCAGGGGTTGTTTGATGATTTAGGCATGAAGTACGTGGGCCCCGTCGATGGACACGATGAGAAGGCCATGGAATCTGCCCTGCAGTTGGCCAAAAATTATGACGGACCCGTCATTGTGCATGCCTTTACCGACAAGGGCCGCGGCTACGCTCCCGCCCGCGCCGATGTCAATGACCAGTTCCACGCGGTGGGCGTCATTGACCCCACCACCGGCGCGTCGGTTGAAGCGGCGTCCGGCAAGTCCTGGACGGGCGTTTTTGGTGAGGAAATCACGAAAATTGCGCAGGAACGCAAGGACATTGTGGCCGTCACCGGGGCCATGCTCATCCCCGTGGGCCTGGCGGAATTTGCCGCCCAGTTCCCGGACCGGGTCATTGATGTTGGCATTGCCGAACAACACGCGCTCACCATGTCAGCGGGCCTGGCTTTCGGCGGACTCCACCCCGTGGTGGCCATTTATGCCACCTTCCTCAACCGTGCCTTTGATCAGCTGCTCATGGATGTGGCGCTGCATAAAGCCGGTGTGACGGTGGTGCTGGACCGGGCCGGAGTGACGGGCCCCGATGGTCCAAGCCACCACGGCATGTGGGACATGTCCATGCTCCAAATCGTTCCCGGCCTGCATTTGGCTGCTCCCCGTGACGCCGAACGGCTTCGGGAAGAATTGCGTGAAGCCGTCGCCATTGCCGATGCCCCCAGCGTGGTGCGTTACTCCAAGGGCATTGTGGCTCCGGAAGTTGCTGCCCTGGAGCGCCTCAGCGACGGGGTGGACGTTTTGGCCCGTGCACCGCACGACATGCCTGAACGCGATGAGGATTCCCTGGCCGATGTGTTGATTGTCAGCGTCGGTGCCATGAGTGAGCTGTGCCTGGATGTGGCGCAGCGGATTGGCGCGCAGGGCATCACCTCCACCGTCGTGGACCCGCGCTGGGTGTTGCCGGTGCCCCGCTCCATTGTCCAGCTCGCTTCCCAGCACCGCATTGTCATTGTCGTGGAGGACGGTGTTCGCGCCGGCGGTGTGGGCGCGCGCATCCGCCAAGAGCTGCGCGGCGCCGGTATCGATACGGCGTTGAACGAGGTGGGTCTGCCCGTTGAATTCCTGGCCCACGGCACCCGGTCGCAGGTGCTGCAGCGTGTGGGACTGACGGCACAGCGGGTGGCGCAGGACGTCGTCGAACAGGTCCTGGGCACCAAGGTTCCCTTTGCCCGGCCCCTCCCCGGACACGCAGCCCCGCGCACCGGGCAGCTGCCCATTCAATGAGCGCATACCCGCAAGGTTCACCATCAGTCGTTGACGCACCCGCACCCGGGGACCTGATAGTGTCCCGCAACCGCAAGTACGACGGCGGGGCGCACTGGGTGGTGCCCGGCAGGTACTTGGGCACGGATGAACACGGGTACTGGATTTTTCAAGGCACGGGAGAGTTCATTTCCCGGCCTGGAGCAGCGCTGTATACGGCATCGGATGCGGTATTGCTCGTTCCGCATGTGGGGGACTGGGTCGCCACTTTCTATGACGTTGCCCATCCACAGGGCGTGGAACTGTACCTTGATCTGGCCATTGAGCCGGGCTGGAAACGGGTGAGGCCCGGCGTCGTGGAGTTCCACTTGATTGACATGGATTTGGACGTCATTAAGACTGCCTCCCGCGGCATTTATGTCGACGATCGGGATGAATTTGCGCAGCATGCACGCACGATGTCCTACCCCCAGGCTTTGTGCGAGCGTCTGGAATCCGCCGCTGCCGCCCTGACCCACGCCGTGGCAGTGACCCACGCACCATTCGACGGCCGCGACGCGGCCTGGTTCACCCTTGGAAGGACTCTGCAAACAGCATGAGCAAGCACAACAGTACCGAAGTTCCTCTTGAGACCACTCTTGCAGGACTGGACGCCAATATTATCCGCATGTACAAGCGCGACGACGACGGCGCTCTGGTCTTTCGCGAAGCCTGGGTTGATGCCGGGGCACATGAAACAGCCGCTGACGGTGCAACCCCGGAGATTTACTTTGTCTTGAACCACGGCACCGTGGGCCACATCAGCACCTCCAAGGATGCCGTGGTGAACACGCTGGAAGAAGCCGAAGCCATGCTGGCAGCCTTTGCCGTGCAGTGCGCGGAGGACGGCTATGCAGAGCTAAAGCGCGAGGAGCAGTCGCTGGTCGTGGCGCAGTTTGCCCTTAAAAGCGACCGTGTCTCCGACCGCGACCAGCACCTTGCCAAACGCCTCAAAGACAGTTTGACCCCACACCTCGCCTGGCGCGGCAGCGGCGTCCTGGAAAAGTTTGAGTTCAAGCCCGCCCCGCACGGTTTGGGCAAGCTGAACATTTACATTGTGGCCCCCGATCCCGCCCGGGCCGTAGCCAATATCAAGGTCTGTGTGCGCGAAGAGAAGTTGGACTTCACCAAGCTCACCATCGCCACGGGTCCCATCGACGATCCCAGCGCCCTGCGCGCCAAGCACAGCCCCACGGGAACCACCGTCTTTAGTCTCTAGTACAAAACACCTTCTGCGCACGCTGATGACCGCCCGTTATCCGAAGAAGGTGCGGTTACGTGAAACGTCGGCATCACCGCGCATATACACATGGAATCCAACACCCTTGACCGCTCCGGGCTGAGCGTTTCCTTCAGCCACGGGCTGGGACCAACGGGTCCCATGGATAGTCGTTGTAGTGTGATGGCATGATCGTTCCCAATATTCCCCAGAACGCCGAAGCGGTCGCCGATCACTATGACGAACTCGATCCGATTTATCGTCGGGTGTGGGGTGAGCATGTCCACCACGGGTTATGGGTGACGGGCCGCGAGACGCCCGCCGAGGCCGTCGAAGCCCTGATCGACACGGTCGGTGACCGGCTGCGCCTTATGCCCGGCGAAGCGTGCGTCGACATCGGCTGTGGCTATGGCGCCACGGCGCGGCGGCTTGCGGCGACACGCGGGGTCCAGGTTACCGGTCTCACGCTCTCCACCGAGCAGGCGAACTACGCCGCCGCGCATCCCGCACCCGACGTGGACATCCAGCTCCGTGACTGGCTCGCCAACGGGCTGACCGATGCCTCGGCCAATGCGGCCTGGGCGATCGAATCGAGCGAGCACATGGTCGACAAGCCGGGGTTCTTCGCCGAGGCGCATCGCGTGCTGTCGCCCGGCGGCCGCCTCGTCGTCTGCGCGTGGCTTGCCGAAACAAATGCGAGCGCCTGGAAGGTACGCCACGTGCTTGAGCCGATTTGCCGCGAAGGGCGGCTGCCCTCGATGGGTACGCGCGAGGAATACGAGGCGATGGCGACAGCGGCGGGTTTTACAATCATTGGCTATGAGGACATCAGCCGCCGCGTCGCGCGCACCTGGACGATCTGTGCCCTTTGGCTTGTGAAGGCCTTGGTTGTCGATCGCGACACCCGTCGCGTCGCCCTTGGCGCACGCAACCGCATCTTCGCTCTGACCTTCCCCCGCCTGATCCTGGCCTACCGCACCGGTGCGATGCGCTATGGGATATTCACGCTGTCGAAGGCGGCGGAGAACGGGGCACCGGAGGGACAGGGCTAACTGGCACCGACGCCGTCCCGGACATCGACGAACGCGCGTCTGGCAAACCCCCCGATACTGGACCGGCCGGAAGGATCCGCACAGTCACCGCAGGCGGCCAGAAGCAGTTCCAGGAGCTAAAACACCAACGGTCAAACTTCCGTGACGTATTCGTCGGCATTCTCACTCCCAACGAAACAGGCCGTGATAGAAGCGCTTCCCATGAATTATCACGGTGACCTCACCTATGAGCTTCGTCGCCGCGGCTGCACCGAAAACAAAGTCACCAAGATCAATCGGGCAACGCCATCGAAAATATATCGAGTTCACCACGCTGCCCACCCCCAATATTCTGGGACCTCAGCCGTTGGGGGTACGTACCGGATCCTTTCCATAACGGAGCAACCGCGCCATGAGGCCTCATGGCGGACCAGGACTAAAAATATCGGTGCGGTTATGTGAAAAGCTGGCATCATGACGCATAAAAACATGGAATACAACACCCTTGGCCGCTCCGGTCTGAGCGTTTCCGCCGTCGGCTTGGGTTGTAACAACCTGGGCCGTGCCGGCTCCGTGACGCAGACCCAGGAGGGCGCCGACGCCGTCGTTCATGCGGCGTTGGACGAGGGCATCACGCTCTTTGACGTGGCAGACATGTACGGCTCCTATCCGGGGCAGAGCGAAACGATGCTGGCGCAGTCTTTGGGCAAGGAACGCGCCAACATTGTGCTCGCAACGAAGTTTGGCCTGCCTGCCGGGGAAGCCAACGGAGTGGATTGGGGTAGGCGGGGTTCAAGGAAATACATCAGGGCGGCCGTGGAAGCATCGTTGCGGCGGCTCAACACGGACTATCTTGATTTGTATTACTACCACACACCCGATCCAGGCACCCCGATGGAGGAGACACTCGCGGCGCTGGATGATCTGGTCACCCAGGGCAAAGTGTTGTATTTGGGACACTCAAACATGTCTGGGTGGCAAATTGCGCAGGCTGAATACCTGGCCCAAATCTCCGGCGGGCAACGCTTCGTGGCCAGTCAAAACCACTACAACCTGCTGGATCGCCGCGCTGAGCTTGAAGTCATCCCTGCCGCAGCTGAGTTTGGTCTTGGTGTCATACCGTATTTTCCCCTGGCCAATGGAATGCTCACGGGCAAATACAGTGCCGGCCGGGCGCCCGCGGGAAGCAGGCTCAGTTACACGCGCCAGCATATGGTTTCTGATGCCGACAGTGCGCAGCTGCAAAGTTTCGGCGAATTTGCGGCAGCGCGTGGACTGACGGAAGTGCAGGTCGCATTTAGCTGGCTGGCTGCACAGCCCAGTGTCTCCAGCGTCATTGCCGGTGCCACGAAGCCCGAGCAGGTGCGGGAAAACTCCCGGGCCGCGTCGTGGCGGCCCACCACGGAGGACCTTGCGGAGCTGGACATTATCTTCCCGCGGGTGCCCAAGGTTGCCTTGTTCTAGGCCCGACGTCACAGGCTGGACGTCACAGGCTAAACGGAGACGGTGATCCAGTCTCCGTCTATGCTGGCTGCGTAGCGTGGCAGTGGCGTCTTGGCGGGGCCGGACACCACTGTTCCATCAGCGCCCCGGAACACGGTGCCGTGGCACGGACACTTGAAGTCCCCGCCCGTGGGAGCCACCTTGCAGCCGGCATG
>JBBSSM010000028.1:0-33966 GCA_038242155.1 Actinomycetales bacterium | reverse complement strand
CGGCGCCGGCGGTACCAACGGTGCTGACAGTACCGGCGGTGTTGGCAGTACCGCGGTGCGGGTTAACCGTGCAGGAGGGGGCTGCGGCTCAGGGCCAAGGAAATGGCCCCCAGAGCTTCCGCGCGATCGCCCAATGAGGACATGGTGACGGTTGTTCCTTCACCAATGGCCGGAATGGCATGGCGAATCAAGCCGCGCCGAATGGGATTGAGAAGCGTTTCGGCCAGCGGCGCCAATGGACCGCCCACCACCACCATGGCGGGGTTGATTAGGTTGGCAACATTGGCCACGGCCCGCCCGACGGCCATGCCGGCGTCGTCAATGACACGCAAGGTGGCCGCATCCCCGGATTGGGCGCGGCTAATGATTTGGGGAACCGTCAAGGCGGTGGATTCGCCCCGGCTGAGCAACTCGATCATGACGGCGGTGGATGCCATGGTCTCCAAACAGCCGCGGTTGCCGCAGCGGCATACCAACCCCTGGTCAAAAATGGTGGCGTGACCAACTTCCCCCGTAATGCCCGTGTGGCCGTAGTAGGGCGAACCATTGAGGATCAGGCCGGCACCGATGCCGCTGCCGATCTTCAAGAACACTAAATCCTTGGTATTGCGGTGTTCACCCCACGTAATTTGCGCCAGGGCGCCCAAATTGGCGTCATTGTCGGCGAAAACGGGAACACCCAGGGCCTGCTCAAGTGCCGTCACAATATCCAGCCCCACCCACTCGGGCAAGATGGCGCCACGGATAACAGTGCCGGTACGGTGATCGATGGGCCCCGGAATGCCCGCACCGGCACCAATGATTTGTTGGCGGTCAATGCTTAGTTCAAGGCATAGTTCCCTCACCATGCTGGCAGCCCGGGCGATGCTTTCGGCAGCCACGTGCCCCACGGGCAGGTCCGCATGCTTCTCACCCAAAATGTGGAAACCGGGGTTGGCCAGGATCACGCGGACGTGGCTGCGGCCAAAGTCAATGCCCACGGCAACCTGCGACGTTTCCAGCAGGGATACGGCAAGGGCCCGGCGCCCGGAACTTGTCGTGGGCCTGGTCTCAGCGAGTCCCTGAGTGACCAAAGACCTGACAATATTGGAAATGGTGGCCGTGGACAATCCAGTGCTGCGGGCCAGCTCCGCCTGGGTCAACGCTGTATTACTGCGCAGCGCGGCCTTAATCAGCTGCTCATTGCGCTGGCGCAGGGCCGATTGGGATCCGGGTCGCGGTCCCTGTGGGGTGTGGTGGTCACTCATGGTTAGTAGCGTGCATCACGTCTAAGCTTGTGGTCAAGTTCTAAACACAAATAATGGCAAGATGATGGTTTTGTGTCAAGGGAGTAATGCAAGGGTGGGGCGCTAACCTTCCGAACGGGAGCTTTGGTTCCCTAGAGCTGCAGATGCTTGCGGGACAAGGCCACGTAGTTGCTTGCATTTTCCAGCAGGCCTGCCTGTTCCTCGGCACTGAGTTCACGCCTGACCTTGGCGGGCACCCCCGCAACCAGTGATCCCGGGGGGACAATGGTCCCCTCGAGCACCACGGCGCCCCCCGCCACCAGGGAGCCGACGCCAATGACTGCGCCATTGAGGATGGTGGCACTCATTCCCACAAGGCAGTCATCTTCCACAGTGCAGCCATGTATGACGGCACCGTGGCCCACGCTCACATTGTCACCCACGGAGGTGGGGAAACCGGGGTCGGCGTGCAGCACCACGTTGTCCTGTAAATTACTGCCACTGCCCACTGAAATGGAATTCGTGTCCGCCCGTATGACCACCCCGTAAAAGGCGCTGGAATTGGCACCCAGTGTGGCTCGGCCAATCAATGTTGCCGTGGGGGCCACGAATGCGCTGTCGTGCACTGCGGGCGTTTCGCCGTCGAACGTGAGAAGTTGCTTCATGATGGATCCAATCTTTCGGGCAGGCTGCCGTCAACACATGCTCTTCTAGCCGATGCTACCCAATATCGGGTGGCCGCAAGGGGCAAATCATCCCAGGAGCGCTGTGCGTGGTGAATTTACTCCCACTCATACTGTGGCGGCGCCGCTACTGTGGAACCCAGGGGAACAGCCCGGGCAAAGAATCGAGGAGCAAAGATGTTGTTGGCAGTGTTGCAGGCAAATGCCGTGCCGCTGGACACGGCGGGAAACCTTGCCGTGATTGACGCAGCCGCGCGTGAGGCTGCCGCTGCCGGCGCGGATCTGCTGCTGACACCGGAATTGTTCGTACCCGGCTACGACCCCGCACGCATTGACGCCGAATTTGACCCGGCGCAGTTGCCGCAGCTTCGCGGGCAGCTTGCCGGGATTGCCAAAAACCATGGTATTGCCCTCGTCCACAGCCTGCCGCGGCCGGATGGTCACAGGATGAACATCAGTGCCACGCTGGTGGATGCTGACGGCGTCGAGCTGCTGGATTATGGGAAAGTGCATCTCTTTGGCGACGCCGAACGGCAGGCCTTCATCGGCGCAACGGAAGCTCCCGGCGTCGTGCAGTTCAAGGACGTGTTGGTCTCAATGGTCATTTGTTACGACGTGGAGTTCCCCGAGACGGTTCGCGCTGCAGGGTTGCGCGGCGCCGACGTGGTGTTGGTGCCCACCGCACTGGCGCATGGATTTGATGAGGTCCCGCAGGTCCTGGTGCGCGCCCGGGCTCTGGAAAATCATGTGGCGCTTGCCTACGCCAACCACTGCGGAATGGAATCATCCGTGACTTTTGGCGGCGGCAGCGTCATCATCGGGCCTGACGGCGGATTCCTCGCCTCCGCCGGGACCGGCGCCACGGTGCTGTACGCGCAGCTCGACGCCGAAACCATCCGGGCCACCCGCCAGGACGTGCCCTACCTGGCCGAGCGCCGACCCGAACTTTACGAACAGTGGGCCCGCAAGTCCTGACCTTTCGCCGGGTCAGACGGAGTTCTGTCGAGTCCGACGTGGCGCTGCTGCCTCCCGGGCGTCCTCAGTCTGAGCCGGCGCATATTGCAGGGCGATCCACAGGTCCGCGCGGGTCTGTGCGTCATGAAGATCGCGGTCCAGCAGTTCAGCGACGACGCCTATCTGGCGCCGGACGCTGTTTCGGTGCAGCCCCAGCGCCTTGGCCGTGGCATCCCAGTTGCCGTTTTGGCCCAGCCAACCACGCAGCACGGTCAGAAGTGCGTCCTGGCGTTCGGGCTCCAGCAGCGGTGCCAGCAACTGCCCGGCGAGCATGGCCCCTGCTTCGCGGCCCAACAATCCAGTCACGGACCACGTCACGGAATCCACCCGCAGCGTCTGCGCGGTGGCACGTGCCCGTGCGCGCAGGGCACCCACTTGCTGGTAAGCGCCCGGAAGGTCGTTATGTTCCACGGGCCCGCCAATGACCAGCCGCCAGCCGAGCCGCTCGGCCTCCGCGACGGCGGCGTCGTCCACCCTCAGGCGGGTCACGGCCGTAAAGCCATATTCGGTGATCTCCACCAGCTTGGTGTCGAAGATGCGCCGCCACTGCAACAGCTCGCGCACGGGGGAGTCGGAGCTGCGCCACTGGGGTGCATCCACATTGACTCCCTGGACCACGCGCATGGGAGCCGATTTGGTGGAACCCAGGCTTTGCGCCAACAAGTCCTTCGCGGCGGACGCCTGGCGGGCCGTGCCCGCTGAAAGGGTTTCCGGGTGCAGCAACAACGCGGTGGCCAGCTGGCTGGGGGCCAACGAACCGCTGGTGCGTTGCCGGGAGAGCAGCTCCAGCAGGCCAACCGCGGCGGAAACAATGTTGTTCTGGGCCGGCGACAGCCGTTCGGCCGAACCAATGACCAGGGCACCCAGGTTGACGTCCCGGGTGCTGCGCAGGGGGTGCCCCACCACGAACTCCGAGCCGGGGGAGGGGTAGCTGTCCAGTTCCACGCGAGGCCCGGACCCTGAGAAAAGCCGCTGCAACAGCGGGCCAAGAGTCACGACGTCGGCCGGGTTGCTGCCTGCGCGGGAGCGCACCTTTCCGTCGGCTCCCACCAGCACCGCCCAGAAAGGCACGCGTTGCACCAGGGTTGCCAGCACCTCCTGGTCCGGGCGCGGGGACAGCACCGAGCGCATCAGCAGCCGGTTGGTCTCGGTGAGTTGGCGGAAGACCTTGGCGGAATCCGACTCCAGGAGCTGGGCAAATTGCAGTCCGATGGCGGCGAACGGCACGGTGGGCGGCACCTCCACCAGTGTCAGCCCGTGACGTCGGCAGGACGCGATCAGGGCGGCCGGCACCTCATCGTGGTACGGGGTCAAGCCAAATCCCAGGGCGCAGACCTTGGCTCCGGCCAGGCGCTCCACGTAGGCATCAATGGCATCGGCCGTCCCGGCCCCGCCCAGCAGGGGAAGGCCGGCGGTCAAGACAAACTCGCCGTCCATTAAGTACGGCGTGGGGTCCGCCAGCTCGCTCGGCTCCACCCAGCGCAGACGGGTCTGCAGGTCGGCATCGTGCAAAATCCTCAACTCATCAGGCAGCTCCGCCAGAAACTGGGCCAGGGTGACGGAGCGAAACCGTAAGTCGACTTCCTCATTGGACAGGGGCAGTGCCCGGTTTCCCTGTCCCGAGCTGTCAGGAGCCATGGGTGTACACCCGCTGCGGCCTGACCCAGATGTGGTTGCTGATCCCGTCGCCCTGGCCGCTGCCGACCGTGCTGGCCGCAGGCCCCGACGGTACGGGTATTGTTGGTGCATTGTGTCTCATGGACATAGCGTACAGGATGCTTTGCACTGTGATGAGATGCTCATCACAGGATTACGGTTGAAGAACCTGCACCGCAGTGCTTGCACCCGCAGGACCACACAGAATGGGATTTAGAGAATGTCACTACGTGATCAACTCGGCACGCAGTCAGCGTTGACTGCACCGGCCGGAGATCCGCGCCGCAACGGACCAGCCGTCGGCCTGGGTCGGCAACTGCTTCGCCGCAAGCCCCTGGGGCAGATGGTCCAGGAGTCCCAAAATGGTTCCGGTGGCCGCAAGCTGGTCCGCAGTTTTGGGGTCTTTCAGCTGACCATGATCAGTGTGGGCGCCACGCTCGGCACGGGCATCTTGGTGATCCTTGGTGATTCCGTGCCGCTGGCCGGGCCCGCCGTCTTTATCGCCTTCCTGATTGCCGGGATTGCCGCTCTGTTGTCCGCCGTGTCGTATGCGGAAATGGCGGGCATGGTGCCGGCGGCAGGATCCAGCTACTCCTACACGTACGTCACGCTGGGTGAAGGGATGGCCTGGATTTGTGGCTGGTGCCTGGTGCTGGAATACGCCGTCTCGGTGGCCGCCGTGTCAGTGGGCGCGGGCCAGTACATCAACGAATCCCTGGCCTCCTTTGGGTTGGCCCTGCCGGACGCCATCTCGCAGCCGCCGGGATCAGGTGGCCTGCTGAACCTGCCGGCCATGGCAATTGTGCTGTTGTCCATGGTGTTGCTGATCCGCGGGGCCAAGGAAAGCGCGTGGGTCAACACCGCCATCGTCATGGTTAAGGTTTTGATCCTGCTGTTTTTTTGCGCCATCGCGTTCACGGCCTTCAACGCCGGCAACTTCAGCCCACTGATGCCCATGGGCGCTGCCGGGGTCTCGGCCGCCGCATCCCGGGTGTTCTTCTCTTACATTGGTTTCGATGCCGCCTCCACCGCCGGTGAGGAATCCAAGAACCCGCAGCGTGATCTGCCCCGGGCCATCATGCTGTCCATGGTCATCGTGACCAGCTTGTATGTGCTGGTGGCTGTCGCCGCTGCCGGGGCCCGCGAATGGACCTGGTTTGATGGAACCCAGGCCGCCCTGGTCCAGATCCTGCTGGAAATCACGGACCAGCCGTGGATTGCCCTGGTGTTCTCCGTAGGCGCCGTCCTGGCCATCGCCAGCGTTGTCTTGACGGTGCTGTACGGCCAGACGCGCATCTTAATGTCCATGTCCCGGGATGGTTTGGTGCCTGAGATTTTTGGGCGGATCTCCGAAAAGCGCGGCACCCCCGTGGCCGGCACCTTGATTGTGGGTATCGTGGTGGCACTGACCGCCGGGTTGGTCCCGCTCGGTGCCCTGGCCGACGCCACCAGCATTGGCACCTTATTTGCCTTCGCTCTGGTGAACGTTGCCGTGCTCTACCTGCGCCGCAACCGCCCCGAGCTCAAGCGCAGTTACAAGGTGCCGTTTTACCCTGTGACACCCATCCTGGGTGCGCTCATGTGCATCTACTTGATGGTCAACCTGAGCGGCCACACCTGGGTGGTCTTCCTGGGCTGGA
The DNA here is from genome assembly GCA_038242155.1 of Actinomycetales bacterium. Taxonomy (GTDB): domain Bacteria; phylum Actinomycetota; class Actinomycetes; order Actinomycetales; family Micrococcaceae; genus Specibacter. The sequence goes on along the minus strand of JBBSSM010000028.1, from coordinate 27,747 downwards.
TGATGGTGGGGTTGTTGGCATATTTGGGCTACGGCCGCCGCCACTCCCGCGTTGCCGCCCTCACCGAGGATGAGTACCAGGATCTGTCCGCCCGCAGCTTTGAGCCGGACAACGCTCCCGCTGATGATACCAACACCATGAAGGCACCAACACTATGAAGGCACCGCGACCATGACTAACGCAATTACCATGCTCAACCCCGATTTCCCGTTCAGCTACGACCACTATCTGGCGCATCCCGCCGGTTTGGGCAGCGTCCCGGCGATGGCTCATGGCACAGAGGTTGCCATTATCGGGGCAGGACTTTCGGGGCTGGTTGCCGCCTACGAACTGATGAAGATGGGGCTCAAGCCAGTCCTTTTCGAGCCCGAACAAATTGGCGGGCGGCTGCGTACGGCAAGTTTTCCGGGGGCCCCGGAGGTCACGGCGGACCTGGGCGGCATGCGTTTCCCGGACTCCGGGCGTGCCTTCTACCATTACGTTGACCAGCTGAAGCTGATGAGCGAAGAATTCCCCAACCCGCTCTCCAGCGTCACATCCAGCACCGTCATTGAGCTGACCGGCAAATCCCACTACGCCGTCACGGAAGCGGACCTCCCGGAGTTCTTCCACGAGGTGGCCGATGCCTGGCGTGCATCCGTGACCGACGGCGCCGCGTTCGTTCAGATGCAACAGGCCATCCGCATCCGGGACACCAAAACCATTAAGGAACTCTGGAACGCCCTGGTTCCGGCACTGGACGAACAAACCTTTTACGGGTTCATTGCCGCCAGCGAGGCGTTTAAAAAAGCCGGGTTCAGCCACCGCGAGGCCTTTGGTCAGGTGGGCTTCGGCACGGGCGGTTGGGATACGGACTTCCCCAACTCGATCCTGGAAATCCTCCGCGTGGTCTACACCGACGCCGACGATTGCCACCGCAGCATTGTCGGCGGAGCACAAAGGCTCCCCGAGGCACTGTGGGAGGATGCGCCGTCGGGCATGGAATACTGGCCCGAAGGGACCTCGCTGAAGTCACTGCACTCCGGATCCCCGCGCGGCGGAGTAGCCAAGATTGCCCGCGCCGAGGACGGCTCCTTGGAGATCACCGAGCGTTGGGGCAGGACGCACCGTTTTCCGGCGGTGATCAGCACCTGCCAGTCCTGGCTGCTCTCCACCCGCATCAACACGGAGGAATCGCTGTTTGCGGCGCCCATGTGGACGGCCATTGAACGGTCCCACTACATGCAGTCGTCCAAGACGTTCGTCATGGTGGACAGACCGTTCTGGAAGGACATTGACCCGGAAACGGGCCGCGAAGTCATGTCCATGACGCTCACCGACCGGCTCAACCGTGCCACGTACCTGCTGGACAACGGTCCGGACGCACCTGCGGTCATCCTGCTGTCCTATACGTGGAACGACGACGCGCTGAAGTGGCTCTCGCTGTCTGCCGATGAACGGGTGGAGCTGATGCTGCACTCGCTGGCCCAGATCTACCCGAAGGTGGACATTGCCTCACACATCGTGGGGGCGCCCATTACGGTGTCCTGGGAGGCCGACCCCAACTTTATGGGTGCGTTCAAGGCTAACCTGCCCGGTCACTACCGCTACCAGCAGCGGCTGTTCACGCACTTTGACCAGGCGGAGCTGCCCGAAAGCCAGCGGGGCATCTTCCTGGCCGGCGACGACGTGTCCTGGACGGCCGGCTGGGCCGACGGCGCCGTCACCACTGCGTTGAACGCCGTGTGGGGTGTGGTGAAGCACCTGGGCGGCGCGTCGGCGCCGGCCAATCCCGGCCCGGGGGAGCTGCTGGCCGATATCGGACCGATTTCCCTGGACTGAACCGCTGCGGGCCGGGCAGGCTGTGTCGGGTGGTCCAGCCTGCCCGGGCTTACCAGCGCGGGTGGATGGCGTCGCGTAGCAGCTCGTTGTAAATGGCGTGTACGGCGGCGTCAAAGTCCGTACCGAGAGCAGGCAGCGAACCAGCCGCAGCGTTGGCGCGTGCTTGCGCGGCGGTGCGTGCGCCCGGAATCACCGAGGAAACGCCCGGGAGTTGGGCCACCCATGCAAGCGCAGCCTCAGCCGTGCCGTACCCATGCTCCGTTGCAAGGGCGGCAAAACGGTCGGCGGCCTCCAGCCCCACGGCGTAATCGACGCCCGAGAAGGTTTCGCCGACGTCAAAATGGCTGCCATCACGGTTGAAATTGCGGTGATCATCCGAGGCGAAAGTGGTTTGGGCAGTGTATTTGCCCGAGAGCAGGCCACTGGCCAGGGGAACCCGGGCAATAATGCCCACGCCGGCTTTTTGCGCGGCGGGCAACACTGCGTCCAGAGGTTTGAGGCGGAACGCATTAATGATGATTTGAACTGTCGCTACATGGGGACGGGCAATGGCGGTCAGCGCTTGTTCGCTGGTTTCCACGCTGAGACCGTAGTGGGCAATGGCACCCTCGTCCACGAGCGTATCCAGGGCGTCGTAGACCTCATTGGACGTAACAGTTGCCGTGGGCGGGCAGTGCAACTGCACGAGATCCAGGGTGTCGATGCCCAAATTCTTCCGGGACCTGTCAGTCCATGCGCGGAAGTTATCCAACACATAATTTTCCGGCAGCTGCTCCACGCGCCGTCCCATCTTGGTGGCCACCGTGATGCCAGCCCCGCGTTCTTGCAAAAAGCGGCCAATGACCTGCTCACTGCGGCCATCGCCATAGACATCTGCCGTGTCAAAAAAGGTCACACCGGCGTCGGCGGCGGCCGCTAAAACCTGCAGGGCCGCTTCTTCGCTGACGTTGCCCCAATCCGCGCCGAGTTGCCAAGTTCCCAGTCCGACGGCGGATACGGTGCGGTTGGTTTTGCCTAAGATTCGTGTCTGCATAGCCCCAGCCTAGGCCCGGCTGGGACCTTGCGTGGGTATTGTTGCGTGGTTAGGCGAAGACCACTGTGCGGTGGCCGTCAAGCAAAACCCGATGCTCTGCATGCCACTGCACGGCTTGGGCGAGGGTCCGGGCCTCGACGGCGCGTCCCATGGAGACAAACTTTTCCACTGAATGTCCATGGTCCACCCGGATGACCTCTTGTTCAATAATGGGTCCCTCATCCAGGGCGGCGGTGACGTAATGCGCCGTCGCGCCAATGATCTTGACGCCGCGGGCATGCGCTTGGTGATAGGGCTTGGCACCCTTGAAGGAGGGCAGGAAGGAGTGGTGAATATTAATGGCTTTCCCTGCCAGGCTGTGGCAAAGCTCATCCGAAAGGATCTGCATGTAGCGGGCCAACACCACCAATTCCACGTTAAGCTCGGCCACCAAAGCCAACAAGGCGGCTTCGGCGTCGGCCTTAGTATCAGGGGTGACGGGAATGTAGTGGAAGGGAATCCCGTAGAAATCGGCCAGCGGTTTCAAATCCAGATGGTTGGAGACAATGGCCGGGATTTCCACCGGCAAAGTCCCGGAGCGCTGCAAAAACAACAGATCGTTGAGGCAGTGTGCCGCCTTGGACGCCAAAATTAAGGTGCGAATGGGGGCGCCGGCCGGGTCCAGGGTCCAGGTGAGGAGGAAGTTCGCCGCGACCGGGGCGAGCTGTTCACGCAGGGCGCCGAACGACGTCGGGGTTTCCACAGCGACGCGCATGAAAAAGGTGCCGGTGTCAGGGTTGCCGTACTGCTGGGAATCGGTGATATTGCAACCGGCCTCCATGAGCGAACCGGACACGGCATGCACAATGCCGGGCTGGTCGGCGCATGACAGTGTCAGCACATATCCATGCAGGGGGGCAGTGGCGGGGGTGTTCGCATCAGTCACCCGCTCAACGTTACCGCCCAAATCTGCCCCGTAATGCATTGGCCCTGTATTACACTTGGAGACGTTGCAACTGGCGATGAGGTGGTCCACCACCGGGGAGCAGCGCTATGAAATAGACCACAGCGATCGTACGCCTGGGACGCATTGGTCATGGAAAGCCAACATGAGAGTGTTTGGCGATAATCTTTTCCACGGTCCCTATTTCCCACCGCCCAGGAGTCAGCAGTGTCTTTTACACCCACCCAGTCCGTGACCAATGCCCCCCTCTCCGAGCTTGACCCGGAAATTGCCGCCGTCCTGAAGGACGAACTGGCCCGCCAGCGTGACACGCTGGAAATGATTGCCTCCGAGAACTTCGCACCCCGCGCGGTGCTTGAAGCGCAGGGCTCAGTACTGACCAATAAGTACGCCGAAGGCTACCCGGGCCGCCGCTACTACGGCGGCTGCGAAGCCGTGGACGTGGCGGAAAACCTCGCCCTTGAGCGCGTGAAGGCCCTGTTCGGTGCCGAGTATGCCAACGTTCAGCCACACTCCGGCGCCCAGGCCAACGCCGCCGCGCTCGCCGCCATGATCAAGCCCGGCGACAAGATCATGGGCTTGTCCCTGGCCCACGGCGGCCACTTGACGCACGGCATGAAGCTGAACTTCTCGGGCAAGCTGTATGAGGTTGCCGCCTATGAAGTTGAACCCGACACCTTCCGCATTGACATGGACAAGCTGCGGACCCAGGCGATCGCCGAAAAGCCGCAGGTCATCATTGCCGGCTGGTCCGCATACCCGCGCCAGCTCGATTTCGCCGCGTTCCGCGCCATTGCCGACGAGGTGGGCGCGCTGCTGTGGACCGACATGGCCCACTTTGCCGGTCTGGTGGCCGCGGGGCTGCACCCGAACCCGGTGCCGTACTCCGACATTGTCACCTCGACTGTGCACAAGACCCTGTCCGGCCCGCGCTCCGGTGTGATCCTCGCCAAGAAGGAATGGGCCAAGAAGCTCAACTCCGCCGTGTTCCCGGGACAGCAGGGCGGCCCGCTCATGCACGTCATCGCCGCCAAGGCCGTGGCGTTCAAGATTGCCGCAGGCGAGGAGTTCGCCGAACGTCAGGCCCGCGTTTTGGAGGGTGCGGCAATCATTGCCGAGCGCCTGAACGCTCCCGACGTCGCCGACGCCGGCGTGTCCGTGCTGACAGGTGGCACGGATGTTCACTTGGTGCTCGTTGACCTGCGCAACTCAGTCTTGGATGGCCAGCAGGCTGAAGATCTCCTCCACAGCATTGGCATCACTGTGAACCGCAACGCCGTTCCCTTTGATCCCCGCCCGCCCATGGTCACCTCCGGCCTGCGCATTGGCACCCCGGCGCTGGCTACACGCGGCTTTGGCGCCACGGAATTCACCGAAGTTGCCGAGATTATTGCCGCAGCATTGAAGGCCGACGCCGACGTGGCAGCGCTCAGCGCCCGTGTCAAGGCCCTGGCAGCGGACTTCCCGCTGTACCCCGGTCAGGAGCAGTGGTAAAAAGCATGACTGCCCAAATCCTTGACGGCAAGGCTACAGCCGCTGCCATCAAAGCCGAGTTGACGCAACGCGTGGCTGCCCTCGCGGCCCGCGGCGTCACCCCGGGCCTGGGTACCATTTTGGTGGGTTCGGATCCGGGCTCCCAGTGGTACGTGGGCGGAAAGCACAGGGACTGTGCCGAAGTAGGCATTAATTCCATCCGAATTGACCTGCCCGAGACGGCCACCCAGGGTGAAGTCCTAGCAGCAGTTCATCAGCTCAACAATGACCCTGCCTGCACCGGCTACATTGTGCAGTTGCCGCTGCCCCCGCACATTGACCAGGATGCGGTGCTGGAAGCCATTGACCCCGACAAGGATGCCGACGGCCTGCACCCCATGAATTTGGGGCGTCTGGTGGCCAATGTGAACCGTCCCATGACGTCCCCGCTGCCGTGCACGCCCAAGGGCTGCATTGTGCTGCTGGAACGTCACGGCATCACGCTCGCCGGCAAGCGCGTTGTGGTGGTTGGCCGTGGCGTGACGATTGGCAGGCCCATCAGCCTGCTGCTGACCCGCCGCGCAGTCAATGCCACGGTGGTCCTGGCGCACACCGGCACCCAGGATTTAGCTGCCGAGCTGCGGGAGGCCGACGTGGTAATAGCTGCCGCCGGAGTTCCGCACATGATCAAGGCCGCTGATTTGAAGCCCGGTGCCATTGTGCTGGACGTTGGCGTCAGCCGCGTCGATGACGGCAACGGCAAGGCTGTTGTCACCGGCGACGTTGAGCCGGCCGCGTCCTCCGTGGCGAGCTGGATTTCCCCGAACCCAGGTGGCGTGGGCCCCATGACACGGGCCATGTTGCTGGCCAATGTGGTGGAGGCCGCCGAGCGCGTCTAGTACCAGAAGCCAGCTGCACCCGCGCTGTACGTGCACCACGCAAGAGGCGGACGACGCCGGGACGAAAGTTCCGCGCGTCGTCCGCCTTTCGCATGCGTCCAGTGACCTATTCGAGGGTGTCGGTGCGTTCCGGGCGGGCATCGACCCAGGCCAGCAGCAGCCGGACGGGTTCTGGCATGGTGGCGTCGGTGTAGCGGACGTGGACAGCGGAGCCGGCATCTTCGACACAGAGCTCATAGCTTTGGGCGTCCGGCCAGCGGCGCGCAGGTGCCGGTGCTGGTTGTTCGTCGAGCTTGGCACGCGCCACTTCGCTGGCTAACGTCTGCGCAGCTGAACTGCCCAACTTTTGGGCGTCCAGTTCCGTGCGGGACACCAGGCCACTGAACCCCCCACCGCGGACTATGGTGACTTTCATGAAATCACACCAACCTCCCGCCAAGCGTCTCTGACAGCAGCTTCTTCCTTGGCGCTAAATATTTTAGCAGCCGTGGAAATCGTGGCTTGGGCAGCATCAGTGAACTGGGAATGTGGCTGCAGCAAGGTGGTGAGCGCCGTATACCAGATCATGCCAGCGCTCTCCCAGGCATAACCTCCCAGCGCGGTGGCCGCCAAGGCGAAGGCGCGGTTGGGAATGCCCGAGTTAATGTGCACGCCCCCGTTGTCATTGCGTGGATCGTTATTGTCGGGCAGGTCCACATAGTCGTCCATGTGGCCCGGCTGCCGGTCACCGGTGTTCGCCGTGCCGGGGTTGCGCATGTCCCGCAACGCCTTGCCGAGCTGGGGAACCAGGATGCCTTCGCCAATGAGCCAGCTTGCCTCTGCAGCCTTCTGTCCGAGGCTGCGCTGACTGACCAGCGCACCAAAGACGTCGGAGAAGGATTCATTGAGCGCCCCCGATTGTTTGCTGTAAATCAGCCCCGCCGTAAAATCCGTGATCCCGTGGGTGAGCTCGTGGGCAATGACGTCAAGGGAACTGGTCAGCCCGCCCACCTTAAAGATCCGCCCACTGCCGTCCCCGTAGACCATTTGAATGCCGTCCCAAAAAGCATTGTCGAAGCCCACTCCGTAGTGGACCGAGGAGATTAATTCCAGTCCGGCGTCGTCCAGTGAATCACGGCCAAATAAGTCCAGGAAGAAGCCGTGGGTGGCATTGCTTCCGTCATAGGCTTGGTTGACGGCGGCATCTGCAACAGCTGGTTTTTCCCACTCCCGGGCCAATACGCCGGGGAGAAAGGGTCTGCCCTGGTTTTGATTGTCGTAAACGCTAAGCCGCCGGCCACCCTCGGGCGATACACCCAGCAATGCGCCGCTGCCCAGATTGAGTTGACGGCCCAGACGGCCCATCACCGCCCGCTGTGAGCGGATGGCTGCCGAGGTTGCCAAAGCCTTCACAGCTGCTTGGCGTTGCTTATCGCTTCCCTCCAGAGCAAGCCAACTCAAAAGGTCAGGGGGTGCAATGCTGCACAGTGTTCTGCTGGGATCGCTCATCATGGCCCTCTTCTTCTGGCGTTGTCCCTCCATGATGCTCCCGGGTGCCTCTCCGGGCAAGGGCTGCGCCTAGACGTGCCCGAACAACGCTGCCTGCACCCGTGATTGCAGGCCAAGTTTGCCCAGCACCCGTGAGACATGGGTCTTGACAGTGGCTTCGGAAATGCCCAGACGACGCCCAATCGCGTAATTGCTCAATCCATCACCCAGGCACTCAAAGACCTCGAGTTCCCGTGCCGTGAGCAGCTCCAACTCAACTGGTCTGGGGCGCACCTCCGCCGGACCGCCGCCGGCGGACAGAGCCGCGGCCACGATCCTGGCCGTCACTTCCGGTGCAATAATTTGCTCGCCCCCGTGCACCCGACAAATGGCCGCGGTGATGGCTGCCGGTTCAGCCGTTTTAAGCAAAAATCCGGCGGCGCCGGCTTGCAGCGCACCAAAAAGGTACGAGTCATGGTCAAAGGTCGTCAGCACTACCACAGCTGATAGTCCGCCCCCGGTAATAATCTGCGTGGCAGCAATTCCATCCATGACGGGCATGCGTAAATCCATGAGTACGACGTCGGGCCGCAAAGCCCGCGCCATGGTGACGGCCGTGGCGCCGTCACCAGCCTCACCCACCACCGTCATACCCGGGGCAGTGTCAATGACCATCCGCATTCCCAGCCTGATGGCTGCATGGTCATCCACGAGCAGTACGGTGATGGCGCGCTGTGCGGGGTGCGACGTTGAAGTCATGACCGGAATCCAGTCAGGGAGGGCAGGGGTATCCGAAGTGCCACCGTCCACAGCCCCGCGGAGGGACCTGCCGTGATACTGCCGCCGGCGTGGGCTGCGCGGAAGTGCATGCTCGGAATTCCTGTGCCTGTCCCCGTACCTGTCCCTGCGGGCAGTGCGCTGTTCCGTTCTTCCAGGTCATTGGAAACGACCAGCACCACGTCCCCTAAACAGTTGCCTTCGGTTGGACGCTCCTGTTTCAGGGAAAGCGACACGCGTTGTCCGGGGGAGTGTTTGGCTGCATTGGCCAGCGCCTCCGAGGCAATGCGGAATACCGCGGTCTGGATTGGCAGCGGCAGGGGGTGAGCGTCGTCGTCCATGGCATTGTTGAGCTCCAGCGCCATACCCGCGGCTTGGTGGCGCTGCACCAGAGCCGATAAATTGCTCATCTGCCCCGAGGCCTGGGACGTGGCTCCGGTGTGCAGCAGTTGAATCATGGTCTGCAATTCATCAAGACCTGCAACACTTTCATCACGGATTTGTTGCAGCACCATGGTCCCCTTTGCAGGCTCGCCGCTTGCTGGAGAAGCGAGCTGGGCGGCATGCAGGGCGGCGCCGGATTGCAAGGCAATGGCGGAGAGGCGGGCGGAGATGACGTCGTGAAGTTCCCGGGCCAGGTGCTGGCGTTCGCGCTCCAACACGAGCTCATGAGTGCTGCGCTCGGCTAAAAGGTGGGCTTGGGTGGCGTCGTCAACGGCATTGGCCCGGGCGGATTCACTGGCTGTGAGTTGATTTGCCTTGCGTAAATTACCCGCCCACTCCACCGGGGTGAGGAGCGTGACCACGGAAATAATCCCGGCGGCAACGGCCGATGCAGCATTGCCGGACATCGCGAATGCCAACACAATGAGCAGCACCGTCAGTACCCAGGCTGTTTTCGACGCCAGCTGCGAGGCGTGGGCTGAGCCAAAGAAGACAAGGGAAAAGAAAAGCTCGAAGGTCAGTAAGAACGCGCCATCATGCCCGGCAAGGACCAGGCCCACAATGGCGATGCTGCACAGGCAGGCCATGGCCGTGGGGCTGACTCTACGAAACAACACCCCTATGCAGCCCATAACTGCCAGGGCTGGCCACATGGACGCCAGGGCCGCGACGTGAAATTCCCGGCCGCCGGTGAAATTGACGGCGTCCAGCAGCCAGAACGCAGCAAAGTAGCCGCCAGCCAGGGCCAGATCCTCAACCTTGAAGACCCTCATGCGGCGCACATCCACACGCAAATAGCCCCGGCAGGTGCGCATCAGCCTGGAGGGGGTGGGTGTACTCGCCACTGCGTGTTCCATGCCTCAATCCTGCGTGGCGAAGCAGGTGCTGGCAAACGAAACACCGCGGTGTCCTACGAAGGTATGACCTCAGCTGCCCCGGATGGCCGACGACGCCGGGGGCCGTCCTTGTCACGCTGGAGCACATGACACTTGTAATTTATGCGCAACTGATAATTTTGGCGCTCATTGACAGCACCAGCATTGGCACGCTGCTCATTCCCCTGTGGCTGTTGCTGCGTGCGGATACACACCGGCTGATCCCGCGCCTGCTGCTGTACCTGGGTGTCTTGGGCGGGTTTTATTTGGTGGTGGGCATTGCTGTGCTCAATGGTGCCCAGTGGTTGATTCGTGGTCTGGGCGCCGACTCGCTCACGCAGATCCCCACCGTCCAGTGGCTCATGGCCATTGCCGGTGCGGCACTGCTGGGTTATGCATTGATGGCGAAACCAGCGGGCAAGTCCGCTGGAGCATCGACCAACAGCTCCGAACCGAGATGGCAGAAGCGTTTCGGGACGGCGCTGCGCAGTCCCGGCGGCATGATGGGCTTGGCTTTGTTGGCGGGACTCCTTGAATTACCCACCATGGTGCCCTATCTCGTGGCCATTGGCTTCCTGTCCAACTCCACGCTGGCACTTGGTTGGCAGACTGGCGTGTTGGTGGTGTATTGCTGCGTCATGCTGGTTCCCGCGCTGCTCCTGCTGGGCCTGCGCGTTCGTACCGGCGTCAAGCTGGACCCGTTTCTGCAGCGGGCCGGTACCAAATTAGGAAAGTTCGCCAGTGAATCCCTGCTGTGGATACTGGGAATCGTGGGCTTTTTGCTTCTCCGCACGGCATTATCGGCCCTGGCTCCCGCGGCCGTGTGGAACCCCTTCAAGTAGGCACTTCGCGGTACTCCCGCGCCCCGTGCTGATCCGGGCCCGCCGTTCTCGGTTCCTGCCGCCGTCATTCCCCGCTATTCCCCGCCTCATTCCTGCCCAGGCCCGCCGAATCAGACGCAGGCCCGCCGAATCCGACGTGGCGCGTCGTCTGATTCGGCGGTGCTGGGTCGGATTCGACGAATAGGGAGCAAGAGAGGAGCGATGCTGGGTCGGACTCGGCTCAACCGGGTCGGGCAGGGTGGGGAAGGGAACACACCGTTCGCCGCTGGTGGAAGCCGGTTACTGGGTGGCTGCGAATTTGAGAGAATGAGTCCATGACTTCTCTTGGAACCGGCAAAATGTCCAAACCTGGTAAATTTTCTGGTCTTGGCACCATTGTGCTCGCGATCGTCTTTCTCGTGGCCCTCGTCTTTGCAGCGAACAACAGCACGGTTCTTGGCTGGGTCATTGCTGTGATTGCGCTGGGCTGGCTGGTGTTGTCAACATTCGTGTACGTCGGCGTGCACAAGGCGGCCGCTTTCGGTGCTCGGCAGGTAGCGCTTGCACAGGCCCAAATGGCGCCGCACAACGTCGCAGCCCCGTCCGACGGCGGAACCCGCTTGGTGTCTCAGGATTCCGATTCGCGTTCCGCGCAAAAAGCGCGGGATTTGAAGCTTGACCACTCCTTCAAGATCATTAATGTCCAGGTGGGGGTAGTCAATGAGTATTTGGGCAAAGACTCCGCCATGGTGGCACGGGCGTTAGAAACCATTGACATTACGGCAGCTAATGGCCGCGGCATGATTAACCCGAACTGGGAAGCCCAGGAAGCTAAAATGGACGCCGCCATGGCTAGAAAAAATACCGACCGGGCGCAGCAGGAATCCTCCAGTACTTCCCGCGACGGCCAAGAGCCCGTCAGCGGCATCATTATCGACTAGCCGCAACAGTTGCAATCAAGGTCTCCACGCTGTCCTGCAGGTAAGGTTGAAAAAGTGAGCAATGCTATGGAAAACGGTCGGCTGAGGGTAGCCAGTGTCAATGTCAACGGTCTTCGGGCCGCATACAAAAACGGCATGGGTCCTTGGCTCGCGGAGCGTGATGTGGACATACTTTGTCTGCAGGAAGTGCGTGCCCCCGATGCCATAGTTGAGGCGTTCCTAGGCGAGGAGTGGCATCTCATACACGCTGAGGCGGAGGCCAAGGGCCGCGCCGGCGTCTTAATTGCCTCCCGCAAGGATCGCCTTGAGCCAGTTGCGACCCGCAGCGGAATCGGCGATGACTACTTCGCGACCACGGGCCGCTGGGTCGAGGCCGACTACGTCTTGAACGGCTCCGATGGCAAACCCACCACATTGACTGTTGTCAGCGCCTATGTGCATTCCGGCGAAGTGGGTACGCCAAAGCAGGACGACAAATTCCGTTTCCTGGACACCATGATTGGCCGATTGCCCGAAATGGCGGCAGCCAGCGATCATGCCCTGGTAGTGGGGGACTTGAACGTAGGTCACAGGGCTTTGGACATTAAGAACTGGAAGGGCAACGTCAAGCGGGCAGGGTTCCTGCCCGAAGAACGTGCTTATTTTGACAGGTTCTTTGGTGCTGAAATCGGTTGGAAGGACGTGGCCCGGGAACTCGCGGGCGAGGTGGAAGGGCCCTACACGTGGTGGTCCAACCGCGGACAGGCTTTCACCAACAACACTGGCTGGCGCATCGATTACCACATGGCAACCCCGGAACTGCTGGCCAGGGCCCATCAGGCAGTGGTAGACCGGGCAGAATCCTATGAAAGCCGTTTCTCTGATCATGCCCCGCTCGTCGTCGACTACAAGTTCTAAAGGACCCCCGCATTCATGAGTGACATTACCGCCCGTCCACGCGTTCTTTCCGGAATGCAACCCTCCGGGGACTCGCTGCACCTGGGCAATTATCTTGGCGCTTTGGTCAACTGGGTCAAAAGTCAAGACGACTACCAGACACTGTTTTTCATCCCTGACATGCATGCCATCACCGTCACGCAGGATCCGGCGGAGCTGCGCTCACGTACACGCAAAACAGCAGCGCAGTACATTGCCGGGGGCATTGACATTGAAAAGTCCACATTGTTTGTGCAGTCGCATGTTCCCGAACACGCCCAGCTGGCCTGGGTCCTGAACTGCATCACCGGCTTCGGTGAGGCGTCCCGGATGACCCAGTTCAAGGACAAGTCCGCCAAGGGCGGGACTGACGTGGCCAGCGTGGGCTTGTTCACCTACCCGGTGCTCATGGCTGCGGACATCCTGCTATACCGCCCCGCAGGTGTCCCCGTGGGCGATGACCAGCGCCAGCACGTTGAGTTGGCCCGCGACCTTGCCAAACGGTTCAACCACCGTTTTGGCGACACCTTTGTGGTCCCGGAAGCCTTCATTCAAAAAGAGGGTGCCCGGATTTATGACCTGCAAAATCCGACGTCGAAGATGTCCAAGTCAGCTTCCGGTCCCAACGGACTGATCAATATTTTGGACGAACCCAAGGTCACCGCGAAGCGGATCAAGTCTGCCGTGACGGACGCTGGCACGGTGGTTGCCCATGACCGGGAGAACAAGCCGGGCGTTACCAACTTGTTGGAAATCCTCTCCACACTCACCGACAAACCTGTAGATACGCTGGTCGCCGAGTATGAGGGCAAGATGTACGGGCACTTGAAGGTGGATGTCGCCGACGCCGTGGTTGACCGTTTGGAGCCAATCCGGACCCGCACCCTGGAGTTGCTTGACGATCCAGCCGAACTTGATACATTGCTGGCCCGGGGCGCGTATAAGGCTCGCGAGATTGCCTCGGTGACACTGGATGACGTGTATAAAAAGGTCGGTTTCCTACCTCCCCGCGGGACGGTTCGATAGTTGTGCCGGGTATAGGTCAGAGCGGGGGGTCATCGGTCCCGCAGTCGGGGAGCCTGGGCGTCATTATCTCTCTGCCTGAAGTCCTTGCACAGGAGCTCAGCGTAAAGCGAGCCAGCTACGGGGGTGCGGAGGCCGCCGTCGTGCCTCCCCACATCACACTGGTCTCGGGAGCGGCCAGCGGGGAGTGGGAGGAAGCAGCCGAGCACGTGCGCAAGATCGCCGCCGCCAGTGAACCATTTACAATTTCGCTGAGGGGAGCGGGTTCTTTTGAGCCGATTTCGCCAGTGGTTTTCCTCAATGTCATCGATGGGGCACAGAAGTGCGTGAAGCTGCATCGGGCATTGTTGGAAGGCCCGCTTGAGCACCTGCCCGCCTTCGAATTTTACCCACATTTGACCATGGCCCATGATCTTGACTTCGAAACCATGAACCGTGCAAAAACCGAGCTGTCATCCTTTGCAGCAGATTTTTCAGTAAACAGCATTGGCTTGTTTGATTACCTCGCCGGCGCCTGGGCTCTTCGTGAGGAGCTGGCACTTGGGGGGGCGCACTAGCGCCGAACGGAGTAGCGCTGAACGGATGGTTGCCGCTGGGGGTCATTTTCCCGGAACGGTGGCCCCCGGGGTCAGTGCCAAACCACCGCTGGTGGCGCCCGCCAAGGCGCCGCCCAGCCCCTTGGACCGCAGAGCTCTTGCCGTTTGGACCGGTGCAAAACGTCATGACTACTTTGCCTCCCGCAGCGAAGGATCCCTGTCTGAGCGGGTGATCGCGCTTTTGGGTTGGATCAATGCGCGTGGAGCGTTGTTGTTCCCTGTGCGGGTATGGAACCTGTACACACGACGCCGTGGACCAGTGCTTGCTGCGGGTGCCGCCTACCTCATGTTTTTCTCAGTGGGTGCCATGTTGGTGGCAGGGTTTTTAATCTTTGGGATTCTTGCCACCGATGATGTTGTGCTGCGCAATGCAGTCGTTGCGCTCGTTGCTGCGAGTACCCCGGGCCTCATCGATACAGGCGAAGGGGGCCTCGCCACCCCAGAGCAGCTCCTCGGTAATGGTGAGGTTGGCGTGGCGCTGCTGGTGTCACTGGGAGCACTGTTGTTTACGGCGCTGAGCTGGGTCAATGGCCTGCGGGAAGGCATCCGTTCATTACTGGGCTTAGCCCGGGACCGTACCAACCCGGTGCTGTCTAAAATTCGTGATGTGGGGACCTTGATAGTCTTAGCTGTTGCCTTGGTGCTCACCAGCGTGCTTGGCTTGCTGAGCACGGCAGCCATGGATGGCGTCAGGGAGTTTTTGGGTTGGGGGTCTTTCCTGACGGGGGCCACCGCCCAACTAAGCTCGATTCTGCTCATGCTCGTGCTGGACGTGGCTGTTGCCATGATTATGTTCAGCATGGCATCCCGGGTGCGGATGCCCCGGCGGGTGTTGCTGTTGGCCGCACTCTTCTCCGGAACTGGCGCCACCGTGCTGCGCTTTTTCAGCGCACTACTCCTTGGCAGCATCACAAGGAACCCCTTGCTGGCTCCATTTGCCGTGATCCTGGGATTATTCGTCTGGTTTTTCCTGCTCAGCCAGGTGTACTTGATCTCCGCAGCCATTGCAGCGGTTTTGGCGGCGGACAGGCGGCCACGCAGACCTGAAGCCTAGCGTTACTGCCGCGTGCCACTTGTGCCGAGTCAGACCCAGCACCGTTGAATCAGACGTCGCGTCACGTCTGAGTCAACAGCTCCGGGTCTGATTCAACGGTTCCGGGTCTCCCACGCTCAACGGTTGAGCGCGGCCAGTACTCTGGTTCTGAAGGATTCCTCATTAAACAGGTCCTTCCATTCAATGCGCAGCACCGTCCATCCTGCCTCGACCAGCGCCACCTCACGTTTACGCTCAAGAAAGACAGCCTCGTCCGTGGGCCTGTAGTTGAAGTATTTGGTTCTCCCGTCAAACTCCAGCACCACACGCTTCTCCGGCCGCGCAAAATCCGCGCGGTAATTGCCTTGCCTGGTGACAATCCACTGTTGCAGCTGCGGCCGTTCTATGTTGAGTTCGCGTAGAAGATCGCGGGTGAGTGTTTCCCCGGGAGATTCGGAAAGCCCATCAGCGTGGGCCAACACCTTCCGAAGATTTCGCACACCCCGGTGGCGCGGTAACCGACTGGCCATTTCCTGTAAAAGATGCATGGAAGCGCCGCGGTGAAGGGCGTTGTCGGTGATAATGAGCGATTGCTTGTAGCTCATGGTTAGACAGCAGTCCACCACCGTGCGCTCCAAGGTGGTCACGTGCAGCTCACCAATTTGCGTGATATCCCCGGATGGCAGGGCTGATTTGTGCAAACGTGTACCGTCATCACAACCTGAACTCGACGGCTTGGTGGTTTGCGTTATATGGATGAGGTCATCAGCCTGCCACAGGTGCAACCCATGGAGCCTAGCTGCCGAGCTGTGACTGTAGATAGAGCCCGTCGCTGACCTATTCAACGTACCAAAATGATGCATGGTGATTTTGGTGCGTTCTTGAGCGACACTTGGAAGTTTGTCCCACGTGGAGCGTCGAAAGTAGGTGCCATAGTGAATGCGCAGGAGCACACCGTTAGCCACTAAGCACTGTATGGCTCGACCTCCAAAACCCGCATCTTGTAACTGGCTGGTTCGCCAAGCGACTCTTGTGGCGGGAAAAACCTGCAAGAACTTCGCCGTAAGGGGACTTTCGGACCCAATTGTGTCCGTGGGGAATATAGCGTCCGGCGGCCTGCCCCTGGAGGAGGCGTTGGAGTCGTACTTGAAGAAGCTGGATGACTGGTTCATGATTCCAAGCATCGCTGCTTAAGGCTGCGGAAAACGGGCGCTATGGGAATCTGTGGATATCTCTGGCCACGTCGAGTCAGACCCACAGCCGTCGAGTCAGACGCGGGGCAACGTCGGATTCGACAGTGCTGCATCGGACTCGGCGGGAAAAGACGGGGAAAAGACGGGGAAAAAGGCGGGAACGGGCAAAAATAGTGTGGCGCCGCGTCGGACTCGGCGCCGAAAGGACGGGAGGACCAGGGAGAACGGGGAAGCGGGATGGCAAAGAGGCCCAAAAGACACAAAAAACGCCGCCCCCAACCAAGGGAGCGGCGTTTTTGCAGACCAAGGAAACTTAGATCTGGCGGGACAGGATGGCTTGCTTGACCTCGGCAATGGCCTGCGTGACCTGGATGCCGCGGGGGCATGCTTCGGTGCAGTTGAAGGTGGTACGGCAACGCCACACGCCCTCTTTGTCATTGAGGATTTCCAAGCGCATGTCGCCGGCATCATCGCGGGAATCAAAGATGAAACGGTGCGCATTGACAATGGCTGCCGGTCCGAAGTACTGACCGTCGGTCCAAAAAACGGGGCAGGAGGACGTACACGCCGCGCAAAGGATGCACTTGGTGGTGTCATCAAAACGCTCACGGTCCTCGGCGGACTGCAGACGCTCCCTGGTGGGCTCGTGGCCGCGGTTGACCAAGAACGGCATAACTTCACGGAAGGACTGGAAGAACGGCTCCATGTCCACAATCAAGTCCTTCTCCACCGGAAGGCCCTTGATGGGCTCCACGGTGATGGGCTTGGACGTGTCCAGGTCCTTCAACAGGGTCTTGCAGGCAAGGCGGTTGCGGCCGTTGATGCGCATGGCATCGGAACCACACACACCGTGAGCGCAGGAACGGCGGAAGGACAGCGAGCCATCCTGCTCCCACTTCACCTTGTGCAGGGCATCCAACACGCGGTCGGTGCCATACATGGTCATGGTGAAATCTTCCCACGTCGACTCCGCGGAGAACTCGGGATCGTAACGCCGGACCCGGAGGGTGACGTCGAACGTGGGGATTTCGCCGCCGTCACCACCGAGGTGTGCGGGCAATTCAATTTTCGATGCCGGCTCCGGCAACTGCGTTTCCACGGTGCTCATTAGTACTTCCTCACCATTGGCTGGTAACGGGTAACAACTACAGGTTTGGTCTCCAAACGGATTCCAGCAATGGACTCCGCGGAGCTCTCCGCCGTCACCGCTGAGTCAAGGAACGCCATGGAGTGCTTCATGAAGTTCTCATCATCGCGGTCCGGGAAGTCCTCACGGTAATGACCGCCGCGGGACTCTTGACGGTGCAGGGCAGCCACCGTCATGACCTTGGCCAGCTCCAGCAAGAAGCCCAACTCCACGGCCTCCAACAGGTCCAGGTTAAAGCGCTTGCCCTTGTCCTGGACGGTGATGCGTGAGTAACGCTCCTCAAAACCGGCAATGTCGGCCAGCACCTGGTTCAGGGAATCCGCGGTGCGGAACACCTGCATGTTGGCATCCATGGTGTCCTGCAGATCCTTGCGGATCGAAGCTACTTTCTCACCGCCATCGGAAATACGCACGTGCTCCAGCATGGCCACGGTTGCAGCTTCGGGGTTCTCCGGCAGCTCGACAAAATCAGCCGTGAGGGCGTATTGCGCAGCAGCAATACCTGCACGCTTGCCAAACACATTGATGTCCAACAGCGAGTTGGTGCCCAAACGGTTGGATCCATGCACGGAAACGCAGGCAACCTCGCCGGCTGCATAGAGGCCCGGAACGATCGTGTCGTTGTCCTGCAGAACCTCGGTACTGATGTTGGTGGGCACCCCACCCATGGCGTAGTGCGCGGTGGGGAACACTGGAACAGGTTCAGTGTACGGCTCCACACCCAGGTAGGTGCGGGCAAACTCGGTGATATCGGGCAGCTTGGCGTCAATGTGCGCCGGCTCCAGGTGGGTCAGGTCAAGGAGTACGTAGTCCTTGTTGGGCCCGCAACCGCGGCCTTCACGGACCTCGTTGGCCATGGAACGGGCCACAATGTCCCGAGGGGCCAAGTCCTTGATGGTGGGGGCGTAACGCTCCATGAAGCGCTCACCGTCGGAGTTGCGCAAAATGGCACCCTCACCGCGGGCGGCCTCGGAGAGCAGAATGCCCAAGCCGGCCAGACCTGTCGGGTGGAACTGGAAGAACTCCATGTCTTCCAGGGGAATGCCGCGGCGGAACGCGATCCCCATGCCGTCACCGGTCAGGGTGTGGGCGTTGGACGTGGTCTTGAAGACCTTGCCTGCGCCTCCCGTAGCCAAAATGACGCTTTTGGCCTGAAATACATGCAGTTCGCCAGTGGCCAGATCGTAAGAGACGACACCGGCCGTCTTCTTCTGCAAATAAATGCTGCCGTCGGCGCGCGTGGCTTCCTCTTCAACCGTCAGCAGATCCAGGACGTAGTACTCGTTGTAGAACTCCACGTTGTGCTTGACGCAGTTTTGGTACAGGGTCTGCAAAATCATGTGACCCGTACGGTCCGCGGCGTAACAGGAACGGCGCACGGGGGCTTTGCCATGGTCGCGGGTGTGACCACCGAAGCGGCGCTGATCGATGCGGCCCTCGGGCGTGCGGTTGAACGGCAAGCCCATCTTTTCCAGGTCAATGACGGCGTCAATGGCTTCTTTGGCCATGACTTCCGCAGCGTCCTGGTCAACGAGGTAATCGCCTCCCTTGACAGTGTCAAAGGTGTGCCACTCCCAGTTGTCCTCTTCCACGTTGGCCAGGGCGGCGCACATGCCGCCCTGCGCCGCACCCGTGTGGGAGCGGGTGGGGTAAAGCTTGGTCAGGACGGCGGTGCGGGCACGCTGGCCGGATTCAATGGCGGCACGCATTCCTGCGCCACCGGCCCCGACGATTACGACGTCGTATTTGTGGACCTGCATACTAAATGCTCTTTCTCTCTTTACTGCACTAAATGCTGGTGTTCACTTCACCCCACCGGCCCATGACCGGCTCACCCAAGAATTAGGGGACGGGGCAGAAGGACGGAAGATCAATGACGGCGCCGGCAGGGCACGGATCAAAGGTGAAGATGACCAGGGTGCCCAGAACAATGATCACGGCTGATGCAATGTACAGGACCGTTTTGAGCGTCATGCGGGTGCGGTCACGCTCGGCGTAGTCGTTAATGATGGTGCGTACACCGTTGGTGCCGTGCAGCATGGCCAGCCACAGCATGGCCAGGTCCCAGACCTGCCAGAAGGGATCGGCCCATTTGCCGGCGACAAAACCAAAGTCAATGGCATGGATGCCCTCGCCCACCATTAAGTTCACGAAGAGGTGGCCGAAAATCAAAACAATCAACACGACGCCGGAAAGGCGCATGAACAGCCACGCAACCATTTCAAAGCTGGTGCCTGAGCCCTTGTTGCGCCTGTACTGCGGCGAAAGGGCGCTGTTGGAACGCGGTGCGGCAATGGATTCGGTACTCATTTAGTGCCCCCCGAAGAAATTGGAGAAGACAATGCTCAGGTGACGGATCAGGAACGGAATCATCGTCACGGCCCACAGTGCCAGCACGCCCCACAGCAGCTGGCGCTGGTATTTAGGACCCTTTTTCCAAAAGTCAATGGCAATGATGCGCAAACCATTGAAAGCGTGGAAAACAATGGCTGCAACGAGACCTGCCTCGCCCAAGCCCATAATGGGGTTTTTGTAGGCCCCAATAACTGCTGTGTACGCCTCCGGGGAAACCCTCACCAATGAGGTATCCAAGACGTGCACCAACAAGAATATAAAAATCACGACACCTGTAATGCGGTGTCCCACCCAGGACCACATGCCTTCTCGGCCGCGGTACAGAGTGCCAGCTGGTTTTGTCGGCACTAGATAAACCTTCCCTGCGTCACCGCTGCGTTGGCGTGGTTCCACGCGGAGGAAACGCACACGGCCTGAGCACTCATACTTAAGCCTAAATTTAGGCTTAGCTAACAGCATATTCAACTTAGGTACTCCTTGCTCTATGCAGCAAATCACAGGCGGACGGCAAATACACGCAGCCGTTTCTCAAAACAGCGCCAAGTCGTGCCTTTTCAGGTACGACGCCGGTAGCCGCACCCCCTTCTGTGGGCTGAACTTTTGCCGATATTTTTGTCCATGGTTGCTGCCATATCTGCCGCCAATCACGGGCTATGGGCATTGATCGCTTACTGTTGAGCTGATGAATACGCAAAATTTGGTTGAGGCCGGGCCATCCACCGTGGATCCCCTGGACAGGTTTTATGCAGTGATTCCCGCCGGCGGCGTGGGCACCCGGTTGTGGCCGCTGTCCCGGGCGGCCGCCCCGAAATTCCTGCACGACCTCACAGGCAGCGGCAGCACCTTGATCCGGGCCACCTATGACAGGCTGGAACCTCTCAGCGGCTCCAAGGTGTTGCTGGTGACAGGCGATGCCCACCGGGAAGCAGTATGCTCCCAACTGCCCGAGGTGGCGGATGAGAACCTGGTTCTGGAAACCGAGCCCAAGGACTCAGGCGCCGCCATTGGCTTGGCGGCCGCCATTTTATATACCCGGGACCCGGCCACCATCATGGGCTCCTTCGCCGCTGACCAGGTCATCAGCCCGGTGGAGAAATTCCAGGAGGCCGTCCGTGAGGCCATTCAAACGGCGGCGACAAATAAAATTGTCACCATTGGCATCAAGCCCACCCATCCCGCCACGGGCTTTGGCTATATCCGCATGGGTGCGGCGCTGTCGGTGGCCGGAGCGCCCAGCGCCCATGCCGTGGAAGAGTTTGTGGAAAAACCCAGCGTGGAAGTCGCTGAAGGCTACCTTGCCAGCGGGGATTACAGCTGGAATGCCGGCATGTTCGTGGCACCCGTGGAACTGATGCTCCGCCACCTCAAAGCCAACGAACCGGTCCTGTATGAGGGTGTGATGGAAATTGCCCTCGCCTGGGACACCCCTGACCGGATAGCTGTCAAGAACCGCATCTGGCCCACCCTGCCTAAAATTGCCATTGACTATGCAGTTGCCGAGCCGGCCGCCGACGCCGGTGACGTCGCAGTCATCCCGGCTGACTTCAGCTGGGACGATGTGGGGGATTTCGCCGCGATTGCCCGCCTGAGCAGCGCCGCGGAGAACAACAACGTCAAGGTCATTGGCGAAGGCGCACGGGTCTTCACTGAGGACAGCACCGGCATTGTCGTGACCGATACCACCCGGGTGATTGCGCTCATTGGCATTCAGGACGTGGTGGTGGTTGACACTCCGGATGCTTTGCTTGTCACCACGCGTGAGCATTCACAACTGGTCAAAAAAGCTGTGGACGGGCTCAAGGCGCAGGGCGAAACGGGCGTGTTGTAGGGCGTGTGCATAAACCATGGCCGGGCCATTGGCGAATGCAGTTGTAATGCGGCGTTCGCTAATGCGGACATGGTGCAGTGACATGGTTAGAGTTTCAAGCGTGCGTAATTACTCGATGGAAACAGAACCAACTGAACTGGTGGGCCCATGGCTGGAACCCCTGCTTGATGAGGTCATTGAGTTCCGCCGTGATCTCCATGCGCACCCCGAGCTGTCGTTTCAGGAATTTCGCACCTCCGGCAAAATATACGATCGGCTCTGCGAAGCCGGTTTGAAGCCCCGCCGTCTGGACGGCACCGGGGTCATAGTTGATGTGGGGGACGGGCCCATTGCCACGGCGTTGCGTGGAGACATTGATGCTTTGCCCATTGTCGAAGAGACGGGGTTGGCTTTCGCTTCGCGCAATCATGGGGTCACCCACGGCTGCGGTCATGATTTCCACACCGCCACCATGCTGGGCATTGCCCTGGTGCTGGCCGCCATGCATGAGCACACCCCCCTGGGCGGCCGGATTCGCATTATTTTCCAGCCGGCTGAGGAAACCATGCCCGGCGGGGCGCTTTCCTGTATCGACCAGGGCGCCCTCGACGGCGTTCCAAGCATCATGGCACTGCACTGCGATCCACGTATTGACGTGGGCAGGATTGGTACCCGCATTGGGCCCATCACCAGCGCTTCAGACACCATTAAAATTGAGCTGACGGGCCGGGGCGGACACACTTCCCGTCCCCATTTGACCGAGGACCTGGTGTTTGCCCTCGCCCAGATAGCTATCAGTGTCCCGGCAGTGCTTTCCCGCCGGGTGGATGTACGCAGCGGCGTTTCAGTGGTGTGGGGCCAACTTAACGCCGGCTCTGCACCCAATGCCATTCCTGTCAGCGGCGTCATGAGTGGCACCATGCGCTGCCTTGACCGGGAGGCCTGGCACGCAGCAGGGGAGCTCCTGGATGAGGTGGTGCAGCAGGTGGCGGCTCCCTTTGGCGTGGACGTGCGCCTGGAACACACCCGTGGCGTTCCTCCGGTGGTCAACTCCGAACATGAGACAGCTGTGATTGAAGCCGCTGCCCGCGCCGAATTGGGCGAGGAGTCAGTGGTTTTGGCACCGCAATCCATGGGCGGTGAAGACTTTGCCTGGTTCCTGCAGGGCATTCCCGGTTCCCTCATGCGGTTGGGCACGCACGTTCCCGGCGGTGAGGAATACGATCTGCATCGCGGCGACTACATTGTGGACGAGCGTGCCCTGTCGGTGGGTATCCGTGTCCTGTGCGCCGCGGCCTTACGCACCCTGCGTGCATCGCAGGAACACTGAACCCGGCCTACCCGGGTGCGCCGGTGTGTGGAACCCGTTTTCACGTGTCGGCAAGGAGCGCAGGAGGGTCTTTAGGGGCGGTTGTATAACGGTTCCCCAACAATGCGCAGCAGTCATCGCTACTTCTCTACCAAGCAGTAGCAAAATCACACTAGGGTGTTCCTAGCATCGCAATGCAGGGGTGCGTCACGGAACATGGCGTGACTGGGAGGTTCATGACCCCTAACGGTCTGACTCTTGAGTTAAGCGCTACACGCGTGGGGCGTCCCTGCACAGCGGCCATACACCCCATGGAGGAATCTTGAAAAACCTGCTTCTCTCGACCGCCAAGCGCGGCACCATCGTTGGAACCGTTGCCGTGAGTGCGCTTGCCCTGGTGTTGACAGGCTGCGGCGAAGCCCCGCCGGCACCGGGCGGCAATGACTCGGCCAACCCCGCAGCAGCGGACTTCCTGGGCTGCATCGTCTCCGACTCCGGTGGATTTGATGATCAGTCCTTCAACCAGTCCTCCTACGAAGGCTTGAAAAGCGCCGTGACGGACCTGGGCATCACCATGAAGGAAGCCCAGTCATCGAGCACCGCGGACTTCGCGCCCAACCTCAGCCAGATGGCCAGCGCAGGTTGCGACCTCACTGTCACTGTGGGCTTCCTGCTCGCTGAAGCCACGGGTGAGGCTGCCAAGAACAACCCGGAGCTGCACTACGCCATTGTCGATGACCAGAGCGTGGACGCGCCCAACGTCAAACCAATCGTGTACGACACAGCCCAGGCCGCCTTCCTGGCCGGCTACTCGGCCGCAGCAACGTCCAAAACCGGCAAGGTGGGAACCTTCGGTGGCATTAACATCCCCACCGTCACGATCTTCATGGACGGCTTTGCCGACGGTGTGAAGTACTACAACGAGAAGCAGGGCAAGGACGTAAAGGTTCTTGGCTGGGATGCTGCCACCCAGCAGGGCTCCTTCGCCAACACCTTTGAAATTGTGCAGGAGGGCACCAAGATCACCAACAACTTAATTTCCGAAGGTGCTGATGTGATCATGCCCGTGGCCGGCCCGTTGGGCAAGGGTGCAGGCGACGCCATTTTGGCCGCCAACAGCTCCGGCAAGGACGCCAAGTTGATCTGGGTTGACTCTGACGGCTACCTGACAGCTCCCGCCTACAAGTCGGTGCTGTTGACGTCCGTCATCAAGACCATGGGCGAGGCCATTGAGGCCATTGTCAAGGAAGACGTTGAAGGCAACTTCGACCCGACCCCGTATGTTGGCACCTTGGAAAATGAAGGTGTTGCCCTGGCTCCGTTCCACGACCTTGACTCCGAAGTCAGTGCTGACACCAAGTCCCAGCTCGAGGACATTAAAAAGGGCATCATTGACGGCTCCATCAAGGTGAAGTCCGAGGCAAGCCCCAAGTAATATTTTTGACATGGACGTTGCGGGTCGCCAAACGGCCCGCAACGTCCATGTTTGTTGTACTTTAACCAACCAACGACGGGCATAAAACGTTGAAACTTGAACTTCGGGGGATCACCAAGAGCTTTGGCTCCCTGGTGGCGAACGACCACATCGACCTGGTGGTCGAACCCGGACAAATCCACAGCCTGCTGGGTGAAAATGGTGCCGGCAAGTCCACGCTCATGAATGTGCTGTACGGACTGTACGAGCCAACGTCCGGGGAAATCCTGGTTGACGACAAGAAGGTCACGTTCGCCGGTCCGGGCGACGCCATGGCCGCAGGCATTGGCATGGTGCATCAGCACTTCATGCTGGTCCCCGTGTTCACGGTGGCTGAGAACGTGGCGCTGGGCGCCGAGGCGACCTCCTTCGGGGGCGTTTTGAATCTGGAGCAAACCCGCCAGCGGATCCGTGAAATTTCCACCCGTTTTGGTTTTGACGTTGACCCCGACGCTCTGGTGGAAAATCTTCCCGTGGGTGTGCAGCAGCGCGTGGAGATCATTAAGGCGCTGGTGCGCAACTCCAAAATTTTGATCCTGGATGAACCCACAGCCGTGCTCACACCCCAGGAAACCGACGAGCTGATGGCCATCATGGGCCAGTTGCGTGATGGCGGCACCTCCATTGTGTTCATCTCGCATAAACTCCGCGAGGTTAAAGCCATCTCCGACACCATCACAGTCATTCGGCGCGGCAAAGTAGTGGGCTCGGCAGCGCCGTCGGCCTCCACCACGGAGCTGGCGGCCCTCATGGTGGGCCGGGCCGTCAATCTCACCCTGAACAAGGCCCCTGCCACCCCCGGCGAGGTGACCTTCAAGGTCACCAACCTCACTGTCATGAACGACGCCGGCCAGCGTCTCCTCAACGACGTCACCCTGAGCGTGGCCAAGGGCGAGATCCTGGCGATTGCCGGGGTGCAGGGCAATGGCCAGACCGAGCTCACCGAGGCCGTGTTGGGACTGCACAAGCACGTGCTCGGTTCCATCACGCTCAACGGCAAGGAACTGGTGGGCCGCAGCGTCCGGCAGATCCTGGACTCCGGCGTCGGATTTGTTCCCGAAGACCGCCAGGACGATGGTCTGGTGGGGGAGTTCTCCATTGCCGAAAACCTGGTGCTGGATCTGTACAAGCAGGCCCCCTATTCCCGCCGGGGCACCATGAACAGGGCAGTCATTGCCAAAAACGCGGTGGAAAAGGTGGCCGAATTTGATGTTCGGGCGCAATCATCCCAGGACGCGGCCACCACCTTGTCCGGTGGTAACCAGCAAAAAGTGGTGCTGGCACGCGAACTTGCCCGGCCATTGCAGCTCTTCATTGCCTCCCAACCCACCCGCGGCGTGGACGTCGGCTCCATTGAGTTCCTCCACAAGCGCATTGTGACCGAGCGCGACGCCGGCACCCCCGTGGTCATTGTTTCCACCGAGCTCGATGAGGTGCTGGAACTGGCCGAC
The DNA here is from genome assembly GCA_038242155.1 of Actinomycetales bacterium. Taxonomy (GTDB): domain Bacteria; phylum Actinomycetota; class Actinomycetes; order Actinomycetales; family Micrococcaceae; genus Specibacter. Next base: position 1,950 of record JBBSSM010000028.1, on the reverse strand, counting down.
CGCATTGCCGTGCTCTTTGCGGGCCGGCTCATGGGAATCGTGCCGGGTAAATCCAGCCGGGAACTGTTGGGCTTGATGATGGCCGGACTTCCCCTGGACGAAGCACAGGAACACATTATTTCTCAGCAAGGCTCCGGCAACCCCGGAGACCGCAGCGCCAACGGTGAAGGGGTCCAGCCATGAGCCAGGCCGATATGAACAAGCCCGCTGGGGCCACCCCGCAGCCGGAAACAACACAGCCGGAAACAACACAACCCGAGACAACACAGCCGGAAGCAACACAGTTGGGTGGCCTGCACGCCCCCACGCCTGCGGCCCAGAGTCCGAAGGAAAACAACAACAGCTCGTTAATGCGTGAGATTGTCAGCGGCAACGCCATGATCTCCGTTTTGGCCGTGGTGGTGGCCCTGTTTATTGGCGGGATCCTCATTGCGTTCACCGACACCCGTGTCACCACGGCCATGGGCTACTTCTTTGGCGATCCCAGCGCCACCTTCAAAGCCATTTGGGCCTCGGTCTCCGAAGCCTATGGCGCGCTTTTGCGCGGTGCCACTTACGATCCCAATGCCCGCACCTGGCAGGGCAGGCTGGGCATCTTTGAAACCCTCACCTTCGCCACCCCGCTGATCCTGTCGGGACTTGCCGTGACCTTGGCATTCCGGGTGGGCTTGTTCAACATTGGTGCCAAGGGCCAGATCATCCTCGGTGCCACGTTCGCCGGCGTCGTGGGTTTCATGATTGAACTTCCCCCGGGCATCCACCTGGTGGCAGTGGCCCTGGCGGGCGCCTTGGGCGGTGCCTTGTGGGGCGGCATTGCAGGATTTTTGAAGGCCCGCACGGGCGCGCATGAGGTCATTGTGACCATCATGCTCAACTACATTGCCGTCTCCCTGGTGTTGTTCCTGCTGAAGAACCAGCTGCGGGATCCTTCCAGCAGCAACCCCATCAGTCCGCGCATGCATGAAACAGCCATGTTTCCGCTGCTGCTGGGCCCCAACTTCCGCGTCCACGCCGGCTTGATTGTGGCCGTGCTGGCCGTCATTGGCGTGTCGTGGCTCCTGAACCGCTCCACCCTGGGTTTTGAGTACCGTGCCATTGGCGCCAATCCCCGCGCGGCACGGACTGCGGGCATGCTGGTCTCCCGCGGTTACATCACGGTGATGCTCCTATCCGGTGCCTTGGCAGGCCTTGCCGGCGTGACGCAGCTGGCCGGCACGGAAAAAATTCTCGACGCCGACATTGCCGGCAGCATTGGGTTTGACGCCATCACGGTGGCGCTTTTGGGGCGCTCCAAACCGTGGGGGACGTTCTTTGCCGCCATCTTGTTTGGCGCGTTCAAGGCAGGCGGCACCTCCATGGCCGTCAACGCCGACGTTTCCATTGACATTGTGGCGGTGGTCCAATCGCTCATTGTATTGTTCATTGCCGCCCCGCCATTGATCCGTTCCATGTTCCGGATTAAAGCTGTTAGCCGTGAAGGAGTGCCAGCATGAGCATCACTGCTAAAAACGAAGCGGTGAAAACCGTCGATGCAGTAGCCGTCCGCAGCTGGAAGACACCCATTCTCCTGGGTGTCTTGGCCTTGTTTGCCGTGGTTGTTTTCATTGTGCTGGGCCCCAGTGGCACGGCAACGTTCCGGATTTCCCAGGACAATGACCTGTGGCAGGTACCCAATTTGGCGTTGCCGGCCAAGGGCATGGGTGTCCTGGTCTCCCTCGCCTGCGTGGCACTGGCCTACCTGGCCTGGCAGCAGACCAAGGTCAGGGGCAAAACCGCCAAGTGGGTTCTCATGACCTTCGCGGTTGTTTTTGTGGTGGGTTTGATTGTTTGGATCATTGGCGGCACCACCACGCAGAACATCACCTTGGTTGGCTTGTTCACGGGCGCCATGCTCATCACAACGCCGCTGGTTTTTGGCGCCATGTCCGGAGTGCTCTCAGAGCGTGCCGG
>JBBSSM010000027.1:0-34628 GCA_038242155.1 Actinomycetales bacterium | reverse complement strand
TCCCAGGGTGGCGGCTTTGGCATGTCAAACACCGTGGATGTCATTATTAAATCCACTACCGGTGAGGAACTGCAGCAGGCCAGCGACACCTTAGTGCAGGCCATGACAGGGCTGCCCGGCGCCCAATCAGTGACAAGCAACCTCAGCGGTTCCCAGCCGGTGATCCAGGTTAATGTCAACAGGGCCAAGGCCGTTGCTGCTGGTTTGGATGAGCAGCAGATCACGGGCCTGCTGGCGGCAACCGTGAGTCCGCTGCCGGGCGGTACCGTGCGTATTGATACCAATGACTACCCGGTGCAAATTGGTTTAGGCACCACGTTTGATTCCATCAGGGCCCTCGCAGCGGCCCAAATCCCCACGGCAGCGGGGCCGGTTCCGCTCTCCGAGGTGGCAACGGTTCAAGAGGTGCAAACACCGCTGACAGTCACCTCCTCTGACGGCCAACGCACGGCCACCGTTTCCATTGCCCCGGAGGGGGATGCTTTGGGCTCATTGAGCTCAGAGGTGGAGAAACGCTTGAACGAGACCACGCTGCCTCCAGGAACAGTAGCTGCAATTGGCGGCGCCGCAACCCAGCAGGCGGAGTCGTTCCAACAATTGGGTCTGGCCATGCTGGCGGCCATTGCCATTGTTTACATCATTATGGTGGCTACGTTTAAGTCGCTCATTCAGCCACTTATTTTGCTGGTGTCCATTCCCTTTGCCGCGACGGGCGCCATTGCCCTGTTGCTCATCACCGGCACTCCCCTGGGCCTGCCGTCCCTGATTGGCATGCTCATGCTGGTGGGAATTGTTGTCACCAATGCCATTGTGCTCATTGACCTTATTAATCAATACCGCCTGCCCACGGGCAGCAGTCCCGGCATGAACGTAGCCGACGCCATTGAACACGGCGCCAGACAGCGTCTGCGTCCCATTCTCATGACGGCCCTGGCCACCATCTTTGCCCTGACCCCCATGGCACTGGGTCTGACCGGCAGCGGTGGTTTCATTTCCCAGCCCCTGGCAGTGGTGGTGGTGGGGGGACTGGTCTCCTCCACGGCATTGACACTGCTTCTGGTGCCGGTGCTGTACCGTCTCATTGAAGGGCGAAAGGAACGCAGGGAGCTGGTGAAATCCTTGCACGTCGTGCATAAGCCCGGGGCGCGCGCCGGTGCAGCGCAGCGGGAAGTGGAATTCCAGGACTGGACTACCGGCGCCATTCCCAAGGTCCGCGGCCGCCGCGCAGCCAATGACTAGCAACACCGTGGGAACATTTTGCCGGATTGCCTGGTTGACTCCTATTATAGATACAAACGCATATATCTTGCGGTGATCCCGCAGGGCCAAGGAGTGCATCATGCAGTTCGGAATTTTCAGTGTCGGCGACATCACCATGGATCCCACCACTGGCCGCACCCCCACCGAGCACGAGCGGCTCAAGGCCATCACCACCATAGCCAAGCACGCCGAGGACGTCGGCATGGATGTCTTTGCCACCGGCGAGCACCACAATCCGCCGTTTTATCCCAGCTCCCCCACCACCATTTTGGGATTTATTGCGGCCCAAACTAAGAAGATCATTCTTTCCACCACCACCACACTGATCACCACCAGTGACCCGGTAAAAATAGCGGAGGATTTTGCCACGCTGCAGCACCTCTCCGACGGGCGAACGGATTTGGTGTTGGGCCGTGGCAATACAGCCGCCGTCTACCCCTGGTTTGGCAAGAACAATCAGGATTCCGTGGAGCTGACGGTGGAGAATTACGCCCTCCTGCGCCGTCTTTGGGATGAGGAAGTGGTCAATTGGGAAGGGAAATTCCGGACGCCGCTGCGTGGCTTCACGGCGACGCCGCGCCCGCTCGACGGCGTCGCCCCGTTTGTGTGGCATGGCGCCATTCGCACGCCGCAGGTGGCTGAAATTGCCGCATACTACGGCGACGGTTTCTTTGCCAACAACATCTTCTGGCCCAAGGAGCACTACATTCAGCTCATTAACCTTTACCGTGAGCGCTATGCACACTATGGGCACGGCACCCCCGAACAGGCCATTGTGGGTTTGGGAGGGCAGTTCTTCATTCGCAAGAATTCCCAGGACGCGGTCAATGAATTCCGGCCCTACTTTGACAATGCCCCCGTTTATGGACACGGCCCCTCGCTGGAGGATTTCACCTCGCAAACACCACTGACGGTGGGCAGCCCGGCAGAAATGATTGACAAGACCCTTGCTTTTCGTGACTTCTTTGGTGACTACCAACGCCAGCTGTTTCTCATAGATCACGCAGGGTTGCCGCTGAAGACTGTTTTGGAACAGTTGGATTTATTTGGCTCTGACGTGCTTCCCACCCTGCGTGAAGAGTTTGCCAAAAATCGCCCGGCTGCCGTTCCTGCAGCTCCCACCTTCGAAGCCCGCCGCGCAGCCGCGCAGTCCGCTGCCGCGCTTGCCCATGCCGAAGGGGTGCATTGAGATGGCCGCTGCCGGGCACCGCAAGTTGGCAACTGACGCTTGGGAATCGCTGCTGCGCGCTCAAGTGGCCATGATGCGGGAGTTACACAGGGAACCCACTTTCAAGGACGTGGGCAGCCGCGAGTACGACATTTTGTTCAATCTCTCCCGCTGCCCCAGCGGCTGGTTGCGACTCAATGAACTCAATGACCACGTGTTGTTGACCCAACCAAGCATCTCCCGCATGGTGGACAGGCTCGAGGCACGGGGTTTGATTCGTCGCAAAAGTGCCGAAGATGACAAGCGCGGGGTGCTGATAGGACTGACCGAGTCGGGGGCACAGCTGCAAAAAACGGTGGGACGCGCTCATGTCCAGCACATTATGGAGCTCATGGATGCCGCTCTCACAGAAGAGGAAATGCGCACACTGGAGCAGTTGACGAAAAAAATACGCGCGGCCGTTGCCTCGCGCTAAATTTTGCTCCCCGGCCCAAAAGGTACAATGTCCCCATGATTAGTGTGCCGCACAGCTTCGCCCGCGTCCGCCCCCGCGCCACCAGCATGTGCCCCTCATCCGCGGATGCCGTGATGGCCCGTGGGGGTGGCAGGGACCAGCTGCGTAGTGTCGTTGTTGCTGGCGCATAGGGGCCTGTGTTCTTGAGAGCTCAAAGCAGGATTCGCGCTGCCGTCATGCGCTGGCGCAATCGTCATGTGGCGCTCCTGGTGCAAATACGCGGCTTTGCCGTGGTCGCCATCATTTGCACGGCTATCTCCATGACACTCTTTGCCAGCCTGCGCCCCTGGCTGGGAACTCAGTGGGCCAACACCGTTTCCCTGGTGTTGTGTTCAGTATTAAACACCTCGTTAAATCGCCGTTTTAGTTTTGGCATCTCCAGCCCCGCGCTGTGGTGGCGGGATCAGCTGCGCGGGGTCGGAGTCATGGCCCTGGCTCTGGCACTGACAAGTGGCAGCCTGTGGGTGCTGCATCAGCTCGTTGTGAATCCGCCAATAAGCACAGAACTTGCCGTGATTGTTTTGGGCAACGTGGCGTCGGCGCTGACCCGGTTCCTACTGCTGCGCTATTGGATTTTCCGGCGTGTGCATGTGGCCCGCTCAACGGCTACTGCGAAGGCCCGCCAGGAACCGGCTGGTTTTAATGCTCGTACGTGAGGCAGTCGGCGCTGTCGGCTCCGGGGCCCACCTTGACGGAGTCGGCGCCACACATCAAGTGGTCGTTGTGCCTGCACTCGCTGCGCTGGCATGCTCCCACTGAGGCCAAAACCTTCGGCAGACCACCGTGGGTTCCTACATCAATAAACGTAGCGCACTGTGCGTGATCGGTTTGCCCGCCAATGGTGATGCCGGCAGCTGAGCAGTGGGTGTGGTCATTAAACGAACAGTTGGCAACAGCACATTCAGAAACAGGAACGGTGGCAGTCATGGCGTTCTCCTCAGCGTCCGCGCGGGCCGGCGTGGCCTGCTTTTCTTCACCCTACGCCCAATAGCACCCAACTAATTAGTGCTAATTCTCTTGCCTAATTTCTGCTCCGGGAAGCCCGTCCCCGCAAGTCGAGTTGCTGCATAGTTTTCACCGCGGCAGCCAGTTCATGTCCCGCAATGTTTAGTTGCGCGGCGGTGACACCGGCGCTAAAACTGAAACGGAGGGCCGTTTGCGCCACCTCCCGCTCAATGCCCATGGCTGTCAGCACTGCCGACGGTTCATCCGATCCGGCTGCGCACGCTGAGCCCGAAGAGCACATGATGTTCCGTCGTTCCAACTCCAACAGCACTGCCTCCCCGCTGGTCCCCGGTAAGCAAAAAGATGCCACCCCTGGCAACCGCGCCTGCGCATGACCTGTTAAAACTGCGTTGGGAATGAGTTCTTGCACCAGTGCAATAAAATTATCCCGGAGCGTGGCAGCCCTTTGGGCCGTCTCTCCGCGTTCAGCCTCCGCCAACTCCATGGCTGTGGCCAGGGCAACGGCAAAGGCCACATTCTCCGTTCCCGAACGCGTTCCCCGCTCCTGCCCGCCGCCGTGCAGCAGAGGCTCACATGGCGTACCTGCCTGCACGTACAGCAGCCCAATTCCTTTGGGCGCGCCAACCTTGTGCCCGGATACACTCAAGGCGCTCACTCCCAGTTCGCGAACCTGCAGAGGCAGCCAGCCGGCAGCCTGCACGGCATCAGTATGCAGTGGCACGTGCGCGAGCTTGGCCGCCTGTGCCAGCGCCGGAATGTTTTGCACAGTCCCCACTTCATTGTTGGCGTACATCAGTGACGCCACGGCCACCGTGCCCCCGGTCAATAATTGCGAAAAATCCCCCGCCGCCACCTCTGCTGCGGCGTTCACGGGAACCACGTCCACAGCAAACCCGTGCAGTCGTTGCAGGTACTGCGCGGATTCCACAATTGCCGGGTGTTCCACGGCGCTGATGACAACCCTGTTCAAGGCCGGATTGGCCAACCTGCGTGCCAGCGCAATCCCCTTCAATGCAAGGTTGTCCGCCTCCGTACCGCCGGAGGTAAAAGTAAGCTCCTCCGGATGCGCCCCCAGAACTGCTGCACAGCGTGCCCTTGCATCTTCCAGTGCCGTGGCTGCCAGCTGCCCCATTTCATGATGGCTCGACGGGTTGCCAAAGCAATTGCTGAGGTAGGGGAACATGGCCTCAATGGCTTCGCGCCGCACGGCGGTGGTGGCCGCCGCATCAAGGTACGTCATGGTGGAATCCATCATTGGGGGTGGCTCAACTCAATGTCCAGACCCAGATCCAAGGCCCTGACACCATTGGTCAAGACGCCGACGGAAATAATATCAACCCCCGTCCGGGCAATGGCGGCAATGGTGGAGACGTTGACATTGCCACTTGCCTCCACCCACGCCCGGCCATTGATGAGCCCAACGCCTGCCTCCAGTTGCTCCAGGGTGAAGTTGTCCAACATGATGGTGTCCACGCCAGCGGCAAGGACCGGCTCAATTTGCGCGACGTCGTCGACCTCCACTTCAAAGTGCACCGTGTGCGGCAGTTGAGCCCGCGCACCCGCGAGCGCAGCTGTCAGCTTCTCCGGGTCTCCGCCCGTCAGCACGGCCAGGTGATTGTCCTTGACCAGCACGGCGTCGGAGAGACAGAAACGGTGGTTGTGGCCTCCCCCGCATCGCACGGCGTAGCGTTCCAGGACCCGGAGCCCGGGCGTGGTTTTACGTGTGTCGGTGACGCGCGCACCCGTACCTGCGACAAGCTGCGCGTACACAGCTGTTTCGGTGGCAATGGCGCTCATGCGCTGGGTTAGGTTCAAGGCCACCCGCTCCGCCGTCAACACCGCACGCGCCTTGCCAGTGACACTCATGAGCCGCTCCCCTGCAGCGAAGGTTCCTCCATCAAGCACCAGCTGCTCCACGTGGGATTGTGGATCTTGGTAGTGCATGGCTGCGGCAAACACCAATCCGCCGGAGAACGTTCCCGCTTCCCGTGCCACCAGCCAGGCCGTGGCCACGGCGTGTTCGGGCAATAACGTCGTCGAGGTGATGTCCCCCAGGGGAGCATCTTCGGCAAACGCCATGCGCAGGATGTCTGCGACAGCTTGCTCCGGCAGGGCAGGCACGGCAGACACAGGAGGCACTGGGGTCATGGGAGGAACGACGACGCTCATACTGTTTCACTTTCACGCATCTGGTGGTTGGTGGTCGACTCTGGCAGGGACACGGGCGTACTGCGGGGTGCCCGCCAAAAGTGCGGACTGCGCTGGTCCCTGTGAGGCGGCGTTAGTGGGAAATCTTGACGATAGTGCGCACCGACGGATTCTTCGCGGGCCATGGCCGCATGGATCAGCAGTTGGGCTACCAAGTGCAGGTTTTCGTCTTCCGCTTGCTGCCGTAATGGCTGCTGGGCTCCGCGGGTGGGGCGGAGCTGCGCGGCGCTTTGAAAATCTTCGTGGTTCTCACCCATGAGCGTGGCCCTGGCGCGCTGCAGAGCCACGCCATCGCGGATCACACCCGCCGCCCCGCTCATCAGCGAGCGGATGTCCGAACGCGCAAGTCCACAGGCACTGGGTTTTGCGGCTGCGAAGGTGCGCACCGTAGGGGCAGGGGCTGGCCAACTGCTGCCATGGTTCCGCGCTGCAAAAGCTGCCACGGCCCGACGGCTAAAAACAAGACCTTCCAATAAGGAGTTCGAAGCCAGCCTGTTGGCCCCGTGGACCCCCGTGCAGGCCACTTCCCCTGCGGCGTACAAGCCTGGCACTGCCGTGCGGCCTTGCAGATCCGTCACCACCCCGCCCATCCAGTAATGGGCGGCGGGGGTTACGGGAAGCCACTGCCGGGTCCAATCAAGTCCCAGCGCGGAGGTAGCTGCGGCAATGGTGGGGAAGCGGGCCGCCAGGTAACCGGCACCGTGGGCTTGTTCCACGCCTGTGGCGTCCAAATAAACGCATCCTCCCACAGTGCCCTCCGCAGCCACCCGGGCGTCGATGCTCCGGGAGACCACGTCCCGCGGCGCCAGTTCACCCTCAGGGTGGAAGGTGTGCATGAAGCGCTCGCCATTGGCATCACGGAGCACCGCCCCGGCTCCCCGTACAGCCTCAGAAATCAGGAAATGATTGCCGATCGCCAGCGCCGTGGGGTGAAATTGGAAATGCTCCAGATCCCCCAGCACAGCTCCGGCCCGCCACGCGAGGGCCACCCCGTCACCGGTGGCAACGCTGGGATTGGTGGTGGATTCAAAGACTTGTCCGGCGCCTCCGGTGGCGAGTAAAACAGCGTCGGCAGGTACCGTATGCAACTGGTCCCAGAGATCCACATATTTCACTCCAACAACGGCGCCCGGCACGGTCCCGGCGTCGGGCTGCTCGAAACCGACTGGTTCAGCCTGGCACAGTTCAGTGACAAAGCAGTGCTCCATGACCGTCAACAGACCCAACGCAGCCGCCTCACGCACGGCTGCTATCAATGCGTTGGCAATGACGGCACCTGTGGCGTCTCCACCGGCATGCAGGATCCGCGGCGCCGAATGTGCACCTTCCAAACCCAGCGCACGGCGCCCCTTTGCATCGCTGTCAAAGACGACGCCAAAGCGCTCCAGCGCCGCAATATCCCCGGCCGCTTCGGTGCAAAGAATCCGCACTGCGAGCGGATCGCACTGGCCGGCGCCTGCTGTGAGTGTGTCGGCCATGTGCGACTCCACGGTGTCCCCCGGCGCCGCCGTCCCGGGTGCCAGCACAGCGCAAATCCCGCCCTGCGCAGCGTGGGTATTGCTCAGGGCCAACTCACCCTTGGTGAAAAGGGTCACGCGTGCCCCGGACTCTACGGCCAGGAGGGCGCCGTAGAGTCCGGCAATGCCACTGCCCACGACTAAAAACCGGGAATTGTTCATGCTGGAAGTGCAGCCGCGGTGCCACGTGGTCCCCGCGCACCGGGTTTGGCTGCCAGCATTCGTTCCAAGGCAATCCGGGCATAGCCGGCCGTGTGCTCCGGTACTGTGATTTGATTGCGGACTTCGCCCTCCACCAGACCCTCCAACACCCACGCCAAATATCCAGGGTGGATTCGGTACATGGTGGAACAGGGGCAAATGACGGGATCAAGGCAGAAAATGGTGTGCTGGGGATACTGTGCCGCCAGCCGGTTCACCATGTTGATTTCCGTGCCAATAGCAAAAACGCTGCCGGGGGGTGCTCCCGCAACGGCTTTTAAAATGTAATCCGTGGAGCCCGCCTCGTCGGCCGCGTCCACCACTTCCATGGGGCACTCGGGGTGGACAATGACGCGCACGCCGGGGAAATCAAGGCGCGCCTGGGCAATTTGGGCTACGGTAAAGCGCTTGTGCACTGAGCAAAAACCCTGCCACAACACCACCTTGGCCGCATCCATGGTTTCGCGGCTGTTTCCCCCGAATGGCAGACGTGGATTCCACAGGGGCATGCGTGCCAGTTCAATCCCCATGGCCTTGGCCGTATTACGGCCTAGATGCTGATCGGGGAAAAACAATACCCGCTGGCCACGTTCAAACGCCCATTCCAAAACGGTCTCTGCATTGGATGAGGTGCAGACAATGCCGCCATGCTGGCCGCAAAAGGCTTTCAGCGCCGCCGAGGAGTTCATGTACGTTACGGGAATGACGGGAACACGTCCGGAGGAGTCGGGCTCGGTGCCGTACAGCATCTCCAACTCGGCCCAGCAGGCCTCCACGGAGGGCAGATCAGCCATGTCCGCCATGGAGCAACCGGCTGCAAGATTGGGCAGGATCACGCTTTGTCCGGGACCGGAGAGCATGTCAGCGGTTTCAGCCATAAAGTGCACCCCGCAAAAAACAATTGCCTCGGCTCTGTCCCGGGTTTGGGCGGCATTGGCCAGCTGGAAGGAATCCCCGACAAAGTCGGCAAACCGCACCACTTCATCACGCTGGTAAAAATGTCCCAACACTACCACCCGCTCCCCCAATTCCGCTTTGGCAGCAATGATGCGTGCTTGAAGTTCGGCGTCGGAGGCATCCTTATACTCCTGCGGCAACTGTCCCTGACGGGGGGTGCTGGCCGGGGCCCTGTCTTGGTCCGAGGCACCGGGGCCGTAACCGGGCGTGCCGGCGAGCGCTTCGGCAAGATCAAATTCCCACGGCCCCTGGACAAGGTCGTCACTGCAGCTTTCCTGGGCGCGGCCGGGCTGGCCCGCGCGCTGCGTGTGCTGCTCGGCTTGTTCACGCGTGATAAGCGTAAGGGCGGTATTCACTGAAGTCATGGCGTGCTCCGGGGTAGTGGGCAAAAGTGGCAATGGGTGAGGAACAACATTTAGGACGGCCCCGCGCCGGCATGTTCGGCGGGGTCTTCTCCGGTGTAGCGGTACAGGCGGGGCGGACGATGTTTGCCGCCTTGCAAAAACTCCGCCGTGGCTTCAATAGTGGCTGTCTGCTTGAGCTGGCGTCGAAAATTGGCGGGATCAACATTGCGGTTCAAAACCGCTTCATACACCCCTCGCACCTGGGCAAGTGTGAATTTTTCTCCCAGCAGGTGGTGGGCAATAAAGCCGTACGTCATCTTGTTACGCAGCCTCCAGAGCGCGTAATCCACAATTTCATTGTGATCAAAGGCCAGGGGCTGCAGTCCGTCAGCGCGAAACCACTGCACATTTTCAGACTCCTGCGTTAGTGCAGCCTCCGTGGACTGCACTAACGCCCAATAGACAATTGAAACCACGCGCTGGCCCGGCGAGCGGTGCAGCCCCCCAAAGGCGTACAGCTGCTCCAAATATGCCGGCGCCAGCCCCGTGGTGTCCTGCAGGTTCCGGGCAGCAGCGTCCTGCAATGAGTCAATCTGCGTCAGCGGGCCGCCGGGCAGCGCCCAAAGATCCTGGAAGGGCTCGCGTGTCCTTCGCACCAGGGGTAACCACAGGGTGGGCCGGCCACTGCTGGCGCTGGGGCGCAGGGTGAAAATCACCGTGGAAATCGCCAACGCCGGTGGCAGCGCCTGACGTTCGTTGATATTCGCTGCAGCAAAACCACCGGCTGTGGAGTTGAACAAACTGGCCCCGTTCATTGGAAATATTCTAGTTAAGGTCATTTTGACTATAACTTATGATAGGGCGACGTCCGCTGGAGAACAAATTATGACGGCGGGTGCCATTTTGGGTGCGCGGTTCCCAAGGGGGATAATGCTTGGCGGGGCTACCGGCCCCTCCCCATCTCGACACCCCGTCTCGATGCCGGGCAGGCACCCCTAAAGAAGGCATAGTTTTTCATGAAGCTCCAGTCCGCAGCCTCGGCGGCAACGACAGCGCCTACGGGTCTGGGCACATCGCTGAAACAACGCCAGCTCACCATGATGGGCCTGGGCAGCGCCATTGGCGCAGGGTTGTTCTTAGGCTCCGGCGAAGGGCTCATGACTGCCGGACCGGCCGTGTTGATCTCCTACATGGTCGCTGGCACGCTAATCATTTTAGTTATGTGGGCCCTGGGCGAAATGGCTGCCGCCAACCCAAACTCGGGCGCTTTTTCCGTCTATGCCGAAAAGGCCATGGGCCGGACCGCAGGATCCACCGTGGGCTGGCTGTGGTGGCTGCAACTTGTGGTGGTTATTGCTGCGGAGGCTTTAGGTGCATCCCAACTTCTCGTTACCGTTTGGCCGGTTCTGTCGGCTTGGGCACTGACATTAATATTTATGCTCGTTTTCACAGCCATTAATCTCACCTCTGTGAAGAACTATGGGGAATTTGAATATTGGTTTGCCCTCGTGAAAATTGTGGCCATTGTTGCATTTCTGCTCTTCGGCGTGGCACTGCTGCTGGGTTTGGTGCCGGGGGCAGCGTCCCCGGGTCTGGGTAACTTTGTCAACGAGGGCGGCTTTGCCCCCCAGGGCATGGCAGGCATAGCGACGGCGCTTTTTGTTGTGATCTTTGCCTTCGGCGGCACGGAAATTGTTGCAGTGGCAGCAGCTGAGACGCCCAACCCGTCACGGAGCGTAGCTGCCGCCGTGCGCACGGTGGTGTGGCGCATCCTCATCTTTTACGTAGGCTCCATTTTCATCATTGCCGCCGTCCTGCCGTGGACTTCCGATGCCCTTGAGTCACCGTTCGCGGGAGTTTTAAACTTCGCCGGACTAAAGTGGGCTGGTACTGCCATTACCCTGGTGGCTGCCGCGGCCCTGCTGTCAGCGCTCAATGCCAACCTGTACGGCGCGTCCCGCATGATTCATTCCCTCTCCGCACGCGGTGAAGCCCCTCGGATCTTTTCCTACACCAACAAGTTCCAAGTGCCCGTGGCGGCCGTGTTGCTCTCGGTGGCCTTCGGCTTTGTCACCGTGGGTTGGGAGTTCTTTTACCCCAACACCGTTTTGACACTGTTGCTGAATTTAGTGGGCTCCACCTGCCTGGTGGTGTGGGGCTCGGCCCTGGTTTCGCAGTGGGTGTTGCGCCGCCGCGCCGACCGCGAGGGCACCGAACTGCCCCTGCGCATGCGGGCCTTCCCCTGGCCAACCATTGCCGGGCTGGTGATTTTGCTGGCCATCTTTGTGGTGGGCTTTAGCGATCCCGCCAGTTGCCGGCAGCTGCTCAGCACCTTCACCCTGGTCGCCGTCATCGCCGGGCTGAGTAAATTCGCCCAAACGCGCCGCGGCAAAAAGGCCCAGCCGCAAACCTAAGCCGTGCAGTCCCGCCATCGCATGGATTTCGCTATGGTTGAGCTACGACGGCGGCGGGTGCCTCCGCGGGAAAGGTTGGCCATGGTTACCCCAGGCAGCAGCGCAACGGCTCCCCGCCATAGAGCGGAACCGCACAGCACGGAGGGCTCCTTTGCCGGACTGAAGACAGTGGTTTTTGAACCCGTTCAAGCCGCCACCTTGCCACCGGTTTTATTAATTCACGGCTTTGCCTCTTCCACGGAATTGAACTGGGTCAAGACCGGCTGGGTGAAGGCCCTCAACCAGGCCGGGCGCTGTGTCATTAGTGTTGATTTGCCAGGTCATGGCAGCAGTGTGTCGCCTTATGATTTGGACTCCTACACGCCGGGCAAGATCCGCGCCGATTTGTTGCAGGTGCTCGTTGACCACGGCGTCAAGCCCCTCACGGCCGCGGATCCCAGCAGCGGCGTCGACCTTTTGGGCTATTCCCTCGGGTCCCGGCTGGCGTGGGAATTTGGGGCCACGCAACCGGAACTGGTGCGTAGAATGGTCCTCGGCGGCCCCAACCCCGAGGACCCGCTGGCTGATTTTGATTTGCGGGCGGCCCAGGACTTCCTCAATGACGGCACACCCATTGCGGACCCCTCCACAGCCTGGCTGCTCTCCATGGCCCAACTCATTCCCACGAACAATATTTTCGCATTGCTGTCCTTGATCCAGGCAGTAAAAATGGAGCCGTTCAGCCCCGCCGACGCCGTACCGCAGATGCCCGTGTTGCTCGTGGCGGGGGAACTCGATGAACGCGCCCGAAGCATGAGCCGCCTGGCGGACCTGGCCCAGGATGTGCAGCAGGCGGTCATTGCCGGGCGCGACCACGGCAACACTGTCACGTCCCGGGAATTCAAGGACGCCGCCATTGCGTTCCTGCGCTGAAGTTCCTGCGCTGGCGGTCTAGTGGACGCGTGCCAGCTTGTCACGCAAAATCACTGCTGCCACGATTCCCAGCAATAGCAGGGCCGACGCTGAGGCAAGGGGGACAATAAAGGCCGCGTGATGGCCCACATTCTGGGCCAGGGTTCCCGCCACCGAGGAACCCAGGGCAGTACCTGCCACAATGCCGCTGGCGAGCGCCGTCATGACTGTCCCCATCCACTGCGGCGGAGCCACCACACTGCCGACGCTAAAGATGGTTACCATGGTGGGTCCCACGAAAAGACCCACGAGCAGCAGCACCCACACCATGTGGCCCAGGGACGCCGGCAGGAGGAACATGACGGTGCTGGCCGCCATGAGCCCCGCCGAGACCACCCAGCGCCACGAATAACTAAATCTGGTGGGCCAATAGGCCACGGACAACGCAGTGATGGCGGAGCTGGCGCCCATGATGGCGTACATCAGCCCTGCTTGATCAACGGAACCGTAAACGCCCGTGAACGCCGTCAAAGCAGTTTGGGAGGACCCAAAAAAGGAGCCCATGCATAGCATTGCGGCAACGGGCACCGCCACCAGCCACCAGTTGGGACGCTGCGAGGGCACATAACCGGCATTGCCGACTGAGCTGCTGGCCGCCTGGCGCGGCCCCACCATCGCAGAGGTGTGGTGGAAAGCAAATAAGGTCACAAGTATCAGCGTCATGGCCGCAGCGAGGGCCAAGGGCAACCAGGGTGCCACCAAAGAGGCCAGTATACCCACCAGCGCCGGCCCCAGCACGAAGGTAATTTCATCGGCGGTGCCTTCCAAGGACAGTGCAGTATCCACTGCGGGGCCCTGTTCCCTGGCGGGAAGTTTTTTACTCAGTGCCATCCAGCGCACCCGGGACAGTGGCCCCACCTGCGGGGAGCTTCCACCGGCTAACAGTGCCGTGCCAAGTACTGTCAAGGTCGCCGCGTCGGTAAGCTGGGCACCGCCACTTGGCAACAGGGCGTAGGCCAGCACCACAACGGCGCCGACCAACAGGGCGTTGAGGACGGCGGCTGTCAAGAGGACTTTCTTTTGTCCCACCCTGTCAGCTAGGTACCCCGTGATCGGAGCGCCCACGGCGGCCCCAATGCCAATGCAACCGGCAGCAAACCCGCCAATGGCATAGGAATTGCTGACCTGTGTCACAAGCGTCAATACGCCTATTGTCAGCATGGCCAGGGGAACCCGGGCAAAAAGTCCCAGGGGAATGTAGCTGGCACCGGCAAGCCGGGGCAGCACGGCGTAGCGTCCGCCCTTTTTAGTTGCAGGCGCAGCGGGCACGGGTGTTTCCAAATACGGCGAGGAGCTCAGCTACTTTCATTTTTGGGCGCTGATGGAGGCGCGGATCATTGCACCCCAAAGTCCGGTTGGGGTGTGCCAGGGAACTGACGATGACATGCCGGTCATCCTGCAATGACAGACTACGCATTCTATCCCCTCAACCCATGGCCCCGCCCGCCATAGCCACGCCCGCCATGGTCAGCTCCAAGGTGGAACCATTACGTCCCTTATGCACCTGCAGGTGCAACGGAATGCGCTGCTTCATTTCCGCGACGTGGCTGACCAGCCCCACCATGCGCCCGCCGTCACGCAATCCCTCAAGGGCGTCCATGACCTGCTCCAGTGATTGTTCGTCGAGGCTGCCGAAACCTTCGTCCACAAAAAGGGTTTCAATGTCCAACCCCCCGGATTCCTGCTGGACCACATCTGAAAGTCCCAGCGCAAGGGACAGGGATGCCATAAAGGACTCCCCGCCCGAAAGTGTGGCCGTGTCGCGGCTGGCGCCTGTCCATTCATCAATGACGTCCAGCCCCAACCCGGATTTTTTGTTCCCGGCCGTGGCATCACTATGGCGCAGGGTATAGCGGGCATCACTCATGGTGGCCAGCCGCAGGGACGCCGCCTCGGCCACTTGCTCCAGACGCGCTGCCAAAACATAGCTGCTGAGAGTCATTTTCAGCTTGTTGTCCCCTCCACCTCTGACTGCTTCGGCTAACCCCGTCACAAGCTGCGAACGCTCCCGCAGTGGCGCTACGACCCTTTCCAGATCCGCAAAAGCAGCTTCGCTGGCAGCTACGTTTGTTGCTGCGGCGCGTACCAAAGCCCAGGCCACGTCCACTTCACGCTCAACTGCAAGTGCCTCCTGCACACCCGCATCAAGTTGCGCCAAAGCTTCCGCCGTGGGCACAGGGACGTTTGCCGCGGCTTCTTCCCGGGCCAGCACCACCTCCGGAGCCTGTAGGCGGTCATTTTTAATGGCCAGAGCCTGGGTGTATTCCTCAAGCTTGGCGTGCAGGTCCTGTGCCTGGGCGGCGGTCAGCAGCGCCCGGTGGACAGCGTCCACATCGGCAAACGTGGACGCGGTCAAGGCCACGTCCAGGGCGGCGTGCGCATCGTGGTGCGCCTGCTGCGCCGTGGCCCGCTGCCGTAAGGCGTGCAACAGCTCCGTCAGGGGGTGCTGCACCCCCAGCAGCGCCTCCCGACGTGCTGTGAGCGAGTCAAATCCATGGCGCATCTGACCCAGGCGGGCGGCCAGCGCAGCAATTTCCCGGGTCAGGGCCGCATTGCCCGCCTGCAGCGAGGCGGCCTCGGCGGTGGCAGCCACGACCTCGGCCTGTGCAGCCGTGGCACGGCTCTGCAATTGCCCGGCCGCAGCGGTCAATTCCGCCAATTGCGTCTGCGCTGCCGTGGCTTGCTGGAGTGCCTGCCCGCAACGGTCGACGGCGTCCTGCGCATCCACTGCATTGGCCCCGCCGCCGCGTTCCGTCAAGACCGTCAATAAGCTCCTGGCCTCCTCCACGGCTGTGCGGGCTGCCGCGGCGAGGGTTTCGGTGCTCTCCAGGTTCTTCTTGGCCAGCTTTTCCGCACGGACGAGATCCGCGCCCGAACCCGCCAATGGTGAGGGGGCGGGATGGGCCGTACTGCCACACACCAGGCATGGTTCGCCGTCCACCAGCTGGCTGGCCAGCTCCCCCGCCGCTTGGCTCAGCCGTCGGTCGAAGGCTTCCAACCAATCTTGCTTGGCGGTGAGAAATTCTTCCCGGGCGGCGCTTTCCACCTCCGCCAGTTGCTCCACCAACGCATGCTGCTGCGCATACTGTGAAATGGTGGTCACCAGCGCCCGGGCCTGCTCTGCTTCGGCCCGGGCACGATCTTGATCATGCCCGCCTTGACGCAGTTGTTCCTGCTGCGCCCGGACCTGCACCAATTCTTCGCTGGCTGCCCGTGCCGTGGCGTCTTGTTGTTTGGCCAGGTCCTGCGCCAATGCCAGGGCCTGCTGGTTCTTGGCGAGTTCCGTAACATTGCTGGCGTGCCGGGATTCCTCCGGAAGGGCTCCGTCCACACCTGCCAGTTGCGTCAGCAAACTCCGATCCAGCCGTTCCAATTCCGCATCACTGGCGGTCAGAGCCGGGGAGCCCAGCAGTTCCGCGGCAAAATCCCGGGCGTCGACGTCGGCAGCCAGGCGTTCGACGGCGGCACCGGCGTGTTCGGCAGCCGTTGCAGTTTTGCTGGCCGCGTCCACGACGGAAACAAGTACCTGGGCATCATGATGGTGTTCCAGCTCTGCACGCCACTGCCATGCCGCCGGACCCAGCTCAACGAGCCGCTCCTGTTCAGCCAGCACCCCGGCCAAGGTGCGGTGTCTGGTGTTGAGGTCCTGCATGTCATGAAACTCGCTGCTGAGAGCCTGGGCTTGGCGCGTTGCTTCCCGGGCGTTGAGCCGGGCAGTCTCCGCACGTTGTGCCAATTGAACGCCCAGGAAATTAAAGAGCTCAGGGCCGCTTAGCTCTGTTGCCAAAACCGTGTCCGTTTCCTCGCCCAAATACACCATGGCATGGCTGCGTGCCACGTGCTGCACTGCATTGAGCTCCGCCAGACCTGCAGCCACATTGGCCTGGGCGGCTTTGGCCTCGGCGTTAAGGCGTTGTTCTACGTCTTTGTAGATGTCCGTGCCAAAGAGCTTTTGCAAAAGGATTTGGCGTTCCTCGGCAGTGGCCCGTAAAAACGCCGCAAACTCGCCCTGTGCCAGCAACACCACCTTGGTGAATTGGGCCATGTTCATGCCAAGCAACGCTTGAATTTCCATGGCCGCTTCGTCGTTGCGGGTGGACTTCACCTCCCAGCCGTCGGCGGTTTTTTCCCGCAGTTCGGTTTTGGCCTGCTCCCGGGTGGTCCCCGAGCCACGTTTAACGGGCCGCATCCACTCAGGGCTCCGTCGCACTTCCAAGTGTCTGCCGGCTGCACTGAATTCACACAGGACCTCCGGCGGCACGCTGTGCGCTGCATGATGGCTGCGCAGGGCGGCACCGGAGCTCGCCCGGGCTCCGGGCACCCGACCGTACAGCGCGTAGCAAATGGCATCCAGTACGCTGGTTTTCCCGGCACCCGTGGAGCCATTGAGCAAAAACAGCCCCTGCGCTCCGAGCTGATTGAAGTCCACGACTTCCCTGCCCGCAAACGGACCAAAGGCCTGGATTTCCAAACGATGGATTCTCATATTGCTGCCCGCTGTTCCCGTGCGCCGGCCAGGGCTTCACGCAAAACCAGTTGTTCGGCGTCGTTGGCGGCACGGTGGCGTACATGGTCCAGGAAACCACAGCACAAATCCAGCTCGCCGGTGGCTTTGGCAATGCGGGAGCCGTAACTTTGTTCGCTGCCCACACGCGCCACCTCCGGGGCAAACAACAACACCAGGGTGTGGGGGAAGCGGGTTCGTAAACGTTCCATGGCCAAGGCGGGACGGTCATTGTCCGTGAGTGTGATTTGGCAAAAGTCCGCTTCAGCATATGCCCAGCCGTCACCGGCCAGGAGGTCCTCGATTTTTCCGGACACGAGGCTTAGCGCCCGTTCCGGAACCCAGTCCACCTTGCTCACTTCACCCAGCCCGCCGGCAGTGATCTCCACCAGCCAGGCCCCTTTTTTATGTCCGGCCTCGGAGAAGGAATAGGGC
This sequence comes from Actinomycetales bacterium, assembly GCA_038242155.1. Lineage (GTDB taxonomy): Bacteria > Actinomycetota > Actinomycetes > Actinomycetales > Micrococcaceae > Specibacter. Next base: position 17,189 of record JBBSSM010000027.1, on the reverse strand, counting down.
AGGGGCGAGCCGGAATAACGTACTGTCTCCCGCAGGCGCTGCGGCCCATGCAGGTGGCCCAGGGCCGTGTAGCTGAAGGTCTCAAAAAGGTCCACGGGAACGGCACCCACTCCCCCCATGGACAAATCACGCTCACTTTCGGAAGTGATGCCCCCGCTGGCAAAGGTGTGGGCCAGCACCACCGAGTGCGTCCCGGGTGCGCGGGTGGCCAAATCAGCACCAATGCGTTCGACGGCGGCCTCGGTCACGTTAAAGTGGGTGGCGTCTGCCACCCCCAGTTCCTCCGCAACGAGCCGCGGCTCAAGGTAGGGAATGCCATAAATGGCCACCTGCCCGCCAGCTTCCAGCGGCAGCAGCACCGGCTGGGCAAGCTCGGCCACCCGGGTGCGCAAGTGCACGCCGGCGCGTTCCAAAAGCCGTCCGCCAAAGCCCAGGCGCGTGGCGGAATCATGGTTGCCGCTGCTAATGACCACCTGCACCCCGGCTTCATGGAGCCGGGCCAAAATGTCATCAAAAAGCCTGACCACGTCCACGCCTGGCAGGGCACGGTCATAGACATCGCCGGCTATTAAAACCACGTCCACGCCCTCAGTGGTGACGGTGTGGAGCAGTTGATCGGCAAAACGACGCTGTGCCGCCAGCATTCCCAGGCCGTGGAAGGACCTGCCCAAATGCCAGTCTGAGGTGTGCAGTAGCTTCATGCCTCCACGCTAACGGAAGGGCACTGACATTGAAGCACTCACCCCAGGCCCGGCGGTGTGGGGGCTTGGCTTATTTTTTGCGTTGTTCGTCGAAAAATGCCTGGGCATCGTCAGCCTTGGCTGCAGAGGCCGCAGGAACGGGAGCGGGTTCCGTCACGGAGCTTTTCTCGTCCACCGCCAGGGTTTGCCCGTGGTCGTGGTCGACGGCAGTTGAGGTGGCTGCGGAGGAGCTGACGGCGTCGTCCTTCACATCGGTGGCCGGCGCGAAGGAGCGGTAGATGGCTACCGCCAGGGCCGCCCCTACCAGCGGAGCCAGCCAGAACAGCCACAGCTGGCCCAGGGCCCAGGAGTCGGCGAGGAAAACAATCGAGGTGGCACGGGCCGGGTTCAATGAACCATTGCTGAGCGGCATGGTGATGCCTACAGCCACGGCGAATGCCAGACCCACGGCCACCGGCCCCAGCGTGGTCTTGTTGCGCGGGGAGCTGGCGCCCAGCAGCAGTGCCGTCAAAATGGCTGCTCCCACCACCTCAACAATGGCCACACCAATCAAGGGGACCTGCGAGGGGGAATGCGCGTCGAAGCCATTGGCCAGGGCTGCAAAAAGTTCATTCGTGGCCGGGGTGGCTCCCGTCGGCATGACCATCATCATGGCCAGCCACACCACCGAAGCCAGCACGGCTCCCACGGTTTGGGCCACAACGTACAGCGCCATGGCGGAAAACTTCAGCCGTCCAGCCACCGCCATGGCGAGTGAAAACATTGGGTTGAAGTACCCGTTGGAAAGGTGCCCGAAGGAAATGATGGCGGCCACCATGGCCAGACCATAGGCGAAGCCCACGGTTGCTCCGGAACCTGTGGCGCTGAAAAGCGCCGTGCCAAGTCCGGCGAAGACAATGAAAAAACTGCCCAGCCCCTCAACGATCGCGCGGGTACTGAGCGAATGGGCCTGCACCGGGACTGTTCCGGATGACGTCATAATGGGTAAATCCTTCGATTGAAAGTTATGGGGGGCCAAGGTTGTGCGTCTGCGGGAGACGCTAGAGCTCAAGGACCAGCGCGCCCATGGCGGTCAGAGCCAGAGCAACTATAGCGGCCGTAGCTGAGCGAATCGTCAGAGCGGAAACCGCCAACCGGGAACTGCCTGCCAGCCCGCCCACCCCGGCATGCAAAAGACGGATGCGGGGCACGGCGCACAGCACCAGGACAATAGTGGTCAGGCACGCAACCACGGCACATACCCCCAACGCGGCCAGATGGGTTGCGTTTTCGGGAGCTGCCAGCTCAGCTAACCAAGCCCGCCAAATGAGTACATCCGCCACCACGGCACTCATGATGGTGCGCCGCCACGCCAACGCCGTGCGTTCGGGCTGCAGTCCGGGATCTCGGACAGCCGGGGGGTCCGACGCTCCAGCCATGTTCGAGTGCACCTAGGGCCGGAGCAAAATCAAGACGGCGAACACAATGGCGGCCAGGGAAACAATGACTGTCATGCCCAGCATGAGCCAGGAATGCGGCAGGGCCCGCTCATGCCGCATGGCCTGCTCCTGCTGGGACCAGCGCCGGTAGCTCACCACGGCCAAAACGGCGCCAATGACCGTCAATGCCAGGCACAGCAGCACGCGAATCAGGGGCGGGGCAATTTCAGGCGCCAGCTGGTCAATGGCCACGGCTCCCGCCAGGAGGGCCAACGCCGTACGGACCCAGGCGAGAAAGGTGCGCTCATTGGCCAGTGAAAACCTGTAGTCGGGGGCCTTTCCCGTCCTTCGCCAGGCTGGTTCGCGCATGGAGCTCCTCCAGAAGGGGGTGTAGTTTCACCCCAGAGTCTACTGGGGCAGCACAGCGCCATTAAACCGGTAAGCACAGCGCCGTGGAACCGGTAAGTTGGAGCCATGACCTCCCCCGTTGCGCCCCCGCATGCAGACCGCCCCCGCTTTGCCACGCTGGTGCAGGGCACACTCATGGGCGGGGCCCTGGGCGACGCTTTCGGCTATCTGGTGGAGTTTAATCCGCTGGCGGACATTGTTGCTTCCTATGGCCCGTCGGGCCTGGTGGACCTCACCCAGTCAGCTGCGCCGCCGCATTTCTCCGACGACACCCAAATGACGCTGTACACCCTGGACGGTCTGTTGGATGTACTGGAGTGGGCCAATGACGGTGTGGGTGCTGACATTAATGCCTGTCAGTGGCTGGCTTATCTGCGGTGGCTGCAAACCCAGGGTGTGTCGGCGCCCGCCCACGCGCCACAGCAGCCCCCGCGGTGGATTGACGGACAAAGCGTGCTGCACCATCAGCGCCATCCCGGCAACGCCTGCCTGTCAGGTTTGGCCACGGGAGACATGGGCACTGTGGCCCGCCCCGTCAATCCCGATTCCAAGGGCTGCGGCACGGTGATGCGTTCGGCCCCCTATGGCCTGCTGCCCAACGTCGATGTCGAAACCGTGTACAAAATCAGCTCCGATGCAGCGTCCCTGACCCACGGCCATCCGGCGGCCCGGCAAAGCTCCGCCGCGTTTAGCTGGCTCATTCACCAACTGGTTATTGCCGGGCTGCCCCTGCGTGCGGCGGCCCAATCGGCCGCGGCGCGTGCCGCCGTCGAGCCTGCCGCAGACCCAACCCTGCTGGCACGCCTGGATGCGGCCCTGGGACTTTCCACGCACGACGGCGGCCCCCTGACCGGCGACGCGCTCACCGACGCGCTGGGCCTGGGCTGGGTTGCGGAAGAGGCTCTGGCAGTGGCGCTCTACAGCGTCCTCGTAACGGAAAAAACCGCCGCCACCCCGCAGGAGCACTTCCTGGCTGCGGTGCGGCTGGCCGCGAACCACAGCGGGGACAGCGACTCCACAGCTGCCATTGCGGGAAACGTGCTGGGTGCTTTATACGGGGAGGAGGCCCTGCCTGCGCAGTGGTTGGCGGTTGCCGAAGCTCCGGAACTGATCCGCCGGTTGGGCGCGGACTTTATCAAGCTGACGACGGGTGAGTCTTAGCCAATCATTTGCATGAACTCGCCCTCGGACAAGACTTCAATGCCTTGACCGCGGCGTTGCAGTTCCAGCACGCGTGCCGCTTTTGAGGTCAGGCGGCCGCTGCGTAAATCGTTGGCTGTGAAGCCGCTGCCCACCACCAAAACAGTGGTTTTCAATGTCACATTGCTGGCGCACCGGGCGCCATGCACCGCGGCCCGAATTTTGGCTTCCGGACGGTCCAGACTCAAATCCCCCGTGAACACCACCGTCTGGCCAAAGAGCGGATGGGAAATATCGGCATGGATGTTCGGTTCCGGATTGGGACCCTCGGTGGACCAGCTGGAACGGCCCCCACGCACCATGCCGGCGGCTGCGGCCGAGGACATCTCAGCCATTTTCTCCAGGGCCGAACGCGTTGCCTTGGAGACCATGTCGGTGGCCGGGTTGTACGCTTCGATCCGTGGCATGGCCAGCTTCATCGCCGAGAACACCCCCCGCAGGGAACCGGCGTCGTGCTTGGCCGCAATATCGACCATGATCCCGGCGCAGGCGCGGGCATCTTCGACGGCGTCGTGGTGGTTTTGCAGCGGGACACCGGCGGCCTCGGCCACAAAAGGCAGGGAGTAAGACGGCAGCGAATAGTTTTTTCTAGACAATATGACGGTGCAGGCGTAGTCGAGCCCGCGGGCCGGCATTCCAGAGACTTCGGAAGCGGAGCGGATCACGCCAATGTCAAAGGCCGCGTTGTGCGCCACCAGCGGATCCTCGCCAATGAACAACTCCACTTCGGGGAAAATGTCCCGGAAGCGCGGTGATGTGGCGACGTCATCGGGGGTGATGCCGTGAATGGTGATGTTGCGTGAGTCAAAATGGTCGTGCCCCTCCGGCGGGCGCATGAGCCAATAACCCTCGTCGACAATGTGCCCGTCGCGGACCTTCGTCAAGCCCACGGAACAGGGCGAACCCCGGAATCCGTTGGCGGTTTCAAAATCAATTGCAGTAAAGTCCAAGGCCACCTGTCAAGGTTACCGCCCGTTCCGGCACTGTGGCACATCCCGAGCCACAGCTCACACAATCAGAGGGTGTGGCTAGATCCCTCAGGGTGTGGCCCGACGCAGCGTCAATAAGGCGCCCACTCCCAGGAGGGCAGACAGCACCAGGGCAAGCAGCCCCGTGGTTGCCGGCGTCAGCGAGGCAACCCAGGTCCCAGATGCCGGCCAGCGGTCCTGCCACGTCAGTAACGCCGCCGCTGCCAACAGCAGGACCGTAATGGCGATACACATGATGAGCGTTCCCGTGGCCTGCCAGCGCTTGTAGACAGTGGCTGACCAAAATCCCAGCAGAAACAAGAACATCATCAGGACAAAATAAAAGAACATTTGCAGGAACCAAGCCTGGCCGACCACCCATTCCAGGGCGAACATGCGGCCTTGCATGCCTCAACCGTTGGTGGCCTGTTCCACCACGCCAAGAATGACGCAGAGCCGGGCAACGGCTGCTGCCAGAACAGTAAACAATCCCACGGTGCCCAGAAAGAAGTTTCTGCGGCTAACACTGAGCCCCTGGGAAAACGGAAAGGTCATGGTCAGGGACTGAATGCCGAGTCCAAAGAAGTACCACATCATCGACTGCCCGGCACCGGAATATTTTATCTCCACGGTATTGGGGACCAACGCCTAAATAGCCAGGCTCACCAGAAATGACAACACAATGATGACGGCCGGAATGCCCAGAAATGTCCACTTGTTGATGAGTTGCATTCTGGCAACTCCGAGCGCGCGGTTCATAGTCATGATCTTGACCTCATAGCTTGCCTGGTACGTGCACCATCTGCGGCTTCCGTGAGATCGGCGCCAGCATCAAGTGTTTTTCTAATGACAAATTGCTGCAAAGACACCGACCCGGTTTCCAGGTCCAGGTCCTGCGCTTCCCGGCGTTCGCCGGGACTGAGAGCGTTGTCAATGGTCACCACGGCAAGTGCCCCATGCCCTCACGGTGGAGGACCTGGCGATCCTGCGCAAGGGCCTCTACCTTGGCGCGATTGCCTGCAATTGTAAAAGCTGAGCCGCGGATGGTGTCCGCGTCCTGATCAAGAATGATTTTTCCCCTGTCAATGGTGATCACGGGCTCAAGTATGTTTGCCACCTCGTCAATGAGGTGCGAGGACAGGACAATGGTGCGTGGAAACTTCGCATAGTCCGCCAGGAGACCGTCATAGAAGAGTTGGCGCGCCACGGCGTCGAGCCCCAGGTAGGGTTCGTCAAAGAACGTGAGCTTGGCATGCGAAGCCAAGCCAATAATGACGCCCACCGCAGAAAGCTGCCCACGGGAGAGCTTTTAATCCTGCGGTTCATGGGCAGTGCAAAATCCTGGGCCAACCGGCTGGCCAGGGTGTCATCCCAATGTTGATAGAACATTGAGGCCGCCTTGAAAGCATGCAGTGGCTTAAAGTCGTCGGAGTATTTCTGGGATTACCGAATGAAGCAGATCCGGCGCAATACCCTCTCATTTTCATCCGGTGCATCCCCAAAGACCCTGACGGAGCCGCTGCTGGCAAAACCCTGGGCGGTCAGGATGGACATCAAGGTGGTCTTGACGTGCCGGAAGCTGCGACGCAGCTCCGTCACCTGCACAGCTGGAACACTCATGGTGCACCTTCCTTGGCCTTGATTCTCGCACTGGGACTTGACCCGCCATCTCGGTCCGCCAGCGTCAGCATGGCGGCAAGCTGTTCGCCGTCAATTCCCAACTTGCGGGCTTCACTAAGCAAAGGCCTGACGAACTGTTCAAAAAATTCCTCCCGGCGCCTGCCCACCAGGACGGCCCGGGCACCTGTGGCAACAAACATGCCAATGCCCCTTTTTTTATAGAGGATGCCGTCGTCCACCAAACGATTCACGCCTTTGGGGGCCGTGGCTGGATTAATTCGATGAAAAGCTGCAAATTCATTGGTGGAGGGTGCCTGTGATTCTTCGGCAAGAGGGCCGTCCACAATGTCATTTTCAATCATTTCGGCAATTTGCACGAAGATGGGTTTACTGTCATCAATCACAGCTTTTCCTCATTCCCGAAGCCCAAAACACTGGCCCTGCCACATTGGTTCATTACTCACGTAACTAACCATGCAACCGGCACTGCAGCCGTCAAGCTTTTTCGTAACAATAAGAGTGAGAGGTGGAGGGGCCTTTCAGGGAAGTGCCGTACCCTAAGATGGTGATACTTTCTGCCTTGAGTGACTTCGCCATGCCCGCACTTATGGGTCACGGCCCAGCGCCCACACTGGGCATCCTGCCAGACTGGCTTAACCCGGATGTCTTCCTGCGCGACCCGGCCCTGGCGCCGTGGATTGTGCTTCTGGTGTGCGGCATTGTTTTTGCCGAGACGGGTCTCCTGGTGGGGTTCTTCCTTCCGGGCGATTCCCTGCTGTTCACAGCCGGGCTATTGGTAGCCACCGGAGCACTGGATGTGTCGCTGCCGCTCTTTGCTTTCCTCATTTTCCTGGCGGCCTTTCTGGGCGACCAGACAGGTTATTTCATTGGTCACAAAGCCGGCCCCACCATCTTCAAGCGGCCCAATTCACGCTTCTTCAAGCAAAGCTACGTGGCGCGTGCCCATGATTTTTTCGAACGCTTTGGTGGCCGCGCAGTAGTCCTGGCACGCTTTGTACCCATTGTGCGCACCTTCGTGCCCGTCATTGCGGGTGTGGCCAAAATGCCTTACCGCACGTTCATCCTGTTTAACTTACTGGGCGCGCTCCTCTGGGGCGTGGGAGTGACAATGCTGGGATTCTGGCTTGGCCAGTACACCTGGGTGGGAGAGAACATTGACTTGATCTTCCTGACCATTGTGTTGATCTCGGTCGTTCCCATGATCTTTGAAGGCACCAAGGCGCTGGTGCACAGCCGCAAGTCAGCCCGCAGGAACAACGCCACGGGCATCTAGTCACCTCACCTACAGCAAAGGCCCGCGAACTCTTCAGTTCGCGGGCCTTTGCTGTTGTGTATGTGTGGATTAACGCAGGGCCCTAATGATGTGCGGCAGCAGCGCCCTAAACGCATGGCCGCGGTGGCTCATGGCGTTCTTCTCGGTGGAACTCAACTCCGCGCAGGACTTATCCAGACCGTGAGGCAGCAAAATCGGGTCGTAGCCAAAGCCACCCTCACCGCGTGGTTCGCTGAGCAGGGTGCCGGCAAGAAACCCTTCCTCGACAATGTCCACCTGGCCGTCGGGGCTGGCCAGGGCGGCAGCGCAGACAAAGCTGGCCGCGCGGTGTTCGGGGGCAATGTCTCCCAGTTGGGCGAGCAGCAGCTTCAGGTTGGCATCGTCGTCGCCATGGGCGCCGGCCCACCTCGCCGAGAAGATCCCAGGGGCGCCACCCAATACATCCACTGCCAGTCCTGAATCGTCGGCAATGGCTAAAACACCGCTAAAGGCTGCCACTGCGTGAGCCTTGAGCCGGGCATTTTGTGCAAAGGTGACACCGGTTTCGGCAACGTCGGGAGCTTGGATGGCACCGGCGTCGACCACGTCCGTATCCACGTCCAAACCTGGAATCTGGTCTCGGAGCAACTCACGCAGTTCCCGTAATTTGCCTTGGTTGTGGGTGGCGAGCACCAGTTTGGGAGCGGGCATCAGCGGGCCAGTGTCTCACGCTGGATGCGGGCCAGCTCGGTGGTGCCCAGAAGAGCCAGGTCCAGCAGCGCATTGAGCTCATCGCGGTCAAACGGCGCCTCTTCCGCAGTGCCCTGGACCTCGACAAATTTGCCCGAGCCGGTGACCACGACATTCATGTCGGTCCCGGCCCGCACATCCTCCACGTAGGGAAGATCCAGCATGGGAACGCCATCAATAATGCCCACTGAAATGGCTGACACCGAGTCAATGAGCGGCTGGGCGTTCTTGGCAATGAGCGACTTGTCCTTGGCGTAGGCAATGGCGTCGGCGAGCGCAACATAGGCGCCGGTGATGGCTGCGGTGCGGGTGCCGCCGTCGGCCTGGAGCACATCACAGTCCAACACAATGGTGTTTTCGCCCAGTGCCTTCGTGTCGATCACGGCACGCAGTGAGCGGCCAATGAGACGGGAAATCTCATGCGTGCGTCCACCAATTTTGCCTTTGACGGATTCGCGGGAGTTGCGGGTATTGGTGGCACGCGGGAGCATGGCGTACTCGGCGGTGACCCATCCGGTCCCCTCGCCCTTGAGCCAGCGCGGCACGCCGGGTGTCAGGGACGCGGTGCACAGGACCCGCGTGTTGCCGAATTCAATGAGGGCCGATCCTTCGGCCTGCTTGGACCAGCCGCGGGTGATGGTGATGTCGCGGAGTTGTTCGGTGGTGCGGCCGTCGGAACGCAATTTTTCACGAGAAGTCATGCACCAAGCCTAGCGGCCGCCGGGGTCCCGGGGCACAATCCCCCGGGCGTACCAGAGGTGCAGCTCCCACGCTGGTGGCAGCTGCCCCTCTGACAGGGCACCTAGGGGAGTGCACCTAAGGCAGGCGAGCCTGGGCCTAATGAACCTTGTTGGCCAGCTTGTAGTCCTTCTTTTCACGGAAATACACGGCAGCTGCGCCTGTGAAGCATAAGACTGCGGCGGCAATCCCCAACAGGATTTGCACAATGGTGAGCAGTCCCGAGGGCATTTGCAGGCCAATGAGCAACGACAGTGAAAGCACTGCCAGGACGGCCGCTGCAATGCGGGCCCAGCCCATGCCCATTTTCAAAAATAATGCCAGAAGCACGTACACAATGACTGACACTACAGCCATCACAATGAGCGTTCCCACGGTGACAAGCATGATGTTATCCAACATTTCCGGGGTAATGTTCGTAACGTTTTGCGCCTCAAGCTGCTTGAGCGCCTCTTCACGGTAGCTGCCTGAATTGGTGGCGTTCACCCCGACGATGGTGGCAATGATCTGCAACAGGGCAGCCCCAAGGAGCAGGAAAAAGATCGTGTTCATGATGGGCGGAGCTGTTGGTGCCTGCCGGGTTGGGGGCAGTGTGGCGGATTCGGGGTTGTAACGAGGCATCTCAGTCATGACTGGCATCCTTTGTTGGGCAGGAGCGACGTCTCCAGCCGCCCCAGGTGCCTTTGATCCTAACGGTGCCATGGGGCCACAGGGATACGCCTTAAGGAGTATTTTAATACTCCCGGACTTTAAATTGTGTAGTGGACCCCTGCCACGGCCGCTGCCACATCGCCGGTATAGGCACCCCGGGCCTCGGTCACCACCGTGTTGGTATTGGTCCACACGGGAATGTGCGTTAGGAGCAGTCGTTTTACGCGGGCCCGCGCGGCGGCCTCTCCGGCCCGCTTGCCAGTGAGGTGGACGTCCTTGATGTGATCGTCCCGTCCCTCCTCGAAAGCGGCCTCGCACAGAAACAAATCCGCAGATTCCGCCGCCTCCTCCAAGGCGTCACAGCTGTCCGTGTCCCCGGAATACGTCATCACTGCTGTGCGGTCCAGGCCGGTTCCGTCATATTCAGTGACTTCCACCCGGAGCGCATACGCCTCGGTCGTGGGGTGGTTGACCGGGTAGGGCGTGACTTTAAAGGGTCCCACCGTTACGGCTTGGCGTTCCTGCCAGTTGATGAAGTTGAATTCCTCATGCATGCCGGGATCCAGTTCCAGCCCGTAGGCGGTGGCAAGCCTGTCGGCCGTTTGCGCGGGGCCCCACACCGGAATGCGGTCACGGTGCCAGCCGTGCGGGTTCCAGCGGACGGCCACGTGAAGACCACATAGATCCATGCAGTGGTCGGGATGTAAATGACTGAGGAAAATGCCATCAATGTCTTCCAAGTCCATGTATTTTTGCACATCGCCCAGGGCTCCGCTGCCTAAATCAAGGAGTACCCGCCACGGGCGTTCGCCATCATGGGCCGTGAGGAGGTAGCAGGATGCAGACGACGCCGGTCCAGGGAAAGATCCGCTGCAACCCACAATGGTCAATTTCATCTCGCCTCCCCTGCAGCTGGTCCCGGATAAGACAGTCTGCCCACGGAATCAGCTAAAACAAAATTGGAGACGCGGTGGGGGGAAGCGCCCCGCGCTGCTGCGAGCATGTCTTCTGTGACCTGGGCCAGGGAACCTGTGGGGTAATGAGCTGACACATGCTGCACCTGTTCCACGTGCCCCACCTCCGGGCCGAGAAACCGCCGCGCCAGCACACCAAACGCGCCAGCGTCCCCGGTGGAAAGGAATTGGTGGGTGGGCGGCTCGGTGGACACCCGCTCCAGGTCGTGGCTGACAAGCGACCGGTAAACATCCTTGGCGGTTTCTTCGGCACTGGACACGAGCGTGACGGCATCTCCCATGACGTAGGAAATCACCCCCGTCAACAGTGGGTAGTGTGTGCATCCCAACACCAGGGTGTCCACGCCGGCGGCTTTCAGGGGTGCCAGGTACAGTTCGGCCGTGGAGAGCAGTTCCGGGCCCGCGGTGATTCCGGATTCCACAAACCTCACAAAGTCCGGGCAGGCAACCGAGGTAATGGATAAATTGGGGGCCGCCGCAAAAGTGTCCTCGTACGCCCGGGAACCCACAGTGGCCACGGTGCCAATGACACCCACTTTTGAGGTCCGGGTGGCAGCCACGGCCCGGCGCACTGCTGGTTGAATGACCTCAATGACGGGGATGCCGTAGCGAGCCGTGTAGCGTTCCCGCGCATCACGCAGCACCGCCGCAGAGGCGGAATTACAGGCAATGACCAACAGCTTCACGCCCGAGTCAACCAGTTCATCCATGACACCCAGGGCATTCGCGCGAACCTCCGCTATGGGAAGCGGACCGTAGGGACCCTTGGCCGTGTCCCCCACGTAGCGGATTGATTCATTGGGCAGTTGATCGATGACTGCCCTGGCCACTGTGAGCCCGCCCACGCCGGAGTCGAAAATGCCAATGGCCCGCTCGGAAACAGCATGCTGTACTGCTGCGGCACCGTGTTCCTGGGTGGCTGCTGTGCTTGCGCGGTGTGTATTCATAGTTGCTTCAACACTAGTAGGTGTCAGTCCCTGGGGGTCAAGTTCGCCAGCATGGCTTGAACCAGGCTCTCCTGCAACCACGTCACAAAGTTGTAGACCAAACTCAGGTAACTGTCGACGTCGTGTGCCTCGCTCCAGTCCTGGACCTCATGGACCTTTTGCGCATCAGCTTCGCTGCGGATCTCAAGTCGCTCCGCCAGCACCAGACGCACATCGTTTAACGCCATGGACCAAAGCCGGGCAGCCTCCTCATTGAGGACAAGCTTGTCACTTTCCAAACCCAGGGAGGCGGCCCGCAGCGCTGCCGTCTTGCTTTCGCGCAGCGAGCGTTCGGTGAGTTGGCGGAACTCAAGGGAGGCACCGGCGTCGTCCTGCACAGCGTCCGGCAACAGCCGCAGCAGGGCTGGATCGGTCGGCACCAAGACATCCATGTCCAGTCCAATGAGAGCTGCCAGCGGATCAGCGTGGGCTGGCGTGGCAGGCTCCAGCATGGTGATGATGTCTAAAAACAGCTTGCGCAGCAGCTCACGCTCGGCGGGTTCCAGGTGACCTGTGATGCCCCGGCGGCCTGCGGAAAAGGCTTTAGCCACGGGGGCCTCCCTTTTGCACGGTGGCCCACAGGCCAAATCCATGCATGGCCACCACGTGGGCCTCCATTTTTTCTTTTGCACCGTGGGCAACGGCTGATCGGCCCTCGGTGTGGACCTGCAGCATTAATTTCGCCGCCTTTGCCTCCGAATAGCCAAAATAGCTTTGGAAAACGTAGCTGACGTAACTCATCAAATTGACCGGGTCGTTCCACACAATCAATTCCCAGGGGGTATCCGGGGAGATGAGTTCGCTGGTTCTTACTTCCCGGTCTGTTTCCGGGGCTGTGCTGACACTCATGTACCCATTCTAGTGTCGCCCCGATAAAGTAAATTCCGTGACTACGTCAACCAGCTGGGGTCAGCCCCGCACTTCACTGTTTACCGACCACTACGAGCTGACCATGCTCCAGGCCGCGTTGCACTCGGGCGCAGCTCACCGCCGCAGCGTCTTTGAGGCGTTTGCCCGGCGCCTGCCCGATGGCCGCCGCTACGGCGTGGTGGGGGGAACGGGGCGAATCCTGGAAGGCCTGGAGCAGTTCCGTTTTGGCGCCGGGGAATTGAAGTTTCTGGCTGAAAATCACGTGGTCAATGATGAGACTCTTACGTGGCTGGCGGATTTTAAGTTCTCCGGCAATATTTTTGGTTATGCAGAGGGCGAACTGTATTTCCCGAATTCGCCCATATTAAGCGTGGAATCCACCTTCGCCGAGGCCTGCATTTTGGAAACGTACATCTTGTCGGTCCTCAACCATGATTCCGCAATTGCCTCCGCTGCCTCCCGCATGACGGGGGCTGCCGGCGCGCGTCCCTGCATTGAGATGGGCTCGCGGCGTACCCACGAGGAATCGGCCGTGGCCGCCTCCCGGGCAGCGATCATTGCCGGTTTTCGCGGCACTTCCAATTTGGCAGCCGGCCTGCGCTACGGCGTGCTGACCCTGGGCACGGCAGCGCATTCCTTCACCCTGTTGCACGACTCCGAAGAGGAAGCCTTCCGTGCCCAGCTGGGTTCCCTCGGCACCGGTACCACCTTGCTGGTGGACACGTACGACGTCGAAGCCGCCGTCCGCAAGGCCGTCGCCATTGCCGGGCCTGCTTTGGGAGGCGTGCGGCTGGATTCCGGAGACCTTTTGGCTCAGGCACGTGATGTGCGGGCTCTGCTGGATTCCCTGGGCAACACCTCCACCCGCATTACCGTCACCAGCGACCTGGACGAGTTCGCCATTGCCGCCCTGGCCGCAGCGCCCGTGGATTCCTACGGTGTGGGCACCTCCCTTGTCACGGGATCCGGCGCCCCCACGGCTTCAATGGTGTACAAGCTGGTGTCCCGTGAAGGGGACGATGGCGAATTTGTCTCCGTGGCCAAGGCAGCGAAGAACAAGGCCAGCGTGGGCGGCCGGAAGTACGCCCTGCGCCGGCTCAATGACGCCGGCATTGCCACGCAGGAAGTGGTGGGCATTGGTCACCACCCTGCAGCAGATACCAATGACCGTGCGCTGCTGCAGGAATTCATCCAGGACGGCGTCTTGGCGCCCGGCTGGACGGGCGCGGCGGGCGTGGAACGTGCCACTGCCCGCCATGCTGCCTCCATGGCCGAACTGCCAGGAGCCGCCCGCCGGCTCCAGCGCGGGGACCCTGTCATACCCACAGAGTACGAACAAGCCATACCCGCCACGAACTAAGGAGCACCCCATGGCCAAGGCCCTCATTATTGTTGACGTGCAGAACGATTTCTGCGAAGGCGGCTCCCTGGCTGTCGCCGGTGGCGCGAACCTCGCCACGGAAATCAGCGAGCTTTTGGAGCAATCCCACGATCTGGACTTTATCGTTGCCACGCAGGACTGGCACATTGACCCGGGCACGCACTTTTCTGAAAACCCCGACTATGTTAAAAGCTGGCCCGTGCACTGTGTGGCCGGAACCAAGGGGGCCTGGCTGCACCGCAACCTCGACACCGAGGACATTGACGCCTACTTCCGCAAGGGCAAGTTCGACGCCGCCTACTCCGGCTTCGACGGCCTGCTTGCGCCGGAAGATGAAGTCGCTGTAGGAGAACGCGAAGCCCATGAAAGCGCCGACGAGGACGGCGAGACCCCGCTGAGCCTCGATGACTGGCTGCGCGAGAACGACGTCGACGACGTGGTCATTGTGGGCATTGCCACCGAACACTGCGTCCGGGCCACAGCCCTGGATGCCGTGACGGCCGGCTATAACACCACCGTGCTACGGGATTACGTGGCGGGCATTGACGATGACGCCGTGGAGGAGGCCCTGGAGGAGTTGGCGGACGCCGGCGTCGAAATTAAGTAGCCGCCCGGCCGTTGCGGCAGGTTGCCGGTTGCGGCGCCCCGTTCCCCCTGACGCACCCCGTCTACCGGGCGCCTGAAGGGGAACGGGGGGCCTGAAGGGGAACGGGGGGCCTGAAGGGGAACGGGGGGCCTGAAGGGGAACCGGGCGCCTGAAGGGGAACGGAGGGCCTGTAGGGGAACCGGGGGCCGTGGTGCAGGGCGGCGAGAAGCTAGAAAGTTATTTCCTGCCAATGAACCAGTTTTGGAGCTTCTTTAGCCGGGTCTGGAGCTGTTCCTCATTGGCCTGAGCCACCGCGGGCCCACCGCACATGCGGCGCAGCTCGCTATGGACCATGCCGTGGGGCATGCCGGAACGGGCGCTCCATGCTGACACATTTTTGGCCAGCTCGGCGCGCAAGTCCATGAGCATGCGGTGGTCGACCAGGGGCGCAGCTTCCGGCTCGACAACCGGCGTTTTTTTGTTCTTCCGGGTTTGCTGATCTGCCTGGTGTTGCCGCAATAAAACACCCATTTGATCGGCATCAAGGAGCCCCGGAATACCCAAAAAGTCCATCTCGTCGTCGCTGCCAATGGCGCCGCCGGTGCCAAATTCACCACCGTCAAAGAGGACCCGGTCAAAGGATGCCTGGGATTCCAAAGCCTCGAACTTGAACTTCTCCAGGGTGTCTGAGGCCTTTTCCTCGCGGTTGGCCTCCTCCATCTCCGCATCCTCCTCCCTGAACCCGTCAGGATCCTTGTCGGGGCGGTCCAGGGCATGGTCGCGTTCCAGCTCCAGCTGGTTGGCCAGGTTGGTGAGATTGGGTACCGAGGGCAGGAAGATCGACGCCGTTTCGCCCCTTTTGCGGGCACGCACAAAACGGCCCACGGCCTGGGCGAAGAACAGTGGTGTGGCCGTGGAGGTGGCATAAACCCCCACGGATAAACGCGGCACGTCCACACCCTCAGAGACCATGCGCACTGCCACCATCCAGCGCTGCTCGCTGGCGGAAAAGTTATCAATTTTATCCGACGCCTTGGCGTCATCGGATAAAATGACAGTTGGGGACTCCCCCGTGATCCTCTTCAGTTGCGCGGCATAGGCACGTGCGTCCTCGTGGTCGGTGGCAATGACCAGCGCACCGGCGTCGGGCACTGTCCGACGCACCTCCGTGAGCCGCTTGTCGGCGGCGGCAAGCACTGCGGGGATCCATTCGCCATCGGGTGTCAACGCCGTCCGCCACGCCTGGGAAGTCACATCCTTGGTCACGGCCTCCCCCAGTGTGGCGGCCATTTCCTCGCCCGCGCTGGTACGCCAGCGCATTTGTCCGGAGTAAGCCATAAACATTACGGGACGCACCACATGGTCCTTCAATGCCTCACCGTAGCCGTAGGTGTAGTCGGCCTTGGAGCGGCGGATGCCTTCGCGGTCCTCGGCGTACTCCACAAATGGAATGGCTGCCGTGTCGGAGCGGAAAGGCGTTCCCGTCAGGGCCAGACGACGCGCTGCCGGGTCAAAGGCCTCCCGGATGCCATCGCCCCAGCTCAAGGCATCGCCGCCGTGGTGGATTTCATCCATGATCACCAGCGTCCGGGCCGCCTCGGTCTTGGCCCGGTGCAGCATGGGCTTGCTGGCCACCTGCGCGTAGGTGACGGCCACACCAATGAAACCCTTGCCGTGACGGCCGTCTGCGTTTTTAAAGTTCGGGTCAATGGCTATCCCGACTTTGGCCGCAGCATCAGCCCACTGACGCTTCAAGTGATCGGTGGGCGTCACTATGGTGACGCGGTTAATGGTGCCGCGGGCAATGAGTTGCGTGGCAATATGCAGGGCAAAGGTCGTTTTACCGGCGCCGGGCGTCGCAACGGCCAGGAAGTCCCTGGGGTTTTGCGCAAAGTACTTCTCCATGGCTTCGGCCTGCCAGGCACGCAGCTTTTGCGCGGTTCCCCACGCAGCGCGCTCGGGATAAGCCGGAGGCAGGGACGGTCCCCCAAATAATGTTTCCGTCAAGAACTACCCGCCACCCATCACTTCTGTCACTGCACTTCTGCCATTGCACTTCTGTCATTGCCTCCGCGCCCACTATGGGCACGGCCAAACACCGGACAAACGCCGGTCATGAAAAATACGTACGTGCCCTACTCTTTGGGCTTCTTGGGGCCCTTGCCGCCGCCTTCAGGACGTAATCCGTCATAGACTTCCTTGCATTCCGGGCAGACGGGAAACTTCTGCGGGTCACGGCCCGGCGTCCAGACCTTGCCACACAGCGCCACCACGGGGTCACCCGTCAGGGCCGATTCCATGATTTTTTCCTTGCGGACATAGTGCGAGAACCGTTCGCTGTCACCCGGTTCAACTTCCTGGCGCAGTTCCTCGCGCTCAATCACTGCAGTGGAACCACCGGTCTGGCCGGGTCCGTGCTGAGGATCGTTTTCAAAGGGGTCTGGAGGCAAACTCATGAAAACCAGTCTAACGCCTTCGGCTCCGCGACTCGCCGTCGGGCGGACTAAAAGGGTCGACGGCGGCACCTAGATGAGTAATTCCAAGGTGTGCGGCGTGGCGTAAGGGTTTTTGGGGCAAGGGTGCCCAGAATCGGCGTATCTACCCAAACGTCATACTTGGAGGTCGACGTGGACGCGGATCTGGACACCCTTGCCACAGCATTCTA
>JBBSSM010000026.1:0-36092 GCA_038242155.1 Actinomycetales bacterium | reverse complement strand
GATTTCCT
Organism: Actinomycetales bacterium; assembly: GCA_038242155.1. Lineage (GTDB taxonomy): Bacteria > Actinomycetota > Actinomycetes > Actinomycetales > Micrococcaceae > Specibacter. The sequence continues at coordinate 36,084 of JBBSSM010000026.1, read as the reverse complement.
CCAGGCCCTGCGCCCATTCCTGTATTTCTGCCACCCAAATATCATCGCTCACCCATCATGATTAACAGGATTCCCAACCAAAGTCCGATTAAACCGCCGACAACACTGAAAATAAACGCGACTGTAGTACTAGCGGATTGGGCCGAAAATGACATGGAGAGAGTCCCGTTTTGGGGTGCGGATGTAGACGCAGCTGGGCGAGCGATGCTCATTGATTCGGGCATGGACCCAGCAGAGCTAAATCGCGTCAGTGATGGTTACCCTTATAAACCCTGAGGTGGGGGAGTCTCCCTCGTGCCGGCAAACCGATTTTGGTCCAAGGTCCGCAAAGGTCCGAACCCGGACTGGCGCTTTGCTCGCACCCAGCTAATATGCGTCCGCTGCGTGGCCAACTGTTGGGGGTGGCCCCGGCTCCGCAAGCTCCGCCGCGCCCACGCCTTGTTTTTGAAAACGCTTGTGCGTTTTTTGGTTGCTGTCTTTTAGATATCCAACCGATGACCTTCAGCGTAACGTGATGGTAAGAACCCCAAGGAGGAGGCCGTAGTGAGCGATCGACTGAATGCTCGCGACCGGTGGCCGGAGATATTCGAGACGTTGACACCGCTGCAGGCGCACGCCGTGGAGCAGTCTCTCGTTTCATCTTGGCTGGAGGGTGTGGAACCCAGTGATGAGCATGTGCGGGATCTGGCAGCCAATGCACGTGGTGACCTGAGCTATGAGGAATATAAGGCGCGCGTGCTCCGGCGAACTGCGGCAGCCAGGACCTGAACCCGGAGGAGCCCGAGGCCTGGTTGGCTTACTTTTACCCGGAGACGCCTAACGAGGTCGGTTTCGGGGTGCTCCGCAACAACTTGGACATCCATGACTTCAATGAGCTCCAAGTTGCCGAATATGAACTAGTCGAGGATCGGTCCCGTCAGATTTTGGAGGGCTCAGTGCAGATCCCTCTGGTGCAGGGCGTGTCATACCTGCAGGACGTCCATCGCAACCTTTTTCAGGACAGTTTATCCGTAGGCGGGTGAGTTCCGTACGGTGAACATGAGCAAAGATGGGTCCAGCTTCGCTAACAAGGATCTTCTTGGCTCTTATTTGCGCCCGCTCATGCGCACGGTGGTGGACACGCCTGAAGCACGACAAGTTTGTGTTCCGCAACCATCGTTCAAGCCGTCGTGATTCCACGCCGACGCACGACCAAGCCCCTCATCGAGTTCCTCACTCTCATTGAAACCGATGCATTGCTGGCAGCGCCCGATCAATAGACCTGGACCGATCGCCGCGCCCACGCACTCCTGGCCAACACGATTCAAACCGGACTTCGTATCAGTGAGATCTGTTCACTGACGTTTAACGACATCAACCTTGGTACTGGAACGCACATCGCCTGCACCGGCAAAGGACGCCGACAACGCCTCACCTCTCTGACTAAGAGCACCGTGACCACAATGAAGAGCTACCTCACAGAACGCGGTAACCACTCTGGAGCCGCACTATTCTGCGGACCGGACGGGCTCCCTCTCTCACGTGACGCGCTCGAACATCGCCTGGCAAAACACCTCATTGCCGCGAAAAGCACCTGTCGCAGCCTCTGCGCCAAACACGTCACCATGCACGCTTTGCGGCATACGACGGCAATGAATTTACTCAACGCCGGCGTTGACGTCGCTGTCGTAGCGCTCTGGCTCGGACACTCCGACACCCACAGCACAGACGCCTACCTCCACGCTGACATGGCCACGAAACAAGCCGCGATAGATTGAACCCGCCCACCAGGCGTTACTGCCGGCACCTACCAGCCCGAACCCGACATCCTGGCCTGGTTCGCATTCCTCTAAATATGCCGACCTTCAAGACTTCAGTACCGCCAAATCCCTGAACAGAACGGGATAGATCGGCGTAATCCAAAGATCGGCATAGGACATCTAATGGCGACATTGGCATTAGATGTCTCCGACCCGGCGGGCGTCTGGGCTGTCTGCGGTGAAGTCACGGCCAATGAGATCCTTGAAAACCTTGTCTGGACCGCTGGAGATGGTGGTGCGTTTGAAGGCGCCCATCCGTGTGGCAGCCCACCCGTTCTTGGCCATGATCGTGGCGGCGGTTCTCACGGAAACAACCACCCCGTCGGCGGCTAATCTGGTGTGAACCATGCGGTGGCCAAAGATCCCATCGGAGGAATCGAGCATCTTCTTCACTTGACCGGTCAGTTCCCTGTGGCGGATAGTTGTGGGCGTCTCAGCGGCGTCACACCAGCGGTAGCAAGAGGACCTGGGCACGTCTAGTTGTCGGTACATCCAGGCGACTTTTCTTCAGCGTTCTCCTCCCGCTGAACAAAGCGGTGGGTATCATCAACCGTTGTTGCTCGTGAAATCGGCTCGTTACCCGACGCCGCCCACAAAACGGCGGCATAATTCCCGGGATGGTTCAATCCGGAAATGTTCACATCGTGGACGGCGGCCGTCTCAAAATCCGCGAGCCGCAGGGCCAACCGGTAGGGTGTAGTGCGTGAAGACCTTCGAATCCCTTTTTGCTGAGCTCAGCGCAAAAGCCGCAGCCCGGCCCGCTGGCTCCCGTACTGTCGTCGAACTTGAATCCGGCATTCACGGTATTGGCAAGAAAGTGGTTGAGGAAGCCGCCGAAGTGTGGATGGCTGCCGAATATGAATCGGAAGATGCCTGCGCCGAGGAGATTTCCCAGCTGTTCTACCATCTGCAGGTCATGATGATCGCCAAAGGGTTGACACTTCAGGACGTTTACAAGCATCTGTAGCCACGTGTCGTGGCTGCACCTGTCTAAACACACCCGTGTACGCGGCGCCTTCCCAGCGTGCCGCACCCCTGTGCCTGAACCTACCTGAAAGAGCCATTCCCATGCTGCGTGTTGCTGTCCCCAATAAGGGCTCCCTGTCCGAAGCCGCCTCTGAAATGCTGGCGGAAGCCGGTTACCGGCAACGCCGCGACTCCCGCGAGCTGGTCCTGGTCGACCCGGCCAACAATGTGGAGTTTTTCTTCCTCCGCCCCCGCGACATTGCCGTTTACGTAGGAGCCGGGACGCTCGACGTCGGCATCACCGGCCGCGATTTGCTCATGGACGCCCAGGTGGACGCTGCGGAGCTGCTGCCGCTGGGCTTCGCCGCCTCCACCTTCCGCTTTGCCGGGCCCATTGGCGACTTTTCCGCAGTCGCCGAGTTGGAGGGCAAACGCCTGGCCACCAGCTACGACGGTCTGCTGCGCAACTACCTCGCTGACCTGGGCATCAACGCCCAGGTGGTGCGCCTTGACGGCGCCGTGGAGTCCTCCGTCCGGCTGGGGGTGGCCGACGCCATTGCCGACGTGGTGGAAACCGGCAGCACGCTCAAGGCCGCCGGCATGGAAATTTTTGGCGAGCCCATCCTGTTTTCCGAAGCGTTGCTCATTGGCCGCCGGGGCGTGACACCGCCGCCCGGGGTCGAGGTGCTGATCCGCCGCCTCCACAGTGTGCTCGTGGCGCGCCAGTACGTGCTACTTGATTACGACGTGCCAAAGACCCTGCTGGACCAGGCCACCGCGCTCACGCCCGGGCTGGAATCTCCCACCGTGTCGCCGCTGCGTGACTCCGACTGGGTGGCCGTGCGTTCCATGGTGGTGGCCAAGGACACCAACCGCATCATGGATGAGCTTTATGAGCTGGGTGCCCGCGCCATTTTGGTGAGCAACATTCACGCCTGTCGCATCTAACGTTCCGCCTTTGCTCAACACGGTAGTCAGACACATTCTTTAAACACAGAGGGAACAAGACATGAGTGTTGCCATCAGGGTCATCCCCTGCCTGGACGTGGACGCGGGCCGCGTGGTCAAGGGCGTGAAATTTCAAAACCTGCGCGACGCCGGTGATCCCGTGGAGCTGGCCAAGCGCTATGACGCCGCCGGGGCCGATGAATTGACGTTTTTGGATGTCACGGCTTCCTCCGGTAATCGGGAGACGACCCTTGACGTGGTCTCCCGCGCCGCGGAGCAGGTCTTTATCCCGCTCACGGTGGGTGGGGGAGTGCGTGCCGTTTCCGATGTGGACAGGCTGCTGCGCCATGGTGCGGACAAGGCCTCCATCAATACAGCGGCTATTGCGCGCCCCGCCGTTATTGATGAGATTACCCGCCGCTTTGGCTCGCAGGTGCTCGTTTTAAGCGTTGATGCCCGCCGCACCCGGGGCGGCAGCACGCCGTCAGGCTTTGAAGTCACCACCCACGGCGGGCGTCAAGGCACCGGGATGGACGCCATTGAGTGGGCCCGGGAAGCTGCGGATCGGGGCGTGGGGGAGATTCTGCTGAACTCCATTGACGCCGACGGCACCAAGGAGGGCTTTGACCTGGAGCTCATCCGGCTGGTCCGCGCCGCCGTGCACATCCCCATCATCGCCTCCGGTGGTGCCGGGAAACCGGAGCACTTCCCGCCCGCGGTGGCCGCAGGTGCCAATGCAGTGCTGGCGGCTTCGGTGTTCCACTTTGGACCGGACAGTGCCATTGCCGATGTCAAAAAGGCCATTCGGGATGCCGGTTACGACGTCCGTTGAGGCAGGAAATTAAAAGGCCCACCGAATTCTCCCGCAGGGGATCGGTGGGCTTTTGCCGTGCTGCGAGTTGCGAGCCGCGCCGGCTGGGAGTGCTGCCAGCGGCGGTTGGTTAGAGTCCGACGTCGGCGGTTTGCAAGAGCGCGACGGCGTCGGGCTGGCCCTCGAAGGACACCAGCGCCTGCCCGGTGCGGCCGTTGGCGTGGAGCAAAAGTTCACCGGGATCGCCAATGATGGCCACGGATACGGGCGCGCGCTTGGCTACATGACGCGGCCCCTGGGGGCTGACCAGGACAATGCCCAGGTCAACTCCGCGGTACAAAATGGCGGCCCGCTTGAGCAGTTCAGCCCAGAGGGCCAGGGAGTATCCCTCGTCGAGGGTTCGCGGTGCCCACCTGTCGGTGGCCCGGCGAATATCTTCGGTATGCACGAAATACTCTGACAAGTTCGCGTTTTTATCCACGGTTTTGAGCGCAAAGGGCGACAATTTGGGCGGACCCGCCCGGAATTTTTCCACCAGGACCGCATACGCAGCGGGAGTGCTCGACTCCTGCGCCAACGCCGCAATGGCATTGCCCGTGACACGCTTTAACGGCTTGAAAAACATGCCAAGACCCACGCGGGGGTTGTGTTCGCGCAGATAAAGATGCGCGGCAAGCTCTTGAGTTCGCCAGCCTTCACACAGGGTGGCGGCACCGGGGCCGGCGGCCAGCAGGGTCTCGGCGAGAACTTCACGGGACGGGTCTACGTATTGCATCCCTTGAAAATTAGCATGTATTCCACAGTGATGGCACTAGGAACCGCCGCAAGCTCCGGCGAAGTTCCGCAAAGCCTTCGGCCGCTGACGTCCACGGACCGGCACCAATGGGCGTTCTTCCTTCCATGTGGCACTAGAATTGCCTGTGATGGACCACAGCTCAGAATCCCAGTCCCCGTCCGCCCAGGCATCCGCCGAACCACCCCCTGGCCAGCCCCCTCTTGACCTGTCGCCGGAAGTTGCCGTCAGGCTCAAGCATGACAGCGCCGGATTGGTGGCCGCCGTCATCCAGCAATACGACACGCGCCAAGTGCTCATGCTGGGCTGGATGGATAACGAGGCTTTGCGCCGCACCCTCAGCAGCGGCCGGGTGACGTTTTACTCCCGCTCCCGTCAGGAATACTGGCGCAAGGGCGACACCTCGGGGCACTTCCAGTTTGTGAAGTCAGTGGCCCTGGACTGTGACGGCGATGCCCTTCTCATCACCGTGGACCAGGTAGGCGCCGCCTGCCACACGGGAACCACCTCCTGCTTTTCCGGCCGCGAACTCGCCGCCGCCGTGGGCCACCGGGAGCAGTAGCTCAGCGGGCCCTTTCCACGTTTGTCTCCGCGTCAAGAAAGCCACATAGCCATGCAAGATCTTGGTGTCATCAGCCCCTCCCTGACGGAATTCAGGGAGCTGGCCCGTACCCGCCGCGTCATCCCCGTCCGACTGAAGGTTCTCGCGGATGCGCAAACCCCCATAGGGCTCTACCGTTCCCTGGCCGCGGGCGCGCCCGGCACCTTTTTAATGGAATCCGCTGCTGTGGGCGGGGTGTGGTCGCGGTATTCCTTCATTGGCGTGCGGTCCAGCGCCACACTCACCACGGACGACGGCGCGACGTCCTGGCAGGGGGAGCCTCCCGTGGGCGTACCCTTGAACGGGAATCCCGTCGCGGCCATGGAAGCCACCCTTAAACTGTTGGCCACCGAGAGGTTTCCCGGTCTGCCGCCGTTCACCTCGGGCCTGGTTGGTTTCGTGGGGTGGGAGTCGGTGCGGCACTGGGAAAAGCTGCCGTCTCCGCCGCCGGATGACCTGCAGTTGCCGGAAATTGCCCTGAACCTCGTGGCCGACATGGCCGTCCACGACAACAATGAGGGCTCGGTGCTGTTGATTGCCAACGCCGTGAACGCCAATGGTACGGATGAAAACGTCGACGGCGCCTGGCATGACGCGGTGGCGCGCATTCACACCATGGTGACCCGCCTGCAGGTACCCGTCTCCCAGCCCATGTCTGTGCTGCACGAACCCGCAGCTGGTTTCACCAGCAGCGTCCAGGAACGCTGGGACCGCAAGGACTATCTCGCCGCCATTGACCGCGGCAAGGAAGCCATTGTTGATGGCGAGGTATTCCAAGTGGTAATTTCCCGGCGCTTTGAAATGGCCTGTCAAGCGTCGGCGCTGGATGTGTACCGGGTGCTGCGCAACACCAACCCCAGCCCGTACATGTACTTGTTCAGCTTCGAGGACGCAGCCCGGCGGCCCTACTCAATTGTGGGGTCTTCCCCGGAGGCGCTGGTCAGCGTGCTGGGTGAAGAAGTCATCACCCACCCCATTGCCGGTTCACGTCCCCGCGGCGCCACCACGGAAGAAGACAAGACACTGGCTCAGGACCTGCTGGCCGATGCGAAGGAACGCTCCGAACACCTGATGCTGGTGGATCTTTCCCGCAACGACCTTTCCAAGGTCTGCCTTCCGGGAAGCGTGGATGTCACGCAGTTCATGGAAGTGGAACGCTTTAGCCACATCATGCACCTGGTCTCCACAGTGGTGGGCACCCTCAACCCGGACAAGAGCGCTTACGACGTCCTGGCTGCGACGTTCCCGGCAGGTACCTTATCCGGCGCACCCAAACCCAGGGCACTGCGTTTACTGGACGAACTTGAACCCCACCGCCGCGGTATTTACGGCGGCGTGGTGGGGTATTTGGACTTTGCCGGAGACATGGACATGGCCATTGCCATTCGTTCGGCCCTGCTGCGCGACGGCAAGGCGTACGTGCAGGCGGGCGGCGGGATTGTGGCGGACTCCGTCAATGAAACCGAGGCCGAGGAAACTGTCAATAAAGCAGCCGCGCCCCTGCGGGCAGTGCATGCTGCGGCGTCGCTGCGGGATCTTGATGCGACCGTGTCGCTGGATACAACTGTGGCGGGTGGACGGCTGTGAGCGACGCCTACGATGATGGACTCCCGGCGCCCCACACCACGGCCGTGCGCGTGCCGTGGTGGAAACGCAAAGCCACCCTGATCCTGCTCACGCTGTTGGCGGCGTTGGCTGTCTTCGCCACCACCACCCAGACCTGGATTCATGTGAGCATCAGTCCCGGCCAGGTTGCCACCAGTGACTTGAACATCCCGGGCAGCAAGGCCGCTGTGGCCGTGTCGGCCCTGGCACTGGTGGCTGCGGCGGGTGCCCTCGCCACCACCATCGCCGGGAAAATTGCCCGGATCGCCACGTGCGTCATTGTCTTTTTAAGCGCGGTGGGGATCATCGCCGTCGTCCTGGGAATTTTAGCTGACCCCGGAGCGGCGGCCATGGCTGAAGTGGGTGTGGCTACGGGGCTTGAGGGTAAGCCTGAGAATGTCACGGTCACCATGTTCCCAACCCTGGCGGGGGTTGCCGCCGCCATCATGGCGCTGGGTGCATTGTGGCTGTTATGGGTGGGACGGAGCTGGAGCGTGCGCACTAAATACGACACCGGCAAGCGGGCGCCGGCATCCACCAAGGACGCGCCGCTGGACCAAATCGACAGCTGGGACAGCTTCAGCCGGGGCGAAGACCCCACCAATTAGTTTGCCCGGGGCTGCACCGGCCGCGGAGCTTTCGGTGTCCGGGGCCAAGTGATGGCAGAATGTAATTCGAGTATCCGAGTCAAAGAGGGAGATTTACCATGAGCACCAAGCCTGCTGCACAATTATCCAGGGATGAGCCCCTTGACCACAGCGTTGAACTAGGCCACGGCAACAGCCCGGCGGCGTGGACCTGTGTGACAGTGATGTTGCTCGGTGCCCTCATTGGCTGCATTGCCTTTGTCATTGGCGAAAGTGCCACACTGCTGTTTTGGATTGGCGTTGGCATCATTGTTGTGGGCTTGGTCCTGGGCCCGGTCTTACGCGCAGCAGGCTACGGTGTGGGCGGCAGCAAGCTAAAGAGCAACGGCCACTAACCGTGAGTGTGCTGCAGGACATTGTTGCCGGTGTCCGCGAGGACATGCGGGCCCGCCAACAGCTGGTGAGCCTGGAAACGCTGCAGGAGCGCGTCCTTTCCGTCGCGCCGGCACAAGACGCGTGGGCGGCCCTAGGCGGGGAATCCACGCACCGCCCGGAGCTGAAGGTTATTGCCGAGGTGAAACGTCGCAGTCCGTCCAAGGGTGACCTGGCGGGGATTGCCGATCCGGCGGCCCTGGCGTCCCTGTACCGTGACGGCGGAGCGTCCATCATCAGTGTCCTGACCGAGGAACGTCGTTTTGGCGGTTCCCTGGCCGACTTGGATTCAGTCCGTCAGGCCGTGGACATTCCCGTGCTGCGTAAAGACTTCACCTGTGATGAGTACATGATTTGGGAGGCCCGCGCCCATGGGGCTGACCTGGTTTTGCTGATTGTGGCCTCACTCAGTGATGAAGAGTTACGTGCATATTTGGAGTTGACCCACCGCTTGGGCATGAACGCCATAGTGGAAACACACACGAGCGGGGAAATTACCCGTGCCGTCGCTGTAGGCAGCAGGATCATTGGCATCAATGTCCGCAACTTGAAAACACTTGACGTTGACCGTGGCGTATTCGCCGCTTTGGCCGGGGAGATTCCCACCGGAACCATTGTGATCGCCGAGTCAGGTGTCCGTGACGTCTCCGACGTCGAGCATTACAGTGGGCATGGCGCCCACGCAATTTTAGTGGGTGAGGCGCTGGTGAAGGACGCCGCCCCCAGCGAACGGATTGCGCAGTTTAAAGCAGCGGGTAAAGCAGCCATTAGCGCCCGATGAGAAAAGGACCCGGCCACAGTGCGCGGGTCCTTTCACTTGGCCACCCCTGCCGTCAGAGGATTTTGTGCACACTACATTCAGGAACAGGACGGTGAAATTGATGGCCAACCCGCCAGCAGCTTCGTCTCATGACCCCGCCGACATGGTGGATCCGGCTACAGCGTTCTTACAGGGCGGTGTTCCCGTTGACACGGCTCCAGCGCCATCATTGCGGCACGCACCCGGACCCTACTTTGGGAACTTTGGCGGCCGCTGGATGCCGGAGTCGCTCATTGCCGCCCTGGATGAGGTGGAGGACACCTTTGAAAAAGCCAAGGTCGATCCCGAGTTCCTGGAACAACTTGCAGAACTGAACAAGAACTACTCGGGACGTCCGTCCCTGCTGACCGAAGCCAAGCGCTTTAGCGCCTATGCCGGCGGGGCGCGCGTGTTCCTCAAGCGTGAAGACCTCAACCACACGGGTTCGCACAAGATCAATAATGTGCTGGGCCAGGCCCTGTTGGCCAAGCGCATGGGTAAGACCCGTATCATTGCCGAGACCGGCGCGGGCCAGCATGGCGTGGCCAGCGCCACGGCTGCGGCGCTGTTGGATCTGGAGTGCGTGGTGTACATGGGCGCCGAGGACTGCCGCCGACAGGCCTTGAACGTGGCCCGCATGCAGCTTCTGGGCGCCACGGTTGTGCCCGTGACCAACGGCTCCCAAACACTTAAGGACGCCATCAATGACGCCCTGCGGGACTGGGTGGCAAATGTGGAAACCACCCATTACGTGTTGGGCACCGTTTCCGGAGCCCACCCCTTCCCAGCCATGGTGCGCTTCTTCCACGAAGTCATTGGGGAGGAGGCCCGCAGCCAGATCCTGGAGCAGGTCGGCCGCCTGCCGGATGCCCTGTGCGCCTGCATTGGCGGCGGCTCCAACGCCATTGGACTGTTCCACAGTTTCCTCGATGACCCCAGCGTAAAGATTTATGGTTTTGAAGCAGGCGGTGATGGTGTTGAAACCGGCCGCCACGCGGCCACCATCACCCTGGGCAAGCCCGGAGTCCTCCACGGCGCCCGCTCCTTCCTCATGCAGGACGAGGACGGCCAGACCATTGAGTCGCATTCAATTTCCGCCGGTCTGGATTACCCCGGGGTGGGACCTGAGCATGCGTACCTGGCTGACATTGGCCGGGTCACTTACGAGCCCATCACCGACGCTGAAGCCATGGAAGCCTTCAAGCTGATGTGCCGCACCGAAGGCATCATTCCCGCCATTGAAACAGCACACGCACTGGCAGGGGCGTTGAAGGTGGGTCAGCGTCTAACAGCTGACGCGCAAAACCCCGAAGACGTGGTGATCATTGCCAACCTGTCGGGCCGCGGTGACAAGGATGTGCAGACGGCCGCCGAGTGGTTTGGGATTTTGGACGAGGAAGGTCACGTCAAGGGCACCCGGCTTTCCACCCGCAGCGCCAAGGGTGCCGCTCCCGGCGGGGGCGCAGAATCCATGAACAATGTTGAAGAGGATGCCAGTAATGAGTGACACGGCTGAGGCGCACTTGACCGCCTCCGGCACGAGCAAGTCGGCGGCAGCCATTGACAGGGCCAAGGCTCAGGGCCGGAAGGCCCTGATTGCTTATTTGCCGGCCGGTTACCCGGACAAGCAAGGCTCCATTGATGCCGCCATTGCCGTGGCACGCAATGGTGCCGACATCATTGAGATTGGCATTCCGTATTCGGATCCCGTGATGGATGGCGCAGTCATTCAAGCTGCCACCACACAGGCCCTGGCCAATGGCTTCCACGTCAGTGACGTCTTTGACATTGTTGCCGCCATCACCGAGCAAACCGACGCGGCCGTCATGGTCATGACGTATTGGAATCCCGTGATGCAGATGGGGGTGGAGGAATTTGCCCGCCGGCTCGCTGAAGCCGGCGGTGCCGGACTGATCACCCCCGACTTGATCCCGGATGAGGCCGCCGAATGGATGGCCGCGTCCGACAAGTACTCGCTGGACCGGGTATTTTTGGTGGCCCCCTCATCCACGCCCGAGCGCGTGGCCATGACGGTCGCCGCCACCTGCGGTTTCGTTTATGCAGTATCCATCATGGGTGTCACGGGTGCCCGCAGCTCGGTCTCCAGTGCCGCCGAGGCAGTGGTGGCAGCCGCGCATGCCGCTGGTGCGGAACGGGCCTGTGTGGGGCTGGGCGTTTCGCGTCCCGAACACGTACGCGAAATTGCCGCCTACGCCGACGGTGTCATTGTCGGCACCGCCTTGGTGGCGGCCCTGCGTGACGGGGGAGTGGACGCCGTAGGCGCCCTCGCCAAGGAACTGAGCTCCGGCTTTGACGTTGAGCCGGCAGTGACGGCTCCTGACATGAAAGAGGCCCCCCAGTGAGCGCCGTCAGTTCTTCAGTGATCGCCGCCCTCGCACCGCAAACCCTGTCGGGGGCCGCGTATGCTGCCATCCCCGCTCCCGTCTGGTCGGGCTTTGACATTGGCCCGCTGCGGCTGCATGCCTACGCGCTGTGCATCCTGCTGGGCATTGTGGCCGCGCTGTGGTTGACGGATCGCCGTTGGAAGCGCCGCGGCGGCCCCGAGGGGTCCATTTGGGACATTGCCATTTGGGCCATCCCCTTTGGCATTATTGGTGGCCGGCTCTATCACGTGGTGTCCTCGCCGGACGCGTACTTTGGCCCCGGGTTCAATGGCACCGGGGACCTCTCACTCATTCCCCAAATCTGGCGTGGCGGCCTGGGGATCTGGGGCGCGGTGGTGTTGGGCGTGCTGGGGGCCTGGATTGGCTGCCGCAGGGCCAATGTCAAAATTTCCGCCTTTGTTGATGCTGCTGCTCCCGGGATTTTATTGGCGCAGGCCATTGGCCGCTGGGGCAACTACTTCAACCAGGAACTCTTTGGCGGCCCCACCACATTGCCGTGGGGACTGGCGGTCGCGCCCGAGTATGTGCCTGTCGGCTTCAGCCCCGATACTCTTTTCCACCCCACGTTTTTGTACGAGTGCGTGTGGAACCTCTTGGGCGTTGCCGTACTGTTGCTGGTGGACCGCAGACTCCAATTACGCCGCGGGCGGCTCTTCCTGCTCTACGCCATGATTTATACGGCAGGCCGGGTATGGATTGAAATGCTCCGCATTGACGACGCCGAAATGCTCAGCTTCTTCGACCTCACCGCCCGGTTGAATGTCTGGACCAGCATTGTGGTGTTCCTCGCCGCATTGGTGGCGTTTTTGCTTCTGGGCCGCTCCCAGCGTGGCAAGGATCAAGAGTCCGTGTATTTGCCAGGCCACGAGCCTGCCGGCGCTGCGGCACTCACCACGAACGACGCCGTTTCTCCAGGTGCCACTGCTGCCCCGGGTGCCGCTGCTGCGAAACCTTCCGCGCAAAATTCAAACGCGAAGGAAATTCCCGGCGACGACGTGCCTACGCCATTGGATTCCCGCGGCAAAGACCTCTAGGCACCGCACGCAGCACCGCCCATAGCCCGCTGAGGCGGCCCCGACATTGCTCGGGGCCGCTTTTTTGTGCCGGACGTACTTCACTCCCGCCCGTGTGCGCCGGGGTCTGGCGCCGGAATTGTGCTCTGGAGTTTGGGGCCTGGGCCAGGGTTAATTTCCCAATCCCGGCCGACTTTTCAACCATAATTTTTACTGATCCTGCATAAAATATCGAATTATAAGATGTGGCCCTGCGCCATGGCAACTGGACTATATAGTAAAAATCGTCGCGCAGAAGGCCCTGGCCTATAACACCACCTTCTTTTATGCAAATGCACCAAGAACCACGAATTCATGGTGCAAGTGGAGAGCGCGTCCAATCAAGCACTACCACTGGAGAGCTCCGCTCCTCCAGCGCATGGGCCAGCGTTGTCCCCGCACAGCCGCATATCAGGGGAAGGATGTACACCCAGTGACATCACCATCTACACCTAACTCCCACGGGCCCACGGCCGTTTCACCTTTCATGCGTTTCGCCGCCATGCCCGAGCAGACTGGCTTGTACCGCCCCGAAAGCGAAAAAGACGCCTGTGGTTTGGCCGTTATTGCCACACTGCGCGGCACCCCCGGTCATGACATTGTGAACCATGCTCTGGTGGCACTGCGCAACCTCGAGCACCGGGGGGCCGTGGGTGCCGATGAGGGAACCGGCGACGGCGCCGGCATCCTGACGCAGATTCCCGACGCCTTCTTCCGTGCCGTCAGCGGCTTTGAGCTGCCGGCACCCGGTCACTACGCGGTGGGCACGGCCTTTCTTCCCACCAGTGTGCGGGAACTCGCCACTGCCAAGGAAGGCTTGGAGGCACTGGCCCAGGAGGAAGGCCTGCGGGTCCTCGGCTGGCGCGAGGTGCCTGTGGTGGCGGATTTAGTGGGTGCCAGCGCCCGCGGCTGCATGCCGTATTTCAGCCAATTCTTTCTTGCCCTGGCCACTGAACCGGCCACACCCCTGGATACCCGCGCCGCCAATGCCCTGGACGGCAAGTCCTTCCGGCTCCGCAAGCGCGCCCAGCAAAAGTTTGGCGTGTACTTCCCGTCGCTGTCCTCGAAGACCATCGTGTACAAGGGCATGGTCACCACGGCACAGCTGGAGCCGTTTTACCCGGACCTTTCCGATGCCCGTTTTGCGTCCAGACTGGCTGTGGTCCACTCCCGCTTCTCCACCAACACCTTCCCGTCCTGGCCATTGGCCCAGCCGTTCCGCACCATTGCGCACAATGGTGAAATCAACACCGTCAGGGGCAACCGCAATTGGATGCGCGCCCGCCAATCAACCATGGCGCACAAGTTGCTCGGTGATACGCCCGAAGAGCTGTTCCCCATCTGCACACCCGGCGCTTCGGACTCCGCCTCCTTTGATGAGGTGGCAGAACTATTGTGGCTTTCCGGCCGCCCGCTGACCGAGGCCGTCATGATGATGATTCCTGAGGCCTGGGAAAATCACGCCACCATGGATCCGGACCGCAGGGCGTTTTACGAATACCACTCGCTGTTGATGGAACCGTGGGATGGCCCGGCCGCCGTGTCGTTCACGGACGGCACAGTGGTGGGTGCCACGCTGGACCGCAATGGCCTGCGCCCGGCACGGTACTGGACCACCACTGATGGTCTGGTGGTGCTGGCGTCGGAAGTGGGCGTGCTTGACCTGGCCCCTGACACCATTGCCAGCAAGGGCCGCGTCGCGCCAGGCACCATGTTCCTGGTTGATACTGACAAGGGCCAGATCATCAGCGACACCGAGATTAAGGCCCAGGCCGCGGCGGCGAATCCCTACGCCACGTGGGTCCGCGAAAACACCATCAGGCTGGCGGAGCTGCCCGAGCGCGAACACGTGGTCCACACCAGCGCCTCCGTAGTCCACCGCCAACGCACTTTTGGTTACACCACTGAAGAGCTTAGAATCCTGCTGGGTCCCATGGCCAAGGCCGGTGCCGAACCATTGGGGGCCATGGGCACCGACACGCCCGTGGCCGTGCTGTCCCAGCGTCCGCGGTTGCTTTTTGATTACTTTGTGCAGCAGTTTGCGCAGGTCACCAACCCGCCGCTGGATGCCATCCGGGAGGAACTTGTCACCTCCCTGAACACTGCTATCGGTCCGCAGGGAAACCTCCTCTCCCGTAATAACGTCAAGGCCCCGCAGCTGGCACTGACGTTCCCCGTGATCAACAATGACGAACTCGCCAAGATTGCCAACATGGAAAGCCCCGTGGCTTCGAACTGTTCCGGCGGCGAGCGCATTGCCATGAGGGTCCGCGGCCTGTACCGGGTCGACGGCGGTGAGCCCGACCTCCGTGCCCGTTTGAGCGAGATTGCTGAGCAGGTTTCCGGTGCCATCAACCGCGGCGTGCAATATATTGTGCTCTCCGACAGGGACTCCTCGGCCGCCTGGGCACCCATTCCTTCACTGCTGCTGTTGAGCGCCGTGCATCACCACTTGCTGCGCAGCGCCAACCGCACCAAGGTTTCCCTGGTGGTGGAAGCCGGTGACGTGCGCGAAGTCCACCATGTTGCCGTCCTGGTGGGTTACGGCGCGGCAGCCGTCAACCCCTACCTGGCCATGGAATCCGTGGAAGAACTCATCCGCAACGGGGACGTCTTGGGGGTCACCCTGGAGAAGGGCGTTGACAACTTGATCAAGGCGCTGGGCAAGGGTGTTTTGAAAATTATGTCCAAGATGGGCATCTCCACCGTTTCCTCCTATTGCGGTGCCCAGACCTTTGAGGCCTTGGGCCTGTCGCAGGAGCTCATCAACCATTATTTCACGGGCACAGTCACCCAGCTGGGCGGCGTGGGCCTGGATGTCGTTGCCGCTGAGGTGCAGGCACGTCACTTGAACGCCTACCCAGTGGACGGCGTGGATGTGCCGCACCGTCCGCTGCAGAGCGGTGGCGAGTACCAGTGGCGTCGCGACGGTGAACCGCACCTTTTCAACCCTGACACGGTGTTCCGCCTGCAGCATGCCACCCGCGAACGCCGCTATGACATTTTCAAGCAGTACACCCGGGGCGTTGATGATCAAGCCAACAAGCTCATGACCTTCCGCGGTTTGCTGAACTTCAAGGACGGATTGCGAAACCCCGTGCCGCTGGAGGAAGTGGAGCCCGTCAGTGCCATCGTCAAGCGCTTCTCCACCGGTGCCATGAGCTATGGCTCCATTTCCCAAGAGGCCCACCAAACGCTGGCAATAGCCATGAACCGCCTCGGCGCCAAGTCCAACACGGGCGAGGGCGGCGAAGATGTGGAACGGCTGCTGGATCCGGAGCGCCGCAGCGCCATCAAGCAGGTGGCCTCGGGCCGTTTCGGCGTCACGAGCCTGTACCTGACTAATGCCCAGGACATCCAGATCAAGATGGCCCAGGGAGCCAAGCCGGGGGAGGGCGGCCAGCTCATGGCCAAAAAGGTGTACCCGTGGATTGCGCAAACCCGGCACTCCACACCCGGCGTGGGGCTCATTTCCCCGCCGCCGCATCACGACATTTACTCCATTGAGGACCTGGCGCAGCTCATTTACGACTGCAAGCGCGCCAACCCGGAGGCCCGCGTCCACGTCAAGCTCGTCTCTGAAATGGGGATTGGCACCGTGGCGGCCGGCGTGACCAAGGCCAAGGCCGACGTCGTCCTCGTCTCGGGGCACGACGGCGGCACCGGCGCCAGCCCGCTGAACTCGCTCAAGCATGCAGGCATGCCGTGGGAGTTGGGACTGGCTGAGACGCAGCAGACCCTGCGCCTGAACGGCCTGCGGGAGCGGGTGGTGGTGCAGGTGGACGGGCAGCTGAAGACCGGCCGCGACGTGGTGGTTGCGGCGTTGCTCGGCGCGGAGGAGTACGGCTTTGCCACAGCCCCGCTGGTGGTTTCCGGGTGCGTCATGATGCGGGTGTGCCACCTGGATACCTGCCCCGTGGGCGTGGCAACACAAAACCCCGAGCTGCGCAGCCGCTTTACCGGAAAACCCGAGTTTGTGGTGAATTTCTTTGAATTCCTGGCCGAGGAGGTGCGTGAGATTCTTGCCAGCCTGGGTTTCCGGAGCCTGGAGGAAGCCATTGGGCAATCCGCTGCCTTGAACCTGGACCCGGCCCTGCATCACTGGAAGACGGCCGGCCTGGACCTGGCACCCATCTTCTCCGATGCAGGCGTCCCGGCCGATGCGCCCATGCGCCAGCTGATTCCCCAAAACCATGAGCTGGAGCAGCACTTTGACCAGCAGTTGGTCATGATGGCGGCCGAGGCGCTCAGCAGGCGCGAGCCCGTCAGGATCAGCGTCCCCGTCATCAATACGGACCGTTCCGTGGGGACGCTGTTGGGCTGGCACGTCACACGCAC
Organism: Actinomycetales bacterium; assembly: GCA_038242155.1. Lineage (GTDB taxonomy): Bacteria > Actinomycetota > Actinomycetes > Actinomycetales > Micrococcaceae > Specibacter. The sequence goes on along the minus strand of JBBSSM010000026.1, from coordinate 18,948 downwards.
CTTCGGCACCGACGTGCTGGGCCCGGACACCATTGACGTCACGTTGACGGGTCAGGCTGGCCAGTCACTGGGCGCCTTCATGCCGGCAGGAATCACGCTGCGGCTCTTGGGCGATGCCAACGATTACGTGGGCAAGGGCCTCTCCGGAGGGCGCATCAGTGTCCAGCCGGACCGCTCCAGCAGCTTTGACGCGGCCTGCAATGTCATTGCCGGCAATGTGATTGGCTACGGCGCCACGAGCGGTGAAATGTTCCTGCGCGGACTGGTGGGGGAGCGGTTCCTGGTGCGCAACTCCGGCGCCACGGCCGTCGTCGAAGGCATTGGTGATCACGGCTGCGAGTACATGACGGGCGGCACGGCCATGATTTTGGGCCCGACGGGCAGGAACTTTGGCGCCGGCATGTCAGGTGGCACCGCGTATGTCCTGGACCTGGAGCCGCAGCTGCTCAACAAGACCGCCATGGACGCGGGGGAGTTGTTGCTCCTGACGCTCGACGACGTGGACATCGCCTTGGTGAGTTCCCTCCTACGCCGCCATGCCGAAGAAACCGGCTCGGAGACGGCCGACCTTTTGCTCGCTGACTTCCCCCGGGCGGCGTCCCGTTTCACCAAGGTGCTGCCGCGTGACTATGCAGCAGTAGTGCAAACCCAGCTGGCAGCAGCCGAGTTGGGCGAGGATCCGGATGGCGCAGCCCTCTGGCAGAAAATATTGGAGGTCACAGGTGGCTGATCCACACGGATTCTTAAAGACAAGGGAACGCATTACGCAGCCCCGCCGCCCCGTGGCGGTGCGCATTATGGACTGGAAGGAAGTGTACGAGGCGCAGGAAAAGGGGGTCCTGAAGTCTCAGGCCGGACGCTGCATGGATTGCGGCGTGCCCTTTTGCCACCAGGGTTGTCCGCTCGGCAATCTCATCCCCGAGTGGAACGACCTCACGTGGCGGGACAAGGGCCAGGAAGCCGTTGAACGCCTGCACGCCACGAACAATTTCCCGGAGTGGACGGGTCGGTTGTGCCCGGCCCCCTGCGAGAGTGCCTGCGTGCTGGGCATCAACCAGCCGGCGGTGACCATCAAGCAAGTGGAAGTTTCCATCATTGACGAGGCCTTCAATCAGGATTGGGTCCACCCGCTCCCGCCGGCGCGGCTCACGGGCAAGACAGTCGCCGTCGTGGGTTCAGGTCCGGCCGGGCTGGCAGCTGCCCAGCAGCTGACACGCACCGGGCACACCGTGGCCGTGTATGAGCGTGATGACCGCATTGGCGGGCTGCTGCGCTACGGCATCCCGGACTTCAAGCTCGAGAAGGAGAGCGTGGATCGTCGCGTGGCGCAGATGGAGGCCGAGGGCACGCGCTTTCGCACCGGCGTCGAAATTGGCAAGGACCTGGGGTGGGATGAGCTGCGCAAACGCTATGACGCCGTCGTGGTGTGCACGGGGGCCACAGTGCCGCGCGATCTGCCCATCCCGGGACGGGCACTGAAGGGTGTGCACTTCGCCATGGAGTACCTGGTGCAGGGCAATAAGGCTGTGGCGGGGAACGGTGTGGGAAGTATTCGGCCGGGGGATGCTGTGTTGGGGCAGATCAATGCCCGCGGCAAGCACGTGATCATCCTTGGCGGCGGGGACACGGGAGCTGATTGCCTGGGCACGGCGCACCGCCAGCAGGCAGCGTCAGTGACCACCTTGGCCATTGGCAAGCAACCACCCATGGAACGCTCGGCCCAGCACCCCTGGCCCATGTTTCCCAATCTCTTCGACGTGGCCAGTGCACACGAGGAGGGCGGAGAGCGCAGCTACCTGGCCTCCACGGTGGAATTCCTGGGTGAAAACGGCGTGCTGACAGGGCTGAAAATCGCCGAAACCGAGTACGTTGATGGGCGCCGGGTGCCACGGGAAGGCACCGAGCGGATCATTCCTGCGGATTTAGTGTTCCTGGCCCTGGGCTTCACCGGTCCGGAGTCGGCAGAACTGCTGCATCAGCTGCCGGTCTCCCTGGATGCGCGCAGCAATATTAATCGCAATGGCTACTACATGACGGACCGCGACGGCGTCTTTGTTGCCGGGGATGCCGGACGGGGCCAGTCCCTGATTGTTTGGGCCATTGCGGAAGGGCGGGCCTGTGCAGCAGCCGTGGACAGGCACTTAATGGGGGAGACGTCCCTCCCTGCTCCCGTCTCACCTGATGATGCAGCTATTCGGGTGTAAGGGCAAAGACGATAAGCTGTCTGCGGGCACCAAAGATTTCTGTTGAAACCACACATGAGGTAGGTACATTGAGACGCGCAAAAATAGTTGCGACTTTCGGGCCGGCAATTGCCAGCTATGAAAATACACTTGCGGTACTGGAGGCGGGCGTCAACGTAGCCCGGATGAACATGAGCCACGGCGACTACACCGTGCACCAGAGCACGTACGAGAACGTGCGCAAGGCAGCCGAAGCACTGGGCAAGCCCGTGGCCATTATGGCCGATCTGCAGGGTCCCAAAATCCGTTTGGGCCGCTTTGAAAACGGCACCGGTTACGACCTCGCCGTGGGCGACGTCTTCACCATCACCACCGAAGACGTCCCCGGCACCAAGGACATTTGCTCCACCACCCTGAAGTCCCTGACCGAGGACGTCAAGGTGGGCGACATCATGCTCATCGACGACGGCAAGGTCTCCGTGCGGGCAACCGCCGTCGACGCCGTGAAGGTCGTCACCGAAGTGACGGTTCCGGGCAAGGTGTCCAACAATAAGGGCATCAACCTGCCAGGCGTTGCCGTGAACGTTCCCGCCCTGAGCGAGAAGGATGAGGACGATCTGCGCTGGGCACTTAAGTGCGGCGTGGATCTCATTGCGCTTTCCTTTGTGCGTGACGCTACGGACATCTCCCGCGTGCACGACATCATGGACGAAGAGGGCCGCCGCATCCCCGTCATCGCCAAGATTGAAAAGCCCCAGGCTGTTGCCAACCTGGAAGCAATTGTGGGCGCCTTTGACGCCATCATGGTGGCCCGCGGCGACTTGGGCGTGGAACTTCCCCTGGAAGATGTACCGCTGGTGCAAAAGCAGTGTGTTGAGATGGCACGCCGTTGGGCGAAGCCCGTCATTGTGGCCACTCAGGTCCTGGAATCCATGATTGAGAACCCGCGTCCCACCCGCGCGGAGGCCTCGGACTGCGCCAATGCAGTGCTTGACGGCGCCGATGCAGTGATGCTTTCCGGCGAGACCAGTGTGGGCAAGTTCCCCATTGAAACCGTGCGCACCATGGCACGCATCATTGAGGCCACCGAGAAGGACGGCCTCAAGCGCATTCCGTCCCTGGGCTCCAACCCCCGCACCCCCGGTGGCGTCATTACGGCAGCGGCTGTGCAGATTGCCGATCAGCTCGAAGCAAAATACATTGCCACGTTTACGCAGTCCGGCGACTCAGCCCACCGCCTGTCCCGTCTGCGCCCGGCCAAGGCAGTTTTCGCGTTTACCCCGGATGAGCATGTCCGCAACCAGCTGGCGCTGGCGTGGGGCGTTGAGCCGGTTTTGGTTCCCATGGTGGCCCACACCGACGCCATGACCGAACAAGTTGATATCACACTCCTGGAAAAGGGACTTGTTTCCGAAGGAGATTTGGTGGTCATTGCCGCCGGGTCACCTCCCGGACAGGTCGGCTCAACCAACTTGGTCAAGGCCCACAAGGTGGGTGACCTTGCCGATGCGGGCAAGGCCGTCAAAGCCGACAACGGCGTGTGGCCGAACAAGGAAAAGATTGGCCCCTGGCCCACAGAGTAATTTTGATCCTGCAAACCAAAACGCCGCCGTCCCTGCTAACTGCAGGGGCTGCGGCGTTTTGGTGTCGCTGGCTTTAGTTGACTTGGTTGATGATGGTTTCCGCTACCTCGCGCATGCTGAGGCGGCGGTCCATAGAGGTCTTCTGGATCCAGCGGAAAGCTTCAGGCTCGGTGAGTCCCATCTTGGTGGTGAGCAGTGACTTGGCACGCTCCACCAGCTTGCGGGTGGCGAACTGTTCCTGGAGGTCTGTTACCTCATCTTCCAGTGCCTTGATCTCTTCGTGGCGGGACAGCGCAATTTCCAGTGCCGGAATGAGATCCGCGGGAGTGAAGGGCTTGACCACATAAGCCATGGCGCCGGCGTCGCGGGCCCGCTCCACCAGTTCCTTCTGGCTAAACGCCGTCAGGAGCACCACGGGGGCAATCCGGGCCTTAACAATGTGTTCAGCGGCCGTGATGCCGTCCATGACGGGCATCTTGACGTCCATGAGAACCAGGTCGGGTTTGAGTTCTTTGGCGAGTTGCACAGCCTTCTCGCCGTTATCGGCTTCGCCAACGACGTCGTAACCCTCACCGCGGAGGATTTCCATGATGTCCAAGCGGATCAAGGTTTCATCCTCGGCGACAATCACGCGGCGCGCGGGGATCGTGGGTGAGTTTTCCGAGCGTTCGGACACGGGGCTCCTTTGAAGGGGTGAATTGCAACACATGAGACAATATTTTTAGGCTTGGTGAGCCTCAGTTCTACAAATCAGCCTATATGCATGTAGAGTAGTTGCGCGCACTCGTTCGGAAGTGATTCACAAACGGGTGTGTGATCTTTGTAACGGCGTTCATTTGAATGTTTTTACTAAGGCCCAAGTGGCGGAACGGCAGACGCGCTGCACTCAAAATGCAGTATCGAAAGGTGTGTGGGTTCGAATCCCACCTTGGGCACAGTAAACCTCCTGGTCACAGGGGGTTTACGTGTTTAAGTGTTGACACTGTGTTGACCAGCTGTTCCCGTGGGGGAGCGCGTTATGCAGCATCCTTTCCGGCGATGCTCATTTAGATGTTTGTTCTTGGCGGCCCCCTTGCTGAGTGGTTCAGGAACGTTTTTCCTTTACACACTATTCATGACTGGGGGAGGGCAATTCCCCATGACCGGTGGTCTGCCTTTCGCCAAAAATCATCATGCGTTGACACCGCACGTAGAAGAGTCATTTCAGGTTGACGTCCTAGGCCGAAGGAGCCGCCGCCTAGCGTAGGGTCCCGTTCTCCTGCTCCAACAGGCGGTGGGGTTTCTTCATCTCCCGCATTGCCGCTGAGGCTATCGATATCTGGCCGGCACCGGCTTCCTGGGGGGCCACGGCGGTCCAGTACGTCAAGGTGGTAACCGAAAAGCAGAAGTCCTTCGCGATCTGCGCCTCACCGTTGCCGATTACATCGAGAACACCGTTGCGAAACTTTCGCCCCATGGGCAGTGGCACGGTTAGCTCCTTTGACGAGTACCAGCTCGCTAGGTCAGTTAATAAGAGCCGGAGCAGAGCCATTTACCGCTTAGCGCCCGCGGGATTCTATCGATCGAAGCAACACCTCTTTCAAGGTGATTCGATATGTATTTGAGTTCTTCTTCTCCAACAGGCATCAGGTTTTACGGGACGGTCAATTTCCTACGAACCTCGAAACTTCTAAATCTGCAGGTCAGGGCGGGATATCTGCCGCTTGAGGACCGGCATACGTGACGGTGCGTGCGGCGGTAGGTCGGTTTCGAGACGAGACAGTGCTACCAGTTCTGACCGGCTGTGCCCTATTCACGCGCGCTCTTCGTTCCTAGACTGAGACATGAGTAAAACTGCCAAGCGCGTCATATGAATAGCAGGATACTTAGTTCTCTGCTGGTTGATGTATCAGTTGTTGTGCTGGCTCGGTCTGCTGATGCTAGTGCTAGCCGGAATCGTTGGTGGAATTGCCTCAGTCTTCATAAATCGGAAAATCACTAGGGATCAGCATCGCTCAATTCCTTGAATCGGTCCCGCTAGAGGTTCCTTCAGCGGTTATCACGATCAGCGTGACTTTCCTTTCAAAGGACTTATTTCGTGTACATTTCAAAATATTGGATGTACAATTTGACTATGTCCATTGTCAGCGTCGCAGACGCACGAAACCACTTTTCAGACGTCATCGATCGCTCGAAGACCGAAGCGGTGTTCATCGAGCGCCGCGGTCATCGCGCTGCCGTGGTTGTCAGCCCTGAGCGCTACGAGCAGATGCTTGAAGCTCTGGAAGAAGCCGAAGATGTCGCCGCATTCGATGAGGCGATGGCTGAGGAGGGTCCCAACATCCCTTGGGCTCAAGTGAAAGCCGATCTGGGCTGGGTATGACCTACCAAGTCGAGTTGCGTCCTGCCGCAGTTCGCGCATTAAAACGAATTGACCATCAGGATCGCGACCGTATCCGTGGAGCGATCGCGCTCCTCGGTGAGGATCCACGGCCGCCAGGCGCCAAGGCCCTCCAGGGGCGTCCCGGCCTCAGAGTCCGCATAGGGGACTACCGCATCGTCTACACGGTTGACGACAACATCCTCGTTGTAGCAGTGATCACTCTTGGTCATCGCAGCAACGTCTACGAACGCTAACTGCCCGCCGTCTAGTCAGCTTTTAGTCACCCAGGGTGTCCCGCAGGACGTTCCACCTACGGGAGTGAAAAACTGCTCTGTGAAGCGGGCAGGCCTCACTTGGCAGTGTCTCAGTGGGGGAGTGTTCCAGTTCCTTAGAAGTGGGACACTCCAGAGTCAACGAAAGTCGGGGCAGACCCAAGTGACCTCCCGTGTTAGCCGTGCCGTGACCGGTATGTCGAATTTCGGTGGGATTTAACGCCATCGCGAATTCCAAGAAGGGCGTGTTGACAGTGTCAACACATTTCCTTCCGGACTGGGTCGGACTGCGTCGTACTGGGCCGTACTGCCGAGGTATTTTGCGACTTCCCCTTGTTTACAAGGGGGATAGTCTGGTTCGAATCCCACCTTGGGCACGGTAAACCTCCTGGTCACAGGGGGTTTTCGTGTTTAAGTGTTGACACTGTTTTGACAGGCTGTTCCCGTGAGGCGCATGTTATGCGGCATCCGTGGCCACCAGGATGCTGATTTAGCTGTTTGTTATTGGCTGCTCCCTTACGGGGTAATTTGGGGCTGTTTTCCCTTACACACTATTCATGGCTGGGTGAGGGCCAATCCCCATGACCTACGGTCTATCTTCGGCTAATTCAAAATCATGAAGTGCTGACACCACACCTAAAAGAGCCATTTTCGGTTGGCGTCCCGAGCCAGATGAGCTGTTGCGCATGGATATCACGTGGCACAGCAGTAACCTTCTTTATGGTGCTGGCGAGCTGTTGAGGCTGGACCGTCCGACCAATTGATTCATTCGTGCATCCGTCGTTCAAACTGGGCCGATGATTCCTCGATCTGCTTCAGTTCGGCATCGTCTGTCGGCATCCTGCGGCCGTAACGGCGTCGACAGCCAGGTCCTCTTTTGCTGCTTCATGGTCAATTGGTCGTTTGAACGTAAAGGGCAAATCGAATGTCCTCGTCCTCAGATATCCTTTCTTTATAGACAGTGCCCAAGCTCATGGCTGGGCTTGATATTGGGGGGATGTCGCGATGGTTGGGCCTTTCAGCGTGGGCAGCGTTAGAGACAGCACTGGTAAGACTATGGATGGTTTTGGAAAGGCCACCGAGACCGTCCGTAGGGCCACGCGCATCACGTCGACGCATATCGTGGACCAGGCCGGCAACGCCAAAAGGAAAGTGGAAAAGCTGACGGTAAAAACACCTGATCCTTATGATGAGGCTGTTGCCGAATACAACGGAGTGTTCACGGCCATGAGCGATAAGGGTGTGTCACTCCTCGGTCAACGAGAACGTTCAACGGATTTGATTGAGTTAATCGCGATGCTGGTCAACAGTATTGCGAACACTCCCAAGACTTTCGAGACGGACTTCGACGAGATCGTCCTAGATAAGAAGGATTTCCTGCAATCTGAAGAGTTTGCACAAAGGGATCTTGAGGCGGCACGACAATCAGCCGCGGGTGTGGGGGCCGGGTTCACAGCTGGGGCTACTGTTGCGGGCATGGCGCCAACCGCAGCAATATGGGTCGCGACAACCTTCGGGACCGCTTCCACCGGTACGGCTATCTCTACGCTTTCAGGTGCAGCTGCCACCAATGCCACTCTGGCATGGCTCGGTGGCGGTGCCTTGGCGGCTGGGGGAGGTGGTACGGGTGCCGGGGGTGCATTGCTCGCACTGGCGGGCCCCATCGGATGGACGATCGCCGGTGCAACCTTACTGACATCGATTGCGCTCTTCACCAAGAAGAAATTCGAGAATCGAGAGGCCAAAGAGGACGCGCTCACTGCCGTGAAGAAGAACACTGCCCTGGTTCGCAGCATGGATGCCCAAATTGAGGTCCTGTTGAAGGAGACCACGTCCCTTCGTGAGGCGCTGGTGACCCTCTATGCAGAGTGCATTGTATTCTTCAATGCTGATTTCCCGGCGCTGGCTGATGCTGACCAATCGAGGCTTGCAATATTGGTCAACAACACGAAGTCTTGTGCGGCGCTCCTCAGCAAACACCTGAAGGCGAACGCCAGAAATGAGTGACGCGAAGAAGCTCATCAAAGCCAATCAGGAGCAGGCCATTGCTTCCTGGGTGAACTACCTCAACCAGCTCCGGATAGACACCCTTCTGGAGTCGTTCGCGAAACAGGACGAGAACCTTCGGGATGCAATTACTAATATCGATCAGGCGATCAAGACGATTAACATTGAAATTGTTGCAACCAATCGTGGCGGGAACAAGGGAATGCACGGCTTCATCGCTGAGGTCGCGGAAGTCGGAATTGGTAACGCCAGGGAAAGGATCTTGGGTAAGGACGCTGTTTATCAATGGGTGAACGACAACGGACCCATGGACATGCTGCGTAGCGGAATAGACATTCAACAGAAATTCTATGCCGATGGTGGCCGTTCAACATTAGGCGCGGTCATGGAGCACCTGCAGAAGTATCCCGACTACGTCAAGAATGGTGGCAAGTATCAGATCCCCCGGGACCATTTCGAGACAATCCAAACCCTTCACTCCATCTCTCGCAAAGACACTGGACGGCTGTTGTCCCGAAGCGGAGAGGGGCCGTCGTTCAAAGACTGGCAGAGGGTCGATAAATTCTTCACTGAGGGATCAATCGGGATGGAATCGTTCGAATCCTCAAAACTCGACTACAGTCACGTGCAAAGGGGAGCTTATGAGTCCACCCTAGAGAGAGAAAAGGAGTCATTAAGGGCAAGCGACCAAGGACTGCGTGATAAGGCGTACCAGGGGAGCCTGCCGAAGCTTCGGGAAGGGGTGAAAGCTAGCGTAGTTGCCGCGGCCGTTGAAGGTGGAACTACTTTTGTGATGGCCATGACAGCCAAACGTAGGGAGGGTAAACGATTCAAAGATTTCAGTCAGGAAGACTGGTCCGAAATTCGTGACGAAACTGGAGTAGGGGCCGCCAAAGGTGGGGTCCGAGGTTTGAGTATCTACTCCCTGACGAACTTCACCGCCACATCCGCAGGAGTCGCCAGCTCAATAGTCACTGCCACCTTCGCAATTGCCGAACAGGCGCATAAATTCCGCAATGACGATATTAATGAGTTCGAGTTCATTGAGAACTCTGAGATTGTTTGTCTAGAAGCTGCGGTCAGTGCTCTGTCGTCTTTCCTCGGCCAGGCATTGATTCCCGTGCCGGTGCTCGGGGCCGCTCTTGGGAACACGGTTGGCGTCATCATGTATCAAGCCATTTCTTCTGGCTTCTCTGGGAAAGAAGCGGGCCTGGTCAATCGCTACCGCGCGGATCAGCATGAGCCAGATCAAGAACTTGCAACTCAGTACAACGACCTCATCCAGAAGCTCGAACGGAGCATGTTCAGCTACGTCGCTGTGCTGGGACGAGCATTCTCTCCTGACTTGCAGCTTGCCCTCCTCGGCTCGGTTGAACTCGCACGAGAACTAGGAGTGCCCACTAAGAAAATACTCGACACCAAAAAGAAGACTTTTTCCTACTTTCTCGACTAGCCTTCGACGCCCAAGCCCCTCCGATTTGAAAGATCTTGAGGGCGCAAGTGGTGCCAGCTTTTGCTAGACGCGGATAATTCTTGCCGTCAGGGTATTTGGCCTGCTTGGTCGTGCGTCGTACATCTTTGTCTAGAATTTTCCGGATACGGTGGAGAAGTCCTGCCGAGGGGTCCAATGGCAAACTAACGGCGGCGCTTGATTGAGTCCTGTACATGTTCCACGAAATCTGACCGATGAGCACCCCACTTGATCAGGGCTACGGCTTCTCAAGGGAATGTCCTCTTGTTTCTGCAGTATGGATGGATTTCTTTATGCTGGCTGCTTGCTTCGTGCGCCTCTAAGGTGCGTCGTTTGTTCCGACTTCCTATTTCGTCATTCGGACACGGGAGGTCCAAGCGTCGCCGTCCCAATACCTGTATGGCGCGATGCCTTCTGGATCTGGGTAGAAGCCGGCTTCTTTGGCCGTATTCACCGTCAGGTTGGCCATAGTCCTATGGTTCGTGGCTGCTGCCTCTTTCTCAAAGTCGTCGCTGAGGTTGATTACCCCTGTCTGGATAACTGGTGCGGCTTTCAGGGTCCGTTTAGCTGCTGCTTTTTCTTCACGCACTCGTAAGGCCTCTGCTGCTTTTGCTTCTCGCAGGCGTTGTGCTTCGGCGGCCTTTTCTTCTCGGACACGCAGTGTTTCGGCTGTCTTGGCCGATACTTCCTGTGCCTTTTGTTGTTCGGCTTCGTCTCGGGATTGATGCACGTTTGCTATCGCTTCGCGGATCCCAGATATCTGGGAGTTTTCTGCCATGATCTTTTCAAGGTCTGCGATGGCTCGCGCGTAGGCTTTTTCTTCGAGGCTTATGTGGGAGCGCAGTGCCAAGGCTTTGAAGCGAAGATTGTCTGAGTATTTCTTGCTGGCAGTCAAAGGTTTGAGGCATTCCTTGGCTGCCACAAGCTGATCTGATTCGAAATACGCTTGAGACCTCAAAATCGCCAGTAACCCAGTTATTTCTGAATTGACAGGTAACGAGTCAGTCAGCCTGATAACTTCCTGCCAGTTGCTCTCGTCGGAGTAGAGCTCTGCAAGGCTGAGCAGGGCCGGGTAGCTCGGGTCGAGTCCTTCAACATAGTCAATGGCTTCGGTGATTCTCTGGAGGGACTGTAAGGCTTCCGCAAGGGCGAGCGTTAAAGCGTCGTTGGTCATGGGGAAACGCGCTGTGACGCCACCGGCTATGTCGAGTTCGAAGAAGAAATGCGGCAGGTATTTCGACATGAAGCGGTTGGTTTCGATGCGGGGGTTGTTGTGAACGACGCTTTGAAGAGCGTGAACGCAGGCTTCATTGTTGTCGGTCTGCAGATGTTGAAGGCCTAGCAGAGCCGCAGCCGCTTGCCCATAAACAGGATGCTGCAACACCATCGGTTCCAGCTCGGCCGTGGGGCGAGTCACGACGTAGGCATACAGCGCCTTTTCCTCTTTCGGTGCGAGCATTCCTGGCTTGGCCGTGGGTGGCGCTGGAAAGTGTGGAGCGTTCGGTGCGGCAGGTGGCCTGGCAGTCATATTGTGGCCTGACGACTGCCGGGCCGGAGTCCGCCGAGTTTGCGTCGATGACGTACCCGCAATTTTTGTCCGTCCGGCATAGGCGCTGACACCCTTTGTGGACACGCGGACACGTACTCCGGGCATCACTTTGATAGAAGTGCTCTTCTTGAATCCCATTACTTACCTTTCGACAGAGTCAGACTGAGCCGGAACTCACTCGCTTCAGATTCTTCCTTGAATTCCAATGTGGTGACACCGACCAAGCGCCGTACTACTTCTTTGACCTCGGCCGGGGTTGCATAGAAAAACTCACGCCGCAGGTTCACTTTATTGACCCGCTTGGATTCAAACTCACGGTGCAACTGTGCTTCCAAAGCTGCAGCATCTTCGCTGAAGAAAAGGACATGGACGTCGTAGAGGAAAGGCACGCCCGCTCCGCTAAGTTCGCGAATTCGTTCAGTCGGCTCGAGCCTGCGGGTCATGCCGATCTTGACGATACGGTCGCCAAAGGCGCCCAGATTGGAAATAACGTACACATAACCCGTGCGCACATTGGCCTGCCGATTCTCAAGGTCGAGAAGCTTGGCGTCCGCGTCTGCCACGAATTGCTCCATTGCGGCTATGGCTGCGGGCTCACCACTCTCTACGGCAATGGCCAAGGCGGCCTGATATTTGCTGCGCTCCTGCTCGACCTTTTCACGAGCCTTCTGTAACTCCTTCTCCACTTTTTCTTGCTCTCGGGCTTCCTCCCTCAAAGCTCGTTGGGTCTCACGTTCGCTTGCAACTTTCACATGATAATCAGCTGTCAGTTTGATTTCGTCTAATCGCAGATGGTGATAATCGTCCATGATCGCGATAGACATGCTCTTGCCTAGCTTCTCAATCGAACTCTTGGCGCGTTCCAAGCGGCCGACGTTGGCATCCAGGGAATGTGCACGAACGGTTCTTACGCAGTTGTCAGCCTCCGCGTTATAAGCCCTGAGCATCAACTTGCATTGTTCCCTGACCATTTGGGCGCCCTTGGCAAGGTTTCCGTTGACAGCCCAATTGGTAGCTCCGGATACAGCACGTTCTTTGACAAGTACTTTTATCGAGTTACGCAGCTGAGTCAGCCGCTCCTTATACTGGAGAGCGTCTTCAAGGGGGTGTGAAAAATCGTAAATGCCCAGATCCTGTAGAAGGTTTATTTCTCTTGTTTCGATAATGCGCAATTCCAGATCAGCCAAAACAGCTTCGCGCTCTCTAATGCGATGATCCAGGTCCTGAAGCGTCGCGAGCTGGGCACTACCTGCTTTAGCGGGTGCAGCAGTTGGTGTTGGTACGGCCTCTTGCGCTTGCTCCGGTCGCGAGGAACTCGTCTCGTCGCCAATTTCGGCACCGTAGTGCACCAGGAGCTCGGGCAGGCCTCCATTCCAGCCTTGCGATACTGACCGGACTTTCCAGTCACCGTTTCTACGGTAAATTTCGGCGACGACGGCGACGCGTTCGCTTGAAAGGCCTTCGCAAGGAATGCTGAACAGAGTGCCAGTAACACTCGTGGCTGTCAGCTCAAGGGAAGATAGCAATCCTAGCTGGGAGTCTTCGGAATCCAATGCAGCGGCAATGGCGATTGAATGCACCTTTTCGGGGAAGCGCCCGAGTGTTATTTCGGCAATGTGTGCCTGTCCTGGGCCTGCATCACTGCGTCCAAGGTATTTCGCCGCACCTGTCGAATAGTCACGCTGGTTGTAGAAGATAATGTCGGCATTGTCTGTGACTCGGCCGTTTGAATCCAGCAGCAGCATAAACAAATCCAGTTCGTCAGTTGCTGACGAGGCGGTCCATCGAAGCTCCAGCCTGATGGCAGCGTCGACTGGTGATGCAATGACTGAATTCGCACCTTTAGGCAGGGATACTGGGGGCATAAGTTGACCATACAACGAACGGCCGACAAAGTCGGTGAGATAATCAGTTCTGGCGGCAGCATGCGAGAAACCTGCTTCTGAGGGCGGGCTCTGCTGCGAAGTTTTCGAAGTCTTACAAGATGCCAGTGAAACCCGTGGCTCTGAAGAATCTGGAAATCGGAGGGCATTGCATTAGACGGCTTCAGGGGCACTGTCTTTGAGTGTTTGCTCGGAGAAATTGCCTTCGATGCTCATTGAGTTCAGAACATGTTCTGAGTTAGAGTTAGTGCATGAGCATACTAACCCCATCCCGAACGACGTTTCAGTCATCTGAACTGAGCCGCGCGTCTGCTGATGTCTTCGCGGCTGCGGTGGATCATCCTGTTCGGGTTACCCGCCGGGACGGCGAAGCGCTTGTGCTGATGTCGGAGAGTGCTGATCAGGCCCGTGCCTCGCTGTTGGAGCTTGCGGCTCAGCTTGTCGCAGTGTCAACGAGCACGGAGGGAAGTCTTGCATCTCGCATGAGCGACCGTTTCCCGTGGATGCTTGCTCTGAGCCAAGCTGACCAGGAACTTTGTGCAAACGATATTTTGACGGCGGCCCGCACGTCCTTCGCAACGAACCAGCCTCACTTGGCCATCGCGGAACTCACTTCGTGGCGTGAAACTGCGACGGCTATCGCGGCTGGTCTTGGTCAGGAGACTGTCGAATGGCTCGATAACTCTGAATCCGTCGAGCGACCCTGAAGCATGGCAAAATCCGACAAGGTTGAGCGGCCGACAAAAAAGAGCGAGTACGAGCTTCGCTTTGCATCTGTGCAGGCGAAACGTGGCTGGACTGACCTGAAAGCCACTACCAGGAACTCCCTGACTGATGCGTGGGACTTTCTGACCAGAACACCCCGGTCCACCACCTCCAACAACTACCGCTTGCGCGGTGAACTGGGTGTTGTGACCCGGAATGGTTCTGACCACGAGCGATGGCAGCACAAACCAACTCTCAAAGGGGACGCGCGGATTTGGTTCTATGTCGTGGATCATGCAGTCTACCTGGAGCAGGTTCATACGCGTCACCCCAACGAGACCAAATAGCTCTGCTAGCCGTAAAGCAACTCATTCGTATGTGCCGCTCTATCTGCATGGGTGGGCATGAATCCAGCCTCAGGGTCAGATTGGGTGTGTTGACAGTGTCAACACTTTTCCCTGCGGACTCGTCCGGATTGCGTCGTACTGGCCCATACTGCCGCAGTGGCGACTCCCCTCTGTTTCAGCGGGGGAGAGTCTGGTTCGAATCCCACCTTGGGCACATTTGTTCGAATAGTAACTTCCTGGAAACAGGGGGTCATAATTCTTTTCTCGTTCCGTTGGTCGAGCTTGTCGAGACCTCCTTGACCCCAACCCCGCCGGTCGAGCTTGTCGAGACCCTCTGTTGAGATCCGGTTGTATTTCCCTGGCGGCTCCTTTTCTGACGAGTGTGGGGAATTCTTCTCCGTCACCCTATTCATGGCCCGTGGGGGCGTTTACTACATGACCTGGGGGTGCATTGCTCTGGCCGACTTTCGGGAAGAGGCTCGTGGTTGCCACCGTTGAATCCGTCGGTGTTGAGGGAGCGGCGTGAATTGCCGCGACGCGGGATCTTTGTGCGGTCCCTTCATACCACCTTCTCAGTGCGATGTTGGTGACGTCATGGTCGGCCGCTCCGAAGTGACAGAGCATGGGCCCAAGAAGCCGTTTAGCCCGTCTGTAAGAATCGAATCGCTCGTAAAACTACGGGATGATTCGTGGGACGATTTAGTCACCGCGAATGGGAGGCGACCAAGCCTTCGAACTCTCCAATGGCAGGCGGGTGGAGATCTTCATGGCCCCCCCATTGACCCGTGGTGGATGGGGCCGCCGGAGCTGGGTGGCGTTGACCCATTCACATGCCATGCGGATTGTCCGCCTTCCGTACTGCCTGACCCTCGTCATCTCAAAGCCTAAGTCGCGACCCGCATGTAAATAACCGTGCAGTCGCCCTAGACGCCGGGTAAGCTCGCGCCCATGAGGATAGATGCAACTGATTTTGAACCGTACCTGTCGCTCGGTCTGCTCGTAGCCTCGCGAAAGAATCGCAGTCTGAGCGTTCTCAGCAAGCAGATCGAAAAGGTGATACTCGCTAACCGTCCGTCGTCTGAGCGTGGGGCTCCCCCTAAGCCCAGGAGGGTCGGTGATTTTCTGCAGTCGGGGATCGCTGGGCGCGGCTTTGTATACTCGGTCCAGGAGGTTCCTTCATGGCTTGGATCTGGATCGCCGTCGGCGTCCACCACCTCACGGCCGCGGACTGGGACTCTGAACAACGTCCATCATCTGGTGTTGATCTTGAAGCGGGAAGAGGTGTTCGCCGTCTTCGCCTCACATCCATCGGACTGGGGTCGAATATCAAAAGGGATCGAGTCAAGACAAGTTCAGGGTGTCAACGTGGTCGCCGCCAGTCAGCTCAACGGGGCGTTCACGCATGAAGACTGGCCAATGCCTGCCGTATGGATGAGGGGGCTACATCGCCCAGTTGATACAAAAGCGGATAGTAAACAACTGACAGGCCGGAATGTTCGCGCTGCTATCGATCCGTTTGGAGATCAGACGTATAGCTTTTCTTCAGGGCGCTCAAAGGTTAGCGCAGGAGGAAAAATCGAAGCGGTTGGCCTGTCTCCTAGTCGAGGAAGGATATGGATTGGACAATCGAGAAGTTTTTCGGACTTTTGCACGCGCGCATCTTGGGTGATGGCGCTGGTTTCGAGCGCGCAGGAAGTCTTCGTGCCTATTGGCAAACTGGCGCATCCTCTCGAAACGACTCAGTCACTTATGATTCCGTACGAAGTTGGGTGGGTTCCGCAGGGTGAACGAAGCGATTGGTCTCAGGAAGCAACAGATGCCTACGACAGGCTAGAGGGATGCAGTCTTCAGCTTGACGCCTCGGCTTCGACGATCGTGAACACTAAAACGGGGAGGGCTTTGGCGGCGAAGGTTCGCGTCATCGATGCTGGTCGAATTGTGGTTGAAGCGACGCTAGAGGTCGACTACACGGATTTGAATAATGTGGTCAAGCTTAACGTGAACAGCGGTGATTCGGATGACAGTCAAAATGCATGGATCTCAGCGCTTCGCACGATTCTGAGGGATGAGCAGTGGGGCATTCTCCGATACGAGTCAGGGTTCGTTGTGTCAGGCGGCGTGGCCTATCATCCAAATTATTCTTCCAGGAAGTTTACCTCGTGGATATGGGACAAATTCCTTCAACCAACTCTCATTGACGTAACGAAGGAGAAGCCGTTGAAAGCGGGCGCTTCAGACAAGAGGCACACTGATCTGTCCCAAATTGGTGAGCCTGGAGATGACTCCATTTTTTCATGGGCTCACGCTCGATGGGGCGTACATCGAGAGGGTATTCTCCTCTGTGACGACGGAGCGGGAGAGATCGCTGATTTCATTCACCTTGCTCCCGCTGATGTTGACGGAATCAGCGTATTGACGTTTGTGCATGCAAAGGCGAGCGGGTCTAAGGCCCAGGCAAGGCAGCTTTCGGTGAGCGATTATGAGGTCGTAGTCTCTCAGGCCATAAAGAATCTTACCTATGCTTCCCCAGATTCAGTTGTAACAAAGCTCGAGACGTACTCAACGAACGCTTCAGTGTGGACAGATGGTGTCAAATTGGGTAATGCAAAAGGCTTTGCCAACGAGCTTGCAGCGAGAAACGATTTGGTAGACATAAGAGTGGTCATTGTGCAGCCGCAAACGCGGAAGAGTGAGTACTTTTCGGACTCGGCGCAGAAGTCGGGCGTCGAAAAGGCTCGACACGCTCAACTTAGCGCATTGCTCTTAGAAGCCGAAGCGTCTTGTCGGAGCGTTGGGGCTACATTCCATGTGGTTGGATCTGAATGAGATTGGGCAATGTCTAGAATCTAGCGTGCTACCTTTCAGGCGACATGGTGCTGCACGCGTCCAACGGGTTTCCGTCCAAACATGCCCCACTCCTTTTCGCATCTTGGGACTATCGCGTGGGCTGGCCGATGGACGGCGCACTTGTTTTGAATCGAAGGCCTTAATTGTCAACCGATAGCTAGTTGACAGTGTCAACACTTTTCCTTCCGGACTGGTCCGGATTGCGTCGTACTGGGCCGTATTTCCGCGTTAGTCCGCGACTTCCCTTTGTTTGCAAGGCGGATAGTCTGGTTCGAATCCCACCTTGGGCACGGTGTGATGTGTCGCGACATCGTTGACTGATGTGTTGGGACATCCTTGACAGAAGCTCTCTCCTTTTGGAGAGGGCTTCTGTTATTTTTTGGGTTGGTAGCTTTTGCTGGGGTCGATGGTGTGTTCTGCAAGGAGCTCACCGGTGAAGGCGTCGGCGATCATGACTTCGGTGTCGGCGATGAGCATAATGACATGTTTGCCCTTATGGGCTCGTCCGATGGCAAGGTGCCGCATGCCGCTTTCGTAGCGCAGGCTGACCGTGCCAACACCATCAATTTTGTCGTAGCGAACCCGCCAATGTTGTTCACTGGAGGCCACCGGTGCAGCTTTGGGCAGTGAGGTGTAGACCTCGGCCGGTGTCTTGCGGTCCAGGGCCCGGTGGGGTCGTTCTTGGTTGTAGATGTGGTGGAAGCGTGCCAGCTGCTGGTCCAGGTCACGGGCGGTCTCCGCGGCGGGTTGCAGCGCGAGCCATTTCTTCAATGTCTGGTGGAACCGCTCTATCTTCCCCTGTGTCTGCGGATGATAAGGCGAGCCGTTCTTTTGGGTGATCCCCAACTTTTTGAGCAGGTATTCGAAGGCGTTAGGCCCGCCTTTGCCATTGGCGAAACGGGTTGTGTAGACCATGCCGTTATCGGTCAGGGTCGAGGCCGGGTACCCGTATTCCTTTGCCGTGGCGGTGAACGTGGTGGTCACTGTAATCCCGGAAACACGGGTGTGGGTGCTGATATGGAGCAGGTAGCGGGAGCAATCATCGAGCCAGGAAATGACCTCAACGTCAATGCCCCCTGTCAAGGTCCAGTGGGTGAAGTCGGATTGCCAGGTCTGGTTGGGTTGGGCGGCTTCGAAGCGGTGCCAGGATGATCGCGGTCTTTTCTGGGGTTGGGGCACCACGAGGGCGGCGTTGCGCAGGATCCGCCAGATCGTGGAAACCGCTGGAGGGTTGATGCCTTGGCGTTGGAGCCGGTCGGCAATAGATTCGGCGCCAGCATCCAGTCCCGCAGCCTCCAGCTCGGCACGCATGGCTTTGATCCTGGCCCGGCGGTCCTCAGAAACGGTGCCAGGATGATGGCTGGGACGCCGGGACCCGGGTTCCAATCCTGTCTCACCACGTTCTCGGTAGCGGGCCAGCAATACGTGGACCCATTGCCGGCTGACGTTGAAGCGGCGGGCTGCTTCACTGGGTGTTAAACCCATCTGGAGCACAGCGAGCACGATGACACGATTCTGATCCATGGATGACATAGCCCATCATCACCACCTTGGGCACTGTATCACCGCAGGTCAGGGGCATATTTGCCCATGACCCACGTGGTGCCTCATGTCAATATGCTCGCCAAATGATTCCTGCGCGCCTCATCTAAAGTGCTCGCGAAAGTGTCATGCTGCGTGGGGTGCTTGGGAGTAGGTCTTGGCTGCGGCCAACCGGATGAGTCGCTGTTGAATCTCGT
>JBBSSM010000025.1:0-36212 GCA_038242155.1 Actinomycetales bacterium | reverse complement strand
ACGTCAGCGAGGTGCGCAGCGAGATCCATACGGGGCAACGGCGCAAGGTGGCGGCTGCCCTGGGCACGTGGGCGCGGAGCGTGGATGAGCATGAACTGCTGGACAGGCTGACACTGCCCCGCCCTGCCACCATGACACCGCTGCGATTCCTCCACGCACTCATTGAGCGTGCCCGCAGCGACCGCAAGCACATTGTTCTTCCAGAAGGCAGCGACCCCCGCGTCCTGGCGGCCGCTGAAATTTTGCAGCGGCGCGACGTCTGTGACCTCACCATCTTGGGCGCCGTGCAGGAAGTCCAGGAGCGGGCGGCGACCCAGGGCATTGATTTGCGCGGCATTAACATTGTGGATCCCGTCAGCTCTCCGCTGCGTCAAGAGTATGCCGTGGAATATCAACGCCTGCGGGCGCACAAGGGTGTTGATTTGGCACGCGCCCGGGAAGTCATGGTGGAGGGTGCTTACTTTGGCACCATGATGGTGCATTTGGGGCACGTGGACGGCATGGTTTCCGGGGCGGCCAACACCACGGCCAACACCATCCGCCCCGCATTGGAATTTGTGAAAACGCGGCCCGGGGTGCGCATAGTTTCGTCCGTATTTTTAATGCTGCTCGCTGACAGGGTGCTGGTGTACGGAGACTGCGCAGTCAACCCCGACCCCAACGAGGAACAGTTGGCGGACATCGCCATTGCCTCCGCCGAGACGGCAACGCAGTTTGGGGTGGAGCCGCGCATTGCCATGCTCTCTTATTCCACGGGCGGTTCCGGTTCCGGCGCCGCCGTGGATGAGGTCCGCCGTGCCACTGAACTGGCCCGTGCAGCACGTCCGGATTTGGCCATTGAGGGGCCCATTCAATACGACGCCGCCGTGGATGTTTCCATTGCCGCCTCCAAACTGCCCACCTCCACGGTGGCGGGGCAAGCCACAGTATTCATTTTCCCCGACCTCAATACAGGCAATAACACCTACAAGGCAGTGCAGCAGTCATCGGGTGCCGTTGCTGTGGGCCCGGTGTTGCAGGGCCTGAACAAGCCCATCAATGATCTTTCCCGCGGCTGCACCGTGGAAGACATTGTCAACACGGTGGCCATCACGGCCATTCAAGCGCAGGCCACAGCGAAGAAGGAGCTCTAATGCGGGTATTGGTGATTAATTCAGGGTCCTCCTCATTGAAGTATCAAGTGCGTGATACCCAGACACAGGAAGTTGCCGCCAGCGGTCTCATTGAGCGCATTGGCGAGGGTGCCGATGGCCCGGCAGATCATGGGGCAGCCATGGAACAGGTCGCCGCTGAGCTGGAATCCGAGCTCGCGCAGAAGCCCCTGGACGCCGTCGGCCACCGCGTGGTGCATGGCGGGGAGCGGTTCAGCGAGCCGGTCTTGATCAACAATGAAATCACCCGCTCCATAGAGCGCTTGAACCCACTGGCACCCTTGCATAACCCGGCCAATGTCCTAGGCATCCGCGCCATCACGGACAAGTGGCCGGACCTGCCGCAGGTTGCTGTTTTTGACACTGCCTTCCACCGCACCCTGCCCGAGCATGCGTGGCGTTATGCGGTGCCTGACGCGCTGTACCGCCAGTACGGGATCCGCCGCTACGGCTTCCACGGAACCTCCCATGAGTTTGTCACGGGGCGTGCCGCCGCGCTGCTGGGGGTGCCGGTGGAGGAATTCAACGCCGTGGTGGCGCACCTGGGCAACGGCGCATCTGTTACTGCCGTGCAGGGTGGGGCCAGTATTGACACGTCCATGGGGTTCACGCCGCTGGAGGGGCTGGTCATGGGAACCCGCAGCGGGGATGTGGACCCGTCTATTCTCGTGTTTTTGCAGCGTGAAGGCTGGTCCGCGGATGACATTGACGCCATGTTGAACCGGGAATCCGGGCTCAAGGCGTTGTTTGGCAATAATGACATGCGTGCCCTGGTGGACGCCGCGCAGACCGGTGACGGGCGCGCACAGCTGGCGCTCGCCGTCGCCTCCTACCGTTTAGCGAAGTACATTGGCGGCTACCACGTGGCTGTTGAAGGGGCGCAGGCGCTGGTTTTCACGGCCGGGATTGGGGAGAACTCCGCCGCATTCCGGGCCCAGGTGGTGGCTCGTCTCGGTGCGCTGGGCGTAGTGCTCGACGACGCCGCGAACCTCGCCCGCTCGTCGGAGCCACGGATCATCAGCACGCCCGATTCGGCCATTGCCGTCTTGGTGGTTCCCACGGATGAGGAGCGCGCCATTGCGGAGGCGACAGCCGCCGTGGTCCTAGAAAAGTAAGGAGAGGCGTCAGTCGTGTTGGAGATTCCGTACCCGTTGATGACCGAACGGTTGGTGCTGCGGCGGTTCAGCACCGGGGACTTGGCGGCGTATTATGCCTACCAACGGCTGCCTGAGACTGCGCGGTACCTGTTGGGCGAGGCCCGCAGTTACGGCCAATGCATGGAACGCATTGGCCGCTACGTGGGACAGGAATTCAACGGTCCCGGAGACTGGGCCACGTTCGCCGTGGAAAGCAGGGACAGGGCAGGCCTGCTGGGGGAGCTGGCGCTGAAGTGGAACCCCGGCGGCAAGTCCGAGGGCCCACGGCCGGAGCGGGCGGGTGAAATTGGCTGGACCCTGGCACCGGCAGCGCAGGGCCACGGCTATGCCACCGAAGCAGCCCGGGCCGTGCTGGAGCTAGCTATGCAACAGCTGGATTTCCACCGCATTGAGGCCCGTCTCGATGCACGGAACACCGCCTCGGCGGCCATTTGCGAGCGGCTGGGCATGCGCCGCGAAGGAGTGCTGCGCAACAACATGTACCTGAAGGGCGAATGGACGTCCGAGTCCATTTACGCTACGGTCCGTTCCGCGTAAACCGAGCAACCCCCTGCCAGGCGCTAGGGCAGTTCCGCCGCGCCCAAGGCCTTGGCCAGGAAGGCGTAATCCCAGGCGCGGGACTTCCAGCCCTCGTACCGCCCGGACGCGCCGCCGTGGCCGCCATCCATTTCAATTTTCAGCACAATGGGCTCGGTGCCCGTGGCAGTTGAGCGCAGGGCCTGCACCCATTTGGCGGGCTCCACGTACAGCACCCGGGTGTCATTGAAGCTCGTGACGGCGGCAATTTTAGGATATGCCACGGCACGTATATTTTCGTACGGCGTGTACTCCCGCATGTAGCGGTACACCTCGGGATCGGTGATGGGATTGCCCCATTCCTCCCATTCCAAGGCGGACAGCGGCAGCTCGGGATCCAAAATGGTGGTCAGGGCATCCACAAAAGGCACCTGTGCCACGATCGCCGCGTACTTTTCCGGAGCCAGGTTCGCCACGGCCCCCATCAGGAGCCCACCGGCCGAGCCGCCCAAAGCACCAATGCGTGCCGGGTCCACCCACCCTGACTGCGCAAGCCAATCCGTGGCCGCGACAAAGTCGGTGAAGGTGTTTTTCTTGTGCAGTTTCTTGCCGTCCTCATACCAGTGCCGGCCCATTTCGCCGCCGCCGCGCACGTGCGCCACGACAAACACCACTCCGCGGTCCAACAGTGACAACCGCCCCACGCTGAATCCGGGATCCATACTCATTTCATAGGAGCCATAGCCGTACACCACGCCGGCGTTTGAGCCGTCCCGGACCAGGTCGGCCCGGCGCAGCACCGACAGGGGAACCCGGGTGCCATCCGGGGCCGTGGCCCACTCGCGTTCGGCCACATAGTCCTCGGAACGGTAACCGCCCAGCACGGGTGTTTCCTTCCGCAGCAACAATTCACCGTCGGCGCCGGCCATGGGCAGCACATAGTCGTAAACCCGGGGCGGCGTGAAGTCCGAGGTGTAGATCAGGCGGATCACGGGGGACTCATATTCGCTGCCGCCCATTGAGGCGGTGTACAGCTCTTCGTCAAAGACAGGCTCGACGGCGGGACCCTGCTGCGCCGTTCCCAAACCCTCCAGCGCAGTGACATGAATGCGCTCAATGGTGCCCTTGCGCAGCGAGACCACCATATGGGTGGCAGTGACACTGGCGCCGTTAATGCGCACGGCAGCCTCGTGGGCCACCACGGTATCCCACTGCTGCTGGTCCACGGGCTTGCTGAACTCTGCAGCATCCACCAGGGAAATCATGGAGTTCACGGCGTCCCTGTCATGCGTGAGCAGGACCTTTTCGCGGCCCGCCAAAAGGAAGGGCTCGGCGTCGTACAGGATTTGTGCGCTGCGCGGGATGAGTGTCTGCAGGCCCTTTTCCGGGGCGGCGAAGTCCAACAGGCGCGTTTCGCTGAACTCGGAGCAGCCAATGCTGATCAGGAGGTGGCGGTGGTCGGCGGAGAGGTCAAAGCCCGTCCACATGGCCACGTCATCCTCCTGGTACAGGATTTGGTCATCTTCCACGGGGGTGCCCAGGACGTGGGTCTTGACCTGGTGGGGGCGCCAGGAGTCATCGGCCAGCATGTAGAACAAGGTGCTTCCGTCGGGGGAGAAGCTCAGGCCGTAAAACGCGTTTTCAATGACGTCCGGGAGCAGCTCTCCGGTGCGCAAGTCCTTGATGCGGATGGTGAAAAGTTCATCGCCGGCGTTGTCCACGGCGTAGGCGTAAAGGTTCCCGTCGCGGGTCACGGCGGCCCCGCCCAGGGAGAAAAACGGCTGGCCCGCTGCCTCGGCGTTGCCATCGAGCAGGATTTGTTCGCTGGGAACATCCACGCCGGCTGCCACCTGCGGGGGTGTCCAATTCGCCAGGGCGCCGGTGCTTTCAGCACGCACGCGGCACTGGATGCCGTAGGCCTGGCCCTCCACGGAGCGGGAGTAGTACCACCAGCCGTCCTTGCGGCTGGGCACCGACAAATCCGTTTCCTGCGTACGGTTCTTAATCTCGTTGAAGATGTCTTCGCGGAGCTGTTCCTGGTCGGCGGTGACGGCGTCCGTGTACGCCTGTTCGGCGTTGAGGTGGGCCACCACGTCCGGGTTTTCCTTCTCACGCAGCCACTCGTAGTTATCCACAAAGGTGTGGCCGTGGTGCGTACGCGCCACAGGGATTTTCTTCGCCACCGGCGGTATTGCGGGAGTGGCAACGGCAGCGGGAGTGGCAGCGGAATCGGCAGTGGCAGCAGTGGCTGCGGCATCGGAAGGCGTCATGGAACCCACTGTATAGATCATGGTTGGACAGGGTGGGACAGTAAGCCAACAGCGCAGCCGTCCCATTCCCCTCGTGGGCGCGGAAAACGCCAAGCCTGCGGTGCCAAATGTGACCACAGTGTACTATTTACAGAACGAACGGTCGGTAAACGGAGATTCCACGCAGTTGCCGATCATGACAGTGCTGTTAATGAGAAGGGTGTCACATGAGGCCGAGTACCGCAGGACCGCAGGCTTTCCTCGTTGGAGGCGTCCGCACCCCCGTGGGCCGCTACGGCGGGGCCCTGTCCTCCGTCCGGCCCGATGACCTCGCCGCGCTGGTTATCCGCGAGGCTGTGTCCCGCGCCGGACTGGATCCGGAAAGCATCGAGGAAGTCATTTTCGGAAACGCCAACGGTGCAGGCGAAGAAAACCGCAACGTGGCACGGATGGCCACACTGCTGGCAGGGTTGCCCCTCCACATCCCCGGCATCACCATCAATCGGCTGTGCTCCTCCGGTTTGAGCGCCATCATCCAGGCCGGCCAGATGATTAAATCCGGCGCCGCAGATGTTGTCATTGCCGGCGGAGTGGAATCCATGAGCCGCGCGCCGTGGGTCCAGGAGAAACCGGCTGCCGCGTTTGCCAAGCCCGGCCAGATTTTTGACACTTCCATTGGTTGGCGCTTTGTCAATCCGCGTTTCCAGGAAGGTGAGCTGGCCCGCGGCGGCAAAATGACCTTCTCCATGCCGGAAACCGCTGAAGAAGTGGCACGGGTCGACGGCATCACCCGGGAGGACGCTGACGCCTTCGCCGTCAGGTCCCACGAACGTTCCCTGGCGGCCATTGCTGCCGGGCGGTTTAGGGATGAGATTGTGCCCGTGATGGTCAAGACGCGCAAAGCCGAGACCCTCGTGGACACCGATGAGGGTCCCCGTGCGGGCACCACCCTGGACGTTCTGTCCCGCCTGCGCCCGGTAGTTAAGGGTGGTTCGGTGGTGACAGCCGGAAACTCCTCCACGCTCAATGACGGTGCCTCGGCCATCATTGTTGCGTCCGAAGCGGCAATTGCCCGGCTCGGTCTGACCCCGCGCGCACGCATCATTGACGGCGCCTCGGCCGGCTGCGCACCCGAGGTCATGGGCCTCGGCCCGGTCCCCGCCACCGAAAAAATCCTTCAGCGCAGCGGCCTGCACATTGGTGAGGTGGGCGCCGTCGAACTTAACGAAGCATTTGCCACGCAGTCACTGGCCAGCATGCGGCGGCTCGGCCTGGACCCGGATATCGTGAACAACGACGGCGGTGCCATCAGCCTGGGCCACCCGCTGGGTTCCAGTGGCTCCCGGATCGCCATCACCCTGCTGGGCCGGATGGAACGCGAGGGCGCGGGGATTGGGCTGGCGACCATGTGCATCGGCGTAGGCCAGGGCACCGCCATGTTGTTGGAGCGTGTTTAATGCCCGGCCGTGACGACGCGGACCGGTCACTGGATTCCGCCGGTTTCAGCACCCTCCTGGTCGAGGAACGCGGGGACCGCGTGGTGGTGCTCCTGAACCGGCCGGACGTCAGGAACGCCATCAACCAGCAGATGGTCGATGAGCTTCACCTGGTCTGCGCCGCGCTGGAGCGAAATCCCAAAGTTTTGATCATGGCAGGCGTTGACGGGGTTTTTGCTTCCGGTGCAGACATTGCCCAGTTGCGTGAACGGCGCCGGGATGATGCCCTGCAAGGAATTAACTCAGCGATCTTTACCCGGATTGCCAGGCTTCCCATGCCCGTGATTGCCGCACTGGACGGCTACTGCCTCGGCGGCGGTGCGGAGCTGGCCTACGCCGCGGACTTCCGGCTGGGAACTCCCAGTGTGCGGATTGGCAACCCTGAAACCGGCCTGGGCATCTTGGCGGCAGCCGGTGCCAGCTGGCGGCTCAAGGAGCTGGTGGGGGAGCCCGTGGCCAAGCAGGTCCTCCTCGCGGGCAAGATCCTCGGGGCCGAGGAGGCGCTGGCAGTGCACCTCATCACCGGAATCCATGAAGCGCCGGAGCTGATGAACGCCGCGCATGACCTGGCTGACAGAATCGCCCGGCAGGACCCGCTGGCCGTGCGGATCACCAAGTCGGTGTTCTCGGCTCCTGCCGAAGCCCACCCCGTGATTGACCAGCTGGCCCAGGGCATCCTCTTTGAATCCCAGGCCAAATTCGACCGCATGCAGGCATTTTTGGACAAACGGTCAAGCGACAAGCAGACAGGGACAAAACAACCATGACCGAACCGAATCTTCCCTCCAAAGTTGGCGTCCTTGGCGGGGGGCGCATGGGTGCCGGAATAGCGCACGCCTTTCTCCTTGGCGGCGCCAGCGTCTTGATTGTCGAACGTGACCCGGCGTCGGCCCAGGCGGCCCGGGAGCGGGTGGAATCTGCCGCCGCCAAGAGCATTGCGCGCGGCACCACGGGCGCCGACTTTGACGAACTTGCCGCCCGGTTCACCGTCACGGTGGACTACGACGACTTCAAGGACCGCGAGCTCGTGGTGGAAGCTGTTCCTGAAGACTGGGAGCTTAAAGTCAGTTCGCTGCGGGGCATCGAGGAACGGCTTGCCGCCGACGCGTTCCTGGCCACCAATACCTCCTCGCTGTCTGTCAACGGGCTCGCCCGTGAACTGGCACGGCCGCAGAACTTTTTGGGCCTGCACTTCTTCAACCCTGTGCCTGCGTCCACGCTGATTGAAGTGGTGCTCGGCGAGCAGACGTCCGCAGACCTCGCTGCCGCGGCGAAAAGGTGGGTGGCGGCACTTGGCAAGACCGCCGTCGTCGTCAACGACGCCCCGGGTTTTGCCTCATCGCGGCTGGGCGTCGCCATTGCCCTGGAGGCCATGCGCATGGTGGAGGAGGGCGTGGCCTCGCCGGAGGACATCGATGCCGCCATGGTGCTCGGCTACAAGCATCCCACGGGGCCGCTGAAAACCACCGACATCGTTGGTCTGGATGTCCGGCTCGGCATCGCTGAATATCTGCACTCCACGCTGGGGGAGCGGTTTGCCCCGCCACAGATCCTCAAGGACAAGGTAGCCCGCGGCGAGCTGGGACGCAAGGCCGGCAAGGGCTTCTTCGACTGGGCTGGGTGACAACTGCGGCGTTCACGCCTTCAGGACCGGGCCGAATTGCCCACGAGTCAATACCGGGCAGAAGCGCTCCCGTGACTCTCGGCACTTCTTCAGGTAACCTGAGATGAGCAACTGAACGATCGGTCAGTAATAGAGTGTTTTGAGCGTACTTTGAAAGGTCAACCCCTTATGACTCCCACAGCCACCGCTGCCGCAGTCCACACGGTCGAGACGGTCCCCAGCTTTGTGCAAAACGGCTGGTGGACGCCCGATGCAGGTTCCCTCGGGTCCGCTGTCCCCGTGCGCGACGCAAGTACCGGGGAGCTGTTGGCACAGGTGAGCACTGACGGCCTGGACCTGAAGGCCGTCGTGGAATACGGGCGCACGGTGGGCCAGGCCGGGCTGGGCAGGCTGTCCTTCCATCAGCGCGCGCTCAAACTCAAGGAGTTGGCCCAGTATTTAAATGCCCGGCGCGAGGACTTCTATGCCTTCTCCGCGCAGACCGGGGCCACGAAGATCGACTCCATGGTCGATATCGATGGTGGCATTGGCGTGCTCTTCACCTTTGGTTCCAAGGGCCGGCGCGAGCTGCCCAACTCCCAGGTGGTGGTGGACGGACCCATGGAGATCCTGTCCAAGGACGGATCCTTTGCCGGTGAACACATTTACACCCGCATTCCCGGAGTTGCGGCACAGATCAACGCCTTTAACTTCCCCGTCTGGGGCATGTTGGAGAAGTTGGCCCCCGCGTTCATTGCCGGAGTGCCCACCATCGTCAAGCCGGCCACCCCCACCGGGTATGTTGCGGCGGCAGTGGTCAGGGCGATCATTGAATCCCAGATCCTGCCCCAGGGTTCGCTGCAGCTGATTTCCGGCTCCGTCCGTGGTCTCCTCGACGTCCTGGATTACCGCGACCTGGTCGCCTTCACCGGCTCCGCCTTCACCGCACGGTCCCTGAAATCCCATCCGAACGTGGTGGAGGGCGGAGTCCGGTTCACATCTGAAACGGACTCGCTGAACGCGGCAATCCTCGGCCCTGACGCCGTGGAAGGCACCCCTGAGTTCGACGCCTTCATCAAATCCGTGGTCAGCGAGATGACAGTCAAGGCCGGCCAGAAATGCACGTCCATCCGCCGTGCCATCGTCCCGTCGGCGCAGGTGCCGGCCGTGGTCGCGGCCATCGGCAGGCGCGTGGAAGACCGCGTGGTCCTGGGTGATCCCCGCGCCGAGGGCGTGACCATGGGTGCGCTGGCGTCGCTCGAACAGCTCAATGATGTCCGCGCGGCCGTGCAGTCCATGCTCGACGCCGGCGGCGAGCTGGCCTATGGAACCCTCGATTCGCCGTCGGTCATCTCCGCCGATGGAACCGCCGGTGTGGTGGAGGACGGCGCGTTCATGTCACCGGTGGTGCTCAGCTGGGATGACCCCGAAGCTGACGCGGTCCATGCGTTGGAGGCCTTCGGGCCCGTCGCCTCGGTGATCGGCTACACGGACCTTCCCGACGCCGTCCGCCTCGCCGCCCGCGGCGGTGGTTCGCTCGTGGCCACCGTCTGCACCAATGACCCCGCCACTGCCAGGGAATTGATGATGGGCATCGCCGCCCACCACGGCCGCGTTCTGATGCTCAACCGCGAGGATGCCCGGAGTTCCACAGGTCACGGCAGCCCGGTTCCGCACCTGGTCCACGGCGGTCCCGGCCGGGCCGGAGGTGGCGAGGAACTGGGCGGCATCCGCTCCGTGCTGCACCACATGCAGCGCACCGCGATCCAGGGCTCTCCCAACATGCTCACTGCCGTCACGGGCGTCTGGCATGCAGGGGCCGACAGGAACTTTACGGTGGAGACCGAGGAGGTGCATCCGTTCCGGAAATCGCTGGAAACACTGCGCATAGGTGACGCCTTCCGCTCCGAACTGCGCCAGGTCACCCTTGAGGACATCACCGCCTTTGCCAACTCCACCGGCGACACGTTCTACGCACATACCAACCAGGAAGCCGCCGCAGCCAACCCGTTTTTTCCGGGCATCGTGGCGCATGGGTACCTGCTGCTGGCCTGGGGTGCCGGCTTGTTCGTGGAACCCGCTCCGGGTCCGGTACTGGCCAATTACGGGCTGGAGAACCTGCGCTTTATTACGCCGGTCGCCGCCGGTGATTCCATCCGGGTAACTCTGACGGCGAAGCGCATCACTCCGCGTGAGACCGACGGCTACGGTGAGGTCTCCTGGGACGCCGTGCTCACCAATCAAAATGATGAAGTTGTAGCCACCTACGACGTCCTCACCCTCGTCGAAAAGTAGGCGGGGAAGTAAAAATATTATGAATTCGCAAAAAAGGAGCAGGAAAATGACCACGCAGACTCTGCAGTCAGTGTCCGTTGAGCTGTCCCCGGAAGAATTGGAAGCCCAGATGCACATCGAGGCGGACGGCCAGGCAAATTTTGACCGGGTCATGGCGGAGGACTCCCGGATTGAACCGCGGGACTGGATGCCTGCCGGCTACCGCAAGACTCTTTTGCGTCAAATCTCCCAGCACGCGCACTCGGAAATCATCGGGATGCAGCCGGAAGCCAATTGGATTTCACGGGCGCCCAGCCTGAAGCGCAAGGCCATCCTGATGGCCAAGGTCCAGGACGAGGCCGGCCACGGGCTGTATCTTTATTCCGCCGCCGAGACGCTGGGACAGTCCCGTGACAAGATGATGGCCGACCTCATCGCCGGCAAGGCCCGTTACTCGAGCATCTTCAACTACCCGGCGCAGACCTGGGCGGACATGGGTGCCATTGGCTGGCTGGTGGACGGCGCCGCGATTTGCAACCAGGTGCCGCTGTGCCGCGCCTCCTACGGTCCGTACGGCCGTGCCATGGTGCGGGTCTGCAAGGAAGAGTCGTTCCATCAGCGCCAGGGTTTCGAGATCCTCTTGGAACTCGCCAACGGCGCCCCCGAACAAAAACAAATGGCGCAGGACGCAGTGAATCGCTGGTACGCCCCGGCGTTGATGATGTTTGGTCCCCCGGATGACGATTCACCCAACTCCAAGCAGTCCATGGCGTGGAACATCAAGCGATTCAGCAACGATGAACTGCGCAGCCGGTTCGTGGGCATGATGGTGGAGCAGGTCCGCGTGCTGGACCTGACACTTCCGGACAGCGAGGTCCGCTTCAACGAAGACACTAAAAAGTGGGAGCACGGACCCCTGGACTGGAACGAATTTCACGAGGTGCTCGCGGGCCGTGGCCCGTGCAACGCGCAGCGCCTTGAGCGCCGCCGGGAAGCGCACGACGACGGGGCTTGGGTCCGCGAGGCAGCTGCCGCGTACGCGGCAAAACAAACGCAGAAGGAATACGCAGCATGATCCCCGCCGACTCCCCAACCTCGCAAGCTCAGGAGCAGACCTTCGACCGGAATGCCTGGGGTCTGTGGGAGGTCTTCGTCCGTTCCAGCCGCGGTTTGTCCCACGTTCACGCCGGTTCGCTGCATGCCCCGGACGCGGCGATGGCCTTGCGGAACGCCCGGGACCTGTACACCCGCCGGAACGAGGGTGTTTCCATTTGGGTGGTCCCGGCGGACGCCATAGCGTCCAGTGATCCGGATTCCAAGGGCTCGTTCTTTGAGTCGCCGCAGGGCAAGGACTACCGGCACGCAACGTACTACACCAAGAGTGAAGGGGTGAAGCACCTGTGAGTGCAGCCAAAACCCAGGAAACGCCAGGCCACGGGGACATTTCCACGGGTGTTGCCGGCGGCGATTCCAACGCCTCCGCCACCCGCATCACGCCAGGCAATGCGCTCCGTCCAGAGGACATCGCACTGGAGGTCCGCACTGGCCTTGCCAGGCCCAGCGAGGATGTGGCCGAATATGCGCTGCGCTTGGGCGACGACGCCTTGATTCTCGCGCAGCGCCTGGGCCACTGGATTTCCCGTTCCCCCGAACTGGAGGAGGATGTGGCCCTGGGCAACATTGCCCTGGACCAGCTGGGCCACGCCCGGTCCTTCCTGACCTACGCCGGCGGCGGACTCGGCGATGACGGCGGGACCAAGACCGAGGATGAGCTCGCCTACTTCCGCCGGGAACACGAGTTCCGTTCGGCCCACTTGTTTGAACAGCCCAACGGCGACTTTGCAGTGACCATCGCCCGCCAGTTTGTCGTCAGCTATTACCAGTTCGAGCTCTACCGCCGGCTGACGGAATCTACAGACGCAACACTGGCCGCCATCGCCGCGAAGGCCGTCAAGGAGGTGGATTACCACCGGGACCACAGTGCCCAGTGGATCCTCCGCCTGGCTGGCGGCACGGACGAGTCCCGCCGCAGAATCATCCATGCCCTGAAGTTAATGTGGCCCTTCGTCGCCGAGCTCTTTGAAGATGATGACCTGACCACCCGCCTCGCGGAGACAGGTGCCGCAGTCCAGCCTTCCTCGATCCGGGAAGACTTCGACCGGTTCATCGGGGAGACCCTCGCCGAAGCGGGACTGGACATGCCGGAGGTTCCACCGGCACCCGGCGGTGGCCGGCACGGCCGGCACTCCGAGTATTTGGGGTACATCCTGGCCGAGATGCAGGTGCTGGCCAGGGAGCATCCCGGGGCGAGCTGGTGACAGCCGTGGCGATCGAACTGACAACGGAACAGCAAAAAGCCTGGAATATTGCCGCCACGGTCCGCGACCCGGAAATTCCGGTGCTCACCATCGCCGACCTCGGCATTTTGCGCGGGGTGGAGGTGGTGCAGCGCGAAGTCAAGGTCACCATCACCCCGACATACTCGGGCTGCCCGGCAATGGACGCCATCCGCGATGACTTGAAGACGGCCTTTGCAAAGGAGGGCTACGCCGCAGTGGACGTGGAACTTGTCCTTGCACCGGCCTGGACCACCGACTGGATGACTGACGCGGGCAAAACAAAACTTCAGGAGTACGGGATCGCCCCGCCGTCGGGGCATTCAACCGCGTTACGGCATGCCGGGCCAATCCGCCTGACCCTGACGGTCAAATGCCCGCAGTGTTCGTCCCTGAACACCAAAGAACTCACCCGATTCGGTTCCACCTCCTGCAAGGCGCTCTACGTGTGCCAGGACTGCAGGGAACCGTTCGACTACTTCAAAGTCCTGTAAGGAACGCCCATGCCTGTTGTCCCCCAGACCGCCGCCGAACCGGCGCAGACCACCGGCCGCCGTCGTCCGTCCTTCCACGCTCTGACCGTGACAGAGGTGCGCCGGCTCACTGCGGATGCCATTGAAGTCATCTTTCACGTGCCGGCCGCGCTCGCCGGCCGGTTCGATTACCTGCCCGGTCAGTACGTGGCCCTGCGCACCACCTTGCCGGATGCCACCGGCGAGCCCCATGAGGTCCGGCGCAGCTACTCCATTTGCGCGGAACCGCGCAGCTTCGAGGACGGCAGCAGTGAGATCCGGGTGGCGGTGAAGCAGGACCTTGGCGGGTTGTTCTCCACGTGGGCCAACACCGAGCTGAAAGCGGGTGACACCCTGGACGTCATGAGTCCCATGGGTGCGTTTGTGTCCAAACACGGCCGGGACGGCAAAACCGTGGACCAAAACGTCATGAGCTCCATGAACCGTCCGGAAGATTTGGCCGGCGAAATTGCCGCGAGCGGTGAGGCCAGCTTCGTGGCCATCGCCGCCGGCTCGGGCATCACCCCGGTCATCGCAATTGCCCGGACGCTGCTGGCCGTCAACGCCGAGAGCCGTTTCGACCTCATCTACGCCAACAAGGCGGCCATGAATGTGATGTTCCTGGAGGAACTGGCGGACCTGAAGGACAGGTACCCGCAGCGCCTGGCCATCCACCACGTCCTCTCCCGCGAGCAGCGGATCGCGCCGCTGCTCAGTGGCCGCATTGACGCCGAAAAGCTGCAGCAGCTGCTGGGGACCGCCATCCACGCCGTCGACGTGGATGAGTGGTTCCTGTGCGGGCCGTTCGAGCTGGTGCAGCTCTGCCGGGACACCCTGGCCGAGCGCGGCGTCAATGCAGAGCACATCCGCTTTGAACTGTTCACGTCCGGCAAACCGGACCGCCCGGAAGGCCACTCCGGCCGGCCCGTGGTGGTGCGTGAATCCGAGGAGACGTATAAGATCACATTCAAGTTGGACGGCCTCCAGGGCGAGGTGACCAGCCCCACCCAGGCCCGCGAATCCATCCTCAACGCCGCGCTCCGCGTCCGTCCGGACGTGCCGTTCGCCTGTGCCGGGGGAGTGTGCGGCACCTGCCGCGCCAAAGTGGTCGCCGGCAGTGTGACCATGGATGAGAACTACGCGCTGGAACAGGATGAACTGGACAGGGGTTACGTACTGACCTGCCAATCGCACCCCACCACCCAGGAAGTCACCGTCGACTTCGACGTCTAAACCATTTCATAGGAGCCCCATGATTTCCCTGACCATCAACAACGGTGTTGCCGAGGTAGTTCTTGACGCTCCGCACAAACTGAACTCCCTCGACGAGCAGGCGCTGGCTGATCTGTCCCACGCATACGACGACGCCGCTGCCGCCGCCTCACGGGGAGAGGTGCGTGCGCTGCTGCTCAGGGGGAAAGGCCGCGCCTTCTGTGCGGGCCGGGACATCCAGCACGTCACACCGGAAAATGACGACGCCGAAGCTTATTTGGGCGGGCTGGTGCAGCCGCTCCTGCAAAAGATGGCCTCGTTTCCGGCACCCACGTTCGCCGCGGCGCAGGGCGCGTGCCTGGGCGTGGGTCTCGGGCTGCTGATGGCCACGGACGTGGTCTATGTGGCCGAGAACGCAAAATTCGGTTCACCCTTCGCCAAGCTCGGCGCAACGCTGGATTCAGGCGGCCACTGGTACTTCACCGAGCGGCTGGGCATGCACCGGACCCTGGACCTGATCTACACCGCGGAGCTGATCAGCGGCACGGAGGCAGTGGCACAGGGACTGTTCAGCCGCGCCATGCCGGCAGACCAACTCCTGACTCAGGCACAGGAGATTGTAGGCCGGGTGGCCACGGGCGCCACGGGCGTCTTCGTAGCCAGCAAGGAACTGGTGGCACACATCCGCGACCAGCGCCTGGGCCTGTGGCAGGCCATGGCGGAAGAAAACTCCGAACAGGGCCGGCTCTGCAAAACAGCCGACTACGCCGAGGGGTTCCAGGCATTCCAGGAGAAACGGACCCCGGAATTTAAAGGCAATTTATAAGCCCGGTGCATATTTGCAGGCTTGGCGCCTAGGTGTATTAACCACGGAGGTCTGCGGTCCCGGGGCGGAGCTACTTCCTTGGCGTCATCAGCAGGTTGGTGATCCGCAGCGTGCAGAGCCGTTCGCCGCCGTCGTTGGTGATCAGGACCTCGTGCGTGGTGAGGGTGCCACCCAGGTGGATGGGCGTGGCAGTGATGGTGATCAGACCTTCGCGGGCTGATCGGTGGTGCGTGGCGGAGACGTCCACCCCCACCGCGGTCTTGCCCTTCGTACTGGCGTAAATAACCGCGGCCCAAGAGCCAGCGGCCTCCCCCACCGCCAAGGACGCACCGCCGTGAAGCAGGCCGAACGACTGTCTGTTCCCCGCTACCGGCATG
This sequence comes from Actinomycetales bacterium, assembly GCA_038242155.1. GTDB lineage: Bacteria > Actinomycetota > Actinomycetes > Actinomycetales > Micrococcaceae > Specibacter. The sequence goes on along the minus strand of JBBSSM010000025.1, from coordinate 20,503 downwards.
GTGGCCACCACACGCTCCACCGATTCTTCCAAGATCTTTATCCCCATCTTTTCATCGAGCTCACCGAGCGTGATCTTCCAGGGCGTGGTGCTGGGGGACAGGGAAGTCATAAAATCTCCTTCGGACGCCTCGGGAAGGCGCCGCATTGTCATGTAGGTGGACACGCTGCCGACCGGCTGGCCGGTAGGCTGTCAGCGCTGCGCGTGAAGCCCGTCGAATGCAATGGTGATGACGTCGTCGGCCAGTTTTTCGGCTGAGAGGGACCCGCCCGGTTTGTACCATTCCACAATGGAATTGATGGTGCCGAACAGCAACCGGGCCACGGTGCGGGGGTCGATGTCCTGGCGCAGTGAGCCCTCGTCGCGCGCGGCGGAAATAAGCCCTGCCACTTTGTGGTCAAAAGCCCGACGGCGTTCCAGGGCAACGCGCTCAACTTCAGTATTGCCCCGCAGCCTGAGCAGCAGCGTGACAAACGGGAGGCGCTCTATCAGGACGGCCACGGTTCCCCGCAACACAAATTCCAGCTGCGCGTCCGCCGCACCGGACGTCGCTTCGGGCTGGACCAGAATTGCCTCCAGGCCATCCAGCGCGACGTCGAGCGCCCGCTTTAGGAGTTCTCCCTTGGACGGCACATGGTGGTAGATCGCCGACTTCGAGATTCCCAAATTTTCGGCGAGAATGCCCATTGAGGTGGCGTCGTAGCCGTGCCGGTTGAAGACGTCGACGGCGACGCGCAGCACCGATTGCTGGTCGTAGCCGGGGCGACCGCGCTTGGTGGGTGTTGTTGAAGAGGACATGGTGGCTATTTTCTCATGAGCGGTCGGTGAATGCGGGCAGGCGTTCCTTATGATGCTCAGGCCTTCGGCCGCAGGTCATACATGCGGCGCAGCTTGCCGTTGGACCGGGCAAGTGACCCTGGATCCATGACCTCCACCGTGCACGAGGAACCCACGTGGATCTTAATCTGCTCTTTCAAGGTGCGTGCCGCTGCTGAACTTTGCTCAGGGGATACAGTATCCCGGCGTTCAATCCTGACCGTCAAATGATCCATCCGTTGGCCTTCCGGACAGGTGAGTTCCAACTGGAAATGCGCGCTGAGCTCGGGAATCCGCAAAGCGATTTCTTCAATTTGTGATGGAAAGACATTCACGCCGCGCAGGATGATCATGTCATCACTGCGGCCGGTGATGCGGCCCATGCGGCGGTGGGCGGGGCGGGCGGTGCCGGGCAGCAGGCGGGTGAGGTCCTTGGTGCGGTAGCGGATGATCGGCAGCGCTTCCTTCGTGAGGGAGGTGAACACCAGTTCGCCCGGCTCGCCATCCCGCAGGACGTTCTCCTTGCCAACCACCGGGTTGAAGGGGTCGATGATCTCCGGACGGAAGTGGTCCTCCCAAATGTGGCAGCCGTCCTGCGTTTCCACAGCCTCGCCGGCGACGCCGGGGCCCATCACCTCGGACAGGCCGTAAATGTCGCAGGCCTTGATGTTCATGGTGACTTCGAGTTCGTGCCGCATTTCTTCGGTCCACGGCTCGGCGCCCAGGACAGCAAATTTCAATGATGTGGCGGCAGGGTCAATACCCATGTTCTTCATGGCATCTGCGATGGTGAGCAGGTAGGTGGGAGTGGCCAGGATGGCGTCCGGCTTGAAGTCCTGAATAAGTTGGATTTGGCGTTCAGTCTGTCCGCCGGAGACGGGGATAACTGTGCAACCCAAGGCTTCCGCTCCGGCGTGTGCGCCCATGCCGCCGGTGAACAGACCGTAGCCGTAGGCATTATGGACCTTCATGCCGGGACGGATGCCGGCGGCCCGGAGGCAGCGGGCCACCAATTTGGCCCAGTCAGCGAGGTCCTGCTTGGTGTACCCCACAACTGTCGGCCGGCCCGTCGTGCCGGAGCTGGCATGCACACGGGCTACGTCGGACTGCGGTACGGCGAACATCCCAAACGGATACTCGGCACGCAGGTCGTCCTTCGTGGTGAAGGGAAAGTTGCCCAGATCGCTAAGTTCACGAAGGTCGGCGGGATGGATGCCGGCGTCGTCGAATTTGCGCTTGTACAGCGGAACCCGGTCATAAGCGTAAGCCACTGTGCGCTGCAGGCGGCTGAGCTGAAGGGACTCGAGTTCGTCGCGGGAGATGGTTTCCTCGCGGTCCAAAACAGGTGCTGCCGGGTCCTCGGCCATGGAGAGGGAGGTGGCGGGGGCGTGGAGAGTCATTTATTCCTACTTCCTGGGAATGGTCCGGCTGCGGCCGCGGAACTCAGCGATGAGTTCGCCCCGTTCAGTGGGGTCAAAACCCTGGTTGAGTGCATCGGTGGCGAATACTTGTATGTCATAAAGGCCGCTGCGGCCCGCGGTGGAACGGCGCTCGGCGACGGCCGTCACCACTTGGCCGCGATAGGCCGGCTTGAGAAAGTTGATGTCGGCACCGGCTGCAACGGTCATGCTGCCGGCCTCGCCGGGCCCGGGGTCGGCTGGGTTACAGGCCAGGGCGAACGCGGTATCGGCGAAGGCAAAGATCATGCCGCCGTGTGCCATGCCAAAGCCGTTCAGCATTTCCTGCCGCAGTGCCATGCGAATGATGGCATGTCCGTCCCCAAGGGCGAGGACTTCGATGCCCATCCACTCGGAGGCGTAATCATTGTTCAGGAGGGGGTGGGTTGCCCCGGAGAGTGCTGCTTCAGCCATGCGTCATTGCCTCCAGCTTTAGTTACCGAATGTTCATTAGGTAATCCTATTGAGTGGGTCGGTGTCAAGATCAAGCTCTGGATAGTGACACCGGCGCATCCGCCTGCTGACAGGTCAAATACTGACCGGGCTGTTGGCGACCGCGACCGGGGAGGGGAGGCCGGGGTCGGAGGCAGCGGGGAAATATGTACCACTTGCATTATTCTGTGCGCTCCATCACACTTCTATAGTACCTCGATAACCGACTGATCGTTCTGTTGGTAAATTACCAACTGCCGACGCCCAATAAGGCCTTGCTGCCACTGAACAATGGAGTTTCCATGACCACACCTTTGCCGGCGGACGTGCTTCCCATCCCGAACAAACGGGAGGAACGCAGGGTCTTGGCGGGTACCCTGGTGGGCACCACGATCGAGTGGTACGACTTTTTTATCTTTGCGCAGCTAAGTGCAACCTTGCTGTCTCCGCTGTTTTTGGCGCCGTTGAACGCGTCAAATCCAGGTCTGGCTCAAATCCTGTCCTTCGCCCTGATCGGCATCAGCTTTTTGTTCCGCCCCTTGGGCGCCGTTATTGCAGGCCACCTGGGTGACCGGCTCGGCCGCAAGGCCATGCTCGTTATGACCCTGATCATGATGGGAGCGGCCACCGCCCTGATCGGCGTTCTGCCCACGTACGCCCAGATCGGTGCGCTCGCCCCGATCCTTCTCATCACCTTACGAATCGTCCAAGGCTTTTCGGCCGGAGGTGAATGGGGCGGCGCGGCGCTGATGGCCGTCGAACATGCGCCAGTGAACAAGCGCGGACTGTTCGGTGCCTACCCGCAGATCGGTGTGCCACTGGGCATGATTCTGGCTACGGGGCTCCTGTTCTTCCTCAACACCGGCATGTCCAAGGAAGACTTCGCCGCTTGGGGCTGGCGCGTGCCGTTCCTGCTCTCCATTGTCCTGATTGCGGTGGGGTATCTCATCCGGCGGGCAGTGGCCGAAAGCCCGGTTTTCACCGAGATGGCCGCGCGGAAAGAAGCCAGCAAAGCACCCTTGGGCGAACTGATCCGCCACCATAAAAAGCCCGTCCTGTACTCCACCATGATCTTCATTGGCAACAACGCCGCCGGGTACCTGCTGATTGCCTTCTTCATCTCCTACGCCACCCGCATCCTGAAGATGCCAACCCCGCAGATTCTGCTGGCCACGACCCTGGCATCTTTTGGTTGGCTGATTTTCACCCTCGTGGGCGGCTGGCTCTCTGACCGGATTGGCCGGGTGAAGACCTTCCTCATGGGTTATGCAATTATTTTCGCGTGGATGCTCCCCATGTTTGCTCTCATTGAAACCGGGAACATCTGGCTGTACGGCGTGGCACTATTTGTTCTCACGATCGGTCTGGGCCTGTCCTACGGTCCCATGTCAGCCATGTACTCTGAGATGTTTCCCGCCCATGTCCGATACTCCGGGATTTCCATAGGTTACGCCTTCGGTGCGATCCTGGGCGGTGCGTTCGCCGCGACCATCGCTGAATATCTTCTGCAGGCCACCAAATGGACTGGTTCCATTGGCATCTACATCATGGTCCTGTGCGTCATCTCCTCCATCGGTGTACTGCTGGCCAAGGAAACCAAGGGCCGCTCGCTGGCTGTCGTGGACCGCTGACATGATTGCCAGCGACACCATTTCAGGTTTTATGGTGGTCTTGGCCAAGCGCTTCTCGATGCCCTCCCGGTCGCTGCCCCGCGCCCAGGAACACAAATTATCAGTGTGTGCCATGGTCATGCCCGTTTCCAATCAATGGAAATGGTGGGGGTTTTCAACTCGCGGCTAAAGTGGGAACGGTGAGTAAAAACGCCGATTTGCCGGATTTCAGTCTGCGCGCCATTGCCGTGCCGGCGTTTGGACCGTCACTGTTGTTTGGCATTGGCGAAGGCGCCATTTTACCCATCATCCCGTTGACTGCCCGGGCCATGGGTTCCTCCATTGCTGAGGCGGCGCTGGTCGTGGCGCTTATAGGTATTGGTTCTCTGGTCAGCAACATCCCCGCCTCGCTCGTAACAGCCAGGTTTGGCGAACGACGCAGCATGTTGGGCGCTGCAGCCCTGAGCCTGGTGGCCATGCTTGTCTGTGTTTTTGCGTCCCATCTCTGGGTTCTCGCCACCGGGGTTTTCCTCGTGGGGGCCGCCGCTGCGGTGTTTAACCTGGCGCGGCAAAGCTACTTGACCGAGACCGTGCCGCCCATCCTGCGGGCGCGTGCCATGTCAACCCTGGGTGGGGTGGCGCGCATTGGCATTTTTATTGGCCCTTTCCTGGGTGCCCTGGTCATTCACTTTGTGGGGTTGGCCGGCGCGTATTGGGTGGCGGCCCTGGCGGTGACTGCCGCCGGAGTAGTTGCCTGGCAGCTGCCGGATCCAGCCGGCAAAGACGGAGTGCCTCTTGCCGGTCCGCAACCCACCCTTGCCTCACTGATTGCAACTCACCGCAGGGTGTTCCTGACCGTGGGGATGGGTGTACTGCTGGTCAGTGCGGTGCGGGCCTCACGGCAGGTAGTGGTGCCGCTCTGGGCGGAGAGCCTGGGCCTCAGCCCGGCCACCACGTCACTTATCTACGGTCTGTCAGGTGCCGTTGACATGTTGATTTTTTACCCAGCCGGAAAGATCATGGACCTCAAGGGCCGGACGTGGGTGGCCATTCCGTCCATGCTGCTCATGGGTGCAGGCCTGCTGCTGATGCCACTGAGCCATGATGCCATCACACTGTTGCTGGTGGCCCTGCTCATTGGCTTTGGCAACGGGCTAAGTTCAGGTTTGATCATGACGCTCGGAGCCGACTATTCGCCTCCTCAGGGGAGGGCGCAGTTCCTGGGCATTTGGCGTTTCATGTCATCGGCAGGAGGTTCCGGCGGCCCCGCTGTTTTGGCCGGGCTCACAGCCGCTGTGACCTTGTCTTTTGGAATTGCCGTGGCGGGTGTGCTGGGGTTTGCAGCGGCTGCCGTGCTGGGCTATTGGGTGCCGCGGAATCAGCCGCACCAACGCTGACCCCCCTTGTTAAAGGAGCTCTCCCAGCAACGGGTGGGCTTACTGGTACACATCGGGGATGCCGTCGGAGTCGGCGTCGATCATTTCCTTTGCCCGCAACTTCTTGTAGTGGCGGTTCCTGCCCCCCAGCACAATCGTGGCGAGCACGGCGGCCAGGATGGAGGCCGTGAGGATGGCTACTTTGGCGTGGTCATTGGCGGGGTTGCCCAGGCCGAAGCTGAGCTCAGCGACAAGCAATGACACGGTAAAGCCAATGCCCGCCAGCACGCTCATGCCAAACAAGTCCACCCATTTTAGTTCGGGGTCCAAGGTGGCCTTGGTGAATTTTGCGGTGAACCATGTTGCCGTCAGGATGCCGATTGGCTTTCCGAGTACCAGAGCAACCACAATGCCAACGGCGACGGGGGTAATCAGCGCCGAGCGCAATCCAACAAATCCACCCACGGCAACACCGGCGGAGAAGAACGCGAAAATGGGCACGGCAATTCCAGCCGAAAGCGGGCGGAATCGGTGCTCGAAGATCTCCGCCAGGCCTGGCCCGTCGCTGTGCTTTCCGTGCTTGGTGCTGTGGAGGACGGGAATGGTGAAGGCAAGGGCTACGCCCGCCACTGTGGCGTGAATGCCTGAAGCGTGCAGCAGTGCCCACGTGACGAAGCCAAGGGGCAGCAAAAAGAGCCACGCTGCTGACGGGTTCAGTCCAAAAAAGCGCCGGTATTTTTGCGCCAAAAATGCGTAAAGCGCCAACGGAATCAGCGTCAACAGCAGGGCTGTGGTGTTAATGTCGCTGGTGTAAAACACGGCAATGATGGCGATGGCTATGAGGTCATCCACCACGGCGAGCGTGAGCAGGAATATCCGCAGGGGAGTGGGCAGGTTTGAACCAATGACAGCCAGCACCGCGACGGCGAAGGCAATGTCGGTGGCAGTGGGGATGGCCCACCCCGACATGGTTTCCGGGCTGGCCCAGTTGATGGCGGCGTAGATCAAGGCAGGGACAATCACGCCACCCACAGCAGCTGCCACTGGAACAATGGCCTTGCTGATCTGACGCAGGTCACCGGCGACGATTTCCCGCTTCAACTCCAGACCCACGAGGAAGAAAAACACGGCCAAAAGCCCGTCGGCCGCCCACGCCCCCAGACTCAATTCCAAGTGCCACGGCGCATAACCCACGCTGAAGTCACGAAGGGCAAAGTAACTTTCGGAGGCGGCTGAGTTGGCCCAGATCAAGGCTATGACTGCAGCGACTACCAGAAGGATGCCGCCAATGGTTTCCTTGCGGAGGATCTCCCCAATCCGCAGGGCCTCGAGATAGCTGCCACGTCCAATGAGGGGACGCAGTGAGGGGGTTTCGCTCATAGGAATAATTCCTTAAGGTGGGTTCGACTTTTACATTGCCGACCAGACTTCCCGGCGCACCTGCATCCCAGCCTACGGCATCAGGGAGGCATGCGCGGAGGCTAACGCACCTTCCGGCGTCGGACAGGCCAGGTCAAAAGCAGTGTGCCAGCCAGCGCCAACACATATCCCGCCGCCACAATTTGCCCCATCCCCACCAGGAAATAGCTGGTACTGCTCGTGGCGCCGGGGGACATTGCCGCGAAAAGGACCAGGGCGCCGGCCACACTGGATACCCCAGCCAGCACCGCCGCGACAATGCTCCATCCCCGCGCAGACGCCCAGTGCTGATCCGCGCCAAGCCACACATTCCATTCGGGTCCCTTACGCAAAACCAGCAACGCGGCCAACGCCGTCCAAAAGGCGACTACGAAGAACGCCGCAAGAACGTCCGCTGGCCTGTGCCACTGATTAATAAGTGTTGAAATGCCAGCCATGATGGCGTAACTGCCCCCTAAAACCGCCGCTGCGGGACGCCAACGCGGCGATACCACCAGGAAGACGGCTGCGGCGGCACTGGCTGCCAGCGTGCTGTGGCCTGAGGGCAGTGAGTTCAACGCCAACGTATTCACCCCCAGACTGGGACGGTCCGGCAGGCCCGCCTTGATCAGCTGGGTGGTGAGGTTGGCCGCGGCCGCGGCAGCAACTGCAATGCCGGCGGCCTTCCAGCGGCGCCGTGTCAAGGTGACGAATAAAACCACCAGCGTGGCAATCACCGCCGAGGTGGCAGGCAGCAGGTCCAGCAATTGAGATGTTTGTGCGCCTATTCGCTGGCCGGCCACACCCGCCTCCACCAAAGCAGATTCATCAATGAACTGCCCCGTGGTGGTCCCGATGAAAAAACGGTAATTCAACAGAAATCCAGCCAAACAGATAATGGCTGCGCCAAAAAAGGGCCACGCGGCAATGCGCGCAACCGGACGGCCGTGGGGCCCAGTACGGTGAGTCGCTTTGGTATTCATCGATTCTAGGTTCCCACAGATTCGTGGGAACCCGCTGAGTCGGAAGGTTACAGTGAGAACATGATGTGGACCCCCTCTCTTGAGCAGCTTTTGACCGCCGCCCACGTAGTGTCATTGCCCATGCGTGTGAAATTCCGCGGGGTGCAAACACGCGAGGTGGTGGTCTTTGACGGCCCCGCCGGATGGGCTGAGTTTTCCCCGTTTGTGGAGTACGACGACGAGGAGTCCGCGCGCTGGTTGGCCGCGGCCATGGAGGCTGGCTGGCTTGGGTATCCTGAACCGGTGCGCTCCACGGTCCCCGTCAATGCGACCGTGCCGGCAGTTTCAGCTGACCAGGTGCCCGGCATATTGGGCGCCTATGACGGATTGCACACTGTCAAAATCAAGGTGGCAGAGGCGGGGCAGGCGTTGGCACAGGATGTGGCCCGCGTGGGAGCCGTCCGCCATTTATTGCCCCACGCCGCCATCCGCGTGGACGCCAACGGGGGCTGGAGCGTGCCCCAGGCACTCACAGCGTTGCGCATGCTGTCAGCCTTTGGGCTGGAATACGCTGAACAACCCGTGGCCAGCGTGGCAGACATGGCCACGGTGCGTGAAGCACTCAACGGATCCGTGCTCATTGCCGCCGATGAAAGCGTGCGTAAAGCCTCCGATCCCTTGGCCGTGGCCCGCGCCGGTGCTGCCGATCTCCTGGTGATTAAAGCCGCGCCCCTGGGCGGTGTGCGCCGTGCCCTAGAAATTGTGGCCGAGGCCGGATTGCCGGCAGTGGTGAGTTCCGCACTGGATTCCTCGGTGGGAATACGCGCAGGACTGGCGCTCGCAGCAGCCCTGCCAGAACTGCCCTACGCCTGTGGGCTCGGCACGGTCTCCCTCATGGCAGCCGACGTGACGGCTCCGAGCCTCGTTGCCGTGGGCGGGGAAATGGCCGTACGGGACGTCGTGGCCGATCCGGCCCTGTTGGAGCGCTTTGCCGCCACGGCTGAGCGGCAGCAGTGGTGGATGGAGCGCCTCCGGCGCTGTTACCCGCTGCTGTAACCCGAGGTTGTAACGGCAGGCCCCACAGCAATAGCTGCATGGTTAGAGTTAACACGTGACTTTACTTAGCTCCATGGACGCTGCCCGCTTTGTAGTTGATGCCCTGGAACGTGCCGGGGTGCGCCACGTGGTGGTGGCGCCGGGCTCCCGCAGTGCCCCACTTGTCTACGCCCTTGCCGAAGCCGAGGCGGACGGGCGGTTGCGCTCGCATGTGCGCATTGACGAGCGGGTAGCCGGGTTTACGGCGCTGGGGCTGGCCATGGGTTCCGGACTTCCTGCGGCGGTGCTGACCACGTCCGGTACGGCGGTGGGCAACCTTCTGCCGGCCGTCATGGAAGCCAACCATGCAGGCACCCCGCTGCTGGTGCTCTCCGCGGACCGGCCTGAGGAACTGCGGGGCACCGGCGCGAATCAAACCACCGTGCAGCTTGATCTCTTTGGCGATCACGTTCGCTTCGCCACCGATGTTGCCGCGGGGGTCGACCCCAGCAGTGCCATTGCCACGGCGCTCAGTGCCGCCCGCGGCAGGTTGGCCGGTATTGTCCCCGGACCGGTTCAAGTCAACCTCGCCTTCCGCGATCCATTGACCCCGGCACTGGACGGTTCTGAATGGGAGCGGTTGCTGCCCGTCGTGGACGTTCCGGCCACGTCATCGGCAACGCACGACGACGGCCCCTCCTCCGCCGGTATCGCAGCCGTGAGCGGCACCGAACAGTTGGCTCTTGCGCCGGAGCTACCCGCGAACGCCATGCCCCGGCTCACCACCAGCCACAGAACGGTGGTGCTGGCCGGACACGACGCCGGGCCCGAGGCCGAGTTCTTCGCCCGCATGCTGGGACTGCCGCTTTTGGCCGAGCCTTCCTCCAATGCCCGGTTTGGGCCCAACGCCATTGGCCCTTATCGGTTATTGCTGGAGCAGTTTGCTCCCTCCACGGCGCAGCCCATTGAACGCGTGGTGCTTTTTGGCCGGCCCACGTTGTCACGACAAATCAGCGCCCTGCTGGCGCGGACCGATGTGGAACGAGCCCTGTTCCAGCCCGAGCCGGTTTCCTGGTTTGAGCCCGGCCGGCGCACAGAGCTGGTCTTGACCCAGTGGGATCAGCTGCTGGGATTTGCCGGATATGGTCCCGACGGTTGGCTGGAGGCTTGGCAACAAGCTGCCGCCGTGGCGGAACAAGCGCTGGACGGCGTCTTGCTTGACGCCGTCCAGCCTGACGATGCTGACGCCGGGGAGCACGCGTCAACGCACCTGTCCGGACCGCAAACAGCCCGTCTTGTCTGGGCCAGGGCGCAGCGGGATTCTGGCAGCAACTTCATGCTGGGCTCGTCCAACCCGGTCCGTGACGCGGATCTCGCAGCGCGCCCCACCTTGGAAAATCACATTACAGTCCATGCCAATCGCGGGCTGGCTGGCATTGATGGCACCGTGGCCACTGCCACGGGCGTGGCCCTGTCCACGGGCCGTCCCACGCGGGTGCTGCTGGGGGACGTGACCTTTTTACACGACGCCGGAGCCCTGAACGTTGGCCCCACCGAACAAGTCCCGGACCTGCAGGTGGTAGTCCTCAACGACGCAGGCGGGGGAATCTTTTCCATGCTGGAGCATGGAAAGTTGGCTGCCGTGCCCCATTACGCGGCCACGGTTGAACGATTCTTTGGCACGCCGCACACAGTGGATCTGGCGGCCCTGGCCGCAGCTTACGGCTGGTCCCACACCCTGGCCCGCACGACGGCGGAGCTCACCACAGCGCTCGCCGCGCCAGTGCGCGGCTTGACCATCATTGAGGTGGTGGCCCGCCGCACCGAACTGCGTGGACTGCATGCCCGGATCACTGCGGCCTTAAACGCCTAGACCGACTCCCGGCAAACTCATGGTCAGAACTCGCCGGGAATCGGTCACGTTTGTTTACATGTTCGTTTACAGCACGCGGCTGAGGAACTCCTGCGTACGCGGGTGTTGCGGATTGGCAATGATGTCACGCGGATTTCCGCTTTCCACCACGACGCCCTCGTCCATGAAGGTCAACGTGTCGCCAACTTCGCGGGCAAAACCTATTTCATGGGTTACCACAATCATGGTCATGCCTGATTTGGCCAGATTTTTCATCACTTCCAGCACATCACCTACGAGTTCCGGGTCAAGGGCGGAGGTCGGCTCGTCGAAGAGCATTAATTCCGGTTCCATGGCCAGGGCGCGGGCAATGGCAACACGCTGCTGCTGCCCCCCTGATAGTTGCGAGGGGTAGAAGTTGGCGCGGTCAGACAACCCCACGAGTTCCAGCAACTCCAGCGCCTTCACTTTAGCCGCAGCCTTGGACTGACGCTTCACTTGGGTGGGGGCCTCAATCACGTTTTGCAGGGCAGTCTTATGCGGGAACAAGTTGAAACGTTGGAAGACCATGCCAATTTCGCGGCGCTGGTTGGCTATGGCTTTAGTGTTGAGGTCATGGAGTTTGCCATTGACTTCCTTGAACCCAATGAGCTCATTGTGGACGTAAATACGTCCAGCGCTAATGGTTTCCAGCAGGTTGATGCATCGAAGCAAGGTGGATTTACCGGAGCCGGACGGCCCAATAATGACTGACACTTCCCCAGCCTTGACAGTCATGTCAATACCGCGCAGCACATGGTGGTCGCCAAAGAACTTATGGACGCCTTGAATCTCCACCATGGTTTCAGTGTCTTGCAGGCTTCGGCCGGCTGCTCGAGTCGTCTCGGTCATTGCAGGCCGCCTTTCGTGGAATCAGCGGCGGGATCCACCGGTTTGGCGTGAGCCGCTGCAGCTGCTGCGGTGGCCTTGACCGGGGCTTTCATGACGTTGTCCACACCCTTGCCGTAGTGCTTTTCAATGAAATGCTGGCCCACCATCAACAGGGACGTGACCACCAAGTACCAAAACGCGGCAACGATCAGCAGCGGAATGGGCAGGTAGGTGCGGTTGGCGATCGTGTTGGTTACAAAGGTCAAATCCAAAGTAAATGGAATGGCCAACACCAAGGAGGTGGTCTTGAGCATGCCAATGGTTTCATTGCCCGTAGGAGGAACAATGACCCGCATGGCCTGAGGCAAAATGATCCGCCACATGACCTTGGAACGGCGCATGCCAAGGGCCTCGGCCGCCTCCATTTGGCCGCTGTCAACGGACTTCAAGCCAGCCCGGAAAATCTCCGCCAAGTAGGCGGACTCATTAAGTCCCAGACCAATGATCGCGGCAACAAGTGCCGTGATGACAGTATCCGTATCGACGGAAAACCACTCGGGACCGAAAGGGATTCCCAGAATGATTTTCGGATACAGCACGGCCACCAGACCCCAAAACACCAACTGGGTGTACACGGGTGTGCCGCGGAAGAACCAGACCCAGAACCATGAGACGTAGCGAAACAGCGGGTTCTCGGATTGGCGCATGAAGGACAGCAGAATGGCCAAGACAACGGCAAGGACCATGGAACTGACAGTCAATAGCAGGGTCCAGGCAATGCTTTGCAGGATTAAGATATCAAAGAGGTACTTGCCGACTGTGTCCCAGCGGAAATTCTCATTGGTGACGATGCTCTGAACGGCGAGAACCGCAAAGAGCAAAATGATTGCGGCACCAACCCAGCGGCCAGGATGGCGGACGGGAACTGCGTTGATCAGCTCCACCCCGTCATGCCTGCCGGCCGGGTTGGTGCGTGAGCGTGAGCGGGCCAAGTTCTAGCCTGCCGTCGGGTTGAGCACTGCCTTGGGAAGGGCACCCTCTTCGTTGTTCCAAGCCTTGAAGATGTCGTTGTAAACCCCATCTTCAATGAGCTTGTTCACGACCTTCTCAATGACGGCTGCAAATTCAGTGTCGCTCTTGGCAATGGCAATACCCTGCTCGGCGGAGTCATAGACCTCGCCGAGGGTCTCCAGCGAGTCACCGGTTTTAGCCAGGGCGTTTTTAATGATGGGGGAGTCGGCGGCCATCGCATCGATGCTGCCATTGACCAAGCGGGTAGTGACATCTGTTTGATTCTTCAGTGAAATCACATCAATGGCCGGCTTTCCTTCCGCAGCGCACTTGGCGGAGCGGTCTTTCAAATCAGGGTCTTCTTGAACCGTGCCAGTCTGGACGCCGATCTTTTTGCCACAAACGTCATCGGTGCTGATGTTGTTGGGGTTGCCCTTGGGAACTGCCCACAAAATACCGGCGTTGAAGTAGCTGACAAAGTTCACAGCTTCGGAACGCTCGGGATTAATGGTGAAGGAAGATATTCCCAGGTCGTACTTGGACCCCAGGCTCGGCAGGATCGTGGAGAACTCGGACGTTTGAACCTTTACTTCCTTACCCAGCACAGCACCAATGGCCTTGGCCAGGTCAACGTCATAACCGACGGGCGTTTGACCGTCGGCGGCGAGGAATTCGGCTGGCTCATAGGAGGTGTCGGAGCCCACCGTGAGGGTGGCTTTGTCTTTCATGGCCGCAGGCAACATGGCAATGAGGGCATCGTCTTTGGCTACCGTGGTGGGATCGAACGTGGCGCTGCCGTCACCGGAAGTTGGTGCTTCTTCGGCGTTATTGCAGCCGGTGAGTGCCAAGGCTGCAACGGCCAGTACGGCTGCCATGCGCGCGGTGAGTTTGGATGAGATTTGCATGTAAGTCCCTTTGTTTTCTTCAAGCACTGGTTCGTAATGCACTGCTATTTAAAATCTAGTGTAACCCGCTGTGACTTGCATCACGGTAAACGCTCATTCACTAATAAACAACTTAGCGGATAGCGGGGCGAGCCAGGTTTGCCAGCTTCGAGCAGGAGCGAAGCGGCTTTGAAGATGTGCAGGCGGGTCAGGGGTGGCCTGGCAGGTTCAATGCCTGCAGCATGGGCCGGAATTTGGCCCAGGTTTCGGCGAGCTCGGCCTCCGGATCAGAGGCCTCCACGATACCGGCGCCGGCGTACAAACGCACATGGTGGGCATCTTCCAGTACGGCGCCACGCAGGGCCAGGCCCCACTCTCCATTGCCTGCGCCATCCAACCAGCCCACCGGACCGGCGTAGGGTCCCCGGTCCATTTTTTCCAGCTCGAAAATGAGTTCCCCGGCACGGTCGCGCGGCGTTCCACACACGGCAGCAGTGGGATGCAGGGCCTCAACCAGCGCCAGGGAGGTGGGCAGATGCCCATTTGAGCTGGCCAGCTGGGCCGTGACGTCCGACGCCAAATGCCACACATTGGGCAGTTCTAAAATGAATGGTTCGGCGGGAAAAGACATGTCAGTGGCAAAGGGTGCCAGCTGCCGGATGAGGGAGCGGACGGCAAAGTCATGCTCTTGGCGCTGCTTCCGGGAGCCTCCTAAAACAGCATCGGCGAAGCCCGTGGATCCTGCAGGTTCATCCTCGCGGTCCAACGTGCCGGCGAGCACCCTGGCACGGGCGGTTTGCCCCTCCACCTGAATGAGCATTTCAGGGGTTGCGCCCACGAGGCCCCGCACCCCGTAGGTCCAACACTCACCGTAGAGGTTCACTAATCGTTGCAGAATTGAAACCCGCTGTACGGGTTCGCTGAGGTTTGCCACCACATCGCGGGCTAAAACCACCTTGTCCAAGCCGCCGCGTGCAATGGCTGCCACACCCGCCGCAACAGACTCTTTCCACTGGGATTCGCTGAGCGCTCCGGACCGCACGGTGCCCTGCGAAGCAGTGCCCGACGGGAGAGTGCCCGACGGGAGAGTGCCCTGCGAGAGAGGACCCTGTGAAGGAGCTGCCGCCGTCGTGCTTTCATGTGCGGAAGGTGCCACCTCGCGCAGCCGTGCAAGCGCAGACTCGGGTGTGGGTAATGTCCCGTCCAAGGTGAGCTGGGTGAGCCAGACGGTGTCCCCCGCGAAACCTACCACCAAGGCAGGCACAATGAGTTCCGACGGGTGGGCGCTGCGCTTGGAGAACGCGAAGGAGCCAAAGGCCATGGGGCCGGTTCCGGGCATCCGCACCGGGTCATTGACGACGGCGTCGGCCAGAAGCGTTTTCCACCATTGTTCGGCGTCGGAAAAGCGGGCGGGTCCGTGGCCGGTAAAGGCTGTAATCTCACCAAAGCCCAGAAGGCCCTCTTCGCGGCGGAGCCAACAAAGTGGACCGCCGGGGGTGGGGGTGCAAAGGAGCTGGATGGGTCCGTTGACGTTTAGCCCGCTGAGGGTGAGCGGGTCAAGGGCCATGGTGAGCGTGCGCAGCGGATGGGTGCCCAGGGAAGCAGTCATGATGAGATTAGATTACTAGCCTGCAGCCACATGTTTGGCGACATGCTGGTGTGATGGCCCACAAGCACCTTCTGACAATGCACGAACTGGCACAAAGTTTGAGACACTAGGGGGGTGAACCGTGCATCTTTGGAGAAGCGTCCGGAAGAAGTGGCTGCCATGTTTGACGACGTGGCGCCCAAATACGACATCGTCAATGATATTTTGTCCCTCGGGCAAACGCGCCACTGGCGCCGAATCGTGGTGGATGCCGTGGGAGCCGTCCCGGGGCAACGCGTTCTGGATCTGGCCGCCGGCACCGGTACCTCAAGTGAGCCCTACGCGGATGCCGGCATTGACGTGGTGGCGTGTGACTTTTCAGTGGGCATGCTCAAGGTGGGTAAACGCCGCCGCCCCGACATTGATTTTGTGGCCGGTGATGCCACGAACCTGCCGTTTGCCGACAATTCCTTTGATGCCACCACCATCTCCTTTGGCTTGCGCAATGTCATTGACCCGAAAAAAGCCCTGCGCGAGATGCTGCGCGTGACCAAGCCCGGCGGGAAGTTGGTGGTCGCGGAATTCTCCCACCCCACTTTTGCACCCTTCCGTACCGTATACACCGAGTATTTAATGCGTGCGCTGCCGTCAATTGCCACCAAAGTCGCCTCCAATCCGGACGCGTACGTGTATTTGGCGGAATCCATCCGGGCCTGGCCCAACCAGGAGCTATTGTCTTCGTGGCTTGGTGAATCCGGCTGGAACAATGTCGCCTACCGTAATTTAACCGGGGGCATTGTTGCAGTCCACCGCGCAATTAAGCCCGTTGCGGGCTGAGAAGGCCCCGTTCGTCAGGGCCTGTGCCCGTTTCACCGTGCTTGACCAACTAAAGGAATTCCACCCCCTGTGAAGGTACTTGTTGTAGGTGCCGGGCCCGCCGGATCCACCGCGGCCTGGCATTTGGCTAACGCCGGGATTGATGTGAGCGTTTTGGAGAAGACCCGCTTCCCGCGCGAGAAGGTGTGCGGCGACGGTTTGACGCCCCGGGCCGTGCGGGAAATGCAACTCATGAACCTGCCCCATGACCCCGCCGAAGGGTGGCGACGTAACAAGGGCCTGCGCCTCATTGCCAGTGGGCGCACCATTGAGCTGCCTTGGCCGGAGCTGAGCAATTTCCCCAATTACGGCCTTATTCGTACACGTCTGGGCTTCGACGAATCCCTTGCGGCGCATGCCAGGGCCGCCGGGGCAACCGTCCTTGAGGGCCACTCCGTCACCGCTGCGATCACTGACGACGCCGGCACCGTGGTGGGTGCGACGGCGTCGGTCCTGGATGAATCCGGACGTAAAACGGGCGAAACCCGGGACTTTTACGCCGACGTGGTGCTGGCCGCGGATGGCAATTCAACCCGCACAGCGCTTTCCCTGGGGCATGAAAAGCGTGACGACCGCCCCATGGGGGTTGCCTACCGCACGTACTTCACCTCCCCGCGGCACACCGAGGACTGGATGGAGGGATGGCTGGAGCTGTCCTCTCCGGATGGAAAGACACTGCCCGGGTACGGTTGGGTATTTGGTGTGGGCGACGGCACGGCCAATGTTGGCCTGGGGATTTTAAACTCGTCCAAGGAGTTCGGGAAGCTGGACTACCGCCAAGTATTGCGTGACTGGACAGCGGGCATGCCGGAGGAGTGGGGTTTCAACCCGGAAAACCAGGTGGGACCCATTCGTGGCGCAGCGCTTCCCATGGGCTTCAACCGCACACCGCATTATTCGCCCGGACTCATGCTGCTCGGTGACTCGGGGGGCATGGTGAGCCCGTTCAATGGTGAGGGAATTTCCTACGCCATGGAATCGGCCCGTTTTGCGGCGGACTTCATTGTCAGGGCCGCAGGCACCAATTCAAAGCTGGCGGCCAATCATGCACTTTCCGGCTACTCCGACTTTGTGCGTCAGCAGTGGGGCAGCCACTTCACACTGGGGCGGATGTTCGCCTCATTGATAGGTGACCCGCGCATTATGAAACTGGCGCTCCGGACAGGAATGCCGGTGCCGGTGCTCATGCGCTTTGTGGTGCGGTTGATGGCAAATCTCACCGACGCCAGCGAACGTGGTTTTGAGGATAGAGTAATTCATCTACTGGAGAAGCTGGTTCCGGCCACCAGTAACCAAGACCTCACCGGCACCGCCAAGCAACAATCCCTACCAATAGTTAGTGTTGAGCAGTGACTACTTCCGCGAACCACAGCTGGACCCATGCAGGGCAAGGACGCCCCGAGTCCCACGATCCGGCGCCCAGCACCATGTCCATTGCCACTGAACTGCAGCTGCCTGCCGGCTTTGTTGCCGTGGCACAGGACCCCGAACTGGGCCCCTCCATCTCCATGAGTCTGGCCAAAGTGGAAAAGGTTTTACGGGAGGCCATTGCCCACTCCGATCCGCTGGCAGATGCCACCAGCCGTCACCTGGTGGAGGCCGGAGGGAAGCGGATCCGTCCCCTGCTGGCCCTCCTGGCAGCTCATTTGGGTGATCCAAACCGCAGCGAAGTGGTCCAGGCAGCAGTGGTGGTGGAACTGACGCACCTGGCAACTCTCTACCACGACGACGTCATGGACTCCGCGCCGTACCGCCGTGGCGCGCCCACAGCCCATGAAGTATGGGGCAACACCGTGGCCATCCTCACGGGGGATCTGCTGTTTGCCCGCGCGTCCATTTTAGTTTCACAGCTCGGTGGCCGGGCGTTGGAAATCCAGGCCCGAACGTTTGAGCGCCTGTGCCTGGGCCAACTGCATGAGACGGTGGGCCCGCGGGAGGACGAGGATCCCATTGCGCATTACTTGTCGGTCATTGCCGATAAGACAGGTTCCCTCGTCGCGGCCTCCGGACAGCTGGGTGCCATCTTTGCCGGCGTGCCCGAAGAGGGGCAGGATGTGCTCCTGGAGTACGGGGAAAAGGTGGGCGTCGCGTTTCAGCTGGCCGACGACGTCATTGACGTCACCGGCCTGAAGCAGGTTTCCGGAAAATCACCCGGCACGGATCTCCGTGAAGGCGTGCCCACCCTGCCTGTCCTGTTGCTGCGCAAGGCTGCTGCTGCCGGCGATGACACGGCAGCTGCCGCTTTAGCGTTGGTTGATGGCGACCTCAGCAGTGATGAAGCGCTCGCTGCTGCGGTAACAGCATTACGGGAGCACCCGGCGACGGCGGAGTCGTGGGTGGTGGCGCAGGAATGGTCAGACGCTGCCGTTGCCGCTCTTGCCCCGCTTCCGGAGGGCATGGTTAAAACGGCGCTTGCGAGTTTTGCCGAAGCAGTGGTCACCCGCGAGGTCTGACGCTGCCGGTTCCTGGCGTTTACGTTTGGCGGCCAAACTTGGGCAGGGAGTAGGGGACGGTACTTTCCGTGCTGGAGTTCCAATGCCCGGCCGCATGACGACGTCGGGCCTCCGCCTCTGCCGCCGTGGCCAAACCGGCATCTTCCAGACTGACCATGACACCGCTGTGTTGCAAATTGAAAAAACGCACCACAAGACGGCGGCCATTGACATGCCAGGTGCTGGCCTGCACCACAGGGTCGCGCCACGGGTGGGAACCTTCGCCGTAGCGGGCTTCCAGGCCCTCTTTAATGGCATCGAAACCCTCGCGGGTGGAGGGGTTGTCAATGTCCATGGAGGAGTACAGCTGCACGTTGATACCGAGGAAACGTCCCCCGTATGAGGTCCACGAGGAGGAAATCTCCCCGCCCGTCAACGGGGTGCGCAACGCATAATGCGCCACCGCAGGCCCGGTGGCAGGATCATCCCAACTTGCCCCTGACACAAAGCCCAGCCGGGCGAACCAGGACTTGCGGTCCGCATCCGAGCGGGGCCACATGCCCTCCGCCAGGTTCTCCACCAGACTGACCACGTCAGCCGGAGACGGATTTAAAACGTTGGAAGGCTCCTGTGCGTTCATACCGCCACCGTACCGCTCACAGCCTAAGAATCCCAGAGCTTTTAAACGTCGATTAGTCCTCGTCCGTGAATACCCAATCGAGCATGTCAAAAACAAACTCGCTGAAGGTGCCTTCCTCATTGATCCATTCACCCGTGGCATTGTTGCGGCGCCACACAATGGGATCCGGGACATCCGCCTGATCTGCCAACATGCCCCAGGTGTAGGCCTCGTCCTCATCTTCGAGGAAGAGGAGATAGCCGTCCTCAATTTCGAGCTCTTCGGGATCCCAGAAGTAGTAGTACGCCTCCATGAGGTCCTCGCAGTTGCCCAGGGCGTGGAGGAATTCACGCAGCACCAGGGGCACCGTGATGTTCAGCTCGGCAAAAACCACATCCAGGTCCGCCAGGGCGATCCCGTCGGCTTCCTGCCACGGCTCCTCAAGGTACAGGGGCACCAGGCCGCGGAACTTCTCCAGAAACATGTCAGACATTTAAATCTCCACCATTTGGCAACTTGCACTAAAACGCTACGTGCAATTCTAGCCGCGCCGGGGAAGGCGCGGCGCCCAGCTGCGCGCAGCCAGCGGCGCGTGCCAGCCGTACCTGTTTCCCGGTCTTGGTGGGTCCGTTAATGCGGACCCTGGCCCAAGTGTAGAGCCGTTTGCTTTTGGTCCCGGCCCCGGCGGTGCGGGTGCGCCAGGCGCGCCCGTCCAAGGCAGCGAAGAGCTCATCGGCCCGCCCTTCAGCACCCAATGCCCCGGGTTTCGAGCCTGCGGCGCAACCCGGCGTGTGTTGGCCGTAAACGGCATCCCCGGTCACCCATTGGATGAGTTGCAGAAGTTGCGCTTGGATACGAACTCATCCGCGCATCATTCGGCCGAGGAGGATGACGGTTCCAGCGAGGGCTGCGAAAACGCTGAGAAGGGTCAATAGTAGGAGTTTGTACCGCCCAGGCTGGCATCTACCCAACGGTATCCCATAAATGCACCTAAGAAACATAAGGCGAACATGATGACGCTCGCTATGATTATTAGTCCGTAGGTCGGGCCGTCACGGGATACCGAATCGGCAGTGCAACTGCGAAACGGGGCCCCTCTACCACTCGAGTCCGAGCGCCCAGCCGAGAACAATATGAGAAGCCCTAAAAATTGATGTGCGGGCAGCATCACCAGATTTATCATGATGGTCGCTGCAACAGTCGCCCACATGCTTCGGGCGGATCGCACCGCTGCTACGGCGGGCGTTAGGTCGGGCATGTCGTCGATAACCCTGTCTATCCCCATT
>JBBSSM010000024.1:0-38907 GCA_038242155.1 Actinomycetales bacterium | reverse complement strand
GGACAGTTCCAGAATTTGCAGAAGGGTTTCCATGGGGGTCAAGTCAGAGCTGGCAGTCATAGAGGTGACTCTATGTGTCGGCCCGCCGCTGCCACAACTGCGCCACGCGGCACCAGGGCAGGCGATGGCCTGTGAGCTTGGTACTTCAATTGTTCACGTGACTGCAGCTTTGACATGATGAAGCCATGGCAGCAGGCATTCAAATCCCACAGCAAATCCGTTTCGGCGACATTGACTCCTATCACCACGTCAACAATGTGGTGTATTTGCAATATCTTGAAGATGCCCGTGTGCAGTTGATTCACACCCCATTGCCCGACGGCGGGACCCTCACCGACCTTGTGGGCGAGGACCTGTTCACGCTGGTGGGCCGGCACGAGATTGAGTATTTGGCGCCGTTGAGTTTTAGAACCGAGCCCATCTACGTCAACATTTGGGTGACCCACGTGGGTGGTTCCAGCTTTGACGTGGGCTACACGGTCGCCGAGGCCGACTCCAGCGTCATTTATGTCCAGGCGGCCACCTCCATGGTGCTGGTTTCGCGCAGCACCGGCCGTCCCAGCAGACTCACAGCCGCGCAGCGCGCGGCCCTGGAAACGTGGCGCGGGGCTCCCGTCGCCTTCAAACGGACAGCTGCGCGTACGCAGAACCAGACCACTGAAGGAAACTAAGCTGTGAATACCACCACCAGCACCGAGGAACTGTTACTTGAGGACGCCGGGACGGTTGCCGACCTGCGTACCTTTGTCAGCCGTGCGCGCATAGCTGACGACGGCGCCATCCGCCTGCAGGGGGCCGGGAACGTTCTTGCCGCGTACGTGTGTGTCATGCGCGCCAAGCTGCTGGGGGAGGGCACCCCCACCATTTTGGGCCTGCGCACCATGGCGCTGGGGGCGCCGTCGGACCTTGATGTGACAGTGTCCCTGGCCTCCGTGGCAGACAGGCTGGCCCGCATGAACGACGTCGATCTGGCGCTGCCTGTGCCGCCAGTGACAGTCAATGAATCGTGGGCCGCCGTCAGCGCGCCGCGGGGCGCGTGGGAGCAGCTGGGCACTGTCCCTGCCGAAACCTTGATTGACGTGGCGAAGAGCGGGGTGCAGGAAGTGGGGCAGGTAATGCCGGTGAACCCTGGTGCGCTGCTGGTCAATAACATTCGGGCGTCGGTGTGGGGCCGGTCCATGGCGGACATTCCCGGGGAGATTCCAGGCGGCGCGGCCTTTGCAGCCTATGCCCTGGGCTTTGTGGCGCCCGGCGAAGTGGCACACCTTTTCAGTTCCCACCGGTGGCTGCGGATCAGTACTGCGCGCGGACATATCCTAGTGCGCCCACGCGCAGTGCTGTAAACGCCGCACACTGAAACGCGCGGTGTTATCAACGCTGTGCGTCCACGCGCAGTACTAAAACGATGCTGCGGGGAATTTAGCTGGACGCCTCCGATGGCGCGTTGACCAGCGAGTGCGCGGCCCGCTCCAAATAGTCCCAGAGCGTGGCGTAGTGCAGCGGGGAGAGCTCCACGGAGTCCACGCCCTTGCGCATGGCTGCGAGCCAGCGGTCGCGTGCTTCCGGTGTGACGGCGTAGGGCTGGTGGCGCATGCGCAGGCGCGGATGCCCGCGCTCTTCCAGGTAGGTGCGCGGACCGCCCCAGTACTGCTCCAGGAACATCAGCATGCGGTGCTCGGCGGGGCCCAGGTCCTCTTCGGGGTACAGGGCGCGCAGCACCGGATCGGCGGCAACGCCCTGATAAAAGACATGGATGATTTTGGCGAACGTCTCATGCCCGCCTACCTGTGCATAAAACGTGTCGGCATAATCCGCCACGTTCTCCGGGCCAGGAGCGCCCATCGCGGGGGTGGGCAGCTGTTCTTTACTCATGAGCGGCGCATCCTTTCTATTCTGCAGCTTCGTTGGGGGCTGGGGCCGGGACCGGGGCTGCGGATTCGGCAGTGCTCTGAGCAGCGGCCGGGGGCCGGTAGTTGCCCTTGGAACGGTTTCCCAGGCGCAGGATTTCGCCATTGCGCAGGTACCAGAGCGTGCCGTCCAAAGCCATGACACGCGTGATGCGCAGACCCAGGTATTCCACCGTGCCGACGACCTCGCTGGTTTCAATGACATCACCTATGCCGTACTGATCCTCCAGGGTGATGAATACCCCGGCAAGGAAGTCGCGAATGAGCTGCTGCGCACCAAAACCAATGGCAATGCCCACCACACCCACGCTGGCCAGCAGGGGTGAAATGTTAATATTAAAGGCCAGCAGCACGTAAAAGCCGGTAATGATGCTGACCAGGCCCGTCAGGATGGAGTTCAGCAAGGTGCCAATGGTGCGCGCCCGCTGCACCCGGCGTTCATGGTCCAGGGCCCTGACCATGGGGTTGATGCCACGCAGCATGGGCGTGGCCCAGCCGACGCGCCGATCTGCCAGGGGGGTTCGTTCCGCCTGGGCGTGTTTGACCACTATGCGGATTAAATAATGCACTACCAGCCACACCAGGAGTCCAATGGCGACGGCGACGCCGGCCCAGGCGAGATTGCCCCACAGGATGTCGAGCGAGTTGTCAATGCTTTCAATTGCTTGCACGCGAAAAAATACCTTAATTCATTGGGAACGGGGGTACTGATCCAGCGTAACAGCGGCTCCTGACCAGTCGGACGTAGCCTCCAACATCCCCGGCTGGTGCTGCACGGGGAAATTCACGCTGCGGGCAATAAAGCATTTTGCCGCCGCTTCGCCGTGGAGGGACAGCGCCAGCTCCCGGGTTTGCGGGTCCGCCACATAAATTTTGGGGTGCAGTGTTGCGGAGCTGAAGTGGCCGCTGCCGTCCCTGTTAATCGTCAGGGTGCCCGTGGCGGTATCCTCATATTTAGTGATGACTATCCCATGTGCCAGTGCCACATGGAAGTAGGAGAGCATGTGGCACTGCGCCAGGGCGCTGAGCAGCAATTGCTCCGGGTTCCACCTGTCCCGGTCGCCGTGGAACGTCTTATCCGCCGATCCCAGCAGCGCCGGCAGGCCCTGGGCAGTGATGGTGTGGTCCCGTCCATAGTCCTTGTAGGCGGAGGTGCCGGTGCCCCGGTTGCCGGTCCAATAAACATTGATTTCATAGTGATGTTCGTTCAGAGCCATAGGGCAAGCATAGAGCGGGAACCCGGCATGGAACGGGAAACACTGCAGGGCCCGGGATGTGCCTGCATCCCGGGCCCTGCAGCTGCGCGCACTTACTGGTCGGCGGCCTGGGCCCGCAGGGCGCGGGCCACGCCGTCGCGGCTTTCCACCAGCAGGCGGTGCAGTGCCGGGGCGTCCCCGCCCAACTCGGCCAGGAACGCGTCCGTGGCATCCAGTGTTGCCTGGGAGACCAGCTGCACGGGGTACAGGCCCGTGATGATGGTTGAGGAGATTTCGTAGGACTTGCTGTCCCACACCCCGCGGATCGCGGCAAAGTACTTCGCTACGTAGGGTTCCAGCAGAGCCGTGTCCCACACCTTGGTGAATCCCGTAATGGCTGCCCGCTGCACGGCATTGGCGCCGTCTCCACGCACGACGACGGACTCCCACGTCCCAGCCTTGGCCGCCGCGGTGGGGATGGCAGCGTGGGCAGTGGCTGCCGCCAGCTGGCCGGTTTGAGTGTTGTCCAGGGCCAGCGCCGCGTCAATCTCAGCAGCGTCGGCGTGTCCGCCTGCGGCGAGCGCAATGAGCAGTTCCCACCGCATGTCAGTGTCCAGGCTCAAACCCTCCAGCTGCTGGGTCCCGTCCAACAGGGCCTGCACCCGGTCCAGCTGTTCCGGCGACTGCGCATGAGCAGCAAAGGCCTTGGCGAATTGCAGCTGGGCATCGGATTCAGCTGCTGCCTGCTGTGCCAGCTCCCAGAGGGAGTCGGCGGCGACGAGCGCGGTGGGCTTTTGATGTTCGGGGGCAACATAGAACTGCAACGTCGTAGCCAGCTGGCGCAGCAGCACCATGATGACGGTGGAGTCGCTTTCGTACCCAATGGTGGCCAGGAGAAAGTCCGCGTACTCGCGGGCGGGGGTTTCGCCGTCGCGCGTGGCATCCCAGACGGAGGCGGAAACCAGTGTGCGGGGGAGGGAACCCTTGAAGTCCTTCAAGTGCGTCTTGGCCGTGGCCAGGGATTCGGGGTCAAGGCGGATCTTGGCGTAGGCCAAGTCATCGTCATTGAGCAGGATCAAGGCGGGGCGGGGCAGGCCCACCAGTTCCGGCACCTCGGTGGTGGCGCCGTCCACGTCCAATTCCACGCGGTGGGTGCGGACCAGTTTGCCGGTATCCGCTCCTTCGGTGGCGAGGTTATAAAAACCCACGGCTGCGCGGTGCGGGCGCAGGGTGGGGTGGTCGGCCACGGCCGACTGGAGGATTGAGAATGAGGTGATGACGCCGTCGTCCGCCACTTCAAGGGCGGGCTTGAAGGTATTGACCCCGGCGGTCTCCAGCCACATCTTTGTCCATGCCGATAAATCGCGGCCACTGGCGGCTTCCAGCTCCACCATCAAATCCGGCAGTTCGGTATTGCCCCAGGCGTGCTTGTCAAAGTAGGCGCGCACCCCTGCCATGAACTCCTCCTGGCCCACCCACGCCACCAGCTGGCGCAGCACGGAGGCGCCCTTGGCGTAGGTGATGCCGTCAAAGTTCACCAGCACGTCTTCCAGATCGCGGATTTCCGCCTTGATGGGGTGCGTGGAGGGCAGCTGGTCCTGCCGGTACGCCCAGCTCTTTTCCAAGGAGGAGAAGGTGGTCCAGGAATCCACGTACTTCGTGTTTTCCGCAGCGGCGAGCGTGGACATGAACTCCGCGAAGGATTCGTTCAGCCACAGGTCATTCCACCAGCGCATGGTGACCAGATCGCCAAACCACATGTGGGCCAGCTCGTGCAGAATCGTGATGGCGCGGCGTTCCACCATGGCGTCGGTGACCTTGGAGCGGAACACATAGCTTTCCAGGAACGTCACGGCTCCGGCGTTCTCCATGGCCCCGGCATTGAACTCCGGCACAAAGAGCTGATCGTACTTGGGGAACGGGTACGGGGTGCCGAACTGCTTTTCAAAGAACTCAAAGCCCTGCCGGGTCAGCTCAAACACGTTGTCCGCATCGAGGTGCTCCATGAGCGACTTGCGTGCAAACACGCCCAGGGGAATGGTGCGGCCGTCGGAGCTGGTGAGCTCGCTGCGGACGTTCTCGTACGGTCCGGCAATCAATGCAGTGATGTAGCTGGACATTTTCAACGTGGGTGCAAAGTGCCAGGTGGACGTGCCCGCGCCGGCAGCTTCGGGGACGGGCGTGGGGGAGTTGGAGATGACGTCCCAGTGCGCGGGAGCCGTGATGTGGAAGGTAAAGGTGGCCTTCTGGTCGGGCTGTTCAAACACGGCAAACATGCGCCGCGAATCCGGCACCTCAAACTGGCTGTAGAGGTACACCTCGCCGTCCACGGGATCCACAAAGCGGTGCAGGCCTTCGCCGGTGTTCATGAACAAGGCATCGGCCCTGACGGTGAGCACGTTCTCGGCGGCGAGGTTCGGCAGCTGGATGCGGACGCCGTCGGACACCTCTGCCGGGTCCAATTCCACGCCATTGAGTGTCACCTGGTGCACGGCGGAGGTCACGGCATCAATGAACGACGACGAACCCTCCTTGGCAGTGAAGGTGACGGTGGTGGTGGAGGCGAAGGTGGACTCCGAGGTGGTCAGGTCAAGGCTCACGTCATAGCTTGTGACTGCCAAGGTGGCCGAGCGCGCAATGGCTTCGGCCCGGGTGAGGTTCATACCAGGCATGGATGGTGCCTTCCGGTTGGGTTCGGATTGAACAGTGCCGCAGGGCAGCAACAGTAGTGTGTCCGGCGGTGGATTGCATTGATTCTCTCAGGTTACTGCCTGGTAGTGTCGCCGGTCACGAAGTGGGGGTTAATTTGTCCCTGATGGGGCGCTGCGGAAGGGTGGGGCGGGACAGTGGTTTGAGGGTAGGGGGGCGTTTTCATGGGGGAGCACGTGCGCAGCGGCGCTGCGGAGGCCAGCTATAACCGGCGCTGGCTGATTGGTCTGGTTGTGGGCCCGCTGCTGCTGGGGGTGCTGGCCGCAGCATGGATCCTCTCCATGGCCGGCAGGCTCCCTGCAGAACTGGCCTCGCACTGGAACGCCGACAATGAAGTGGACGGCTGGATTTCCGTGGCCGGCGCGGCGTGGATGGCGGTGGCCATGGGGGCACTGGGTGCCCTGATCGCACCGCTGGGTGTGATCCTGCGGGCGTCGTCGTCTCTGACGGCCCGCATTGGCGTGGGCTTTGGACTGGCGTTCGGGGTGGGCATGGTTGCGCTCTCAATGGCGGTGACGGCAGGCCAAATCGACCTTGCGGACACCTCACGGGCGGATCTTTCCGGCCCCGTCATGGCCGCCGGCACTGCCCTGGCCTTCGTGGCCGGTTTTGCCGGACTGTGGTTATACCGGCCCGGCGAGCTGGACCGGACACAAACTGCTGAGGTGGTGGCAGCCAACGCCACTGTCACCGCCAGCGACTCCCCACTCGCGGCTGCCGCACACGCCGGGGCTGCCCGCGGGGAAACCCTGTGGATCAAGGTGTCCATGGGTAAGTGGGCATGGCCTCTCAGCCTGGGCCTTGGCGCCATAATCGCCGTCAGCACCTGGTTCGTCTTTGCGCCGCTGGCACTGCTGGGTGTGGTGGTCGCCGCGCTGGTCCGGGTGTTTTGTCAGGGCACTGCCGTCATTGGACCCGACGGGGTGAAGGTCCTTGCGTCCGGTTTCTGGAAAGTCATGCCCCTGGAGTGGCATGAAATCAAGGGTGCGTCCGTGGCGGACATTGCGGCCCTGGACTACGGCGGCTGGGGATACCGGATGAACATCGGCAGCGTCGGCTTCATCACGGGCAGCGGCCCGGCCCTTGTCATGGAGGCGGGCTTTCACCAAAAGTTCATCATTTCCATGCCCGACCCTGCCACGGCGGCACAGGCCGCCGCCCTGGTCAACGCTTATGCCGCGGCGCAAAAAGTGACACCCTAGTTCCATGGAGTTCAACAGTCGCCCCGGGCGCGCCCCTTTGCACCTCGACGCCACTGCCCTGCGCTTTGCCCTGGTGTTTCCCGTACTGCTCTCCGCAGCGCTCGTCGCGGGCGGGGTGCTCATTGGCCGGCAGATGAGCCGCGGCGTGATTTTGCCGTGGGGCGGAACCCCCGTGTCACTGCCCATTTTTTTGGCAGCCGGCGTGCTGCTGATCCTGCTCACGGGGGCGGGACTGGGCAGCTTCGGCGCCCGGACCACGCTGTCGCGCCCCCTGCGGCGGGTGCTGCTGGGCACCGCCATGGCCTTGCAGCTCACGGCCTGCACCCTCTTCGCCGCCACATTGTTGGGTCAGTCCGGGCAGGGCGAGTTCCCGGTGGAGCGGATTGACGGTTACGTCATGCTCATGGGCACGGGCCTCGCAGCCGCCATGGGCCTGGTGCTGGCCCTGACCTTCAAACCCGATGAACAATGGAGCACCGACGACGACGCGGCGCTGGCGGCCCTTGTCGAACCCGTTGCACCAGCTGAATCGAGCCGGTTCTCGTATTTCCTGCATCCGCGCAGCTCAGTGATCATCATGCTCACCATGACGGCCCTGCTGCCCGGGGCGCTGCTGGCACTGCTTTCACCCTGGATTTTGCTGGCCCTGGTGCTGGCAGCCCTCCTCGTCATTGCCATGCTGTGCGCCTCGGTCACCCTTGATGACAGGCAACTGAGCGTGAAAGTGCTCGGACTCATTCCCGTCATCGTGGTGCCCTGTCAGCGCGTGGCCGGCGCAGTGCCCCTGCGCGTTGCGACCGGCGACCAC
Source organism: Actinomycetales bacterium (assembly GCA_038242155.1). GTDB lineage: Bacteria > Actinomycetota > Actinomycetes > Actinomycetales > Micrococcaceae > Specibacter. The sequence continues at coordinate 31,085 of JBBSSM010000024.1, read as the reverse complement.
GGGGGTTGGGGCCTGCGCAAGCACAGCGGCTCCGCCAGCTTCCTCACCGGCTCCGGTGCCGCCGTCGTCCTTCGCCAAAACGACGGCGGCAAAGTGGTGGTGGGTGCGCCCAACCAGGAGGTCGCCGATGAGCTGGCCTCCCTGTTGAACCGGCACGCCGGCCGCGGGACCGCCCAGCCGTAGGTAGGCTTGGGGGACACTACCATCCGCAACTCAAAGGAATTTTCCATGCGCGTTCACATTGCAACCGACCATGCCGGCATGGAGCTCAGCGCCCACCTCATTGAGGTCCTCACCGCCCGGGGCTACGACATGGTGGACCACGGACCCGCCGCCTATGACGCCGAGGACGACTACCCCTCCTTCTGCATCAATGCCGCGCTCGCAGTTGTGGCCGACCAGGCCGCAGGAGTTGACGCGCTGGGCATTGTGCTGGGTGGATCCGGCAATGGCGAGCAAATGGCGGCTAATAAGGTCAAGGGTGCCCGTGCGGCACTGGCATGGAACTTATCCACCGCCAAGCTGGCCCGCGAACACAATGACGCCAACGTGGTGGCCGTGGGTGGCCGCCAGCACACGGTTGAGGAGGCCACGGAGATCATTGCGGCCTTTTTAGCCGAGCCGTTCAGCAATGCCGAACGCCATGTCCGCCGCATTGGCAAAATTGCCGCGTATGAGACCACTGGCAACGTTGTCGAGTAGGAATTTAAAAGAGGACGCATGCCCGAGGGCCATTCAATTCATCGTTTAGCACGCCAGTTCCAGGACGTCTTTGGCGGGGCGGAGCTGGCAGCATCCAGCCCCCAGGGCAGGTTCGCCGACGGTGCTGCGCTTCTTGACGGCCGGATTCTGGAGCGCGCAGAGGCTCATGGGAAGCAAATGTTTTTGTACTTTTCCCACGAGCGGGTCCTGCGCGTCCACCTGGGTCTGTACGGGGCGTGGAGCTTTGGCGGTGACTCCAGCTTCACCGGTGCATCCAGTATTGGTGCGCCGCGCCGGATGGGGGAGGAGGAGCTTGCCGGTTTCTCCTCCGTGGGACCGCCTGAGCCGCAGGGGGCAGTGCGGGTTCGGCTGGTCTCCGCGCATGGCTGGGCTGATTTGCGCGGGCCCACGGCGTGCCAGGTCATCACCCCGGATGAGGCCGCAGCAGCCAGAACCAGGCTGGGACCGGATCCGCTGCGCAACCTGCCGGGCGACGGCGCCGAGTTTGCCCGCCGGATCCGCAAAAGCAGCACCTCCATTGCCTTGCAGCTCATGAAGCAGGAAGTGCTGGCGGGGGTGGGCAACATTTACCGTGCCGAGACCCTGTTCCGGTTGGGGCTGGAACCGTCCCTGCCCGGCAAGGCGCTGCAGGCCGAGGAGGCCCTGGCGCTCTGGGATGACGTGGTGTCCATCATGGCCGACGGCCTGCACGACGGGCGCATCATCACCACCGAGCTGGGGGACAGGCCCTCCGGGAAGGGCGCGGCCGTCGGACACGGGCTGACGGTCGGACACGGGGTGGCCGCAGCAGACGGAACCGGCCCCTGCGCCAATACAACTGTGCCCCGCACAGAAGCCCACTACGTCTATAAGCGGGAGGGACTGCCCTGCCGGCGTTGCGGCACGGAGGTGGCCGTAACGTTGTTGGCAGCGCGGAAACTTTACTGGTGCCCGTCGTGTCAACGCTGAAGCAGCAACTGCAGCAGCAGGTGCGGCGCCCGGCAAGCCGGGCCAGCTCAGCTCCGGCCACGATTTGCGGGAGCGGCAAAGTCGTTGATAGTGTTACGGAGTTGTTCGGCCACAAGCCGAATTATCCGGGGGCGTAGCTTAATGGTAAAGCCTTAGTTTTCCAAACTAATGACGCGGGTTCGATTCCCGTCGCCCCCTCCGTATGAATCCCCGGTCCCCGTGACCGGGGATTTTTTTATTGTCCGTGACGGCGCCCCAGTGGTGGCGATTGTGCATATGGACGAACTTGCCCGTAGACTAATGCGGTCATTACGGGGCGTAGCGTAGTGGCTAGCGCGCCTGCTTTGGGAGCAGGAGACCGCAGGTTCGAGTCCTGTCGCCCCGACTTCAGCATTATCCGGATCACGTTTGGTCAGTGACTGCCCATGTGCTGGGGCTAATCATCCATCAACAGACCATCAGGAGTACCACGCTGTGAAGAGCGCTGTCGAAAACCTCACACCCACTCGTGTAAAGCTCGATGTTGAGGTTTCCTTTGAGGAATTGAAGCCCAGCATTGCTGAGGCATACAAGACAATCGGTGCGCAGGTGCAGGTGCCTGGCTTCCGTAAAGGCAAGGTACCCACAAAGCTGATCGACCAGCGTGTTGGCCGCGGCTACGTTCTGGAAACGGCCATTAACTCCGGTCTCAACGGCTGGTACCAGGAAGCTGTCATTGAGAACAAGCTCACCCCGTTGAGCCGTCCCGAGGTGGAAATCACCGAAGTTCCCGATCCCACAGCAACTGACGGCATCGTGAAGTTCCAGGTTGAACTGGACATCCGCCCCGAAATTGAACTGCCCGACTACGAGGGTCTTGAAGTTGAAGTTGCGGCCCTCGAAGCTTCCGAGGAAGACACCGAGAAGGCACTCGATGAGCTCCGTGCCCGCTTTGGCACGCTGACGGTTCAGGACCGTCCGGCTGCCGACGGTGACTTCCTCACCATCAACATTGCCGCCAAGATCGACGACGTCGAGGTCGACTCAGCGTCCGACCTCTCCTACCAAATTGGTGCCGGCAACATGCTGGACGGACTGGACGAGGCCGCCACTGGCCTGTCCGCCGATGAGGAGGCCATCTTCAACACCAAGCTGGCCGGCGGCGAGCACGCGGGTGAAGAAGCGCAGGTCACCGTGAAGGTCACCTCCGTGAAGGTTCGCGAACTGCCCGAAGCAAACGATGACTTTGCGCAGCTCGCCTCCGAGTTCGACACCATCGCTGAGCTCAAGGAAGATTTGGCCAAGCAGGCCAATGAATCCAAAACTGTTGAGCAGGGTGTTGAAGCCCGCGACAAGGTTCTGGAGAAGCTGGTCGCGCTGGTGGAGGTCCCTGTTCCCGACTCGGTGGTTGCCGAGCAGTTGGAGCAGCACTTCAAGCCCGAAAACGCGCACGGCCCCGAAGAGCACGACACCGAAGAGCACCGCGCCGAGGTCAAGGACAACACCGAGAAGGCCTTCCGCAACGAGATCATCCTCGATGCCATTGCCGAAATGGAAGAGGTCAGCGTCAGCCAGGCTGAACTCATTGACTACATTGTTTCCTCTGCCAGCCAGTACGGCATGGAGCCGAACCAGTTCGCTCAAATGCTGGACTCCTCCGGCCAGGTCAACATGATCGTGGGCGAAGTCCGCCGCCGCAAGGCACTGGCTGCGGTTCTGGGCAAGGCAGTTGTCACGGACAGCGAAGGCGCAACCGTTGACCTGACCGACTTTGTCTCCGTAGCTTCCGAGGAAGAGGACATCACTTCTGACAATGAAGTAACTTCCGAAGACGAGGCCATTGAGCCCACGGCTGTCAGTGAGCCGGGCGAAGCCCGCGGCTAACTGCATCCCTGACGGGTAATCCAAGAACCACCAGCCGTTGCCGGTCCTTTAAAGGGCCGGCAACGGCTTTTTTATGCCCTCTTAAACGGGCAGTGGAGCGGGGATTTATTCCCTCGGCGCAAGCATGTTCGGGGATCGTGCGCCGACAGCGAACAGCGCGGCTGTGGACGCCAAAAGGGTGCGAAAAAGGGCTACTGTCCAAGTAGTGAACATTAGTGATGGCAGCGCCGGGCATGCTTGGCGGGCCACACGAAGGAGAGGTAAACCCACCATGGCACAGCACACCACCCCCACGATGGCCAGCGCGGACCCCAGCGGTCAGGACCAGTACATTTACAATCGCCTGCTGAAGGAACGCATCATTTGGCTCGGCTCGGAAGTCCGCGACGACAACGCCAACCTCATTTGCTCGCAGCTGCTGCTGCTCTCGGCCGAGGACCCTGAGAAGGACATTTACCTGTACATCAACTCACCCGGTGGTTCCGTCACGGCTGGCATGGCCATTTATGACACCATGCAGTTCATCCCCAACGACGTCGTCACTGTCGCCACCGGCCTGGCAGCCTCCATGGGGCAGTTCCTGCTCTCTTCCGGGACCAAGGGCAAGCGCTATGCCACGCCTCACGCACGCATCCTCATGCACCAGCCCTCCGGCGGCATTGGCGGAACGGCGTCGGACATTAAGATCCAGGCCGAACTGATCCTGCACATGAAGAAGGTCATGGCCGAGCTTACGGCCGAGCAGACCGGTCAGAGCGTAGAGAAGATCCTCAAGGACAATGACCGTGACAAGTGGTTTACTGCTGAAGAGGGCCTGGAATACGGCTTCTTCGATAAGATTTCCCGCAACTCCAGCACAGTAGCCGGTGGCGGCGGAACCAACGCCAACTAATTGGCCAAAGCACAGATTTCAGGAGCAACCATCATGACCTACAACTTTGGCAGCACGGCATTTGGCAACACTGCCGGCACCATGCCCTCCAGCCGTTACGTGCTTCCGCAGTTCGAGGAACGCACTCCCTACGGCTTCAAGCGCCAGGACCCCTACACCAAGCTTTTCGAGGACAGGATCATTTTCCTCGGGGTGCAGGTGGATGACGCTTCAGCCGATGATGTCATGGCGCAGCTGCTGGTGCTCGAGGCCGATGACACCGACCGTGACATCACCCTGTACATTAACTCTCCCGGCGGATCGTTTACGGCCATGACGGCCATTTACGACACCATGCAGTTCATCCGCCCGGAGATCCAGACAGTGTGCCTGGGTCAGGCCGCCTCGGCAGCTGCGGTGCTCCTTGCCGCCGGAGCGCCGGGCAAGCGTCTGGCCCTGCCGAACGCCCGCGTGCTGATTCATCAGCCGGCGCTGTCCGGTGGCCAGGGCGGCCAGGCCTCCGACTTGGAAATCCAGGCCAATGAGGTCATGCGCATGCGGGAATGGCTGGAGAATACCCTCTCGGATCATTCCGGCCGCACGCCCGAGCAGGTCAGCAATGACATTGAGCGCGACAATATCCTCACGGCAGCCCAGGCCAAGGACTACGGCTTAATTGACGAAGTGCTGGCACCTCGCAAGATCAAGCCCTCAGCCATCACGCGCTAGGACCCTTGTATTAGGCGCCGGAACAAGAAATTTCTTGTTCCGGCGCCTGCATTCCACTCAATGTCAGAGCCGTAGCCTAGAGTGGAAAGTATCTTGTAGGACGTTTTCGCAGCAGATGCTGGGGATCAAACAGTAAAACTGTAACTTCGCTTCACGCGGGTTATTTTGCGGAAGGACACAACAATGGCCAGGATGGGTGAAAGCACCGATCTGCTGAAGTGTTCCTTTTGCGGGAAAAGCCAAAAACAAGTCCGCAAGCTCATTGCCGGGCCGGGCGTCTACATTTGTGATGAATGCATTGAATTATGCACTGAAATCATTGATGAGGAACTGGCCGAGGTGGCGGATATTGAGTCCTTTGACCTGCCCAAGCCCCGCGAAATTTTTGACTTCCTGCAAGAGTACGTCATTGGTCAGGAGCCTGCGAAGCGCTCTTTGGCCGTGGCGGTATACAACCACTACAAACGGATTCAATCCGGTCATGCCGTTAAAAGCACCACCCTGTCCACCGGCGTCCACGACGAAGTGGAAATTGCCAAATCCAATATTTTATTGGTGGGTCCCACCGGCTGCGGTAAGACGTACCTGGCCCAGACGTTGGCGCGCAGGCTCAATGTACCTTTTGCCGTCGCCGATGCCACAGCCCTGACCGAGGCCGGCTACGTCGGGGAAGACGTGGAGAACATTCTCCTCAAACTCATTCAAGCGGCAGACTTTGATGTAAAAAAGGCCGAACAGGGCATTATTTACATTGACGAGATTGATAAAATTTCGCGCAAATCCGAGAACCCCTCCATTACCCGCGACGTTTCCGGTGAGGGCGTGCAGCAGGCATTGCTGAAAATTCTTGAAGGAACTGTGGCCTCCGTGCCGCCCCAGGGCGGACGCAAGCATCCCCACCAGGAGTTCATTCAAATTGACACCACCAATGTACTCTTCATTGTGGCTGGCGCGTTTGCCGGTCTGGAAGACATCATTGGTTCCCGCGCCGGTAAAAAAGGCATTGGCTTTGGTGCCCCCCTGAGTGCTTTAAAGCAGTCCGAAGCCAGCTACGCCGACGTGATGCCGGAGGATTTACTGAAGTTTGGCCTCATCCCGGAGTTTATTGGTCGTCTGCCCGTCATCACCACGGTGACCCAGTTGGACCGTGCCTCACTTATTCAAATCCTCACTGAGCCGAGGAACGCCCTGGTCAAGCAATACCAAAAAATGTTTTTGCTCGACGGGGTGGAACTTGATTTCTCCGGCGACGCCCTGGCAGCCATCGCTGATTTGGCGCTGGTCAGGGGGACCGGTGCCCGCGGGCTGCGGGCAATCCTGGAAGAAGTGCTGCAGCCAGTCATGTTTGACCTGCCCAGCCGCGAGGACATTGCCACGGTAGTTATAAGCGCCGATGTGGTGGCCCGCAAAGCTGAACCCACCTTGATCCCGCATGATGTGGCTGCCAAGCGAAGGAAAAAGTCCGCTTAGCCGTTTTACCCTGCATACCCCACGCGCTTTAGGAGATATTTCATGTCTGAAAATGCCACTGCCACTGCGGAAGCAACCGAAACAGCTGATTTTTGGTTCGATCCCACCTGCCCCTTTGCCTGGGTCACCTCACGGTGGATCAGCGAAGTTGAACTGGTGCGCTCCATTAAGGTGAACTGGCATGTCATGAGCTTGTCAGTCCTCAATGAGGGCAATACCGAGTTACCGGCAGAATATCAGGAGTCCATGAAAAAGGCGTGGGGCCCGGTGCGGGTCATTACCGCCGCGGCAAGAGAGCATGGCGCCCAGCACATTAAGTCCCTGTACGACGCCATGGGCACAAAGATTCATTACGAAGCCAACAAGGACCTGGACAGCGTCATTGCCAAGTCGCTGGCCGAGGTTGGTTTGCCCGCGGAGCTGGCCGCCGCCGCCCATTCGGACAGCTACGACACTGCACTGCGTGCCAGCCATGCAGAAGGCATTGACCAGGTGGGTCAAGACGTGGGCACACCCGTTGTGGCCTTCAATGGCACGGCGTTCTTTGGTCCTGTCATCACCCGTATTCCGCGGGGGGAAGAGGCCGGCAAGCTCTGGGACGCTACTGTCACGCTGGCCAGCTTCCCCTACTTCTTTGAAATCAAGCGCAGCCGCACGGAGAGTCCCCAGTTCGACTAAGCGCACGCCGGCGCAGGCTGGCGTTCATCAGCTTTTCACCCCGGTGTTGCCCTGATTGAGTGTGGCGGACACCTTCACTTGTCACAGTTGAAACGTGAAGGTTGCCATAGTTGCTGAATCGTTTCTGCCCGAGATGAATGGGGTCACCCATTCACTACTAAAAGTTCTGCAGCATTTACAGGCGCGCGGGGATCAGGTGCTGGTCATTGCGCCCTCCGCCGTCGGGAATGCCCCGGCGGTGGTGGAGGGGGCTTGGGTACGCAGGCTTCCGGCTGTTCCGCTCACGGGTTACCGCACCATCCGCATTGCCATGGGCGCGGTGGGCCCCGTGAAGTCCCTGTTGGCGGACTTTAATCCCGATGTGGTGCATCTGGCATCGCCCTTTATGCTGGGGTGGCGGGCAGTGCGGGCTGCCAATGAGCTGGGACTTCCCACGGTGGCCGTTTACCAGACGGATGTGCCGGGTTATGCCTCCCGTTATGGCATGCCGTTTTTAGAGAACTGGGCGTGGCAGCGGGTGGAACGCATTCATGGGGCCGCGACTAAAACACTGGCGCCATCCACGGATTCAATGCAGAAACTCCGTGGCCACGGCATCCCCCGCGTTCAGTTGTGGCGCCGTGGGGTGGATACCGACCGTTTTCACCCCGGCAAACGCAGCGAGGAATTCCGGCGCGCCCACGCTCCGCAGGGCCAGAAAATCATAGGTTATGCAGGCCGTCTGGCGCTGGAGAAACAGGTGGAGGATCTGGCGTTACTGGCCACACTTCCCAACACCAAGTTGGTCATTGTCGGGGATGGGCCACAACGGGCACGTTTGGAATCGTTGTTGCCCAGCGCCAGTTTCACGGGCTTTCTCGCCGGAGAGGAGCTGGCCCAGGCCATGGCCTCCTTCGACCTTTTTGTGCATCCCGGGGAGTTGGAAACATTTTGCCAGACCATCCAGGAAGCCATGGCCTCGGGTGTCCCCGTGGTGGCCACCGGCCGCGGCGGGCCCGTGGACCTGGTGGATTCCTCCCACACAGGTTGGCTTTACGCGCCTGGAAATCTCAGCCAACTCCATGACTATGCCGCTGATCTGCTGGGCGATGAAATTAAACGCCGCGCCTTTGGTGAGGCGGCCCTCGCGCATGTCCAGGGCCGGAGTTGGGCAGGGGTTTGCGATCAATTGGTGAAACTGTATTTCCAGGCCATGGCTGAGCAACCGCGGCTCAGCTCCACGCTCAAGGGAAGCAAGTGAAAAGTCATTGGGGATAGGCAATGCTGCCGACAGTGCGAAAATACCGGGCCGGTACGTGGCATTGGGGGACTCCTTTACCGAAGGCGTCGGTGATGCCCACCGGTACCTGCCCAATGGTGTCAGGGGCTGGGCGGACCGTGTGGCCGAAGGGCTGGCGAGGGAGGAGCCCGGCTGGCAGTACGCTAATTTGGCCATTCGCAGCAAACGGCTGCGGCACATTATTGCCGAACAGCTGGAGCCGGCCATCGTCATGAAACCCAGCCTCATCACCCTCTATGCCGGGGGCAATGACGTCATGGATTTTGGCACCAGGGTTCCCAATATCCTGGCGCACTACGAGTATTTGGTGCAGCGACTGACAACTATTGGAGCCACCCTGGTGATCTTCACCGGGTATGACGTGGAGGTGTCCCCGCTGCTCACTCCGCTGCGCCGCAAAAACCATGCCTATAACGAAGGCGTGAGGTGTATTGCTGAAAAATATGGTGCCGTCCTGGTGGATTACGCAGCCTTTGCGGCCTACGACAATCCCCAGCTGTGGAGCGCCGACCGGCTCCACATGTCCAAGGCCGGACACAAATACCTCGCCGCACGGGTCTTGGACATCCTCGAAGTAAAGCACCAGGTTAAGGTGCATCATTCAACAAAACGCCCACTGCCGGGCATCCGGCAGTGGGCGCGCAGCCACTATGCGTGGCTTAATGACTGGGTAGTGCCCCTCGCTGGGCGAAAAATCCGCGGCACCACCCTGGGCGACGGCATGAACCCCAGGTGGCCCGAACCCGTGCGAGTACCGCCCCGCAAAGGATTGCGAAAGCTTGCCCGGCGCTTGGCCCCAGCCGCGACCGGCTCAACGCCACCCTAATTGCCTGCGTTGAGCCTGCCGCGTTGCTCCCGTCGCGGCTGTCAGTTATGCCTGGGCGGGCTCCTCCGCGGGCGCCAGCTCGACGTCGGACACGCTCAGTTCGCCGTCCCCGACAGCAATGGTGAGTTCGAGGGCATTGGCTGCGGCCTTGAGGTCGCCCAAACCTGCACGCAACTGCTCGGCCTGAACGTCTTGCGCGCTCACGGTTGCCGAGAGCACCTGGGTGCGTTGTTTGACCTTGGCCTCGGACTTGGCTTTGCGGATACCGCCCAGCGCGTTCCCCACCGTGGCGAGCAGGGTGGGATCGCCGTCGGCCACGGCAACCAGGGTGGGCCACGGTGCACGGTGCACTGATTCCGCCCGCCACCAGCCCCACACTTCCTCCGTGGCAAACGGCAGGAACGGTGCGAACAGGCGCAACAGCGAATCCAGTGTGGTGGCCAGGGCTGCCAGCACAGATGCCTGTCCCTCCTCACCGCTGGCACCGTAGGCGCGGTCCTTGATCAGCTCAACGTAATCGTCCGTGAAGTGCCAGAAAAAGCTTTCTGTGATTTGCAGGGCACGGGCGTAGTCGTACTTTTCAAACGCCGTTGTCGCCGTAGCCACCACCTGAGCCAACTGCGCCAGCAGGCCGCGGTCCAGCGGGTTGCTCAAGACTGCCGAATCCGCTGTCAGGACATTGGCTTCCGTGGCGCCCAGGTTCAAGACGAACTTGGAGGCATTGAGCAGCTTGATGGCCAGGCGGCGGCCAATCTTCATCTGCGCAATTTCATACGCGGTGTCCGCGCCGAGCTTGGCGGAGGCTGCCCAGTATCGGATGGCGTCGGCACCAAAGTCATTGAGCACGTCGGTGGGGACCACCACATTGCCCTTGGACTTGGACATCTTCTTGCGGTCCGGGTCAAGGATCCAGCCGGAAATGGCTGCATGCTTCCACGGCGCATTGCCCTGGAGGGCGTCGGCGCGCACGGCCGAGGAAAACAGCCAGGTGCGGATGATGTCATGGCCCTGGGGACGCAGGTCGAAGGGGTAAACCTTCGAGAACAAGTCCTCATCCACGCCCCAGCCGCCCACAATCTGCGGGGTCATGGAGGAGGTGGCCCAGGTGTCCAGCACATCGGCATCGCCCACAAAGCCCCCGGCTGCATTACGCTGCTCTTCGGTGTATCCGGGAGCCGCGTCCGCTGCGGGGTCAACCGGCAGCATGCCGGTGGTGGGCAGGATGGGGTGGTCGTAGTCCGGATTCGCGTCGGCATCCAGCGGATACCACACGGGACCCGGCACACCAAAGAAGCGCTGGCGGGAGACCAGCCAGTCGCCGTTCAGTCCGGAGATCCAGTTGTCATAGCGCGAGCGCATGAACGCCGGGTGGAAGTCAATGTCCTTGCCCCGCTTGATGAGGCGTTCGCGGCGGTCTTCGTCGCGGCCACCGTTGCGGATGTACCACTGACGGGAGGAGACAATCTCCAGGGGCTTGTCGCCCTTTTCGAAAAAGTTCACCGGGTGCATGATTTTTTTGGCTTCGCCGTCCAGCAGCTCTGCCTCGCCCAGCATGGCGACCACGCCTTCCTTGGCGCTGAAGACCGTTTTGCCGGCGAGGGCCGCGTAGTTCCGGCGGCCTTCATCGGTGGTAATCCAATCGGGGGTGTCGCCCAGGATGCGCCCGTCACGGCCCACGATGGCGCGGGTGGGCAGTTGCAGTTCACGCCACCAGGTGACATCCGTTAAATCACCAAAGGTGCAGACCATGGCAATGCCGGAGCCCTTGTCGGCTTTGGCGAGCGCATGGGCACGCACCTCAACAGCAACACCGAACAGGGGAGAGGTGACCTTCTTGCCGAACAGCGGCTTGTAACGCTCGTCATCGGGGTTGGCCACCAGGGCGGAGCAGGCGGCGAGGAGCTCCGGGCGGGTGGTCTCAATGTAAATCCTGGTGCCATCTTCGGCAAAGAACGGGAAGCGGTAATACGCGCCCGGCATTTCCCTGTCTTCCAGCTCGGCCTGAGCCACGGCAGTGCGGAAGGTGACATCCCACAGCGTGGGGGCCTCTGACATGTACGCATCCCCGGCGGCGAGGTTCTCCAGGAAGCCGCGCTGTGAGACGGCGCGTGAATGGTCATCAATGGTGCGGTAGGTCAGGGCCCAGTCAACGGACAGGCCCAGGGTCTGGAAAAGGTGCTCGAAGACCTTCTCATCCTCCACGGCCAGCTCTTCACACAGTTCAATGAAGTTCTTGCGGGAAATGACATCAAAATCGCGCTGGTTCTTGGCCGGAGCAGCGGGAGGACGGTACCCGGCGTCGTACCCAATTTTGGGATCGCAGCGCACGCCGTAATAGTTCTGCACGCGGCGCTCGGTGGGCAGACCATTGTCATCCCAGCCCATGGGGTAAAAGACGTTCTTGCCGTTCATGCGCTGGAAACGCGCCAGCACATCCGTCTGCGTGTAGGAGAACATGTGACCCACATGCAGGGATCCGGATGCCGTGGGCGGGGGAGTGTCAATGGAATACACCTGCTCCCGCGTGGTGTCCCGGTTGAACTTGTACGTGCCTTCGGCCAGCCAGCGCTTGGTCAGGGACTCTTCGAGGCCCTCCAGTGCGGGCTTGTCGGGAACGTTGCTTGTGGTGGGTGCGGGCGTGTCTGTGCCCGGAATGTTTTCAGCCATTTTTCAATTCTTTCATGACTTGCCCCGGAAGCCGGTTTCGCGGTGCTGGATGCGCTGAACTCATGCCCGGTTCTGCGCATAAACGCTTATGCGTAGTACCCAAGGTGGGTTCAGCGCATATTTTCCAGCAGGTGAGCTTATGCGCAGAACTGGTGGCCAACTGCGCGCATAAGGGCTGGACCCGGGGATATGCTGCGGTCATGGGCACAGTGCGGATTTTGCGGGTCTATGAGCAGCCGGACGCGGGGGAGTACCGCGTCTTAGTGGACAGGTTGTGGCCGCGCGGGGTCAAAAAGGACCAAATTGACCTCTGGCTCAAGGAAATTGCTCCCAGCGCCGCGGTGCGCCATGCCTTTGACCACGTTCCGGAGCGCTTTGACACCTTTGTCCGTGATTACACAGCGGAGTTGGCGCACAACGAGGCTGTGGCGCAGCTGCGTGCAGTGATGGCCGCGCATCAGCAGGTGGTGCTGTTATATGGAGCCAAAGACGAACGGCACAACCAGGCTGCGGTCCTGCTGAAATTTATAACACGGCGTTAACAGCGCAGGGCAGTATATTAAAGGCATGACTGACAACGCTTCAAAAAATGCAGTGGTCACTGGTGCCAGTTCGGGCATTGGCGAGGCCACCGTTCGCAAACTATGCGCCGACGGGTGGACGGTGGTTGCCGTGGCAAGGCGGGCAGACCGCCTGGAAAAGCTGGCCCGGGAAACAGGTGCCCTGGCCTTTGCCGCGGACATTACCGCCGACGACGACGTGGCCGCCCTCCGTGCCTTCGTCACCGACAATTTCTCCGCCGGGGGTGGGCTGGACACCCTGGTCAACATTGCCGGGGGCGCCCGTGGCGTGGACAGCGTCGCCAACGCCAACATTGCAGATTGGCAGTGGATGTACCAGGTCAATGTGCTGGGCACGGTCAAAATGCTCCAGGCCTTTTTGCCGCAGCTGCGTGCGCATGGCCACGGCACGGTGTTGAATCTGACCTCCACGGCGGCACTGGCCGCCTACGAGGGCGGTGCCGGTTACAACGCCGCCAAGTTTGGCCAACATGCCCTCACGGGGGCCCTGCGTTTGGAGGAGGCCGAACACAATGTGCGCGTCATTGAGGTGGTGCCGGGCTTGGTGGCCACCGAGGAGTTTGCGCTTAACCGTTTGGGCGGCGATGAAGAGGCGGCCAAGAAAATTTACGAGGGCGTCGCCGAGCCTTTGACGGCGCAGGACGTGGCAGGTGTGGTGAGTTACGCGGTCGGACTGGCACATCACATCAATGTGGACCAAATTGTGGTGCGGCCGTTGGCGCAGGCGGCCAACCACAAGCTGATCCGCCGCTAAAGAAACTCGTCGGCCCATTTCAAATGGCAGCTGATGCGATGAAAACGCCAAAATCATCGCATCAGCTGCCATTTGGAATCGGAGTCAAGGCCTTCGGCGGGCCAGACGTCGCCCGTAGGTGCGTGACGCAAGTGTCAGATAGACTGGAGCGCAAAGCGTTGACCCGGCCATCACCGGTGAGCTTCCGGAAGAACGCCGCGTGCACACGCAGGGCCAGTAGAACCGGACGGGTAAGCCCGTCACAGCAGCTAATGAGCGGCCGTGTTTGGCAACAAATGCGGTAAGCGAGGTGGTACCGCGGCGCAAGCCGTCCTTGCATCCTGAACTTGTTCGCCCACCACCAGGATGATGTGATGACCCACTTCCCGAAGGCAACAGCCGCCGCCGGCCTCCACGCCCACTCCAAGCACGTCCCCTCCTCCGTGAACTTTCCGAAGGTGGAAGAGCTCGTCCTGAAGTACTGGGATGAGGACGGCACCTTTCAAGCCAGCATTGATGCGCGCGACGCCGGTGTGAACGGTTCCAACGAGTTCGTCTTCTACGACGGCCCCCCCTTCGCCAATGGCCTGCCGCACTATGGGCATCTGCTGACCGGCTACGCCAAGGATTTGGTGGCCCGCTACCAGACCCAGCGCGGACGCCGGGTGGAGCGCCGCTTCGGCTGGGACACGCACGGGCTGCCGGCCGAACTGGAAGCCATGAAGCAGCTGGGCATGACCGACAAAGCCCAAATCGAGGCCATGGGCATTGACAAGTTCAATGACGCCTGCCGCTCCTCCGTCATGAAGTATGCCGGCGAATGGCAGGAATATGTCACCCGCCAGGCCCGCTGGGTGGACTTCGAGAACGATTACAAGACGCTCAACGTCGAGTACATGGAGTCCGTGCTGTGGGCGTTCAAGCAGCTGCACAGCAAGGGCCTGACCTATAACGGCTACCGCGTGCTGCCGTACTGCTGGAAGGATGAGACGCCGCTTTCCAACCACGAACTGCGCATGGACGACGACGTCTACAAGGACCGCCAGGACCAGACAGTCACCGTCACCTTCCCCATCCTGGCTGGGGAATCCGCGCTCTCCCAGGACCTTGCCGGCGTTGCGGCCATTGCCTGGACCACCACGCCGTGGACCCTGCCCACCAACCAGGCCCTGGCGGTGGGGCCTGCGGTGAGTTACGCCGTCGTGCCTGCGGGGCCCAACGGCTCCAGCGCCGGTGCCGGGAAGTTCCTGCTGGCCGCTGACCTGGTGGGCGCCTATGCCAAGGATTTGGGGTACGACGATGCTGCTGCCGCGAGCGCCGCCGTCACGGCCACGTACCCGGGGGCCGAGCTGGAGGGCCTGAAGTACGAGCCCCTCTGGGACTACTTTGCCGACGATGAAAAGTACGGCACGGCTGCGTCGTGGCAGTTCCTGGTGGCCGACTACGTGACCACCACCGACGGTACGGGCATTGTCCACCAGGCTCCCGCTTACGGTGAAGAGGACCAGAAGGTGTGCGAGCAGTACGGCATCCCGGTGGTGCTCTCCATCGATGAGGGTGCGAACTTCCTGCCGCTGTTTGCCGACGGACCGCTGCGTGAAATTGCCGGCGTGCAGGTCTTTGACGCCAACAAGACCATCACCCGTGTGGTCCGCGATGCCGGTCGCCTGGTCCGCCAAGCCAGCTACCTGCACAGCTATCCGCACTGCTGGCGTTGCCGCACGCCCCTGATCTACCGCGCCGTCTCCTCCTGGTATGTCTCAGTCACCACGTTCAAGGACCGCATGGTGGAACTGAACCAGGACATCAACTGGATCCCCGGCAACGTCAAGGACGGCCAGTTCGGCAAGTGGCTGGCCAACGCCCGCGACTGGTCCATCAGCCGCAACAGGTACTGGGGCAGCCCCATCCCCGTCTGGCAGTCCGATGACCCCGACTACCCGCGCACCGACGTGTACGGCTCCCTCGCGGAAATGCGGGCCGATTTTGGTCGCCTGCCGCTGAACAAGGAGGGAGTCGTGGATCTGCACCGCCCCTTCATCGATGAGCTGACGCGCCCCAACCCGGATGACCCGCGCACGCCGGAGCAGGGCCAGTCCACCATGCGCCGGGTGGAGGACGTGCTGGATGTGTGGTTTGACTCCGGCTCCATGCCGTACGGCCAGGTCCATTACCCGTTTGAGAACGAGGACTGGTTCAACACCCACAATCCGGCCGACTTCATTGTGGAATACATTGGCCAGACCCGCGGCTGGTTCTACATGCTGCACATCCTCTCCACCGCGCTCTTTGACCGCCCGGCGTTCCGCAATGTCATCAGCCACGGCATTGTGCTGGGCTCGGACGGGGCAAAAATGTCCAAGTCGCTGCGCAACTACCCGGACGTCTCCGAGGTCCTGGACCGCGACGGCTCCGACGCCATGCGCTGGTTCTTAATGTCCAGTCCCATCCTGCGCGGCGGCAACCTGGTGGTTACCGAACAGGGCATCCGCGATGGCGTCCGCCAGGTGATTCTGCCGCTGTGGAACGTGTACAGCTTCTTCACGCTCTACGCCAATACGGCCAATGGCGGCGAAGGCTACGACGCCGAGCTGCGTTACGACGGTTACACCGACGCCATGGATCAATACCTGCTGGCCAATACCGGCGATTTGGTGCGGGAGATGGAAGCGAAGCTTGATGACTACGACGTCTCAGGCGCCTGCGATTCGTTGCGCAGCTACCTGGACATGCTCACCAACTGGTACGTGCGCCGCAGCCGCGGCCGCTTCTTTGACGAGAGCACCGATGCCTTTGATGCGCTCTACACGGCACTGGAAACAGTGTGCCGGGTGGCGGCCCCGCTGCTGCCCTTGGTGAGCGAGGAAATCTGGCGCGGCCTCACGGGCGGCCGATCCGTGCACCTGACCGACTGGCCCAACGCCATCCTCTTCCCGGCCAACCCTGCACTCGTTGACCAAATGGACCGAATCCAGCAAATTTGCTCCACGGGCTCCAGCCTGCGCAAGGCCGCCAAACTACGCGTTCGTTTGCCCCTGCAGGAACTCACGGTGGTGGCTCCCCGTGCCGCTGCGCTCAATGGTGCCGAGTCAATTGTTGCCGATGAGCTGAACATCCGTGCCATCCGTTTTGTGGACGCCGCCGACGCTTCCCCGGAAGAGTTTGGCATCACCCAAAAACTCGTGGTCAATGCCCGCGCGGCCGGTCCGCGCCTGGGCAAAAACGTCCAATTAGCCATCAAGGGCGCCAAGTCGGGTGACTGGTCGGTGACCGATGGTGTTGTCACAGCAGGCGGACTTGAACTGGAAGCTGCCGAGTACACGCTGGAGACAGTCGTAGCTGACGGGCACGGCGGCGGTCAAAGTGCCGTCTCGATGCTGCCCGGCGGCGGATTCGTGGTCCTGAACACCGAGCTCACCGCTGAGCTGGAGGCTGAGGGCGTGGCCCGCGACATGGTCCGTGCCATTCAGCAGGCCCGCAAAGACACGGGACTGCAGGTCAGTGACCGGGTGCGTACCATCGTCAGCGCCCCGCAGGACATCATTGATGCCCTGCACGCCAATGCCGAACTGGTCAAGGGCGAGACCCTAAGCGTCAAACTTGAACTCATCCCAGGTGACGTGGAAACCACCATCACAGTTGAACGGACAGTGGCCCCATGAACTCCCATCACGACGAATTCTCTGTGGAGAGCGTCTACGCCGAGCTCTTGGGGCGTGCCCCCGAGAACAAAATGGAGCCGCGCCTGGCTCCCCTGTTCCGGGTCATGGACATCCTGGGGGAGCCGAACAAAGCCTTCCCCATCATCCATATCACCGGAACCAACGGAAAAACCTCCACGGCACGCATGATCGAGTGCGGCCTCCTGGCGCATGATCTCCGCACGGGCCGCTACACCAGCCCACACCTGACCCGCGTCACCGAGCGCATCAGCATTGACGGCGCGCCCGTCAATGATGAGACGTTTGTTCGCATTTGGGATGAGATCCGCCCCTACCTGGAAATCGTCGACGGCGAACTCACGGCAGCGGGCGAGCAGCGCCTGACGTATTTTGAGTGCCTCACCATTTTGGCATTCGCCATTTTTGCCGACGAGCCCGTGGACGTGGCGGTCATGGAAGTGGGACTGGGTGGCATTACGGACGCCACCAATGTAGGTGACGGGCAGGTGGCTGTCATCACCCCCATCTCCCTGGACCACACCGAGCTGCTGGGGGACACCACGGGGCTGATTGCCCAGGAGAAGGCCGGCATCATTAAAGCGGGCGCCTTTGTTGTCAGCGCGGCCCAAACCAGCGACGCAGCCCAGGTCATTTTGGAGCAGGCCCGCGAAGTCAAGGCCGACTTCCGATTTGAAGGCGTGGAATTTGGCGTGGAATCCCGCACAGTTGCCGTCGGTGGACAAATGCTGGACCTGCAGGGACTGGCCGGGCGCTACCCTGGCATTTTGCTTCCGCTGCACGGTGAGCACCAGGCCCAAAATGCCGCCGTCGCGCTTGCTGCACTGGAAGCATTCCTCGGCGGTGGTGACAAGGAACTCAATCACGACCTGGTCCAGGAAGGCTTTGCCGCCGCCACCTCACCTGGCCGGCTCGAGGTCCTGCGCACCTCACCGACCATAGTGGTCGATGCAGCCCACAACCCGGCAGGCATCAGTGCCAGCGCCGCGGCCTTGCAGGAGTCCTTTGCACTCAGCAAACTAGTGGTGGTGCTGGGTGTTTTGCAGGAAAAAAACGCGGAGGAAATTCTCAACGCCATCAAGGAATCCTACGGCGATGAAGCACAGGAACTTTGCCTGACGCAGTCCACCTCACCGCGGGCCATTCCCGCCGCTGAGCTGGCCGAGCTGGCAGTGGATCTTGGCTGGGATGAGGAGGATGTCCACATTGCCGAGAAGCTCGATGATGCCATTGAGTGGGCTGTGGAGCGGGCGGAATCCAATAATGATCTTGCCGGCGGTGTGCTCATCACCGGTTCCATCACTTTAGTGGGGGAGGCCCGGATTCTGCTGGGCCGGCCCGGTGAAAGGGAAGGTGAATAACCCATGGCAAAGCTAACCAGGGCCCAGCGCGAGTGGCGGCCCAACACGCCCAAGCCGCTGCGTTCCACCAAAACGATGTTCGCTTCCACAGTCTTGTTCCTTGAGGCCTTCGTGGCGCTTTTCCTGGGCCTGGCATTGTTTGGGCTCAATGACAAAGACCCCGTCTACCTGGTGGTGGCCGGGGTCATGGCGGTACTGTTCGTGGCTGCCTGCGCCTTTATCGGCAAGTCCTGGGGTGCAGCATTTGGCTGGATCCTGCAGTTGGCCCTCATTGCCGGCGGTTTTTGGGAGCCCTCCATGTTTGTGGTGGGTGTGCTCTTCGCCGTGGCGTGGTGGTACGCGCTCTTTGGCGGGGCGAAAATCGACCGCGAGAATCGCGCCCGTGCCAAGGAGCAAGCCGACTGGGACGCGGCCCATCCCGGGAAAGCCGCCTCCGGAACCGACCCTGCGTAAACTATTACCCATTGCCCCTCATACCTAAGATATTGGAGTTACCGTGAGCATTGAGCGCACCTTGATCCTTGTTAAGCCCGACGGCGTGGCCCGCAACTTATCCGGTGCCATTCTGGCCCGCGTGGAAGCCAAGGGCTATACCTTGGCCGAGTTGAAGAAGGTCACCGCCACGCGTGAGCAGCTTCAGGAACACTACGCCGAGCATGTGGGCAAGCCGTTTTACGAGCCGCTGGTGGAGTTCATGCTCTCAGGCCCCGTGGTGGCTGCAATCTTCGAGGGCAACCGTGTCATTGAAGGCTTCCGCGCCCTGGCCGGCACCACCGATCCCACCAGGGCCGCCCCCGGCACCATCCGCGGCGACTTTGGCCGCGACTGGGGATTGAAGGTTCAACAGAACCTGGTGCACGGCTCCGATTCCGTGGAGTCCGCCGAGCGCGAGATGGCCATCTGGTTCGGGTCCAAGAGCTAACGCTTCACCAAGCAGTACGACCAAGTCGTACAACCAGGCAGTACGACGACGAAAGGCACCTCCCAGTGGAGGTGCCCTTTTGTTTGTTCCCTGGTTTGTTTAGGCGTTGGAGGGAATGATCAAGGCCATGAATTTAAAAAAGATGGAGGCTATGGTGGCGAGGTAAATCAAGCCCACGATGACCCAGGCCCACTCATTGACAAATTTGGTGAGGGCAGATGATGCGGGGATGACGCCGTGATTTATATTGCGCACAGTGACCCACACAAACAGCGGAATCATCACGGCCCACACCACCATGCAGTAGGGGCACAGTACAGCCAGGGTGTAGACGGCTGTGAACCAAAACCACGCCACCAAGGCCATACCCGCTGTAATGCCTGCCTGCAAGCCAAGCCAATACCAGCGGCTCATCCGTGCGCCAGCGAGCAGGACCAGTCCCGTGGTGATCACCACCACGAACCCCACCACCCCAATGAATGGATTGGGGAAGCCCAGGATGGCGGCCTGCGGAGTCTTCATGACCTCGCCGCAGGAAATCCAGGAATTGACGTCGCAACTAATGGCAGCATTGGGGTCGTTGTACAGCTTCAGACGCTCCAGCACCAAAACAAAAGATGCCAACCAGGCAATACCTCCGGCAATGACGAGGAACCAGGCAAAGGGCTTGTCCCTCGCGAGTGCGGGCATGGCCGATTCGGCATTGGCGAGGTTCTTACTGCTGGACATGGCATCCTTTATTCATCGCGACAGGTGATGGTGTCTAAGATTGTAGCGCCCCAATCCGGACGCGCCCTGTCCGAAACACTCCAGTCCAGGGACGCGTATGAGACAATGGTGCTGGCTGATTGGCGACCCACATGCGCCTGTCAGTCCAATGGTTCGCCCACGCAAATGTACGGTGACGACGCTGCCAGACTTGTGCAGCTATCCACCGGTTAGGCACATGACGCAAACCATTGGCTCTTCAGAGCTTGCGCACCCAGAGGTTGGTGCCGCCTGAAAAGCAATTAGACGACTTCAGTCAGCGCCTGCGGGGGCTGACACATCTGCCGCACGTGGCACCCAATGTGGGGGTGGCCGCTGCGGTGCGAAGGTGACGCTTTTTATGACTAATGAACAATCCCCAGTTGACCACGCAGACGACGGCACGGCAGCGCCGGCCAAAGCCAAAACCACGCGCTCACGCCGCGCAAGTTCGGCCGTGACAAGTCCCGCCACAAGTGCCGCCGCTCCTGCTGGTGAGCTGGCCGGCTTTGAGCTTGCCGCTGAGCCCGCTGCAAAAGCTCCCGTACGCCGGACCCGTGCCAAAAAGGCGATGCCGAGCCCCACTGAAGACCTTCAGGATGCCCAACCGCTGCCAGACGCCATTGCCGAGCAGGGCACGGTGGAGCAGAACACGGTGGAGCAGGACGCGGCCGCCAAATCCGCGGACGCCCAGGAAGCCCCTGCCACCAAGCGCCCCGTCCGCCGCCGGGCCACCTCCCCAGTGACGGCTCCCGCCGCTGTGCAGGATGAGCTGCCCCTGACGGACAATAAGGAAGCCGTTGCTGAAGCAGCACCTGTCAATGCCCCTGTCCGCCGTCGGAGGGTGACCAAGGCCTCCGCTGCGGAGACCCCGGTCGTAGACACTGCCGTGTCCAGCGAGTCAACGTCCAGTGCCGCCCCCGACAGTGCTGACTCCACAACGACCGTTAGCGCAGGTGTTGACCCTGACGCTGCTCAGGCCGGTAATAATGCCGAGGCGCCCCAGGCCGCTGTGCCCCAGACCGCTGCGCCGAATGTGGTTGCACCGGAAGCGGATGCCAAGGCAGAGGCGCCCAGTCCCCAGGCCACGGATTCGCCCTTCCAAGCACCCGCGTCGGGCGTTTCGGCACTGTTCCTCGCCCCCGATCTCAGCCTTCCCCTGCCGGCAGTCGTAGCCCGGGAGCACAGCGGTGACACTGGCGCGGACAATAACAATCCTGAAGCAAATGTCGCCAATGACGGCGACGGCCGTGGTCGGCGCGGTCGTAACCGTCGTAGCCGCGGCGCCGACGCCACAGACGTCGTGGAAAGTCACGACGATGAAGAAACAGAGACGGAAGCAACTGACGACGGTGTGAGCTCACGCCGTCGTAGGCGTCGCCGCCGCGGGGATGCCGATCTGGAACTCAGTGGCGGCAATGACGACGACCCGCCCAACACCGTCACGCGGGTGCGGGCTCCCCGGACGCCCGTGGAGCAGGCGCCCAGCAACCGTGTCACCAGCCTGCGCGGTTCCACCCGTTTGGAGGCCAAGAAGCAGCGTCGTCGCGACTCGCGTGATTCCGGCCGGCGTCGGACTGTAATTACCGAGGCCGAGTTCCTGGCCCGCCGCGAGTCGGTGGACCGCGTCATGGTGGTCCGCCAGGGCGAGGACCGGATCCAAATTGGTGTCCTCGAAGACGGCATTTTGTCCGAGCACTTTGTCTCCAAAACCCAGCAGGATTCCCTCATTGGCAACGTCTATGTGGGCAAGGTCCAAAATGTGCTGCCCAGCATGGAAGCTGCCTTCGTTGACATTGGCCGCGGCCGCAACGCCGTACTGTATGCCGGCGAGGTGGACTGGGACGCAGCCGATCTCAACGGCCAGCCGCGCCGCATTGAAAACGCATTAAAGTCCGGCGACTCCGTTCTGGTTCAAGTGTCCAAGGACCCCGTGGGACACAAGGGTGCCCGCCTGACGAGCCAAATCTCCCTGCCCGGACGCTACCTGGTCTTTGTCCCGGGCGGCTCCATGACGGGAATCTCACGCAAGCTGCCCGACGTCGAACGTAACCGGCTCAAGCGGGTCCTGAAGGATCACCTGCCCGAGAACGCCGGTGTCATTGTGCGTACGGCAGCCGAAGGTGCCAGCGAAGAAGAGCTCACCAATGACATTAACCGGCTGCGGGCGCAGTGGGAAGGCATTAATAACCGGGCCGCTTCGACCAAGACGCTGGCCCCGGAAATGCTGTACGGGGAACCCGATCTGACCATCAAGGTGGTCCGTGACGTGTTCAATGAGGACTTCACCAAGCTGATTGTCTCCGGCGAGGACGCCTGGGACACCATTGAGGCATACGTCACGTATGTGGCGCCTGATTTGCTGGACCGTTTGGAAAAGTGGAGCAAGCCGGAGGACATTTTCGCCGCGCACCGCATTGATGAGCAAATCAATAAGGCGCTGGAGCGCAAAGTGTTCCTGCCTTCGGGTGGCTCGCTGGTCATCGACCGCACCGAAGCCATGACGGTGGTGGACGTCAACACGGGCAAGTTCACCGGCTCGGGTGGAAACCTGGAAGAAACCGTAACGAAGAACAACTTGGAAGCTGCCGAGGAAGTGGTCCGCCAGCTGCGCCTGCGTGACATTGGCGGCATTATCGTCATTGACTTCATTGACATGGTGCTTGAGCTGAACCGGGACCTGGTCCTGCGCCGCCTCGTGGAATGCCTGGGACGTGACCGCACCAAGCACCAGGTTGCCGAGGTGACCAGCCTGGGTTTGGTGCAGATGACGCGCAAGCGCATGGGCACGGGTCTGTTGGAAGTCTTTGGCGAGCAATGCGCCACGTGTGCCGGCCGGGGCATGGTCACCCACGAAATTCCCGTGGAACACCGCCGCACCCACTCGCCAGCCATCGAGGCCGTCCCGGCGCAAGCCCCGGCACCCAGGCATGAGGTCCGGGAACCGGAACGCACCGCCAACCGGTCCACCCGCAGTGAGCGCAAGCGTAACCGCAACCGTTCTCAGCAGCTGGAGGCTGAGCAAATGAGTGACACGCCCGCCGCACCCATGGTGGATGAGGCAGCAGAAGCTGCCAAGGCGCAAAAAGCCCACGAGGCCCGCCTTGCGCTGGCTGCCATTGCTGCAGCTGCCGCCGCCTCGCACCATGACGCAGCGGCTGCCCATCCAGTGGTGGCACCTGTCAGCGGCCCTGAGGCTTCACCAGCCACGTCCGACGGCGCAACCCTCACCCTGGGCGGGGAAGCCGTGGAATTGCCGCGCGGACAGCGCAGTGAGGGCAGCAACTCCAAGGAAGCTGCCACCGTCGATCGAGCCGCGGCCCTGGCAGATTTGGCCCAGGCTCTCGATCAGCTGGCAACACCTGCAGGGACGGCGAACCAGGAACCTGCCCGTGATGCCAATGGCAACTCCCGGGCACGCTCCTCGCGTAGGCCGCGCCGGAACCGCAGTGCCCGGAGCGCGCAGGGCGGAGCCGATACGGCTGTGGAGACCGTGGAGCGGGCACAATCGGGTCAAGGTTCCACTCCGCACAGCAGCGCTGCAGCAGTCATCCCTGCCGCAGCCCCCGCTGCGGCACGTGCTGAACCCGTCATCCTCGGTGTAGGTGTCCCCGCTTCGGAACTGTAGGAGCCTGGCTGTAGGAACACCGCTGTAGGAACACCGCAAAAAAGCCCCGCATCAGTTCGAGAAACGGTACGACATCTTCTCGAGCTGATGCGGGTTGTTTCGTTTTAAACGATAGGGTGAGACCAGACACGGGGTGCCAGGCCACAAGGGCCGGCTGAGACTACACCCGTTGAACCTGTCCGGCTAGCACCGGCGAAGGGATGTCCTATGACAGCCACTACCCTCTTCTCACCTGCCCAGCAGCCTCCACGGGTGCTGACCATAGCTGGCTCCGACCCCTCCGGTGGTGCGGGGATTCAAGCAGATATTAAGTCCATTTCCGCTCATGGCGGCTATGCGATGGCGGCCGTTACCGCCTTGACGGCACAAAATACCCAGGGTGTGCAGGCCATTCATGTGCCGCCGTTGGAATTCCTCAAGGCCCAGTTGGATGCCCTCTCAGATGACATCACCATCGATGCCGTCAAAATCGGGATGTTGGGCACCGCCGAGGTGAGCCACGCGGTAGGGGAATGGCTGCAGCGCACGCGACCTCCCGTCGTCGTGCTTGATCCTGTCATGGTGGCAACGAGCGGCGATATGCTGATGGACTTTAGTGCACGCAATGCTGTCCTGGAGCTCTTGGAGCACACGCATTTGGTGACGCCGAACCTTCCTGAACTGGCTGTCCTCCTCGGCTCACCCGTGGCCAACAATTGGGAAGAGGCACTGGCACAGGGAAAAGAGCTGGCAACGGCCTACCAAGTGCTGGTGTTGGTCAAGGGTGGGCACCTGCCGGGGGACAGTTGCCCAGATGCGTTGGTAGCGCCTGACGGAGGGGTGCAGGAGTTCCCGGGTGTGCGGATTGAAACTGACAATACCCATGGCACCGGGTGTGCGCTTTCCTCGGCAGTTGCCGTGTTGCAGGCACAGGACGGTGACTGGACGCGGAGCGTTCGTCGGGCCAAGGATTGGTTGAACGGGGCTTTGAAAACCGCAGAGGTGTTGGCTGTTGGCACGGGCGCAGGCCCCATCAATCACTTCAACGCCCTCTGGGAAGGGGCGGCGCCGCTTGACAATGACTTTAGCCAGGGGTTGTGGGAGGCAGCTGCGCCGCAGCGCACGGCCATTTTGGATCTTGAGTTTATTGGTGAGCTGGCAAAAGGCACCTTGGCTGCGGAGCGCTTTGCCTATTACCTCGCGCAGGATGCCCTGTATCTGGGTGTGTATGCCAAAGTGCTGTCCCGGGCCAGCGTGCTGGCACCCACCCTGTCCGAGCAGGGCTTTTGGGCCCATAGCGCGCAGAACTGTCTTGAAGAGGAGCTGTCACTGCATCAAAATTGGCTTGATAAGCATCCGGCGGAGGCGCAACTGGGACCCGTCACCAAACACTATGTGGATCATTTGCAGAGCATTGCCTTTTCCGGAAGCTACGGAGAAGTGGTGGCGGCAGTGCTGCCGTGTTTTTGGATTTACGCCGAGGTGGGGCAGACGCTTCATGAGCAATACCTGCAATCTTCCGACCGCCACCCTTACAGTGCATGGCTTCAGAGTTACGCAGCAGAAGAGTTTGCCCAGGCCACCGCCCTTGCAGTGAACATTATGGATACCGCCGCGCGGCGCGGCTCAGCTGCTGAACGTCAGCGCATGTCGCAGGCCTTCAACCAGTCGGTCCAACTGGAGCTGGAGTTTTTCGCAGCGCCCCATGCCCACCTTTCCGCCGTCGAACCGGCAACGGGTGATTAACACCACCTGCCCTGAAGGCAAATAAAGGGCGTGTTGGGAAGTCGATTGCCACACCACGTCAGGAATCGCGCTAAAGTTACTGCGTAGGGTTTGTGCGGTCCGGGGTTGTTCTGCGAATAGCAGCTCTTCCCTAGGCCACTAAAGCCAGTCTCATTTGCTCCCGGAGCCGGAATTAGCGTATTCTTGATCTTCGGTGCTTACGCCAACACCTAGGGCAACCACTCCATGGCAGAACTCCATTGAGGTCCACGGCGTTGAGGCACACAGTGTGCATGCCGCGCCTGTTCAACTTTGAACTGCGGCTGCGTGCGGTTGGCGGCAATCAATTATGATTCGCAGCCGGCATCAAACTTTGTAATAAACGTCGAGAGAAGTGAGTTCCCCAGTGGTGTACGCGATTGTCCGCGCAGGCGGCCGTCAAGAAAAGGTTTCCGTCGGAGACCACGTGACCATGAACCGCGTCCCCGGTGGAGTTGGCAGCACGCTTGAGCTGCCCGCTCTGCTCCTGGTCGATGGTGAGACAATCACCACCGCCGCAAAGGACCTGGTAAATGTAAAGGTTACGGCTGAGAAGTTGGAGGATCTTCGCGGGCCGAAGATCGTCATCCAGAAGTTCAAAAACAAGACCGGTTACAAGAAGCGTCAGGGCCACCGTCAGGAACTGTCCAAGGTCAAGATCACTTCCATCGCATAATTTGCGATAAGTTCGATCAACTTTAAAATCTTTTAATCAAAAGGTAGGCATTTTCACATGGCACATAAAAAAGGCGCGAGTTCCACTCGCAACGGTCGTGACTCCAACGCTCAGTACCTGGGCGTAAAGCGCTTCGGCGGTCAGGTTGTCAAGGCAGGCGAAATCATCGTCCGCCAGCGCGGCACCCACTTCCACCCCGGCGTCAGCGTTGGCCGTGGCAAGGATGACACGTTGTTTGCATTGGATGCAGGCGCTGTCGAGTTCGGCACACGTCGCGGTCGTCGCGTAGTCAACATCGTTGCAGCTGCGGTCTAATACCAAAGCTTTGAAGTGGAGCGGGCCGCCTGGCCCGCTCCACTGTCTTTTAACACAGGTTCTTTTAACGCAAGCTTTTACGGTGACGGCCCCTTGTGGGCACTATCCACACGTGGACTACATTGGTTCGCATAGTTAAGTTCTACTCAAGGAGAGTTCATTGGCCAGCTTTGTTGACCGGGTTGTTCTGCATGTATCCGGCGGGACTGGCGGCCATGGCTGCGTCTCAGTACACAGCGAAAAATTCAAACCGTTGGGCGGACCCGACGGCGGCAAGGGCGGCGATGGCGGAAGCGTCATCTTCCAGGTCAGCGACCAAACCACCACCTTGCTGGACTTCCACCATGCACCCCATCGCCGTGGCGGCAATGGTCAGCCCGGCATGGGCGACTGGCGCGACGGCAAGGATGGAAATTCGCTGATCCTTGAAGTTCCTGATGGCACGGTCATCAAAGACCGGGACGGCAATGTCTTGGCCGACCTCGTGGGCATCGGCACGGAGTACGTTGCTGCCGCCGGTGGCCAGGGCGGGCTCGGGAACAATGCCCTCTCCTCACTGAAGCGCAAGGCCCCGGGCTTCGCCCTGCTGGGTATTGCAGGCACAGAGGCTGACATTGTCCTTGAGCTGAAGTCCATTGCGGACATTGCCTTGGTAGGTTTCCCGTCTGCCGGCAAGTCCAGCCTCATCGCCGCCATGTCTGCAGCGCGCCCCAAGATTGCCGACTACCCCTTCACCACACTCATCCCCAACCTCGGAGTGGTGCAGGCCGGGGACGTCCGTTTCACCATGGCCGACGTTCCGGGCCTGATCGAGGGTGCCAGCGAAGGCAAGGGGCTGGGCCATAACTTCCTGCGCCACGTTGAGCGTTGCGCTGCCATTGTTCACGTCCTGGACTGTGCCGCACTGGAAGCCGATCGTGATCCTATTAGCGACCTTGCAGTGATTGAACGCGAACTGGACAAGTACGACGTCGACATGGGCTTTGCGGGCCCGGACGGTGAAGTTGTTCCCCTGAACGCCCGCCCGCGGCTGATTGCCCTGAACAAGGTTGACTCACCCGATGGCCGCGACATGGCCGGTTTTGTTCGATCTGACTTGGAAGCCCGCGGCTACCGTGTCTTCGAAGTCTCCGCAGCAAGCCATGAGGGCCTGAAACAGCTCGGCTTTGCGATGGCGGAAATTGTCACGGCAGCACGCAAGGCCCTCTCCGATGCCCCCGTCAAGGCCACCCCGGTGGTTCTGCGCCCCCGTGCCGTCAATGAATCTTCATTCACCATTCGCCGCGAAGAACGCAACCTGTCTCCATTGTTCCGCGTTCGCGGTGAAAAGCCCGAGCGTTGGGTTGAGCAGACCGATTTCCAGAACGAGGAAGCCATCGGCTACCTGGCGGACCGGCTGGCGAAGGCCGGCGTCGAGAAGGAACTCTTCAGGGTCGGCGCCACACCCGGGGACACAGTGGTCATTGGCGGAGACAACGGTATGGTCTTCGACTGGGAACCGACCATGATGGGCGGTGCCGAGCATTTGGCGGCACCGCGCGGAACCGACCTGCGTCTGCTGGACTTGGGCGATCGTCCCACCCGTTCACAGAAGCGTCAGGAGCAGCAGGACCGCCGTGACGCCAAGGCAGCTACCCGTGCGGAAATGGAATCCGAGCGCAAGGCCGGCATGTGGACTGAGCTAAATAGTCGTGGAACCACTCAGGCAAAGGTCATTGAATCCGAGCTGGCTGCCGATGCGGTTTCGGATGATGAGGATACAGCGCAGGGCTGATGAGCGCGGAATCCATGGGAACCAAAGCTCCGCGCCAAATTGAGACCTTGCAATCTCGCAGTGCAGTGGCTAATGCAGCACGGATTGTTGTCAAAGTGGGCTCTTCATCGCTGACCTCGGTTGCCGGTGGCATCTCCGAAGCGGCGTTGGAGCGGTTAGTGGAGGTGCTTGCGCAGCGGCAATTAGCCGGGACTGAAATTATTTTAGTTTCCTCCGGTGCCATCTCCGCAGGACTGCTTCCCTTGGGTCTGTCCCGCAGACCCAAGGACCTGGCAACACAGCAGGCCGCTGCCAGCGTGGGTCAGGGCTTGTTGATGGGGCACTACAACAAGGCTTTTACGTCCCATGGCGTGACGGCTTCGCAGGTGCTGCTTACGGCCGAGGACCTTACGCGCAGGCACCAGTATGTCAATGCCCATCGCGCGCTGGAGCGGCTGCTGAAGCTTGGTGTGGTTCCCATTGTGAACGAAAATGACACCGTGGCCACGCATGAAATCCGTTTCGGCGACAATGACAGGCTCGCTGCGCTGGTGGCCCACCTGGTGAAGGCCGACGCCCTGGTGCTGTTATCCGACGTCGACTCCCTCTATGACGGTCCGCCGTCCGAGGGCGCTACCCGCATCAGCCAAGTTGATTCCCCCGAAGATTTGGCAGGCATTGTCATTGGCAGTGCGGGCAAAGCTGGTGTGGGTACAGGTGGCATGGCTACCAAGGTGCAGGCGGCAATGATTGCTGCTGAGACAGGTATCCCCGCATTGGTGACTTCCACGGCACAGGCAGAAGCTGCATTGGCGGGGGAGGACGTGGGCACGTGGTTTGGCATTAACGGCAACAAGCGTCCCATCCGCATGCTGTGGTTGGCGCATTTGGCAGACATCCGCGGCCGCCTGGTCTTGGATGACGGCGCCGTCCGTGCAGTCAGCGACCGGCATAAGTCCCTTTTGCCGGCCGGTATCACCTCTGTCACGGGCGATTTTGACCCGGGTGATGCAGTTGAACTCAGTGATTTGCACGGCAATGTGTTTGCACACGGGTTGGTCAATTTCAGGCATTCAGACCTTCCCCAAATGCTGGGCCGTTCCACCAAGGAGCTTGCCAAGGACTTGGGACGTGAATTTGAGCGGGTTGTGGTTCACGTTGATGATTTGGTGCTGCTGAACGTTTAAGCCCCGGCCCGAACTGTGGATTGCCCTAGACTTGACGCATGACCGAGCAAATTGTTGAAGTAGATGTTGCTGCCGAAGTTCGCGGCATAACTGGCAGGGCACGCCGGGCCGCGCGCCGTATGTCAGGCGCCAACCGGGCGTGGAAGGACAAGGGCCTGCGTGCCATTGCCATAGCTCTGCTGGAGAACCAGGACGCGATTCTCGCTGCCAACGCCAAGGATTTGATGGTCGGGCGCGAAAACGGCACATCAGTGTCAATGCTGGACAGGCTTACGCTGACCAAAGCACGTGTACAGGGTTTGGCTGATGCCTTGGAAAACCTTGCGACACTGCCTGATCCAGTGGGCAATGTGGTCCGCGGCCAGACGCTCCCCAACGGGCTGCGAATGCGTCAAATCAACGTCCCCATGGGAGTTGTTGCGGCTATTTACGAGGCCCGGCCCAATGTCACGGTAGATATTGCAGGGTTGGCGCTCAAGAGCGGCAATGCCGTGATTTTGCGGGGCGGTACGGCTGCGGCAAACACCAATAGGGCATTGCTGAGTATTTTGCGTGATGCTTTGGACCAGGTGGGTTTGCCAGCGGATGCTGTGCAGTCAGTTGACCAGTTTGGCCGTGAAGGCGCCAACCTCATCATGAAGGCCCGCGGCGCCGTGGATGTTTTAATTCCCCGGGGCGGGCGTGACCTTATTCAAACGGTTGTCAGTAACTCCGCAGTTCCGGTTATTGAGACCGGCGAGGGTAATGTCCACATCTTCATTGACGCCAGCGCCAAGGAAGAGATGAGCGTTAATATTTTGTTGAACGCCAAGACTCAGCGCCCCAGCGTCTGCAACACGGTGGAAACGTTATTGATCCACCAGAATGCAACGGTGCTGCCTCAGGTGCTTGCTGCCTTGTCGGAGGCCGGCGTGCGGCTTCACGTGGATGAGCGTGTGCGTGCTGCGCTGCCAGTTACAGTTCCTTCATCTCTGGCGACGGATGAAGATTGGGCCACTGAGTACATGGACTTGGATTTGGCCGTGAAAATGGTTGATTCCATGGATGATGCCATTAAACATATCCGCACGTGGAGCACCGGTCATACGGAGGCAATTCTCACCAACGACCTAGCCAACGCCGAGACGTTTGTTGCCCAAATTGATTCAGCAGCTGTCATTGTCAATGCCAGTACGCGCTTTACCGACGGCGGTGAGTTGGGGTTGGGTGCCGAGGTTGGCATTTCTACACAGAAACTCCATGCCCGCGGACCCATGGGCCTAACTGAGCTGACCACGACCAAGTGGATTGTCCAGGGCGAGGGTCAGGTTCGCGGTTAGCAGCTCTAGCCATTGGCGGCTAGCTGTATTACCCACGGACGTTAGCTGTTGACCGCTGGCGGGCGACCGCTGGCCGTTGGTGGGCCTTTTCGGCTGCATCGGGCTTCAAGCGGGTTACTAGCGCCAATGCGTGGCTCACCAATTTGAATAACTTAGCCCCCGGGCGGATCAAGATTTTTACTCTTGATCCGCCCGGGGGCTTTTAGCTAGGGGTGGCTTACGTCTGCATCACGCCTGTTTATTGCTTTGTGGTGTGTGGGCGTGGTGGTAGTTGTTGTGGCGTGGTGTTTGGGTGGGGTCCAGGTACCAGGGGGGTGTGTAGTGGGGGGTGCCGTGGGTGAGGTTGAGGGTCCATTGGCTGTTGTGGATCAGGGTGTGGTGGTAGG
>JBBSSM010000023.1:0-41010 GCA_038242155.1 Actinomycetales bacterium | reverse complement strand
GAAACGGGCGGCCCCGCCGACCCGAAGACGACGGAAGCAACGGCTTAATGCGGGCCCACTGATCATCAGTCAATACAGAAGTACGCGACATTCTTCAATCATTCCGCACTACCCCACCACCATTTAGGAGACACGCCCTAGCGCGCCATCGCCGCCCGCCGTATTCCCAATACACGTACGACGGCGGCACTAACGTCACGTTCAAACGGCAGTTCCGCCGTGGTCAGCATTGAGGCAGCCAGTGCCTTATCAATGCACTTGGCCACCAGCCGTTCGGGGATGTGCAGTGCACGGCCCAGCTGCAACCAATCGTTGCGGCGCAGGCCCGTCCTGCTCCCTGCGTTTCCGCCTACGGGAAGTGCCATGCCTGGATCGCGGGAGGGATCGCCGTCGGTAAGGTTTGTCAGAATCCCACCGGGAACGCCTGCAGCGAAGCCCTGTTCAATTTCGGCAGCGAGGGTGCATTGCAGATCGTACGCTGGCGCCACCAGCCACTCCCCCGTGTGATGCTGCACCACTGAAATGTTCTTGGCGTGCAGGTTGCCGTTGCCGGTGAGCCAGGCAAATAAGAACTGTAAAAAGATGTTCCGCGCAGCCAAAGCCTGTGATGCGCACTTGCTGATGGCGGCAGCTGCCACGGCCTCGGTGGGAACCGAGAACTTACGGGCAGGGAGCAAACCCATGAGCTGCGCACAGTCCTCCACCGCAAGCGGCCCATTGGTGGACCTGTCAAACCGGCAGATAAGCAACGCGGCCTGACTATCGCCGTCGTACACCAGACGCGAATCCGCCACGGGGATGCCCAACCCCCGCGCTTTATTCAAAAGCAGATGCTCAGTCTCCACCTGACGCGTGTGGCTGCCGTCGTTGAACTTTAAAATGTAGGCCCGCGTGGGGTCTTTGTCGTGGCGGTAGGATGCCGTGACCTTGTCCTGCAGGCCAGGCAGAGCGCATTTATCCACGGGACCGGGAACTGCGGCGAAGTCGGCGAACCTAATGCTATCCATGTTTTTGGTTACGGTTAAAAGTGGCGGCACAGCCACAGGCTTCTCCCCGGAAGGCACAATTTGGACGTCTCCCACGGGACTGGCACCGGCGGCAAGGAGGAGGGAAAATTCATCTGACAGGGTGGTTTTCACAGCCCAGCGGAGCTTGGCCAGGCGTTCTCCTTCCGGTAGGAGACCGGCGAAAAAAGCCGGGACGCTGCCATGGCCAAAGGTGACGGGTACGTCGATGGCCGGCAAGGTGGAGGCAATCGCGGGGGCGCCATCACTGAGGTACCCCGGCAGGTATGAGAAGACCACACCCGTGCTGGGATTGCGTGTCATCGTTGCAGCGGCGCGGCCTTTCTTATACACCACGGCTTGCGTGACGTTCTTGGCGAAGTCCAACTCTTTCATTTGCTCGTCACTTTCAATGACAGGCTCATGCCCAGGGCGGAAGCGACGGCCGTGAGGATGTCCAGGCGCACGGTTTCCCGGCCGTTTTCCAAATCACTAAGGACACGGGTGGAAATGTCGGCAAGATCGGCTGTTTCAATTTGCGTCAGGTGCAATGCCCGGCGCCTGGTGCGCAAGACAGCTCCCAGTTCCTGAACTTCCATTGTGGTGAGGCCTTCCCGCGCGTTGTTTTTGCTTCTCAGGGCATGTGATTTTCGTGCTCCACTGCTCCCAGCCTAATCCCTGCGGAGCTTATTCATGCATGATCTTGCAGAATTCGCCAGGGTCCCGTCCGGGGTGGGCAGTCATATTGACTAGGGTTGAGCGGTGACTAATTTCCTGGAGAAAAAGCCCTGGGCCGGGCGTCTTGGCGCGTTATTTGGCATCCTAATCATGGCGTTGAGCCTTCGCCCGGCAGTTTCAGTAGTTCCCCCCTTGCTGAGTGAACTCACCGGCGAGCTGGGTTTCGATGCTGGAACCACGGGCCT
This sequence comes from Actinomycetales bacterium, assembly GCA_038242155.1. Taxonomy (GTDB): domain Bacteria; phylum Actinomycetota; class Actinomycetes; order Actinomycetales; family Micrococcaceae; genus Specibacter. The sequence goes on along the minus strand of JBBSSM010000023.1, from coordinate 39,083 downwards.
GTTGGCCATGTTGCCGCCCCTGCTCTTTGCTGTCTTTGGGCTGCTGACCCCCGTGCTGATCCGCACCTTTGGCCTTGAAAAGTCGCTGCTGGCCGCGATCGGGCTTGCCGTGTTGGGCCAGCTGGCCCGCGCCGCCACAGGAGAAGTGTGGCCTTTTTTGGGTTTCACAGCCGTCATCATGGCCGGTTATGGCATTGGCAACGTGGTATTGCCGCCACTGGTAAAGAAGTATTTCCCGGACCGCGTGGGCTTGCTGACCGCCGGGTATGTGACCCTGCTGTCCGTGGGCACCGCCATCAGCCCCCAGCTTGCCGTGCCCGTCGCGGGGAGCGCCAACTGGCGCATTTCCATTGGAATGTGGGCGTCGGTGAGTCTGCTGGTATTACTGCCGTGGATCACGCAATTCGTCACTGACAGGCGTAGCGCCAACAGTATTGCCCAAGCCGCAGCTGCCGCATCCGGCCAGGCGCCCCTGCGTCCCACCCGAGCCATCGAGGAGGTCAAGCTGCGCCCCTGGCGCTCGCCGGTTGCATGGGGACTGGCCATTTTCCTTGCCGGCAACTCGGCTCAAACGTATGTGTACTTCACCTGGCTGCCGCCGTATCTTTCCGTTCAAGGGCTTGATGTTGCCGCGGCGGGGAGTGCGTTGGCCTACTTTGCCATCTTGGGCCTGCCAGTGAGCTTGCTGGTGCCATTTTGGGTGCCACGCATGAAAAATCCCCTTGTGGCCATCTCAATTTTTGCCATGTTCTGGGCCATGGGACACCTTGGTTTGTACTTTTCCCCACTGGAGGGCACGTGGATTTGGGTGACCTTCGCCGGCTTGGGCCAGGGCACCTTTACCACCGCCTTGCTAATGGTGAATTTGCGCTCGCGCACCACGCATGGCTCCTCGGTGCTGTCCGGGTTCAGCCAAGGCCTTGGGTACGCCGGGGCAGGCATCGCTCCGCTGTTCTTCGGCACCATCCATGACGCCACGGGTTCCTGGACGGCGTCGTTCATCATGCTGGGCGTGTGCCTGGCGGTCATGATGGTGGGTGCGGTCATGATCAACGCCAAACGCTACATTGAGGACTCCGCCGAACAGCCCACATAGACGCTCCCTCTCCGTTAGGGGTGTTTTGCCAAACGCTCCTTCACTTCCGGCACTGCTAGAAGCTTGAGGAACTTCCAGAGCCGGAAAAGCTGCCGCCACTGGAGCCGTAGCCGGTGCTGCTGCCTGAACTTGAACTGCCACGGGAGGAATCCACAGCGCTTTTGCCGCTTTGGTAGCCACTGTTAAAGGACGCTACCGAGTAAAAGGCATTCCAGCCGTAAACGGTTCCTAAAATACTTGACTGACGCTCACGCGGATAGTTCCTGCGGCTTAGCTCCATGGCGGAGCGCATTTTGTCTTTTTCTGCACTGGTCTTGGCGTATTTGTTGATCATGGCCGAGGAGTGCTCCTGAAGCAACGTGGTAAGTTCCTGGCGAATGTTCTTGAGACCGTCCAGCGCTTGTTCAGGGGAAAGGCGCCCGGCTTGAAAGTCTGCCGCAAGAGCCTGCAGCTCAGCCAATTTTTGGCCTTGAAATGATGTCAATGCTGCCGCGGTGGGTATGTCCTTGGCTTCACGTTGTGAGGTCAGCGATGTCAATTGCTCCAAGTCGTGCACCATGGGCCCTGCCTGCCTGTCCCACGCGTCACCCCAGCCGGAAAATCTATTTAATAAGGTATTGGTGTCGGCAATGACATCGTCCAAATCATCGAGTTCAATGGCTAAATCCGCATACTTTTTAGTGATCTTGACGTTCTTGGCTTTGGAAAGTTCCTTTTTACTAAAAGCATGAGCCTGTTGGTTCAAGGGACCGGCTTCGTTGTAATGGTTACTGAAGTTGCGGTATTTCTCCAGCACCAAGGCCCCGTACGACGACGAACTCGGGATGGTCTTGGCGTTCAGTTCCGTGACATCCAGGGCAAGGCTGACACTGGAGTACCCGGCATCCCCGCGCTTGATGTGTTGTGCGGCCTTCTTCCGGTTGACGGCCCGGACAGTGGCCCAGGTGCCCAGACCCAGTGCCGCGAGACCGCCCACAATACTGGTGGTGATGATGAAAGCCGCCGATTGGTACCACGGCTGGTTGATGAGCTTTGCGCCCTTTTTCACGCCGGCAATGGTGCCGTCGGTCCACTGCGCTTCGCGGAACAGATCCTTGGCGGCATCTTGAATGGCTTCCTGTTTGGACAGGGAGACTTTCCGGTCCTCACCCATGTACGTGCCCACCTGGCGTCCGGCCGGGTCAAAGGCAAAAATGAACAAACCGTCAGCCCACTTTTGGCCGTCGGACGTAATCCATTCGGGATGCTGTGCGCGGGCATACCTCAGCACTTCCTCGTTGAAGTTGTCGCCCGTGTCACCGTTGCGGGTGTAAATCACCACTTGGGTGGGTTCGCGGAAGTCAAGGCCCTCCAACGCCGGCAGCAGCTGCGGCTGGTACAGCACCCCGGCCGTGTCCTCCACCACAATGCTGGTGGGCGGATCAGCCAAAGCTGCCGGAGCCACGCCCAGTATGGTCAGTAAAGTAAGTGCCAGTGAAGCAAAAAGCCGCCGCATGTTCCCCATCCTCCAAGACCGGCGAAGATGCGGGTCTTGGAACGAGCGTACCGAACCATGCCCTGTGACGTTAGGGAAGCCGCTCCATGACCCAGTCCCAACGCAGGAGTTCCTGCTCCAAGCGGACTGCCTGCCCAAATTCGTCCCGCTGCAGGGCGGTGTAAAGGGCCAGTTCCGTGGGTGTCAGACGGGTGAGGACGGCGCTTGAGGGCGAGTCCTCCTGGACAATGAAATCGCGGTGCGCCACCAGGGTCTCGGTGTCCATTAAAAGGCTGCGCACGTGCAGCTGGTGGGAGCGCAGCTGGTCAAGGATATGGAAGCCGTGGGTGTCAATATCCCCCCAATACAGCAGTTCAAGGCCATCGAGCCAGCGTGCCTCGCGGATGCTTTCGAAGCCATAGCCGCGGCCAAAAACCGCCAAAGTGCGCGGGATGGACGGTAGGGCAAGAAAATTGACCAAATTTTCGGTGGTGATGATCCGGTCAACATCAAGCCGCAGCGCGGCAAACGCCGCGGCCGTTACCTCAATGTCCGTCATGCCGGGAAAAGGAGCCAGTGCGGGGTCCAGGAAACGCAGTCTGACCCTGTCCGGGGCGGCAAGGAAGCCATGCCGCCGGGCATAATTCTTGCCCAGCAATTGCCTTTCAGGTTCAAGAACCGCCACCATGGAGTCAATGAGCCGCCGGTGGTTTTCCACGAATTTGGTGGGGACACCGGGCAGGGACAATTGCCGCAGATAGATCCCCGGGGCCGGGTTTTCCGCGAGCCACAGCGCCACCCGGGCAGCCGGCAAGGCCTCTTCGCCGTATTTGAGAAGTTCCAGGGGATAGCGCAGTGTCCACTCCCGGAGCGCATCGACGACCTCCGTGACCCGGCTGGCAAGGACGGTGAACCGGGTGGCTTCGCCGGTCATGCCCAGGAACGCAATCTCATTATTGGCGGAGGCAAACAACGCAGCGGCAGGCAATGAGTTTGTCCCAATGGTGTTGGCACCCACCGAAATGTACTCCAGGGAGCAGCCCCGTGGTGCCGGATTCCAGGAGTTGGCCCAGGCCGCGGCCAAGGCATAGTCAGTGCGCAACTGTGTGGCGCCAGGGTATTTTAAGGCACGACGCCGGGGGTGGACGCCCGTGGGCCGCGCGGCTTCGCGCAGGAGCTCACCGCTGTTCCAGGCCCGCAGCGTGGTGGCGCGCAGATCCGCAGGGGTGGTCCAGCGCGGGGGGCTACCGCTCACGTTTGGCCCGTTCAGCCCGGTATTCCTGAATGCTCATGTTGCGCAACTGGGAATCGGCGCCTGTCTCATTTGCCACAAACCCCACATTGGCCACGAACGGCTCAATGACGTGGATCTTTTGCAGGGGCGTGACAATGAGCAGCTGCAGCTTCAGGCGCTTGAACAATTCCAGGCCGTACCTTGCCGATTCATCGGAGCCGCGGCCAAAGGCCTCGTCAATGACCACAAAACGGAAGCTGCGTTGATTGCCGGGGCCTGCTGCAATGCCAAACTGGAACGCCAGGGCTGCGGCCAAAATGGTGTAGGCCAGCTTCTCCTTTTGGCCACCGGACTTGCCGCCGGAATCCGTGAAGTGTTCGTGTTCTTCACCGGTTTCAGTCCACTTTTCCGAAGCGGAAAACGTGAACCAGTTGCGCACATCGGTGACCTTGGCAGTCCAGCGCTCATCGAGGCTGGTACGGCCCTCGCGGCCACGGAAACGCTCTACGAGCGCTTCAACCTGCAGGAATTTTTGCTCCGAATACTGTTCCTGCGCGCCGATGGACCCTTCGGAGCAGGCCCGCAGTTCGGCACCAAATTCACGCACCTCCGGATCCGAGGTGGGCCGCGGTTCCAACTGGATGTGCCGGCCGGGGTTGTATTCAATCCGGGCCAGGGACTCGTTGATTTCCTCTATGCGGGCAATGATGTCCTGCTTGCGGGCATCCAGGAAGGCATTGAAGGCAACAATTTCGTGGATGGTGTTTTGTGTCAGTGATTCCTTGAACCGGGTGGCGAAACGGGGCAGGTCATTGTCCACCAACTGCGCCAACATCTTGTTGAACTCCCCGGCTGCCTCCAGTGAAGCGTCAAGGTCGGTGGTTTCCGAGGGATATTTGTTCCTGAAATCGGTCATGTACCGGATGGTGGTTCCCTCGGCGGTGCTGATGCGTTTGCTGAGGGCATCAATGGCTGAGGTGAGGCCGTTGCGGACCTTGCGCTCCGTCTGGTCTGTGTTTTTGTACGTGAGCTCCTCGAATCCCAGGGCCGCCCGGGCCAGCCTGTCCAGATCGGCACGCACCTCCATGCCCTCCGAAAGTGGCTCTTGCGCCAGTGCTTCCTGGCATGCGGCAATTTGTTCAGTGAGCGCCTTGATTTCGGCTTCATGGGAACCAATGCGCCTGTCCAGGGCACTGAGTTTGTTCCGGGCCTTTTCAACCCGCTCAGCGGCCTGCGCCTCGCGACGGCTGAGTTCACGCAAAATGTCATTGGCGGATTCCAACGCGGCCTTCTCTTCCTTCAGCCCCTCCAGGGTGCGCGCTGTGGTCTGCCAGTTAAGGTCCGCGAAGCTTGCGACGGCGGTGACGGTTCCGATGAGCCGTTGCTGGCTTCCGAGGTTTGCCAGCTGCGTGTCAATGCGGGCCAGGCCGTCAACGGTTGTGCGGGCTTGACCCTCTGCCTGTTCAAGGGCCGATCGCAACCGTGCAATTTTGTCGTGGTTGTCCCAGCCCAGCACGTACGTGGAACGGTCGGTCAGTGCCTTGCGGTCATCTTTTTCGTGCCGCCCGCCGCCGCCCTTGAGCTGTCCGTTGACTGTCAGCGCTTTGGGATAGCGGCGGAATTCGTCCATGGTGTCGCAGCACTGGTGCTCAAAGCGGCGGCCGAGCTCGTCCAACAGGAAATCGCGCAGGGAGGAGCCGGGCTTGATGCTGATTTTGCTGGCGAGGGTGCCCGGTGTTGCCGTGCGTGGGGAAGGGCTGTCGGGAACCTTCAGGTAGACCAGCCGGGCGCGCAGGTTGTTTGAGTCAACCCAGTCGCTGACTGCGGGGTAATGCTTGCCCGTGACCAACAACGACAGTGCAAAGCCGTGCAGGGTGCGCTCCGCTGCGCCTTCCCAGGCGGCCTCGGAATCACGGACCTTCAGGAGTTCGCCGGCAAAGGGCAGCTCCACTTCGGTAATGCCCGTTCCTGCGCACAACCTGTGCCGCAGCTCGATCAACCAGCTGGGCAGCAGGTTCTGCCTGCTCAGCAGGCTTTTGAGCTCCCCCCTCAACTGACCCGTCTGTTCAAAGGCCTCCGAACGCTGGCGGTCCAACGCCGTGCGCTGCCCCTGCAGCTCGACGTTGGCTTCAATTAAGTGCTTTTCCACCCCGGGGAGGGCGGCTGCATTCGCGTCAAAAACCACTTGGTCTTCAGGGGCAAACAGGCCAAGCACTGTGGCGGCGTCGGAGTACCTGCCAAACCGTTCGTGCTGGGCACCCTGCTCAATGGACAGGCGGGCCAACTCCGCCTCGATGGTGGTGATCCGGCCCCCTCCGCTGCTGCGGATGTCGTCGCGCAGCTCAGCCAGTTCGCGGGTGAATGAGCCGAGTTCAACGGTCAGGGAAACTTGTTGTTCCTGGACCTTTGCGCCGGCCCGCTCCAGCTCCAGCAGGTGGGCTTCGCTGAGCTCAAGCTTTTGGGTGGTGAACCACGGTGAGAGCTGCTCGCGCTGGTGGTGGGAGCTGTTGTAGTCCACGCTCAACGCGGCATGGTGGGCGGCATGGTCCCGGACGGGTTCCAGCATGCGGATCTGGTCCTTGGCCCGGAGCACCGCATTGTGCGCATTTTTCAAGTCATCAAAATGGTGGAGCAGGTTCTTGATGCGCGTTTCAACATCGTCCTCCTCCAGCATGTTGGTGCGCACAAAGTGGGTGATGTTCTCCACTTGTTTCATGGATACCGTGCGGTGGAACAGTTCCATGGCCTGGGCCGAGCCAATGCCGAAATGGCGTTTGAAGGCGGCCCCATACTGTTCAAAGGAAGGGAAGGTCCTGGTGCCATTGGCAGTGAGCCGGCGCTTGAGCTTGGCAATGTCAGCACCAAAATTGGAGAAGTCATCCTTGATCGACTGCCCGCCCTCGGCAATTGAATAAAAACGTGTGGGCTGGCCCGCTTCCTGGGTGGCCCACAAGGTGATGGCCAAGGTGATGGTCTTGTCCAAGGTGGCGTTGTGGAACACGCCAAGCACCACCGAGTACGTGCCGGGACCGCGCAGCGCCACGGGGCGGGAGGCATCGCCTATGCCGCTGCGGGTGCTCTTGTGGAAGCCCCGCACATAAGACATGAGGCTGCGTTCCCTCTTTTGCGCCCCGGCGGCCTTGTTGTATTCAATGCGGTTGGCGGGCAGCAGCAGGGTGGTGATGGCATCCACCACCGTTGACTTTCCGGAGCCAATGTCGCCTGTGAGCAGGCTGTTCTCGCCATCCAGCCGGAAGGTGCGTACGGCATTGTTGAACGTGCCCCAGTTCAGCAGCTCCAAACGGTGCAGCCGAAAACCGGGGCGGGCGCCGGCGTCGTCAGTGGTGATGTCATCCAGATGAAAGAGCCCTGGCTGGGTTTGGGTGCTCATGCTGTGGCCGTCTTTGCGGTGGAGGGTCCGGCTGTTCCTGCTGCAGGCCCGACGACGGATTCCCCGCCTTCCAGCGTGGCCTTGTAGTCCGCGAGACGGGCGTCGAATTCCTCCAGCCATTGCGCATCCACATAGGCCTTCAGGATGCGGGCCACTTCATAGCTCTGGTCCTGGCCACGGAGTTTGCGCAGGAAGCCGAGTTCCACGACTTTTTTAATGTTGGTGGCCAACTGATCCAGGACGCGGGCCTCATTGCTGGATTCGGGCAGGAACACGGAGACCATGTCGCCGATTTGGCCGGCAGTCATGATCAGGCGTGTTTCACTGTTGTGCTGGTCAAATTCCGCCAGCCGCGCCCGCAGCAGGGCCAGCAGCAGGCTGACGTGGAAAGTGAGCTGGCGGCGGGGGATGAGACGGGGCAGTTCAGGGTCCGCGTCGGGGCTCGAGCGCAGGAACGCGTAGCCTTCGCTGTCATCCAGGACCAGTTCCAGGCCGAGCACACCCACGTAGTCACGGGTCTGGGCCGCAAGTTCCATGAGCCGCTGCCACAGTTTTTCATCGCTGTCACGGTAAAGGACGCCCTTGAACAGCTTGGTGACCACCAAAGGCAGTCCGTCAACCACGCGGACTTCTGCCTCCGCGGTGTTCACAGGGTCGAGGGAATGGTCGGGGACTGTGGTCATGATGGCCTCACAAAAATGATCTTCTCGACTGTGGCTTCGCGGAGGCTGCCGTCAGGCAGTGTCCAGGACAGGGTTTGGGTGCCCTGGGGGTCAATGATGGCAGAGGGGGAATCGGTGGCAAGTTGGAAGTAGCTGACAAGTTCGGCCAGTCCCTGACTCAGGGGGAAGGCGTCGGTGACGTCCGCCAGTGTGGCCTGCTCGGCATCCGCCAAGACGGAATCAATGTTGGATTCCAGCCGTTGCGGGTCCACATAAAACTGATCGAACAGGGCATGCGCATCCACCTCAAGGTCTTCCGCGACGCCGACGGCATCGTTGAGGGCCACCTGCCTGCTGGGTTCGTACAGGGGCCGCTCAAAAGGAAGCTTCACAGGTACCTCGTGGGCGGCGAGTTCGCCAAAGGTCCCCTGGGGCGGGGTGGACCGGACGGCGAGGGCGCCGGATTCAATGTTGCGGATCAACGCCATGATGCGTTTGTCCTCCAAAAAGACCTTGTCATCGAGCAGGCGCCGGATCTGGGCTGACAGCTGGCGCACAGTGGACTGCGTTTGTTCGACGGCGGGCAGCCAGTCCTTTTGCATCGAGATGATGGAATGCAGACCTTTTTGGGTGGACAGCGCCTCGATCCGGGTGGCACGTTCCAGCAGTTCGTGCAGTTCGGAGCGCAGCTGCGGCGACATCAGGTAGTCCCAAAAACCTTGGAAGGTGCGTCCCTGCAGGGAACCGCTGATGTCCTGCTGTGAGGAAAAGATCGACTCAAGCAGATCACCCTGGCCGCCTTCCCACCTGGAAATCTGCTCCCGGAGGTTGCGGTCGAGTTTGCGGAAGTTCGCCTCCACTTCGCGGAAGTCGGACAGCAGGTCTTTGGCCTGGGCTGTCAGCTGGTGGAAGTGGTCAACGGCTTCGGGGCCGGTCATCAGGGGAATCTCGCCGGAGCGGATCTGCTCCATTTGGGCATCAATGCCGTCGCGTTGGCGCTGCAGTTCCGCCAGCCGGGCCTCCGGGTCGGTCTCCGAGCCCTGGACGAGGGTCTTGAGCAGGTTGAATATGCTGGACAGGCGGGATTGGGTGGGCACAAAGTCGCGCCCGCGCAATGATTCCACCCAGCGGATGACGTCCTCGGTGGAGGCTGTGAGGTCATAGACGGGTTCATCACGGTTGTCGGCATAAAACTTCCGCAACCACGCCTTGTCGGGCTCCGCCCAATCATCCAGATACTCGCTGGCGGAGCGGGGGAACTTGTCCTGGCCCAGGGAGTCGCGCAGGATGAACAGCACATCATCCAGAACATCAATGACGTCCTGGCGGCCAAGATTGCGCTGGTTGGGGTCCGTGAACGCTGTCATGAAAAACGCCAGGGCCAGCGGTGCGTTCTGGGCCCGGAGCAGGGACCAGCCAGCGTGGTTTTCACGCAGCAGGTTGATTGCAAAATAGTCCACGGAACGCTCCAAAGTGCTGCGACGGCTTCTACTTCAATCGTAGACGCAGGCGCCGACAAAAGATCATTGTTGAGGTAGCGCGGGGCGGTTCGGTGATTTTTGCCGGTCCCGAATGGAATCCCAATCCCCAACTCCCAATGAACTCCCAACTTTTTTGGGAGTTGGGAGTTCGTAGGCAAGAAATCAAACGCCCAGGTGCTTGTTAAGGCGGGGATTGACCCGCCAAGTGTTGGCGCGCCCATTCTTGAACTGGATGGCATGGCCCAAGGTAGTGAGCTCGTTTAAGTCATTTCGTGCGGTTTGCTCACCAATGCGGAATCGATGAGCGTAGGTGATGACGTTGGTGCTGTGAGAATCGTCCCGGGCAAGCCATTCCAGGGTGTCGATCTGCCGATGATTCAAGCCGGCACCGTCGGATCGAAGCGCATGCTTCAACGATTGCAACTCTTGGGACTTAGCGGCCAAGTAGTCATCCAAATCGTTCAAGGCTCGTATGAAAACATCCAACTGGTAATGAATGAAATACGTAAGATCGCTTTCGTCGTCTTCTGTATACAAGTAGCTGATCGCGTATTTTGAGGGGGCTTTGCGCAGAATGCGTGAGATTGTCACATACTCGCTAAGCCAGTAACCCTCATGGAGCATGCTCCAGTAGAAAAGAGATCGTGCGGTGCGGCCGTTGCCGTCTGCGAAATAGTGGTCATACCCAAACATGAAATGAACAATGATGGCCCGCACCACGGGGGGGAGGTAACTTTCGGTTCCGCCGGTACCGTTGGCGAAGTCACACAGTTCTTGAAGTCGTTGGGGCAATTCCGCAGCAGGTGGTGGCATATGGACCGCAATGTCTTGGTCCCATACCGAAACGCGGGTGTGGTCCGGGGTTTCGAGGCGCCCGGCATCGTTGGGGTCGTCAAGGGTGTCTTCAGTCAACAAGCGGTGTAGGTGTTGAACCCGCTCAGGGGTCAATGCATCTTGGGATGTTTCCTTGATATGTTGCATGGCCACGTAATTGTTCAGGATCATGGTTTCAGACTTGTCTGCAGGTTGTCTGCCCGACTCCAACAGTTGTTTGGCAACGCGGCGTGATGTTGAGGCGCCCTCCAACTGGCTGGAAGTGATGGCCTCTTCCACAAGAGATTTGATGATGTATTGGTTCCGGCCCTGCGTGGTCAGAATTTGCCCAGCTGCAGCAACCTGCCCGCTGGCACGGCTGGAGATTTCTTCGCACGCCTTGAGTATCTTGTCCGTCAACACAAAAGTGAACTTACGGCCGGCCTTGTCGCGCAGATTGACTTCACGCCTCTGCTGAAGGCGACGTGATTTAACTGCAAACCACCATTCCTCGTGGCTCCAGCCATTCGGTGGTGTGCGGTGCCGAAGCTGATCCCAGTGAAAGTGGGGCGAATCATCAATGGGTGTGCTGAATAGCCGCACCAGCTCATTAGTCCCGCGCTCGAGAAGCTTGCTCAAGAGGGCGTCGTGACCGGGGGCGGGCATGGGTAACTTCATCTCAACTCCCAACGAACTCCCAATTTTTTTGGGAGTTGGGAGTTAGCCTAACATTCTGCAGTGGATGACCCAATTTTCAACTCCCAACTCCCAATTTTTTTGGGAGTTGGGAGTTCGCTGGAAGTTGACCAAAATTCCCGGCCAGCCAGAGCAGCAATGGCCCCAGATTGGAACGCTTACGCTCCCCGCTCCTGCGCATACCGCGGTGCCATGGACTCCATTTGTTCCATGACCAGCTTGATGGCCGCCGGCTGTTTGTCCGGCGGGTAGCCGTTGAGCACCAGCAGCCGTTTGATCGAGGAGCGCAGCTTGGCGCGGACGTCCTCACGCACTGTCCAATCGGTGCGCACATCGCGGCGCATGATTTGCACCAGTTGCCGGGCAATCTCGGCCAGCACGCCCTTGCCCATGACGTCCACGGCGGATTCGTTTTCCGAGACCGCGTCGTAGTAGGCAAGTTCATCGGATCCCAGCGGCGGATCAAATGTCTTTCCGCGGTCTGCTTCTGCCGCCACTTCACGGGCCAGTTCCACCAGTTCCGCAATGATTTCGGCACTGGAAAGCTGCTGGTTGGTGTACTTGCGCATTAATTCGGCGATGCGCTCCGAGAAGGACCGGGCCCGGATTGCATTGTCCCGCGTGGTCTTGGTGGATTCGTCGGAGATCAACTTCCGCAATGCCTCAATGGCCAACTGCGGATTGCGGGCCTTTTGGGTCTTGGCAATGAACTCCGGGGTCAGGTCCCCGAGCGAGGGCTTGGGCATGCCGGCGGCATCGTAAATGTCCAGGACTTCACCAGTGGACGTGGCCTCGGCAATCAACTGCCCCAGCATGCGCTGGATTTCCTCGGGGATGGGCTCCCCACGGGACTGCCGCTCCTCGGCGTCGAGCTTGGCCATCCATACCCGGATTTCCTCATAGACAGCCACCTCGGGCCGCAATGGCTCCAGGGAATCCGCTCCGGAACACAGTGCCCAGGCCCGCGCCAGACGGGAGGAGCCCTTGCGGAAGCCGTCCGCCAAGGTTTCCTGTCCGGCGTCGTCAAGGGAAGCGCCGGCGGAAGCTGTAGCGTTTCCGGGGGTCAGCGGGTCGCGCAGGTAGTTCACGGCTCCCCACGTGGCGTTCAGGAACGCCTTGGGACCGCCCTTGAGCAGCTTGGCCTTCCAATCGTGGCCCGTCAGGATTTGGCGCAACTGTGCCACCAACTCATGGACCATGCCAATGGCCTCGTCAATGTTCTTGCCGGCAGGCTTCTTGGCACGGTCCGACGCCGAGTATTCCGCCAGGGCGCTGGTCAGGTTGTCCGCCAACGGGGCGTAGGCCACCAGCAGGCCGTCCTGCTTGCCGCGGAAGGTGCGATTGACGCGGGCCAGGGTCTGCATGAGCAGGGCGCCCTTGAGCGGTCGGTCCAGGTAAAGCGTGTGCAGGGGCGGGGAGTCGTAGCCGGTGAGCATCATGTCCTTGACAATCACCAGCTCCAGCTCATCGTCCACGTCCTTGAGACGCTCCTTGATGGCGGCATTTTGCGAGTCGCGGCGCACGTGCCGGGACACGGGCGCAACGTCGGAGGCCGTACCTGAATACACAACCTTGATTTTGCCCTTGTCCAGCTCGTCAGCGTGCCAGTCGGGGCGCAGTTCCACAATGGCAGCGTAGATCTTCGCGCAGATTTCCCGGGTTCCGCCCACAATCATGGCCTTGCCGGGAGCCTCGATGAACTTGGACATTTGCCCGCGCCGGTTTTCCCAGTGGGCCACCAAGTCCTGGGCCAGCGCAGCAATGCGCTCGGGAGCGCCATAAACCGCATTGACCACGGCAACGCTTGCCTCGATGCGGGCCCGCTCCGTCTCGTCGAGCCCCAGCGTGAGCTCGTCCGCGGAATCGTCCAGAGTCTCTTCCGAGACGCCCTCGGCAAGGCTGACCTTGATCAGCCGGGGTTCAAAGTACACCGGGACCGTGGCCCCGTCCTCCACGGCACGGGACAGATCATAAATGTCGATATACCCGCCAAACACCTCGCGGGTGTCCCTGTCCGCGAAGGAAATGGGGGTGCCGGTGAAGGCAATCAATGTGGCGTTGGGCAGGGCGTCGCGCAGATGCCGGGCGTACCCGTTGAGGTCGTCATAGTGGCTGCGGTGGGCTTCATCCACAATCACCACAATGTTCTTGCGGTCCGAGAGCAGCGGGTGGTCGGCGCCGGCATCCTTTTCACCCTTGCTGCGGCCAAATTTTTGCAGCGTGGTGAAGTAAATACCGCCTGTCACGCGGTTGCTCAGTTCCTCACGCAGCTGGGAGCGGCGGCGGATCTGCTGCGGTGCCTCCGGCAGCAGCAGGCTCCTGGAGAACCCTTCAAAGAGCTGGCCATCGAGTTCATTGCGGTCGGTAATGACCACAACTGTGGGGTTGCGCAGCTCCGGACGACGCATCACCTGATTGGTGTAGAGCTCCATTTCCATGGACTTGCCCGAACCCTGCGTATGCCAGACCACGCCGGCCTTGCCGCGGGATTCACCGTTGGAGCGGACGGCGTCAATGGTGCTGCCCACGGCCTTGGTGACGGCAAAGTACTGGTGGGGTTTGGTGATCCGTTTGGTCAGGCCCTCCGCCCCGGAATCAAAGGCGGTAAAGGAATTCAACAACTGCAAAAACCGTTCCTGGTTATAGAGGCCGTCAAGCGCGGTGTCCAGGGCACTGATGATGTCGCCGTCCAGCATGGCGCCGGCTTCCACGGGATTGCCGTCGTCATCCACATTCCACGGAGAGAAGTGGTTCAGGGGTGTGAAGGCGGTGCCGAACTTGGCAATGATGCCGTCGGAGATCAGGTTTAGAAGGTTGAACCGGAACGCCATGGGGAATTCGCGCAGGTACGTTTGCAACTGCGCATGGGCTGCGGCCACGTTGGCCGATTCGCTGCCGGCCTTCTTCAACTCAATCGCACTGACGGGCATCCCGTTGAGGTACAGCACCATGTCAAAGCGCCGGGTGTGGTCACGGTTGGTCAGCGTGACCTGATTGACGGCCAGCCAGTCGTTGTCATCCGCGGCGTTGCTGACCAGGCGGATGGTGGGGTTCTTCTCGCTGCCGTCGGTGTCAATGTAACTGAGCCGGTATCCGTCCACCAGGTACTTGTGGATGCGGTGGTTCTCGGTCAGGGCGTCATTAGATTTGGGGGTGACAATTTCGGCAACGGCTTGGCGCAGGTATTGTTCCGGAACCGTGGGGTTGAACTTTTGCAATGCCAGCAGCAGACGACGTCGGATCAACAGTTCCGCCCACGTCTCACGTTCGCCGGTGCCCGGGGCAATCTCCTCGCCGCGGGTTGGCTTCCAGCCCAGCTCCCCAAGTTGATCAAGGGCCAAGCCTTCCCAGGCGGCCTCGGAGAAGCCGGTGGTTACCACTGTCATTGCGTTCTCCCCCATGGGCGGTTTGCGATTAGTCATGACGCTACCAGCCGGATCTTCCCGCGCCGCTGTTGTGAAGCGTTAAGCGGGGTTATCAGGGGTGTAGGTTGGTAAGTTTTGAAGCAGCGACGCAGTTCCAAAAATACTTTGACTTAGTTCCTATCTCAGGTGAACATTAATTGTTAAAGTTGAGGTGGTATTTCTTTTCCTTGCAAGCAAAGGGATCTCAAGCGACTTTGCTTAATTGTTGCTTTGGCGATGCTAAGGTTTCGACATGCAGAGCATTGAATTCCCAGAGTTTTCCTTCAGCTCCCCGCTGGCAGGCACCATCATCGATCTTGAGCGATTGCGGGGCGATCTCGGCACCGGCACCACTCATCCAACAGTCTTCCTGCAGCTCAAGTCGTTGTTCCAGTTGATGGCCAGCATCATGAGCGCTCGCATCGAGGGCAATAGGACGTCCATTGTTGATGCAGTCCAGGGCGCCGCTGCATCAACGGGCCGGAATGGATCTTCCGTGGCAGAAGGTGTCAGGGAAATTATTCAGCTGCAGGAAGCAGCTGCGTTTATTGACAGCGTGGTCATTCCGGGCAGTCCCATCACGCATAGTCTGGTCAGGGAACTGCACAAAATCGCAGTGCGGGGCTTGAACCGTGAGGGGGACAGGACGCCGGGAGCGTACCGAACAACCGAGGTTTCAATTGGCGGGTCGGCTCACATTCCGCCGTCGCCAATCTCTGTTCAGGGCGATATGACTGAACTGTTGGATTTCGTGAACCGACCGGTCGAGCAGAGTTATGAGCTGCTTAAAGTAGCCATCGCGCACCACAGGTTTGTCTGGATCCACCCTTTTGGAAATGGAAACGGGCGGGTATGCAGGCTTTTTACCTACGCGATCATGGTCTCGCAGGGATTCACGGATGCTACAAGCTATCGGGCGCTTAATCCGACCACGGTTTTCGGTGCCGACCGGTCGCTGTATTACAGCATGCTCGAAGAAGCTGATTCATTGAAGCCGGACGCAATCATCGCGTGGTGCCGATACCTACTCGACGGGATGCTTGCGGATTTGGAGAAGTTGAACAGACTCAGCGATGGGGATTTCGTCCTGGACCAATTACTGCGGCCAGCCATTAAGCGAGGGGTCAATGCCGGGGCGTTTTCCATGCATGAAGCGGCGGCCCTTGAAATTGTAGCGAGCTTGACTGAAGTCAAGGCTGCCGACCTAGAGCCGGCACTTCCGGGGTCCGTTGCCTCGCGCAGTCAACAAATTCGCAAACTTCTCGAGAAAAAGCTTCTGCAACCCATTGCTGAGGGCAAGCGCACTTACCGGCTGGTCATGGCACCTGGTCCGCTGACCCCGTTCATCATCAGGCAGCTGGATGAGCTCGGCTTCCTGCCCAGCATTCTCAAGGATGACTTTGGGGCATAGCCAGCAGCGTCCGGTCACGATCGTGTAGGTAAGAACCGCAAGGTTTCCCTCAGTACCTGTGGATAAACGTTGCAAGTTCCTTTACAGGTTTCGGCAACATGTAAAGTTTTGGCCGGTTTCTTTATATGTTGATATCTGCAGAACAAATTTTCATTGGCCAGGACCATTTGCTTTACGGGCTACCCAACACGAGCCCTTTCTATCTGCCCGGTCACGAGTAGTCAATTGGGAGAAGCCGCACAATGAAGAACTCGAATCCTGCTTGGGCGGTGTCAAGCCGTCTTAGCAACATTGTCGTTGAGTAGCTTGGTGAATACCTCGCGTGGTGTGAGGAATCCCAGAACGGCGCGGGGGCGGTCGTTGAGTTCGTCGGCGATGGAGTCCAGATAGGGCTGGTGGCTGGTCAGTTCAATGCCCTTGGGTAGGTATTCGCGGATCAATCCTTTCGTGTTCTCATTGGAGGGTCGCTCCCACGGTGAATGCGGGTGGGCGAAGTACACTGGCAGGTCCGTGGCTACCGTGAGTTGGGCGTGGCGGGCCATTTCCGTGCCTTGGTCCCAGGTCAGGGAACCACGCATCAACGCCGGCAGGTCATTGACCCGATCGATCAGGACATCAGCGAGTCCAGCAGCCTTCTTCCCCTCGGGCAGACCCAGCATAATCAAGAACCTGCTGTGCCGCTCCACGAGGGTCGCGATAGCGCTCTTGCCGCCCTTACCGACCACCAAATCCCCCTCCCACGCCCCAGGAACACGGCGATCTGAGGCTTCCTTGGGGCGGTCGTCGATGCTGACCATGCCAATGATCCTCCCGCCGGTCCGCTCACCCAACGGCTTCACCGATTTACGCTTCGTGCGCTTGGACTGGAGTAAAATCCCTGACTTTGCCAGCTCACCCTTGGGCAGAGCATAGATCCAACGGTAGATGGCCTCGTGGGACACGGTGCGGCCTTCGGCGTCGGGTGATTTCGTCATGATCTCAACGCTGGCGTCTGTGGCTTCCAAACGCAAACGGCCCGCGATCTGCCGCGGCGTCCTAGACCTGGCCAGATCCGCCCTGACCCGCGCAGCCAGGATCGGATCTGTCTCCATTGACTGTGCCTGCGGACGTCTGCGCCGACGCTCAGCGGCACAGTCAGCACTGACCGGCCGGTAGCCGCGGGTCTTCGTCGAGTTCCGTCCACGCTCCCGCCAAATAATGGTGTAGTCCCGGCTAAGATCAGCCCCGATCTGCCGATCAGTTTTGCCCGCCAGGATGCCTACAGCAATGTCCGCCCGATCCGAAAAAGACAACGGCCTACGCCCCACCAGCAACTCCTCTATTCAACCAACTTGTTGCTTCGAGGGTATGACACCGCCTTGGTTAAGACCCCTAAATAGTTATCAGTCACTAGTCGGCAACTTTTTTATGAAGGCGACACTGACCAACTCGTCGGCTGATATTGACGTTGGCCCCAACAGTTCGACGCGCAAGGCGAGCATGAGCTGGCCGAATGCACGATCCCCGGTGTTTAGTGGTTCAGCCGAAGGTGTCGTAGAAACTACATGGGTGACGAAATTTAAAGCAGATTTGATGGTGGAATCAGTGCCCCACAAGATTACAGCTATACGGCCCTCAAGCTGTTTTTGAAGCTTCGGGTCATCGTTAACCTGCTCAAGATGCATCATGGCCGCCGACATGTACAGCTCTGACGCGCGTCTATTTTTCTCAAATCTGTCCTTTCGAATCTGATCTGACCAGGTCGAAACTCCCTTCAAGGCAACGAACCCGGCGGTACCAGCTGCTAAGCAGGTTGCTGCCGGAATGAGCAAACTGGCACCTCTACATTGTCCAAAGAATCTTATTCCCGCGGTAGCAAAGAATATTAACCCAAAAAGGGCAGCCAAATATGGTAACCAGTAGCCACGACTTAGGTGTGTCGATAAAAAACTCAGTACCCGACGAAAACCATCACGGCTCGTGATGGAATCAGGATCCCTCAACGTTGCTGCCCAAGTTTTTCAGCGGCACTAGCGCTCGGCATAATGGAACCATTTATCCGCAGCTTCCCGGACATCAGCTGGGGGAGCAAGGTGTCTCGGGTTGCTGCCAAGCGTTTGTTCTCTGAACGCAATCCCGCAATGAAGGGTAAGCAGTGCGCAAATCGTCGCTCGAAATCAATACATGATTGAAGGCTAGGAATAGTTACCGATTTGGACATCAAACTACCCCAGTGCCGCTTATATTCTTCATGTTTCTGGACACCCTGAAGGCTTGCAAAGAATGCCAAGGTCGGAATTTCTCGGCCTACAAATGGTATGGTATTTGGCCCAACAAAGAACCTTTCGGCTGATAGGCGGAGTTTGCATGTATGATCGCCAAAATAGAGGACTGGATGTTCCGGGCTGGCGTCTAAGTAACCTTCACCATTGAGGTAGCCCAAATGTCCGGCATCACTCTGGTCGAATACGGGGAAGTCGCCATCTACCAAAATTTCTGACTTCAAAAATTTCCGAGTGATCTGGAGTCGAGATGTGATTTCTTGAACGACGACCTGCCTCACCTCGGTAGTCATCAGTAGTTTTTTGAAAGCCGACAATATTAAAGTTTCAGCCGTCGCGGCAAACTTGGTGTTGGCGGCGATCTTGTCGTCGAGGGCGCCTAGGACTTCTGCGATAGCTTGCTGATCTTTGATCGGTGGCACCGAGACCGGCCAGGATCCCATTGTGGACAAGCTAATGCGGTTAACCGTGGCGCCATGAATTGTGTGCTGTTCTATGAGACGTTGGAAAGACGGGCTCAAGTAGTAATACAACAGAAACTGTGGGTTGATTATCCCGCGATCTGGACGAAGCAAGGCCATCCGACGTCCGAGGCAAGCCTCAATACCTGCCGGCATAAGTGCTGCTTCTCCCAGTCTGGTCTCATAGGAAAAGAGCAAGTCACCCTCTTCCGGTGTGACTCGTTTAGTCCACTTACCGAAGTCCTCGCGGGAGACATGGTCTGACTGGGAAAGGTCCAGCCTACCTGCGTTGAGACTAGAAATATTTAGAAAGTACGGACCTTCAGCTATGCGTGTGGGCGTTGCATGAGGCCCATCGAACAACTGACCGAGATCACCAAGAGTCAAAATCAATGGATCACTCATGAAACCCTCCGCAACTGCTCGCGCACAACAGCTGCCAGGCGCTCGGACTCGTCGAACTGTTCAAATAACTCAGCGGACAAACGGGCGATCTTCTCTTCAATGGGCTCGCCATCGTCTTCAATGTCAGCGGCGCCAACGTAACGGCCCGGGGTGAGGGCGTAGTCAGCGGCCTTGATTTCCGCCAGAGTGACGGACCTGCAGAAGCCGGGTTCGTCGTCGTACGTCAGGCCGGAAGCCACAGCTGAAGCAGAACCTCGCCAAGCGTGGAACGTGCCGGAAATGCGGGCAATGTCCTCATCGGACAGGGCGCGCTCGGCACGGTCCACCATGTGCCCTAAATTGCGGGCGTCAATGAACAACACCTGTCCGGTGCGGTCCACGGCACCGTGGGTTCCAACGGTCTTGTCCTTTGCGAAGAACCACGTGCACACGGGAATGCCGGTGGAACGGAACAGCTGCGTGGGCAGGGCAATCATGCAGGAAACCAGATCGGCCTCCACGATCTGGGCGCGGATTTCACCCTCGCCGCCGGAATTGGAGGACATGGAGCCGTTGGCCATGACCACGCCGGCGGAACCTCCCGGCGCCAGCTTGGAAATGATGTGCTGGATCCACGCGTAGTTGGCGTTGCCGGCGGGGGGCACACCGTACTTCCAGCGCGGGTCCGATTCGGAGCGCGCCCAGTCCTTGATGTTGAACGGCGGGTTGGCCATGATGAAATCGGCCTGCATGTCAGGATGCTGGTCGCGGGCAAAGGTGTCACCCCAGCGCGAGGCCAAATTGCCATTGAGCCCGTGGATGGCCAGGTTCATCTTTGCCATCCGCCAGGTGCGCTCGTTGAGTTCCTGTCCGTAGACCGAAATCTCCGAACCCTCTTTGTGGTGTGATTCCAGGAACTTTTCGGCCTGCACAAACATGCCGCCGGACCCGCAGGCGGGGTCGTATACGCGCCCGTGCGTGGGTTCCAGAACTTCCACCAGCACCCGCACCACGCCGGCGGGGGTGTAAAACTCGCCGCCGCGCTTGCCCTCGGCGCGGGCAAACTTCTCCAGGAAGTATTCGTACACCTCGCCCAGCAAATCCCGGGCCTTGGTGGCGCCTGCTCCCGTGAACTTGGCGGAATTGAACAGATCCAACAGCTCGCCCAGACGGCGCTGGTCAATGTTGTCCCTGTTGAAGATCATGGGCAGCGTGGCCGCCAGCGACGGGTTGGCGCCCATGACGTACGCCATTGCGTCGTCGATCAGCTCGCCAATGGACTTGGCCGGTTCGTCCATGGAAGCCACTGTGCCCTTGGCGTTCTGCGCTAAATACGTCCACCGGGCCCGGGTGGGAACCCAGAAAACACCGCGGCCGGTGTATTCATCCACGTCATCAATGAGCTGGGCGATCTGGTCCTGCGTCAACCCCTCCGCCGTCAGCTCGACCTGGATCTGCTCACGCCGCTCATCAAAGGCATCTGAGACGTATTTCAGGAACACCAGGCCCAAAATGACGTCCTTGTACTGCGAAGCGTCCATGGAACCGCGCAGCTTGTCCGCGGCCTTCCACAGCGTGTCCTTCAATTCCTTCATGGTCGACGGCAGCGCCTCAACCTTTACCTTCTTCGCAGCCATCAGCTGTTTCCCTCCATAGTGGTGCCAAAATTCAAAACCGTAAAACTTCCCTGCACGGCGCCGTCCACGAGCAACCCGGCAAGCTCATCCAACTTCTGCAACCGTACCGCCAGCCTCTGACGTTCCTGCGCAACTTCCGCGAGTGCCCCGCTCAGGGCGGGCGTTACCTCGGGGTGGATCCTGCGCACGGGGCAGCGCCGCCAGTCATTGCCTGCTGCGCTGCCCAGATCCTGTGCCAGCGCATCGGGGATGAGCCCACTCGAATTTTGGGCGTTGATGCGCAGCACCCGCGCTGGATAAAGCACGACGGCGGCGCCCGCCGGATCTACCACGGCTGCGGTTTGCGCTCCGGTGGTGAAGATGACGTCTCCCGGTTCGGTCAGACGTCCCTGGGGGTACGTGCCGGCGAACAACAGCTGGCTTACAGTGCGGGAACCAAATGGCAAGTTACCACCGACCTCTTCGGCGCCAATGAGGGTGAACTGAGCGCGGCCGGCACGTTGTGGCTCCACGTGCCGGTCAAGAATCCGGTGGCCGGGCAGATACTTTAGGGCCCCCGTCTTCATGGCCTCGGCAATGGTGGTGGGCGCGAGGGTTTGCTGGGCTTCGCCGGACAACTCCATGCTCAACGGTGCCGGGGTTTCATTCCTGAGTGAGTCCAGGAGCGTTTCGGCGCGGACCAGTCCGGCAGCGCTGCCGGTGCTTTCAAACAACTTCTGTTGTGCAGGCGCCTGGCTTGCCGCGGTCAGCCTGCCGCGGTGGGCGAGCAAAGACCGTGTTCGCATTAGGGTGGCGAAGCGGAATGAATGGGCACGGATGTGTTCGCGTCCACCCAGCGACGCCGCCAAATCCCCCACCAGGTCCTGGATGACGTCCACACTCAGTTCCTGCTCCGAGGCATCGGCCACCATGGTCCACCGGTCGGCGATGGCAATGTTGGGGTCCGCTGCACCCAGGACCCACAGGGCCTGCGCCTGTCGGGGACGCGTGGGCAGCAATCCCTGCGGCAGGCGCACCATGGCCCGGACACGGTCCGAGCGCAAAATGTCCGAACGGATCGACTCCGCCTCACGATGCTGGCTTGTGCCTTGCAACGCATCGGTCAAAACTGACGCCGGGGCAATGACCACCGCGCAGGAGCCTTCATCCAGGTCCAGGGAAATGTTGTCAATGGCTGTCAACATTTGCGTGGCATCAAGCACTGGAAACACAGGGGAGGGGAACTGCGCCAGCCGCACCCATGGGGCGGTAACCGGGACGGTGTTGGTGATGTGCAGGTTTTCCTGCCAGCTGCCATGGGCCTGCATCCTTCTGCGGGCCAGCCGGGCCGCGGGGGAAGTCAACGTCCCCACGCAAAATGTGGCGGACGTGGTTTCGCCCAAGGCGTGGGCGACGGCCGGCAACAGGGAGCTGCCGCCGTCGTCAATAAACACGGGATCCTGTTCACTGCGAAGGGCCAGCTCCACTGCGGTGGCGGCCAGCAGCTCCATGGCCTCCGGCGTCAACCAGGTGGCGCCCTGAACTGCCGTCCCGGCACGGAAGCCGTCACTGTACAACTGCTCAAACGCCGCCGCAGCTGTGTACGCGGCGTCGGTGAGCAGATCCGCATGACTTGCCAACGGCAAGAGGTCGGGGCCAAGGCCCGCAAGCTCGGCGTAGAGGAAATCGTCATCGGGATCCTGTTCATCCGCGGCATCCAGCAGATCCTCGGCGGTGAGCGACGCCAGCGGTGCATCGATGAGGCAACGCAGGGCCAGAAGTGCTGTGAGGCCGGCAAAATGCTGTTGCCTGTCCGCGGAGATCAGAGGCTCAGCGTACGCTGCCACATCCTGTGCAGCCTTCGGGTTGTTGCCCCTGCCGGTGGCGGCAAGCCAGGTGATGACCTCAACGGCGTCGAAAAGTTCCTGCCGGTCACGGGTGGCCACTGGCGCCGGAAACGGAGTGCTGGTGTTCTTGCTGCGGGAGCGCCACATGGAAACCACTGGACGCTGCACCCGGGCGAGCTGGGCAATCTGGGACAGGGTGATCCGCAATTCCTGCGACCCCGCTGACGTGTGGGTGCTGATGGGGGATCTCCCTTCCTTGTGGCTGCGCATTCCAGTCTATGTGCGCGGCCGTTGGGGCGGGCTGAGGCGCTGATAAGGGGCCTTATCCCCGTCCCACTGCGGGAGTGAAGCTGCCAAACACTACATTCAAAGTGGGAAGAGCGCGGGCCCGGCTGTTGGGGGCGGGCCCGTTAGCTGCCGGCAACCGCCGTTTGCCACAGTACTGCATTGCACCACAGGAAACAGGAGATGCCGTGGAGGAGTCGTTGAAGCCAGCTGCCCAGTACCCCGAGGTGGGCGGGCATGCCTGGCGGACCATCCCGTGGCGAATGCTGTTTCCGCTTTCACTGCCGTCCGTGGGTGATGACTCCCAGTATGTGAGACGGGCGCACACCGACGGCAGTCCAAGATTTATCAACACACCAGCTGCGGGCAATGAAGACACGCAGCATCATGACCGTCCACGCGGCGTATAGAGGAGAAACCATGAGTACAGCAGAACGCCCGGAACCGCCGACCAAAGCATTAGAGGTAAAGGGGGCACCTGGGCCCGAGGGGACACCTGAAGCGGATGGGGTATCCAAGGTGGATAAATCCGCGGCCAAACCGGGGCGGCGTGGTGGCAAGGTTTTCACCGGCCTGCTCACCGTGGCGTTGCTTTTTGGCGGTGGCTTCTGGGTGGGGACGGCCACCACCGACCCCACCGGCAGCGAGGAATATGCAGCGTTGGATGCCACGGCCCAGAAGGCAGCCGCGGACCGTGACATTTACAAGGGTAAAAATGGTGCCCTTGAACGTCGCATTGCCCAAGTGGAGGAGCAGGCCAAACTCAGTAACGACGCCGTGGCAGGGCGGGAAGCTGCGGTGAAGAAGGCCGAAGAGGAGGTCAAGAAGCGCGAGACCGCCGCCACCACGGCGGAAAAGAAGCAGGCGTCCAGCACCATCATTGACGGCACCTGGGTGGTGGGCGTGGACATTGAACCGGGCACGTACAAGGCCAAAAGCGCCGTGGGTTCCTCCTGCTACTGGGGGATCTATACCAGTGGCAGCAACAGCGAGGACATCATCACCAACGACATTCCCGGCGGTGGATTGCCCTCGGTGACGCTGGCTGCAGGACAGGATTTCAAGTCCTCCCGCTGCGGTGCGTGGACCAAGCAGTAACGTGGTGAGCCCGCAGCGGCAGCTGACATATCAGCTGCTGCTGCGGGCTCACCAGACATTTACTGCTGTGCTGCGGCGATCTCCTCGGACCGTTCGACGCCGGCTTCTTCCGTGAGGCGGGCCCCTTCCGCAGCGTCGCGGGTCAGGTTGTCGCCGGTTTTGGGGTCGAAGAGGTGCAGCCGTCGCGTATCCAGCCACAACTCAGCGGGACGCCCGCCGCGGATCTTGCTGGCGGCGTCGAGCGTCACCACAACCTGCGGACGCAACTCATCGGCATCCATGTCCCGGGCCAGGCTGTTGAGCATTTCCCGCACTTCCGGAACCGGGTCAAAATTAATGTAGCCATACTGCTCATTGCCCAACCATTCGGTATGCGTCAGCTGGGCTGTGAACCTGGAGCCGTGCTGCAGCTTGTGTTCCTCAACCAGTGAAGCGTCCTCAAAGAACTCCGGCCGCACCCCCACCAGAACAAAGGGAAGGTTCGCTGCTTTCGCTGCTTTGTCGGCGCTGATTTCCACGTCCCCAATGGAGGTCTTGAGGATGTTCCCTTCCAGGGTGGCGGGCAGAAAGTTCATGGACGGGGAACCAATGAAGCCGGCAACAAACAAGTTCACGGGCTGCTCGTACAACTCACGCGGAGAGGCAATTTGCTGCAGCTCGCCTTTCTTGAGGACGGCCACCCTGTCGCCGAGCGTCATGGCCTCAGTTTGATCGTGCGTGACGTAGACGGAGGTGGTTGCCAGACGGCGCTGCATTTGGGAAATTTCCGAGCGCATTTGGCCACGCAGCTTGGCGTCCAGGTTGGACAGCGGCTCGTCAAAAAGGAAGGCATCGGCCTGGCGCACAATGGCGCGGCCCATGGCCACCCGTTGACGTTGACCGCCGGAAAGGTTGGCGGGCTTGCGCTGGAGGTGATCGGTGAGTTCCAGCATGGTGGCCGCGTCGGTCACCAGACGGTCCACGTCCTCCTCCTTATGTTTGCCCTTGGCCAAGCGCAGGGGGAAGGCGATGTTTTCGTAGACGGTGAGATGGGGGTAAAGGGCGTAGTTTTGAAACACCATGGC
Source organism: Actinomycetales bacterium (assembly GCA_038242155.1). Classification (GTDB taxonomy): domain Bacteria; phylum Actinomycetota; class Actinomycetes; order Actinomycetales; family Micrococcaceae; genus Specibacter. The sequence continues at coordinate 14,405 of JBBSSM010000023.1, read as the reverse complement.
CAGGTTCCGGTCTTTGGGTGCCTTGTCATTGGCCCGTTGGCCATCAATGAGCAGTTCCCCGGAGGAGATGTCTTCCAGCCCCACAATCATGCGTAAAATGGTTGACTTTCCGCAGCCTGAAGGGCCCACCAGGATGACAAATTCGCCGTCGGCAATGTCAATGCTGACATTATTGACGGCCGGGAAACCGTCCCCGTATTCCTTGACAATGTTTTTAAGGGTGATTGCAGCCATGCTCGCGATCCTATTCTATGAGTGAGCGGGTCAGCCCTTGACGGCGCCTTGGGTCAAGCCTGAAACTATTTGACGCTGGAAGAGCAGAACCAGCAGCACCACGGGAATGGTGACAATAATTGCCGCGGCCGAGATGGCGCCCGTGGGTGCTTCGAATTGAGATGCGCCTGTGAAGAATGCCAGGGCCGCAGGTACTGTGCGGGCCGCTTCCGTTGAGGTGAGTGAGATGCCGTAGACAAAGTCGTTCCAGGCAATGAAAAACGCAATGATGGCTGTGGTGAACACTCCAGGTGCCGCCAGCGGAACAATGGCTTTGCGGAACGCCTGCCACGTGGTGGCACCGTCCACCTGAGCGGCCTGCTCCAATTCCCACGGGATCTGGCGGAAAAAAGCGGCCAGGGTCCAAATGGAGATGGGCAGCGTCAGCGACAGGTAGGGAATGATGACGCCCAGCCACGTGTCATACAGCCCAATGTTGCGCCAAAGGTTGAACAGCGGAGTCACCAAAGAGATGACGGGGAAGATGGAGACTGCCAACGCCGTGGTGAGCACTACCTTTTTGCCCGGAAAGTCCAGCCGGGCAATGGCGTAGGCGCACAGTGTTGCCAGCACGACGGCGATAAACGTGGCGATGAGCGCAATTCCAATGGAATTTCGCAGCGCCGACAGGAACAGGCCCTGTGCATCACCTACCAGGATCTGTTGATAGTTATCCCATGTGCCAGTACCCGAGGTGGGCAGGAACTTCCCCGACGTCAGATCACTGGGGGATTTAAACGACGTGGCCAAAATGGATGCCACGGGGAAGAGCGCGTACAGCAGCACCAATACCCCAATGATGGCCCAGGTAATTTTCTGTTTCCCGGTGGTCATTTTTTGCCTCCCTGAGTTCCGGCGAGATCCACCTTGAAAAGTTTGATGGCCACAAAACAAATGATGAGTACGCACAGGAACAACAGCACTGAAATAGCCGAGCCAAGCCCAATTTCAAGGCGTGAAATTGAGGTTCTATAGGCCAGCAGGGACAGCACCTCTGTTCCATGTGCACCATTGGTCATAATGAACACATTGTCGAAAATGCGGAAGGCATCCAGGGTGCGGAACAGGACGGCCACCATGATGGCTGCCTTCATGTTGGGAATAATGACCTTGCGCATCCGCTCCCACCACGTGGCACCGTCGACTTGGGCAGCTTCGGTAAGTTCGCCCGGCACCTGTGCCAAGCCAGCTAACAGCAGTAATGAGATGAACGGCGTCGTCTTCCAAATTTCCGACGCCATGATGACAAAGAGCGACGGCCAGAACTCGGCGAACCAGTTCAGGTCGGTGCTGATGCCGGGCACCCAGTCGAACCAGTGATTGACGTAACCGGAGTTAATGTCGAAGGCGTAAAACCAGGCGTAGGCCGAAACCACCGTGATGATGCCGTAGGGGACCAGGATCGCTGTGCGCAGCAGGCCCTTGAGCGACTTGATGGCCTTGTCCATGACCAGCGCCAGAGCAAAGCCGAGGATGAGTTCAATGATCACCGTCACGATGGTGATGATGACGGTGACACCCAGGCCCCGCCACCAGACGGAGTCGGACAGGATGGTGATGTAGTTGGCAAGCCCCAAAAACTCCTTGTCATCGGGGGCGGTGAGCCGGAGGGAAAAAAGAGAGTCCCAAAATGCCTGCAGGATGGGGTAGAGGGTCACAGCCAGCATGACAATGAAGGCGGGGCCTGCCAGGAGCCAGCCAAGTTTGCGTTCGGCTTTGGCCCTGTCGCTGAGTCCGCTTCGACGGCGTGGACCCGCCGGGCGGGCTGCCCTTGTGGGTTTGTTTGAAGTAGAAGTGCTCACAACAGCCTTTCCCCCTTAAGTACGGCAAGGATGAATTCCTGCGATTGCTGCGGAGTGGTTTGCGGATCCACCGCATCAGGTGGTGTCCACTGCTGCTGCAAACCAGTGGAGACTTCGTTGTAGAACGGTGTCTGCGGCCGGGGTGCGGCAAGCTGAAGGGATTCCCGAATGGTCGGCGCCATGGGGAACTGCTTTTCCACCCGGGGATCGTCGTAGGCAGTGGAGTTCGACGGCGGATTGCCATTGGTCACAAAGTATGTGGCCTGGTTTTCAGGTTTTACGATGCACTCAATGGCTTGGTAGGCCAGGTCGGGATGATTGCTCTTGGAGCCGACACCTAAATTAATGCCGCCCAGCGGGGGAGCCGTATCCGTTCCGGCTTCCACTGCGGGGTACAGGGTCCAGCCAATGTCATCCAACAGGGCCTGGTCCAGGGTGCCTGCCTTAACCGCTGCATTGGTGGCTGGCCAGACGAAGGGATAGTTGACCATAAACGAGCCCTTGTCCCCTTGGAAGAGGATCATGGAGTCATTTTCAGTGGAGGTGGGAAGCCCCGGACCACCCAGGTTGTCTTTACCGATCTGCCCAATAATTCTTGCAGCAGCTTCGCCCGCGGGAGTGGTTAGACCCAGTTCAATTTCATCAGCGGGAGCCTCCGGATTTTCGAGAATTTGCCCCCCCGCGGATTCCACCAAGGCATTAATCCACACCGTCATGGATTCCGCCTGCGCACCTTGCACGCCCAAGTATTTTTGCTCGTTCTGCGCCGCCTCCATGATCTGGTCCCAGGTGACCGGCTTGGTCATATCCAGCCCGGCCGCTTTCGCGACGGACTTGCGGTACCAGAGGATCTGCGTGTTGGCCCAGAAGGGAACTGTCACCAGTTCTTCTTTCCAGGTGGCGCCTGCCAAGGCCCCCTCCAACACGTTTTCAGTGGTTTTACTTGCAACTTCTTCGGGGACCGGAGCCAGGAACCCTGGCTCCGCCAGCTCGGGAACAAAGGGCGGGTCAATGCTCATAATGTCCAGCGAGGAATCACCGGCAGCAAGACGCCGTGCTAATTGTTCCCGCTGTGCTGCGGCATCTTTAGGCAGCAGCGACGTTTCAATCTTGTAGGCACCGTTGGCGTCGGAGGTGCATAGTTCCGCCAGCTCTGCCTGTCCGCCGTCGTCGGGGTTGATGTACCACGTCAGTGTTGGAGTACTGTCCGCTGGAGCGCAACCAGGCACTAAAAACGCACCGACTGCCAGCATTGCCGTGCTGACCAAAAATCTATGTCCGCGTTTCCCGCCGCCGCGATCCTTAGCGGTGTTCGTCTTTGGCATACTTACGTTCCCTCCCGACGTCGTGGTCAACCAGTAAGGAAATCCAATTCCCGGCTGACTGTGAGTAACACCATATCTGGCTCCATAGTGCTTGGCGAGTGGGCGGGGTACAAGAGTGAGTGAAGAATTGGTAGCTGCATTGATACATTAGCGGGCACTTAAGTCTGCCGGGAGCGGTTATAAATCGCTGGATTCCCCGCACCAAAGGAGTGCGCTAGACGTTCGTTCCTCTGCCTCGCGCACTTCTCCGGTGCCTTCATGCTTCGCCCAGTTCTGCTTCCAGCAGTTCAATGCTCGGCAGGCTGGTGCGGGACTCCTCCGGCAGTGAGTCCACGATCTGTGTTTTCCACTCGGCCACCCCGATGGGGGCGCTGTACCCGCGCAGGGCATACTCAGCCACCACGTTGTTCTTGGTTTTGCACAGCAGCAAGCCGATGGTGGGCTTGTCGTCCGGGTGGGCCATGAGGTCATCCACCGCGGCCATATACATGCCCAATTGACCAGGATATCCAGGATCGAATGTGCCGGCTTTGAGCTCAACCACCACAAAACTGCGTAACCGGAAGTTGTAGAAGAGCAAATCGGCAATGAATTCGTCCCCACCCACCACCAAGCGGACCTGTCTGCCGACGAACGCAAATCCCCGGCCGAGCTCAAGCAGGAACTTCTCAACGTGATCGACCAGCTGAGCTTCCAGCTCGCCCTCGTTATGCCTGTCCTTCATGGCCACGAAGTCAAAAATGTACGGGTCTTTCATGGTCTGCTGCAAAAGGTCTGAATCTGCTGCAGGCAGTACGGCCTTGAAATTACTGATGGCCCGGCCCGAGGGTTCGTGCAGACGGGTTTCAATTTGGTGGACAAGCGCATTGCGGGACCACCCATGTTCGACGGCGGCAGCCGCGTACCAGAGGCGGGTTTCCGGGTCGCTCAGCTTTTCGAGCAACATGACACTGTGGCCCCAGAGCAATTGTGCAACAGGCTGTTGCACAATTGCCTCATGGGACCAGGCTTCGGCGAACGAACGCATGTATTTCAAGGTGCGGGGAGACAAGCCACGGGCATCCGGGAATTTATCTCGCAGGTTTGCTGAGAGCCGGTCAATGACCTTGGCTCCCCAGCCTTCCTGGCTCTGGCGTTCAAGGATTTCCTTCCCAACAGCCCAGTAGGTGATAACGAGTTCATGGTTAACGGCCGTGAGGCCAGGACGCGGCCGGTGGAAACTTTCTCAGCAACGGATGCCAGCATGTCTGGATACCAATCAGGCATTCCACTGCGTGCCGGGATGGAAGGGAAAGCGGAAGCTTCATCAGTTGGATCGTTGAGCGTGGATATGAGTAAACCCCTTTTGAATTTGGCGCAACTTTCTATGCTAAAAAATTTATTCCGGGAGTCTGACACGGAAGAAGTCGGCCGGCAACGCCTGTGGACATCCATCGTGCGTTCCGTCCGCGTGTGAAAACATGGTGGCATGTCCAAAAGCAGCAAGAAAATCCGGTCCGGAGCTCCTGCAGCGCGCAGCTCGAAGTCTGTGGGAGCTCTCCGCGCCGAACGCGCCATCGGATCTGTCACCAAGCTCTTCGTGGAATGGTGTGAGCAGACGGCCGGCATGTCGGCCGCTCATGCCCTGGATGCGTTGGGGCCGGTCACTGCGCTTGCAGTCGAATATTTTAATCTCGTCCCGGCGGTGGAAGTCACTGGTTTTAAGGCAGAACCCTTTGACGAGGCCATGACCCGGTTGATCGAGAACCTAGCTGCAAAGACTGAGGACGACATTGACTTTGTGTGGGATTCAATTCATTTGTACGTGGATTTCCTACGCGAAAGCGGAATCTGGTCAGGAACAGCGGAAGATTCGGAGCGGGTTCATGACATGTTCCATGCGGACCCGAGTCAAACCGGCATGCCTCAGATCATAGTCCCGGACCTGACGCCGCAGCAGGTGTGGGAGGCCGTGGCCGGGACGGTGCTGGCGCAGCGGTTGGAAACAATGCTCCTTTGGGTTGGCAAAGGACGGGACGTCACTTCGACGGGTGTGCTGCGGTTGAAAGACATCGCAGGCGCCGGGGAAGCCATAGGTTTACGCGTGACCGGGGTGCGGGACGACGCCCGGGATGGCTTCACGCTGACTCCCGTGAAGAAAATGCGTGACGTGCCCCAACTCATGGAATTTTGGCAGGCACTGGAAGAGTCCAAGCTAATTGAGGTCGGTTCCACCCGCGCATGGCTGACTCCCGAAGCAAAGGAGTTCGTGGACGACGGCGGACAGCCTACGGACCGGTTCTGGACGTTGAACAACTTCACCTCACTCTTCATTGACATTGCCGTCAATGGCGCGGAAGAAGAGTGGGATCCGTGGGTACTGCCCACCGCCCCGATAGAGACGGCTGTCCTGGCTGCTGCCTGCACGGTTTCACCACCGGAGGTGGCCACGATTCAAAGTACGCTCCAGCAGCTTTTGGGGTCATCGGAGGATGAAGGAACCATTGGCATGCTGCTGGCGCGGCTGAGCTACCTGGCAGAGCTGGGAATCATTGCCCTGGACACCCATGTCAAGATAGTGCCCGCATTTGTAGGCTTCATGGTTGACGCCCTCGCAGCAACGCTTAATGACGAAGACGATGGCGAGGAAGCCTTTGCCGACCTTGGCGATGAACTGCTTGACATGCCAGGTGCGCCACGCCTGCTAGATATGCCCGCCTTCGCCGCAAACGGCACTCCTGCTGCGACGACTTTCCAACGAAAGGGTCGCAAAAGGGATCCCAACGCGCCCATCTACCAAGTGAAGGTGTCCATCCAGCACACCTCACCGCCCATTTGGCGCAGGCTGTTGGTGCGCTCGGATGCAAGCCTTGGGGACGTGCACCTCATAATCCAGAATTCTTTTGAGTGGGAGGACTACCACCTGCACGCGTTCCAGGTTGGCGGGCGCGGTGGAGACCTATACGGTCCGCCGAACCCGGATGAATACGGTGGCCCGGTTTTGTCCGAGGACGCCTACGCGCTGGGTGGGATCTTGCCCGCGGAGGGCGATTCCATGGTCTATACCTACGATTTCGGTGACGACTGGGACCACCTCATCAAGGTGGAGAAAGTGCTTCCCGCCGATCCCACGGCTCTTGTTGCGCGCTGCACCGCTGGCCGTGGGTGCGGGCCTGCCGAGGACAGTGGCGGCCCTTGGGGCTGGTCCAATGTGGTGGCCGCCGTCAATGATCCCAAGCATGGCGAGCACAAGGAATACCGCGACTGGCTGGGCTTGTCACGCGGGCAGACGTTTGATCCCCAAGCGTTCGACCTGGCCCGGATCAACAAGGATCTCGCCCGCCTGGTCTGAGCGCTTTCCAAGTACGACGCCGGGACACTTATGCCCCAGCGGAAAGTCGGTTCCCGTCACTTTGGGCAGGGGCTTGACCGCTCCGGGTAGAACCGGATGGAGTGTGGAGTGTGGAGCGTGGTTCGCAAGGCCAACTTGTCAGCAGACATCCAAGCAACACCTTTTGCTGCGAGAAGCTGCAGCAAGGGGCGGTTGTCCGGAATGTCGGATCACCGCCTCTTCCTGCAAGGCGTCAAACTGTCTATTACATTCGGGTAAAGAATTGAACCGCCCCGGAGGAAAAGAAGTAACTCTCAGCGTCGCTTCCAAGACCGGTTGAAACCTAAAAAGTAATACGTCTACTTCTTGGTTTCGTCGTTGGGGTGCTCCTCGTGAAGTTTGGCTTCGCGGGCTTCCAAATCAGCCCGCAGTTTGCGGAGTCGTTCAGCTTCCAAGCGCTGTGCCTGCTCCACCTGCAAGTTGCGCAGGAACTCGGGATCGTCATCCGGTGCCACAGCGCGGCGCACGGTGGGGGAAGGCCGGCCAGCTGGCTGTGCTGTTTCCGAACGGGCGTATTGGGGGCGCCCCAACATGAACCACAGTGCCACGCCAATGACGTTGAGCACCACAATGACAACGACCCAAGCGGGCTTGGGAATGCTCCGCACATCTTTGGCTTCACTGCGGAGACAATCGATGAGTCCATAGACAAACAGGACAACGGCAATGGTCACGGGAATGATGTAGCGCATACTCCAGTCTAGCAATGGCCAACAAATTCAGGCCGGGGTGAACAAAGAGGGTACGTCCAGTTTCAACGGCTAAACTGGCCACGTGGCTTTCTTTAAATATTCTCTCATCCGCGGCGTCTTGTTCCTGGCATTTTTCCTGATGGCCTACCTGTGGCTGCAGCTTTCACCCATGACGGCGGCGCTCCTGGCTGCCCTCTGTGCGTTCCTCGTCAGCTACATATTCTTTCGCAAGCAGCGCGCGGATGCCACCTCCGATGTGGCTAAAACCTTTGCCCCGAACGCCACCACCTCGCAGTCCGCCGGAGCCCTGGCCGACGCCGACGCCGAGGATGCCCTCATTGATGAAAACCCCCACATTTGGGTGGATGCCGACCGCAAGCCCGGCGCCGGGCCTTTGAACCAGCACCCTACCAACCCTTAACGCCGTCGAAAGGACCCACAATGCAGTGGAGTGAAAGCGAACGAGCAGCACTCGTCATGTCCATGCGTCAGCTGGATCCCGACGCGCCCACACTGTGCGAAGGCTGGAACGTTCGCCGGCTGGTGGCTCACCTGGTCCAACGCGAGCACGCGCCCCTGCAACAACTCGGCGACAGTGTCCGCAAGGATCCCGCAGGTCAGGAGAAAAACCTGAACAAGCTGGTGGCATCCGCAGCTACACCTGTGGGGTATCAAAAGCTGGTGGATACCTTTGCCGCCGGCACGGGCATGCTGAACCCCATGAGCTGGTTGGGTGACACGGGACAGTTATTGGAATATGTGGTCCACCATGAGGACCTGCTGCGCGGAGCCGGAGAATCGTCCCGGCAAGAACGCCCCGCGGCAGCTTTGAACAAGCTGTTTTCACAGCTGCGCCTCATGGGCAAACTTATTTTTCGGCGGAGCCCTGTCGGCGTGGCATTCGCCCATCCGGATGAAAACCGGCCGGCAGTGATTAAGCGCGGTGAAGGGGTCACAATTACCGGGGATCCTGTGGAACTGGCTCTCTACGTGAGTGGCCGTAGGGACGCCGCGCAGATCCAGCTGGACGGCGCACCTGAGCATGTGGCCGCTTTCCAGCAGTGGCTTGATGCCTAGCGTGCAGGCTAGCGAGTGAGGACCGTCAGCACCATGGCCACGGCGAACAAAACGCTAAAGCCCAGGTTGAGCAGCCCCGTCTGCTGCAGGACCGGGATTAAGTTCTCGCGTTTTTTTCCCGTCAACATGAGCCAGCTGGGCATCAGCATGAAGGGAATCAGCAGCAGCACCAGCAGAATCCACGGTGTGGCAGGCGCAATAATGAGCAGCAACAGCACCGACAACGCCAGCATCACCACGTAACTTAGCCGCGCGTTCCTGTCTCCCAGCCGGACAGCCAGCGTGCGCTTGCCCACCTCACTATCAGTGGGGATGTCGCGGACATTGTTGGCCATGAGAAGTGCGACGGCGATTAGTCCCGTTGAGATGGAACCCAACACTGCCGCCGTGCTCACCTGGCCGGCTTGCGTGAAAGTGGTGCCAAGGGTTGCCACGGGGCCAAAGAAGACAAACACGAAAACGTCTCCCAAACCCATATAACCGTATGGATTTTTCCCACCCGTGTAGCCCCACGCCGCCAGCACAGCTCCCGCGCCCACCAACAAAAGCCACCATGCCTGGGACAACACCACCAACGCCAGACCGGCAAGCATGGCCAGCCCCAAGGCCGTAAAGGCAGCCATTTTTACGTCGCGGGGACGGGCGGCCCCGCTGCCCACCAAACGCAGGGGCCCCACCCGAACCTCATCGGTGCCCCGAATACCATCGGAGTAGTCGTTGGCGTAATTGACGCCGACCTGCAGCAACAGGGCAACCACGGCGGCAAGAATGGCCCGGTTCCAGTGCAGTGCGTTTAATTCATAGGCCGCGGCCGTACCAATAATGACAGGTGCCACCGCCATTGGCAGGGTGCGCAGACGTGCCCCTGATATCCATTGCCCCACAGTGGCCACGGCTTTACTCCTTATCGATGCAAATGAAAAACTTCACTCTTGACCACGTTCGGGCCTGCAGAACCAATTGTGCCCGCAACCACTTCTCAACCGGTCGTTGCGGCATTACTTAGGGCGGCTAAAATCGCCGTCCTGTCGGGCTTCCCATTGGGCAGTAACGGCAGCTGTGAGACAAACAGCACAGTTTTGGGCAGCAAATGCGGCTCCATGATGGCACCTGCGCCAGCCAACAATTCGTCCCGTGAGCATGAACCCACCACCATGGCGGCAACTTCCTGACCCCACTCGGCAGACGAAACCGGCACCACAAAAGCCTCCCGGACACCCTGCACCCGCTGCAGACCATCTGTTACGGCAGCTGCGGAAACCTTGAGACCGCCGGTGATAATGACATCATCCACGCGGCCCAGCACACGCAACCGTCCCTCACTGTCGAGCTCGCCCAAGTCACCGCTGGCATACCAACGCACCGGCTCGCCGTCGTGCTCTTCGGCAAAGAAGGAAGCGGCTGTGAGCTCGGGATTGCCCAGGTAACCGGCGGCGACCACATCACCACCAAGCCAGACCCGGCCCTCGCGGATGACCAAACGAACACCGTCAAGGGGCACGCCGTCGTACACGCAACCGCCACAGGTTTCACTCATGCCGTAGGTGGTGACCACGTTCAGCCCTGCGCCGCGGGCGGCCTCAAGCAATACGGGGTTGACGGGGCCGCCACCGAGCAAAATGGCATTGAAGCGGCGCAGCACTGTCAGTGTTTCGGCGCTGGGACTGTTCAGCAGCCGGCTGAGTTGGGTGGGAACCAGTGAGGTGAAGCGGGTGTTGTCGGTAAGCTCCAGCGCAGCCTCGGTAAATGCTTCGGGGGTGAAGCCGCCGCTTAGATCCATAGCCCAGGGTCGGGTACCGGCGAACAGGCTGCGCACCAACACCTGCAACCCGGCCACATAATTCATGGGCAGCGCCAACAACCACTGGCCCTCACCGCGGAGCGTCATCGCGGTGCCCACCGACGACGCGGCCAGTGCCTCCACACTGAGCATGGTCCGCTTCGGGGTGCCGGTGCTGCCGGATGTCAGCACGACGACGGCAATGTCGGTTTCGCTGCCCACCGGCAGCCCCAGCTCAGACTGCGGGATCAGGTCAAAGCTGCCATCGGGGGTAATTTGGACGGCCGGGCCTTCACCATGGAGGGCCTCTGACAGTGCTTTAAGCAGCGGTTCAATGGTCATGGGGTGCCTCAATGCTAGAAGTAGTACGGGAAGGCGGACCAGTCGGGATCGCGTTTTTCCAGGAACGCTTCCTTGCCCTCCACGGCCTCATCGGTCATATAGGCCAGCCGGGTGGCTTCGCCGGCGAACACTTGCTGGCCGGCCAGGCCGTCGTCGGCCAAATTGAAGGCAAACTTGAGCATGCGGAGGGCCTGTGGGGACTGGCGGGCAATGTCGGCGGCGTATTCCAGCGCCACCTCCTCCAGGCGTGCATGGTCCACGGCCTCATTGACGGCGCCCATGGCGACCATGTCATTGGCGGAGTATTCACGGGCCAGAAAGAAAATTTCCCGGGCCTTCTTTTGGCCAATTTGGCGCGCCAGGAGGGCCGAACCGTACCCGGCGTCGAAGCTTCCCACGGTAGCGTCGGTTTGCTTGAACCTGCCGTGTTCGCGGGAGGCGATGGTGAGGTCCGAGACCACGTGCAGGGAGTGCCCGCCACCGGCTGCCCAACCATTGACGACGGCGATCACCACCTTGGGCATGGTGCGCATGAGGCGCTGGACTTCTAAAATGTGCAGGCGTCCGGCGCGGGCGGGGTCAATGGTTTCCTTAGTCTCGCCTTCAGCGTACTTGTAACCGTCGCGGCCGCGGATGCGCTGGTCGCCTCCGGAGCAAAACGAGTGGCCGCCGTCCTTGGGGGAGGGTCCGTTGCCTGTCAGCAGGACGGTGGCCACATCGGGGGTCATGCGGGCGTGGTCCATGGCCCGGTACAGCTCATCCACGGTGCCGGGGCGGAAGGCGTTGCGCACCTCCGGGCGGTTGAAAGCAATGCGGACGGTGGGCAGATCCCTGACTATGGCACCGTTTTCATCACGATCCACTTGGCGGTGGTACGTCATATCGGTGAAGTCGAAACCCTCCACCACGCGCCAACGGGTGGGGTCGAAAATGTCAGATACCTGGGGCGGAAGATTTGTAGAACTCACGCTTGTGATTCTAGCGGGTGCCCGATTCAACTGATGCAGAACTCATTGCCCTCGGGGTCCGCCATGGTGAACCACGCGTGCGGACCCTGGCTGGCTTCCCACAAAAACACTGCGCCGCGGGATTCCAGTTCTTTACGCACAGTGGTCTTGTCGTCGTTACCCAGACGCACATCCCAGTGAATGCGGTTCTTGTCGTTTTTGGGGTGGGCGCTGCGTTGGAAAAGGATTCTCGACGCCGCGTTGCCGGTTTCCGTGGGGATGATGGCGGCGCCGTCCGCCCACACCAGGACGCCATGGTGGGTCAGTGTTTGGTCCTCGGTGGCGTGTCCCTGCGCCACCATGGAACGAATGAACCCCTCATTGGACGGCTCCACCTGCCACCCCATGGTCGCAGCCCACCAATCGGCCAACCGGTGCGGCTCGTGGCAGTCCACGACAATTTGCAAGGAGTACGCCATGGGGAAAGTCTGCCGTGGTTGACCTCGGGCGTCCACCCTTTCCTCTATGCGCCGAACCCGTCCCCGGTTCGGCGCATGGTCTTTCCTGCGCAGAACTGCCGGCCAGTCCGGAGCAGGGGTTTTGCTGTTTGACGTTATGCGCAGAACTGCCGCATGAGCCGAGCGCATAGCGTGGCGGAGCCGTAGATTTCCACCCCGCGGGCTTTACGACACGCTTTTAGCTGCTGCAACGCGCTCCGCTAGTGTGTTTGCATGAGAGCTTCTGAGCCGCTGACACTGCGTGGTAAATACGTCACCCTGGAGCCACTGAGTCTTGACCACCATGACGGTTTGGTGGAAGCCGCCTCTGACGGTGAACTGTGGAATCTTTGGTATACCTCCGTCCCCCGGCCCGAAGCCATGCGAGCGGAGATCGAACGCCGGCTGGTCCTGGCGCAGAACGGGTCCATGGTGCCCTTCACCACCCGCCTCAACGATCCCGTAACGGGGGAGCCGGGCAAAATCATTGGCATGACCACCTACTGCGACGTTGATGCCGGACTGCCGCGGGTGGAAATTGGCTACACCTGGAATGCTGCCAGTGCACAGGGGAGCGGCACCAACCCGGACAGCAAAATGCTCCTGCTGCACCACGCCTTTGAGGTCATGGGTTGCGTGGCCGTGGCTTTCACCACGCACTGGATGAACATGCAGTCCCGGGAAGCCATTGCCAGGCTCGGCGCCAAGCAGGACGGCGTGCTCCGCGCGAATCGCCGGATGCCGGATGGCTCATTGCGGGACACGGTGGTGTTTTCCATTCTGGCCAGTGAATGGCCCCAGGTACGCAGTGGCCTTGAGCTCCGCCTGGCCAAAAACCGCGGAAGGCAATAGCCATGGACAACCCACACTGGGAGGGCGCGGTCAACGCCCGGCTGCTCGCCGGCGACATCTACCGCATGGGCCGCAGCGAGTGGTTGACTGAACGCGGCTGGGAACAACTGTATGACGACGGCGTACGTACCGTCATTGATTTGCGCAACGCTGTGGAACGCAGGCGCAGGCCCAGTGATCCCGTGGTGCGGGAAGAAGCATTGGCGAGGTTCGCCGTTGTGCATGCCCCGACGGAAGATCCGGCTGATCCACGCTACGCGGAATTGTTCGCCCCCTATATGAATCATCCGCGGCTGTACGCAGACATGATGGCGCTCTTCCCGCAAAGGGTGGCGGCTGTTTTTAGGGAACTGGCTGCAGCCCAGGGGTCAGTGGTCATCCATTGTTCAGCGGGCAGGGACCGGACCGGGCTGATTGCCACGCTCTTGTTGGCTTTGCTGGGGCAGGAGGATCACGTTGCGGCGCAGGATGAGCGGGGAACCCGGGGCATCAATGAGTGGCATTTGGTGTCGCCCGTAAAGCACCCCTATGAGCGGCATTTGGCGCCACAGGAATTGGCGGCGGAAGTCGCAGGGCGTGGTGCCGCCGTGATGGAGTTTGTGCAGCAGGTGGACGTGCGGGCATTTTTGCTGGCCAACGGTGTCACGGTGGAAGAGATCGACGCCGTCATTGCCCGGTGCCGCTGAGCCGACGCTCAAACCGGTCGACTGGAGCGCTGGAACAGTTGTGCTGCAGCGGCGCTGATCTATGCTTGCGGTACTGCAGCAAACGGCAAGATCCCTGCACGGGTAAAAACGGCGCAATACCAGAAAACGTGAAGGGCAAAGATTTGCTAGGCACCAGGTTTAAAAAGTGGCTCATGAATACCCCGGGCGTGGTTGACACCTCGCGGTTGGCGAAAGTTACTGATCGGGCCGCGACCCGCGCAGCCTCCATGCTCTCCAGCCAAACTGAAGCAACGGCACCCCTGGAGTCCGCTCAAAGCTCTTTAGAAAAGTTGCGGCGAGCCGGTGGTGCTTCATCCGCCCCGGCGTGGACCGATCAAGAGCTCGAAGATTACCTGGCCGCAGCCGCACTTGTCATGCACCAAACCGTGGGTTTGAATCCCTTCCCCACCCAATTCCTGGCCGCCGCCAACATGCTGCAGGGCACGGTGGTGGAGATGACCACGGGGGAAGGCAAAACCCTGGTGGGGGCGTTGGTGGCCGGCGCCCACGCACTGCGCGGACAGCGGTGCCACGTGCTCACAGTCAATGATTACCTTGCCCAGCGGGACACCACGTGGATGTCCCCGTTTTTCCAGGCGTTGGGTGTGAGCGCAGCAGCCATCACCTCGGACATGGCGCAGCAGGATCGTCGCGGCGCTTATAGGGCGGACATTGTCTACGTTGCCGTCAATGAATTGGGCTTTGACGTGCTCCGCGACAGGACATGCACCGAACCGGAAG
>JBBSSM010000022.1:0-44194 GCA_038242155.1 Actinomycetales bacterium | reverse complement strand
CCGCACAGAGTCAGGAAAACAAGTAATGCCCAAGAGGGAAGATCTCAAGTCAGTTTTGGTCATTGGCTCCGGCCCGATCGTCATTGGTCAGGCAGCCGAGTTTGATTACTCCGGCACCCAGGCCCTGCGGGTTTTGAAGGAGGAGGGCCTGCGGGTCATCCTGGTCAACTCCAACCCGGCCACCATCATGACGGACCCCGAGTTCGCCGATGCCACCTACGTGGAGCCCATCACCCCCGAGGTGGTGGAAAAGATCATTGCCAAGGAACGCCCCGACGCCCTCCTGCCCACCCTGGGCGGCCAGACGGCCCTGAACACGGCCATTGCGCTGGATAAGAACGGCGTGCTGGCCAAGTACAACGTCGAGCTCATTGGCGCCAACATTGCCGCCATTGAGCTTGGCGAAGACCGCGAGAAGTTCAAGGGCGTCGTGGAGCGCTGCGGCGCCGAGAGCGCCCGCAGCCACATCATCCACACCATGGATGAGGCGTTTGCCGCCGCCGAGGACCTGGGTTATCCCATGGTGGTCCGCCCCTCCTTCACCATGGGCGGGCTCGGCTCCGGCCTGGCCTACAGCCCGTCGGACCTGACCCGCATTGTGGGCCAGGGCCTGCAGTACAGCCCCACCACCGAGGTTTTGCTGGAAGAGAGCATCCTCGGCTGGAAGGAATACGAGCTGGAGATGATGCGGGACAAGAACGACAACGTCGTGGTGGTCTGCTCCATTGAAAACTTCGACCCCGTAGGCGTCCACACCGGCGACTCCATCACCGTGGCCCCGGCCATGACCCTGACGGACCGCGAATACCAAAACCTGCGCGACATCTCCATTGCCGTCATCCGCGAAGTGGGCGTCGACACGGGCGGCTGCAACATCCAGTTCGCTATTGAGCCCGACACGGGACGCGTCGTCGTCATTGAAATGAACCCGCGCGTCTCCCGTTCCTCGGCGCTGGCCTCCAAGGCGACAGGTTTCGCGATTGCCAAGATCGCCACCAAGCTGTCCCTGGGTTACACCCTCGATGAGATCCCCAATGACATCACCCAGAAAACCCCCGCCTCCTTTGAGCCGGCCCTGGATTACGTTGTCGTGAAGGTTCCCCGTTTCGCGTTTGAGAAGTTCCCGGCCGCGGACACCACCTTGACCACCACCATGAAGAGCGTCGGCGAGGCCATGGCCATGGGCCGCAACTTCACCGAGGCCCTGCAAAAGGCCCTGCGCTCCCTCGAGCAAAAGGGTGCCAGCCTGGACTTCAGCTCCGTCAACGCCCTGGACGTCCCGGACTTGATCGAAGCAGCCAAGCGCCCCACCACCGAGCGTCTTTCCCAGGTGCAGCGCGCGCTCCTGGGTGGTGCCAGCATTGAGGAGCTCTACGAGGCCACGGGCATTGACCCGTGGTTCCTGGACCAGCTGGTGCTGCTCAACGAGGTCTCGGCCACCGTCCGTGCGTCCACAGCCCTGACGCCGGAAATGCTTAAACTTGCCAAACGCCACGGCTTCTCGGATGCGCAAATCGGTGCCCTCACCAACAACTCCGAGGCCGTGGTCCGCGGTGTCCGCCAAGCCCTGAACATCCGTCCCGTGTACAAGACCGTGGACACCTGCGCGGCGGAATTTGCCGCCTACACCCCGTACCACTACTCATCCTACGACGAGGAGGATGAAATTGCGCTGCATGAAAAGCCGTCGGTCATCATCCTGGGTTCCGGCCCCAACCGCATTGGCCAGGGCATTGAGTTTGACTACTCCTGCGTGCATGCCTCCATGGCGCTGCGCAAGGCCGGGTATGACACGGTCATGGTCAACTGCAACCCGGAAACCGTCTCCACGGACTACGACGTCTCCACGCGCCTGTACTTTGAGCCGCTGACACTTGAGGATGTGCTGGAGATCATTGCGGCCGAGGAACGCACCGGCGGCGTGATGGGTGTGTTTGTGCAGCTGGGCGGCCAGACCCCGCTGAAGCTTGCCCAGGAACTGGCCGACGCCGGTGTCCCGATCCTGGGCACCTCCCCGGAAGCCATTGACCTTGCCGAGCACCGCGGCATGTTCTCGCGCGTGTTGGATGAGGCGGGCTTGATTGCACCCAAGAACGGCACCGCGGTGTCCTTCAATGACGCCAAGAAAATTGCCGATGAAATTGGCTACCCCGTGCTGGTCCGCCCGTCCTACGTTTTGGGTGGCCGCGGCATGGAGATTGTCTATGATGAGGCCAACCTGTCCCGCTACATTAAGAACGCCACCGAGATCACCGAAGCCCACCCGGTCCTCATTGACAGGTTCCTGGAAGACGCCATTGAAATTGACGTTGACGCCTTGTTTGACGGCAAGGACATGTACCTGGGCGGGATCATGGAGCACATTGAAGAGGCCGGCATCCACTCCGGTGACTCCGCCTGCGTGCTGCCTCCCATCACCCTGGGCAAGGACGTGCAGGAGCGGGTGCGGCAGGCAACGCGCGCCATTGCCGAGGGTGTGGGCGTGCGCGGTCTGATCAACATCCAGTTCGCCCTGGCCGCTGACATCCTCTACGTCCTGGAAGCCAACCCACGTGCCTCGCGCACCGTGCCGTTCGTTTCCAAGGCCACGGGTGTGCAGATGGCCAAGGCCGCAGCGCTCATCGGCGTCGGCGTGTCTATTGCGCACCTGCGCAGCGTCCACCACATCCTGCCGGAAGTGGGCGACGGCGGCACCCTCCCCGACTGCGCCCCGGTCGCCGTGAAGGAGGCAGTGCTGCCCTTCAACCGCTTCCGCACCCCTGAAGGTCACGTGGTGGACTCCCTGTTGGGTCCGGAAATGCGCTCCACGGGCGAGGTCATGGGCATTGACAAGCACTTTGACACGGCCTTCGCCAAGAGCCAGGCGGCAGCCAACAACGCCCTGCCCGCCAGTGGAACGGTCTTTGTTTCGGTGGCCAACCGGGACAAACGCTCCATCATCATGGCCGTCAAGCGCCTGGTGGATTTGGGCTACCAAATTGTCTCCACGGGCGGCACCGCCGATGTGCTGCGGCGCAATGGCATTGCCGCCACCACGGTGCGCAAGATCAGCCAGGAAAGCGCCAACTCGGATGATCAAAGCATTGTCGACCTCATCAACAACGGCGAGATTGATATGATCTTCAACACGCCCTCGGGTGGCCAGGCACGCGGTGACGGCTACGAGATCCGCGCCGCCGCCGTCTCCAACGGCAGGCCCTGCATCACCACCGTGGCCGAGTTCAACGTGGCCGTGCAGGCCATGGAAGCCCTGCGTTCCTACGAATGGGATGTGACCAGCCTGCAGGAGCATGCGCTGGTGCTGGCCGCTGGTTTGGTTGAGCAAAATGCCTGAGTCCGCACCCGCCGGTCCTGGCCCGGACGACGGCGGCCGGGCGCCGTTTGGCGTCCGGCTCGCGGCGGCCATGGCGGCCCGGGGGCCCTTGTGCGTGGGCATTGACCCGCACCCGGGCCTGCTGGCCGATTGGGGTCTCAGTGACACCGTGGAGGGCCTGCGGAGCTTTTCACTGACCGTATTGGAGGCGGTGGAGCCCCTTGCGGCAGCCATTAAGCCGCAGGTGGCGTTGTATGAGCGCCATGGCTCGGCTGGTTTCGCCGTGCTGGAGGAGCTGTTGGCTGCCGCGGCGCAGGCGCAGCTGCTCAGCATTGCCGACGCCAAGCGCGGTGACATTGGCTCCACCATGGCCGGTTATGCCGACGCGTGGTTGCGCGACGGCTCGGCATTGGCCGCCGATGCGGTGACCCTCAGCCCGTACCTGGGCTTTGAGTCCCTCCGCCCGGCCCTGGACCTTGCCGCGCAGAACGGCCGCGGCGTGTTTGTCCTGGCGTTGACCTCCAACCCGGAAGGCGCTTCCGTGCAGCACGTGGGCGGTGCGGACTCGGTGGCCAAACGGATCGTGGCGGCCGCGACGCAGGAAAATCAACGCCATGCCCAGGGTGTCATGGGATCCGTGGGTCTCGTGGTGGGAGCCACGGTGGGCGGCGCAGTGGAACGGCTTGGTATTGATTTAGCGGCAGTGCAGGGTCCATTGCTGGCTCCCGGAGTGGGCGCGCAGGGGGCCACGGGAGCGGACCTCTTGGAGGCTTTTGGTGCTGCGTACCCAGCGGTCCTGGCCACCTCCAGCCGCGGTATCCTGGCGACCGGACCCGCCGTCGCGGCACTGCGTGCTGCCACGGCGAAAACATTGGCGGGACTCTAAGGACACGTACGTAGATTGATTTGCCACCCCGGTGCGGATAAGTTCTATGCAGCGCTGTCTTTAGAAAACCCGCAGCGGGACTGCCGTCATTAGGGGAGAGAAGTTCGTGAACTTGCCGCAGCTGTCCGCTCAAGAACGCGCGGACGCACGGCTTAAGGCCATTGCTGCCCGGACCAAAAGGTCCCAAACCAAACTAGACCTCAAGTCAGGGAGCACCAGTGTGGCCGCCGTGCTCAGTGCCGCAGCACAGGAACCGGCCCTGGACCGACTTAAAGTGTGTGAATTACTCGAAGCCCTTCCGGGCATTGGAAAGGTACGTGCAACCGTGATCATGAGCGAGCTGGGGATAGCCCCAACCCGCAGGGTGCGTGGGCTGGGCGTGCATCAGCGCCGTGCCCTCCTGGAGTACCTGGCGGGCACAGCATGAGCGCGCCAAACGTCCCAGGGGAAGACACCCAACGCAGCAAACCACGCCGTGGTGTGACAGTTCTTGCCGGTCCCACCGCCGTGGGCAAGGGAACAGTGTCGACGTTTATCCGCGATCACTACCCGGACGTGTGGCTGTCCGTCTCCGCCACCACCCGCCAGGCCCGGCCGGGTGAGGAAGAGGGCGTGCATTACTTTTTCAAATCCGCCGAGGACTTTGATGCTCTCGTCAAGCAGGGCGCGCTGCTGGAATGGGCAGTGGTGCATGGTGTCAACCGCTACGGCACCTTGCGCAGCACCGTGGAGGCCGCCGTCGCCAATGGCAAATCAGTGTTGTTGGAAATTGACTTGCAGGGCGCCCGACAGGTCAAAGAAGCCATGCCCGAGGCGGATTTTGTGTTCCTTGCGCCACCCAGCTGGGAGGAATTGGTGCGCCGGCTTGTGGGCCGCGGCACTGAAAGCACGCAGGAGCAGCAGCGGCGCCTGGAAACGGCTAAACTGGAACTTGCTGCCGCACCGGAATTTGATTACGTCATTGTCAATGACGAGGTCAGCCGGGCAGCCGCTGCGCTGGTTGACTTGATGGGGCTTGCTCCCCGCCACACTGTTTAAGCAGCACCACACCACTAAAATCTTTTGGAGAAGCAATTGACTACACACCCCGAAGGCATTATCAATCCCCCCATCGATTCGCTGCTTGAGGCCGCCGATTCAAAGTACGGATTGGTCATCTTTGGTGCAAAGCGCGCACGCCAAATCAACGCTTACTACGCACAGCTCCATGAGGGTTTGTTCGAGTATGTTGGCCCCCTCGTTGACACCCGCCTCAATGAAAAGTCCCTCTCCATCGCCTTCCGTGAAATTGACGAGGGTCTGCTGGAATCCAAGCCCGCTGAAATTGTTTAGCCAGCGCAAAACAACATCACGGTGTCGAAGCTGAACATTGTTCTTGGCGTGGGAGGCGGCATAGCCGCCTACAAGTGCGCCCTGCTGCTGCGTCTCTTCACGGAGGCCGGCCACAGCGTCACAGTCATCCCCACGGAGGCGTCCACAAAATTTGTGGGCGCCGCCACGTGGGAGGCGCTGAGCGGGCGCCCGGTCACCAATAATGTGTTCGACGCCGTAGATCAAGTGCAACATGTCCGTCTGGGACACGAGGCGGATCTAATTGTGGTTGCCCCGGCCACCGCTGATCTACTGGCCCGCGCCGCTGGCGGGCACGCCAATGATTTACTCACCACCACCTTGCTTATGGCCCGTAGACAGGTGCTTTTTGCCCCGGCCATGCACACGGAAATGTGGCAGCACCCTTCCACTGTGGCCAATGTGGCAACCTTGCGTTCCCGCGGGGCATTCGTGCTGGACCCTGCTTCCGGACGTCTGACAGGAAGCGACTCCGGGCCCGGCCGCCTTCCGGAGCCGGAAGCAATCTATGCGGCAGCCCTGGCTTTGCTGGGGGAGGGGCCCGCTCCGGAAACGGCCAGCGCACCCGAAGTTCCTGAAACGGCCAGCGCTTTCGAAACAAGCACCGTCCCCAGGGCCCCCGAGCCCAAAATTGTTGAGCCTACTGCTCCCGCCGCCCCCGAAACAAGCACCGTCCCCGAAACAAGGACTGCCCCGCGGGTGTTGCAGGTGCAGTCGGGGCACCCTGCTGCCGCGGAAAATCCCACGGGCGCCTTGGCAGGTAAGCGCGTGCTGATTACTGCCGGGGGCACCCGTGAGCCGCTGGATCCCGTGCGGTACTTGGGTAACCGTTCCTCCGGCAAGCAGGGCGCGGCGCTGGTCGAGGCCGCCCTCGCGGCTGGGGCCACGGTGACGGTAATTCACGCGCCCATGGAGGTTCCGGTGCCGCCGGGGGCCAAGGCGCAGGCCATTGAAACGGCCCTGGAAATGCGTTCTGCAACGCTTGCCGCGGCAGCAGCGGCCGACGTCGTCATCATGGCCGCAGCAGTGGCGGACTTCCGCCCCGCCACCATCTCTTCCGGGAAGATTAAAAAGCGCGATGATGGAGCAGACCCCGTCATTGCCCTGGTACGTAATCCCGACATCCTGGTGGAGGTGGTGGCGCATCGGGCGGCACTGAACCAAAACCAGCTGATAGTGGGTTTCGCGGCCGAGACAGGTGATGACCAGGCCGACGCCAACACCTATGCACAGGCCAAATTGCGGCGCAAGGGCTGTGATTTGCTCGTGGTCAATGAGGTGGGCCCCAATCCATCCGGCAGCGAACGGGTCTTTGGCCGGGACACCAATCACGTGGAGATTCTGGCCCTCGACGGAGCGAGCCCCGTGCAGGCCGCTGGAAGCAAGCGTGAGGTGGCTGACGCCGTCGTACATCTCATTGCCCAGCGTCTTGGAGCCGGTTGACCCACCGCGTTCCCCCCGCACATTGTATGACTATCTGTGTCACGGGCCACGCCGTCCGCGCGCACCATCACCAGTAGAGTGGAAAAGTGACTTTAGTGAACCCCCTGCGCCTGTTTACGTCCGAATCCGTGACGGCAGGCCACCCGGATAAAATTTGTGACCAGATCAGCGATGCCATCCTCGACGCGCTGCTGGCCGAAGACCCCAATTCAAGGGTGGCCGTGGAAACCATGGCAACCACGGGTTTGGTGCATGTGGCGGGGGAGGTGACCACCAACGCTTACGTGGAAATCCCGCAAATTGTGCGCAATACCATTTTGGACATTGGCTACGACTCCTCGGCTAACGGTTTCGACGGTGCCCGGTGTGGCGTGTCGGTCTCCATCGGGCAGCAGTCCCAGGACATTTCCGACGGCGTGTTCAACGCCCTGGAGGTCCGCGAAGGCACCGCCGTGGACAAGTACGACACCCAGGGGGCCGGGGATCAGGGGCTCATGTTTGGCTACGCCAGCAATGAAACCGCGTCCTACATGCCCACACCCATTTTCCTGGCGCACCGACTCTCGGAGCGGCTCACGGAGGTGCGCAAATCAGGGGAGTTGGCGTACCTTCGCCCCGATGGCAAGACGCAGGTGACCATTGGGTACGACGGCGAAAAGCCCGTCTCGGTGGACACCGTCGTCATTTCCAGCCAGCACGCCGAGGGCACGTCGCTGGATGCGTTGCGGGCAGATTTGCAGGAATTTGTCATTGACCCCGTCATGGCAGTTTCCGGCCTTGATGTTTCAGCCGTGAAAACGTACTTAAACCCGGCCGGTCCCTTCGTGGTGGGCGGGCCCGTGGGTGATGCCGGTCTGACCGGGCGCAAGATCATTGTGGACACCTACGGTGGCATGGCCCGCCACGGAGGCGGCGCCTTCTCCGGCAAGGACCCGTCCAAGGTCGACCGCTCCGCTGCCTACGCCATGCGGTGGGTTGCCAAAAACGTGGTGGCTGCGGGCCTGGCGTCCCGGGCAGAGGTTCAGGTCGGTTATGCCATTGGTGTTGCCCGTCCGGTGGGCGTGTACGTGGAGACCTTTGGCACGGAAACCGTTGATCCCCGGCGTATTGAACAAGCCATTGCGGCCGTGTTTGATTTGCGGCCCATGGCCATCATTGACAGCCTTGACCTGTTGCGGCCCATTTACGCTAAGACTGCCGCACACGGACATTTTGGCCGTGACGATCCCGATTTCACGTGGGAAAACCTGGATCGCGTGGCTCAGCTCAAAGCGTGGTTTAACGCTTAGCAGGCACCTTATCCACCACACTTTATCCATCACAAGCACTTTATCCACCACAGGCACAGTCTGCCGACCTCGATGTCGGTGGGCTGTGCTTAGCTTGTCTTAGGGCTGCTGGGCCCCGGTTGTTTGGCCCACAAACGAGTAGGGAGGACGTCATGAACACTACCCATGATGATGTCAGCCAGGGCGTGCAGCTGAGCCTTTTGAGCGGTTTTGTGGCGAAGGAGCGTGTTGCTGATCCGCACAGCGGAGTGGTGTTGGCGCCGTCCTTGCCCGTTGCCCGCGTGATCATTGATTCGCCGCTGCCACATTTGGACAGGGTCTTTGACTATTCAGTCCCCCTGGAGCTCGACGTCGACGCCCGTGCAGGTGTGCGGGTACGCGTAAAATTCTCCGGCCAGGATCTCAATGGTTTTGTTGTGGAACGGGTGGCTGAATCTGAGAGCGCGCGGCTGGTGCCACTGTCGCGGGTTTACTCGGCGGTCCCCGTCCTGACACCTCACGTTCTGGAGCTTGCGCATCGGTTGGCAGCCCGTTACAGCGGCACCGTGGCTGACATTTTACGCGTGGCAGTGCCTCCTCGCGTGGCCGGCGTGGAAAAACTGTACTTGAAAAAACGGTCGGAGGGTTCCGCCGTCCAGTCCGCGGCTGCCCCGGCCAGCCCTAAACCCGGGCCCTCGCTTTTTGCTGACTTTCCGCACGCGGAGGACTTCCTGACGCGGCTGGCCCTGGGCGATACCCCCAAAGCCGTGCTGGCTGCGTTGCATGGCTTCGGAGGCGCATCATGGCATCACCAATTAGCCCAGGCCGCGGCCTACTGCCTGCTGTCCGGCCGCGGCACCGTTGTGGTGGTGCCTGATCTGCGTGATTTGGAGATGCTCGAGCGGGCTTTTGCTGAGGTTTTGCCGCAGGACAGCTACGTCAAACTCACAGCCGACGACGGACCCAGTGTGCGCTACGCCAACTTCCTTCGCGTACTTGCAGGGGATGTGCAGGTGGTTATTGGGACCCGTTCTGCAGCATACGCCCCGGTGAAGGATTTGGGACTGGTGTGTTGCTGGGACGACGGCGACGAGCTGCATGTTGAGCGTCGGGCCCCGTATCAACACAGCCGTGACGTGCTGCTGCTGCGCTCCGAGGTGGAGCACACGGCCGTGTTGATGGCCGGCCACAGCCGCAGCAGCGAATCTCACCGTTTGGTGGCCACGGGATGGGCCCAGGAGTTGGTCGCCTCCCGCCCGGCAGTGCGTAAAGCCGTGGCGCGGGTCATTAGCACCCAGGACTCCTACGAACAGGACCGGGACCCGGCAGCAGCCCTGGCGCGGCTGCCACATAGGGCTTGGGAGTGCGCCAAGGCCGGCTTGAAGTTTGGTCCCGTGCTCGTGCAGGTCGCCCGCACGGGGTATGCCCCGGCGCTGGCCTGTCAGCGCTGCCGGGAAGTTGCCAGGTGCCGGCACTGCGTGGGGCCGCTTATGCATACGCGGGCGCACGGCTCCGCATCCGTTATGGTGACGTGCAAGTGGTGTGGCCAGGCCGAGACTGCTTTTAGCTGCAGCACCTGCGGATTCCACGGTCTGCGGGCCATTGGCGTGGGTGCTTTGCGCACTGCCGAGGAACTGGGTCGGGCTTTTCCCTCAGTGCCGGTAATTTCCTCATCGGGTGAGCACATTAAAACCACTGTTTCAGACAAACCCGCCATCGTTGTTGCAACGATTGGCGCTGAACCAGCCGCGCCCCACGGATACGCAGCTGCCCTGCTCCTGGACGGTGACTCCATGCTGCGCCGGGAGTCTCTACGGGCCGGGGAGGAGACCCTGCGGCGCTGGCTCAACGCCTCGGCCCTGGTTCGTTCGGCAAAGGACGGCGGCATCGTGGTGGTTACTGCCGAAGAGTCGGTGGAAGTTGCTGCCCTGGTTCGTTGGGATCCTGCCGGGCACGCCGCAAGGGAATTTGCCCAGCGCCACCAACTGGGGCTTCCTCCTGCAGTGCGCCTGGCATCCCTCACCGGACGGGCAGAGGATGTTGCGGCCTTCACAGCCGCGTTGGCGCTTCCTCCGGAAGTGCGCGTCATTGGTCCTGCGCCAATCCACCTGGGTCCGCCCATCCCGGGTGCACCCGGTGCAATGGATCCGGAAGCGCCTGATTATCGAAGCATTTTACTTTTTCCTTATTCCCTGGCTGCCACCGTGACGGCAAATATGCGGGCCTTAAAAGCTGCCAATGCCGCCCGTAAAGTGGGCGCACCGGTGCAGGTGCGGTGCGATGGCCTGGACGTGCTTTAACGACGGACGAGCTGACACCGATAGAAACTACTTACTAGTAACCATTGCGGTGGTGTAACGCCCGGCGTAAAATAGGTATATGAGCAAGCCAGCGATGGTCCCCGCGGAACGGGGTGATGAAGCCACACAGGATGTGGCCGCCATCCTTGCGGGAATCACCTTCCCGGTGGTTGAGCCGTTCACCGGCAGTGATGTTCTTTTGGCAGGACTGCCGGGATTCATGGCTTTTCCCGCCCCCGACCCTGAGCCCCCGTCACGGGCCGGTTTGGCCCGTGCTGTCATAGCTTCCGGGCTCACAGCGCTCACGGCGGTGCGTGGATTGGAGAATACTTTGGCCGCGTGCAAGGCAGCCCTTGTGCTCAGGGTAGCGGGCGCCGTGGCAGTGGAATCGGCCGCCACGGACCTCACTTGTTACCAGACCCAGCTGGCCCACACCGGGTGTGTGGCGGAAATTGCCGCGGCGTTGCAAATTCCCGAACGGTCAGCTGCTGCTCTGGCGGCCCATGCTGAGGGACTGGCGGTCCACCCTGTGACGCGGGCGGCGTTGACTGGGGGCAGTTTATCGTGGCGCCACGTGTGCACCGTGTTGCAAGAGCTTGATACTTTGGCAGAAACACCTGCGGTGACGGACGGGCAGGCTGCCTGCTTTGAGGGCGAACTGTTGCGGTTGGCGCAGGGAACTACTGCTTCCCGCTTTGCCGGCAAGGCCCGCAGGGCACGGGAGTCACTATTTCCCGAGTCTTTGGAGGCAAGGACCAAAGAGGCATTTAGAAATCGGCGGATCAGCAACGACCCGGGCAAAGATGGCATGAATTGGCTCTCCCTACATCTTCCCACCCTGGCAGCCAACGCCATCATGGTCCATTGCACCCGCACAGCCCGGGCTCTGAAGATGCAAGCGGCAGAGCGGCAACGGGACGCCAATGCCCGCGGTACCGGCGAGGACTGCCGCGAGTACCGCACCCTGGATCAACTCCGGGCAGACATTGCGGCGATCCTGCTCATGGGGCAGCAAAGCACTGCTACCCCAGCTGGTGACATGGCGCGTGGTGGAAACACCACACCCCAGGACGATGCTGATGCTGATGTGGGCAGCACGTCCGCAGACGCCACCCCGGACGATCAAGAGCCACCCTGGGCGCACAAGGGCACCGGGCCACAGCGAAGTGAAGGTCTGGAAAAGGTTCCCGAGGCGGTCCCCAAGTCGGATTTGGAAGCGGTCCCCAAGTCGGATTTGGAAGCGGGCCCCGAGTCGGGGTCAGAGGCTGGTGACGGTTTTGGGTGGGTTGACGGGATCATCGATGGCATTGCTGAGCATCCGCAGCGGGAGTATTTGGAGCAGCTGCGGGTATTGGGTCAACACAAGGTACTTGCCGACCCGCCCCTGCCCAAAGCCCTGGTTTTAATCACGGTGCCACTTCTTGGGCTCCTGGGTCTCACCCATGAACCAGCTCAGCTTGACGACAGCACTGCCGGCCCCGTCCCACCAGGTATTGCCCGAAAACTGTTGGCGGGCTCCTCGACTTTCCTGCGGGTCTTGACCGATCCCTGGACGGGCAAATGTCTGCCCGTGCAGCCTGGGCGCTATACGTTGCGGGAGGCGGAGAGATCGGTGTTGCAGGCCATGGCTGGTGGCTGCTATTTTCCCAATTGCACCAACCCGGTCTTGGATACGGAACTGGATCATGTGCGGAGTTTTGCCTCTGGCGGGCTATCCACCATGGAAAATCTACGTCCGGCTTGCAGACGGCACCATCATCTCAAGCACTTCAAAGATGACAGGGACAGGCTTGGGAATGCACGGCGCTGGGCTGAACCATGGCGGGATGGGCTGCGGCTGCACGGGTGGACGCCACATCCGCAAGGCGATGGAACTGTTGCGTGGGAGTCGCCCAGCGGTACCACTTGCCTGCCGGAATATATCCAGCCGCAACGTCCTGCTTACCCCATGTGGCTTAGGCGGCAGCTCAAGAAAACCCGCCGGCTCCATGGCGCAATGCTGTCACGCCACAGGCTCAACTAAAACAGGCACCACACGGGCGCCCACTTACCTGTTTTGCTGAAGCTCGTGAGCAATGGCCAGCAACTCCTTGGCCGAGTCGTCCCAGCTGAACTTCGCCGCTTGGGCCACTGACGCCGTCGAACATGCAGCCCACGCATTAGGCTCCGCCAGCGCACGTACGGCTGTTGCAAAGTCCGCCGCTGAATCCGCTGGCACATAGCTGGCTGCCTTGCCGCCCACCTCACGGAAAATGGCTGTATCGGCCACCACCACGGGCGTGCCCAAGGCCATGGCCTCCACCAGTGGCAGGCCGTACCCTTCAGCCCTGGACAGGGTAACAAGAGCCGTGGTCCGCAGGAGCAGCTGCTCATACTCAAGATCGCTGACACCGTTGTGAAACACCACTGAGGCGCCAGGCGGCACCAGAGCCCTCAGCTTTGCGTGGCGTTCGGGCGTGATGCGGCTCAGTAAATGCAGCGTGAAGTCAGGCAGCTCCGCCATGCCACGGATGAGCGTTTCCACATTCTTGTAAGGCATGAAGGAGCCCATGTACGTAAGGGTTTTTTCCGGCACGATGGCAGGGTCGCGCGGCAATTGACCGCCTTGGGGGGCATTTCCCACAATCCGCACGGGCCGCCGGGTCAGTTGATGCCGGCGCATCAGCTCCAGCGTGGTGGTACTGATGGTGGCCACGGCATCGGCGCGGTTGAGCAGCATCCGTTGCGGCCAGTACGCCTTGTGGTACAGCCGCCACAGCACACGGACGGGCGCCGGCAGAAAACCCGGCGGAGCGGGGTGTTCGTAGTAAATGAGGTCATGGAGCGTCAAGACCAGGGGATACTTACGCTGCCAGCTGCCCATGGTTTGCATGGGGCAAAACACCAGATCAGCACCAAGCTCGTTCACGGAGCGGGAGACAAAAAGCTCCCGCGGTGACAGCGGCGAATTGATCTTAATCCATGGCAGCTCGGGCAATAAGGCCAATTGCCGCTCATCGTGAATCAGCATGGTGACATCTGCATAACGGGCGACGGCGGCCATGAGGCTTGCGCCGTACCTGCTGATGCCGTCGTGGTGATCAAGACGCGTAAAACGCCCGTCCATGACAATTTTTAGCCGCGTGGGAGTACCGGGATCAGTCACGGAGCAGGATGCCTTTCCAGGAAATCATTAATGGCCAAGGCTGCACGCTGCGGTGTTTCGTAGTGAACTAAGTGGCCCACGCCATCGATGACCACCAATTCAACGTCCGGCAACATCTTTACCAGCTGGCGCTGCTGGGGCAAGGGGGCAATTTCATCGTCAGAGCCGGCAATGAGCAGTGTGGGGAGGGTCAGTGCGGTGGCCACCTCGCGGACGGTGCCGGCCACTGACGCTTGGAACGCCTCCAACAACATGTCCCTGCTGGCAAAGCCGCTGAAATAAGCGCGGTGTTGTTCGTGGATGAACGCCAACACCGCGGGATCCCGGGTTTTGGCCATGGCCACGCTCATGAGGTGCACAATGATTTTGCTGCGCAGCAGGGCGTGGCCCAGGCGGGCAGGAAGCTTGGCTGCGGCCCAGTAGTAAAAGACCGCCAGTTTGGTCAGCAGGCCTTTGGGCCCCTCCAGCGCCGGGGAGGCGATGGGATTGACCAGCACCAGTGGGTAGACCCGCCCCGGGTGGGCAGCGACAAAGTGGCTGACCACAATGGAGCCGAAGGAGTGGCCCAGGAGCACTGTTTCACCACCCAGCCCCAAGGCGTCGAGAAAGCCATCCAGGAAGAGACCATAGTTGGGAACGTCGTGAGGCGTGTGGGCCAATGCGGGGGAGCTGCCGAACCCGGGTAGATCGGGCATGATGACGTGGTGCTGTGGCAGCAGCTCCACCACGCGCTCCAGCCCGTGGTGATCGCCCCGGAAACCATGCACCATGACAATGGTGCGCGTGGCAGCGGACACCTCAGCGGCTCTGTAGTCCCAGCACTGCACAGTCGTGCCAGCCACATGCACGCTTCGCTGACGTACTCGCCCGGACAGCTCAACTGCAATGGGGAAGGGTGACGGCGTCGGATGTTTCCGGCGGAGCACCATCAGTTGACCTGGTTGGGGTGCGAGCCGGAACGCTGCCCGCTGTCCAGGGCGTCAATGGCTGTCATATGCGCTTGGCTGAGGGTGAAGTTGAAAATATCCAAATTCTCCTGAATTCGCTCAGCCGAACTGGACTTGGGGATCGCGAGGTGGCCCGATTGCACATGCCAGCGCAATACCACCTGCGCCACACTGCGTCCCAGTTCGGCGGCGAGGGCCAGCAGTGCCGGCTCATTGAGAATGGCGCCGCGTCCCAGGGGGCTCCACGCCTGGGTGGCAATACCCAGCCCGGCATGTATTTTGCGTAACTGCGTTTGCGGCAGCCACGGGTGCAGTTCAATTTGATTCACGGCCGGAACCACGTCGGTGGCGGCAAGCAGCTGCTGTAAATGTGGCTCCTCAAAGTTGCTCACACCAATGGCACGCACCCGGCCCTCCTGGTACAGCGTTTCGAGCGCCTTGTAGGTGGGAATGAACAGCTGCCGTTCCGGGCACGGCCAGTGAATGAGGTACAGATCAAGGTAATTGAGCCCCAGCTCCGCCATGCTGGCATTAAACGCCGCCAGCGTGGAATCATAGCCCTGCTCCGTGTTCCACACCTTGGAGGTGACAAATAGTTCCTCCCGCCCAATGCCACGGTCCGCGGCCGCGCGTACGGCACTGCCTACACCTGCCTCATTGGCGTAGAGCGCGGCAGTGTCAATGGTGCGGTAGCCAACGTCGATCGCCGTGGAGACCAGATCCGCGCAGTCATTGGCCGGGACCTTGTAGACGCCGTAGCCAAGGACGTCCAGTGCGGCACCGTTATTAAGTGTGTGTCGGGGGGAGCGTTGCATACCTCCGACTTTACCCACTGCCGCGGGCCAAGATCTTCCAGCCGCGCGGCGGCGCTAGCGGGAGATCCCGTCGAGGCCGTGAAAAATCCCAAAAAGGGGGCTGGCGGCGCGGCTGTCCTGCTCCACCAGTTCACGCGCAGTGGTCTCATCCAAAATCAAGTCAGTGGCCAAGCCCGCCGCCAATGCCCCCCGCAGGCCCTTGATTTTTCGCCTTCCTGAGACCACGCAAATTCGACGTCGGACCCTGCGTAAATTGGCCAGGCTGGGTCCGCTGGAGCGGGAGTTGAGCACGATTCCGTCGTCGCTGCCATCGGAGCGGAAAAAGACGGTGGCCACGTCCCCCGCCACATCACTGTCTTCCAAGGCTGCGATATCCGCAGCATCCAAGTAATCCCCCGAATACACGTGGCTGGGAATTTCCGCATCAATGGAGCCCACCCCAAAAATTGCTATGGTCATGCGATCTTGCAGGTTGAGGATCCGTTGCACGCTGCGTTCTTGCCACATGGCAGTTTTCGTCTCGGCCCTGTCAAAAAAGGCAGGGACTGGAAATTGTTCCACCTTGGCCCCGTAGGCAGTGCCAAAGCGCCGAATGATCTCCGAGGCGTACGTAATGCCGGAGGTCTGCGTATTGCCAGCCCCATTGAGCTGGACAATGGTGGTGCCGTGAGTGGTTTTACGGGTGAGGTGTCGGCTTACAGTACTGACTGTGGAACCCCATGCCACCCCTACCACGGCATTGGAGTCCACCAACGGGCCAATGGTGCGGGCCGTCTGCATGCTGACCCGTTCCAGCACTTCCATTTCACTAAGTTCATCGGAAATGGGCACCACATGCACCTCCACGCCGTAGCGCAGACGAATGGCGCGTTCCAGTTCCGGCGCGCGGTCGGACGGAGTTTTGATTTGAATCTGTACCAGACCCGTCTCCCGTGCGGTGGAGAGCAGCCGGGAAACAGTGGATCTGGAGATCCGCAGTTCGCGGGCTATGGCGTCCATGGTTTGATCCTGCAAGTAGTACATTTGTGCAGCACGCAGCGCCTCCTGCTGTTTAGTCCGCTTTGCAGGCATGTGAGCTGCGTCCTTTCTGCACGTTTGTGCAGCACTGTTGACTATATTTTCCAATTATTCAAACAATAGTGGGAACAGGCGCTTTATGCGCAAACAACTGAACTCGAATGAGGTCAAAGTGAGTATCCCCAGCAATACTGGCACGAACGATCAATCCAACGATCCGCAGCCGGTGGTGCGCACTCAAGCCGCTGCATTGCGCGAACGCCCCCACGCCAAGGTCCTGATCATTGGTGGTGGCATTAACGGCGTGGGAACTTTCCGTGATTTGGCGTTGCAGGGCGTCGACGTAGCCCTCGTGGAACGCGGTGACTACTGCCAAGGCGCTTCAGGCGCCTCCTCCCACATGATCCACGGTGGCATCCGCTACTTGGAAAATGGTGAGTTCCGCTTGGTGAAAGAGTCAGTGGTGGAGCGCAATGGGCTGATGAAAATTGCTCCGCACTATGTCAAGCCGCTCCAGACCACCATTCCCATCTTCAGTACCTTCTCCGGCATCCTCAGCGCGCCCATTCGCTTCCTGACACACAAGCAGGGCAAGGCGCAGGAACGCGGCGCTTTCCTCATTAAAATCGGCCTCACCCTCTACGACGCCTTCTCCCGTGACGGTGGCACAGTACCCCGCCACGACTTCAAGGGACGCAAAAAGGCCCTGGCCGAACTTCCCCAACTGCCCGCCAACTTAAAGTACGCCGCCACCTACTATGACGCCTCCGTGCACAACCCGGAACGCTTGACCCTGGACGTGCTGCAAGACGGGCAGAAAGCTGGCGCGTCAGCTGTTGCAGCCGACGCCACGGCGCGCGCCACCAACTACATGGCCATGACGGACATCAAGGACGACGGCGTGGAACTCACCGACCAGCTGACGGGTGAAAAGTTCACCTTCACCGCCGACGTCATTGTCAACACCACCGGCGCCTGGGTGGATCTGACCAATACGGCCATGGGTGCTGCCACGCGCTTCATGGGCGGAACCAAGGGTTCACACATCGTGCTTGACCACCCGGAGCTGCTGGCGGCCTGCAATGGCCGGGAAATCTTCTTTGAGCACACCGATGGCAGGATTGTCTTGATTTACCCCATGGAGGACAGGGTATTGGTGGGTACCACCGATGTCGACGCCGACATGGCCCAGGACGCCATTTGCACCGACGAGGAAATTGACTACTTCTTCAATCTGGTGGGCCACGTCTTCCCCAATATCCTGGTCACCCGCGACGACATTGTGTACACCTTCGCCGGTGTCCGGCCCCTGCCCCGCCACGATGAAACAGCGCCCGGTTTCGTCTCCCGCGACTACCGCATTGAGCGCACGGACAGGACCATTGCAGGGGCCAAGGTCCCCGTGTTAAGTCTGGTGGGCGGCAAGTGGACAACGTTCCGGGCCCTCTCGGAGCACATGAGCAATGACGTCCTGGCCATTGTGGGCACACAGCGGAAGACCTCCACGGCAAAGCTGCCCATTGGTGGCGGCGCGAATTTCCCCACCACGGACGCCGGCGTGAAAGCGTGGATTTCCTCGCACACCAGCGCATCGGTCAACGAGGCCCGTGCCCAGGTTCTGCTGACCCGTTACGGCACCCGCGCAGAGGATGTCCTGGCCTTCCTCAAGCAGGGCACCGACACGGTCTTTGACTCCACCGCCGAACTCAGTGACAGGGAAATTGAATTCATGGTGGCCCATGAGCAGATTGGTCATTTGATCGACGTGTTCATTCGACGCACGTCTTTGGCCTTCCGGGGCCTGGTCAGCCACGAGCTGTTGGCTGAAACAGCCGCCGCGCTCGCGGGACCGCTGGGATGGGACCAAGACAGGGTGGCAGAGGAAATCAGCCACGCCGTAGATATTCTGGACCGCTTCCACGGCGTCCAGGGAAAAAACTTGATTGCCTAGGCCCCCAGGGCAAAGGGGCTCAAGTCAAACGTGCCGCCAGGTGCTTTTGTAAAAACTAAAGCAAGGAGTCAAAGATGTCTCTTGGAATAGTGTTTCTATCCGAAGTGATGGGAACCATGCTGCTAACCCTCCTGGGTTGCGGTGTTGTGGCCAACGTGGCCTTGAAGGGAAACAAGGGCAATGCCGGCGGGTTCCTCATGGTCAACTGGGGGTGGGGCCTGGCAGTCATGGCGGGTGTTTTCGTCGCCGCCAAATCCGGCGCACACTTGAACCCCGCTGTCACAGTGGGTATTTTAACCAGCGGCGCAGAGGAATATGCACCCGATGTGGCAGTGAGCTTCGCCTCGACCATGGTGTACTTCGGCGCTGAAATGCTCGGGGCCTTTATTGGGGCCGTGGTGTGCTGGCTCGCATACAAGCAGCACTTTGACGCTGAGCCCGACGCCGCCAACAAGTTGGGCGTCTTCTCCACGGGTCCGGCCATTCGCAGCTATGGCTGGAACACCGTTACGGAGATCATTGGCACCTTTGTATTAATCTTTGTGATCCTGCACTTTGGTGGCGGTGTTGCGGGCCTGGGCCCGCTGCCCGTGGCGCTGCTGGTCGTTGGTATTGGCGCCTCACTCGGTGGACCTACCGGATACGCCATCAACCCCGCCCGAGACCTGGGCCCGCGTATTGCGCACGCCCTGCTACCCATCAAGGGCAAGGGTTCCAGCGACTGGTCCTACGCCTGGGTTCCCGTCGTGGGCCCCCTGATTGGTGGCGCCCTCGGTGGCCTCATGACCGCTTGGATGCCGGATCTTCTCGCCGCCGTCGCGTAACTCCCCTCATCTCCCTTAGTACAAGCAAAGGATACAAAGATGTCTCAGTACGTAATTGCCATTGACCAAGGAACCACCAGCAGCCGTGCCATTGTCTTCAACCATGAGGGCAATATTGTCTCCACCGGGCAGCTTGAACATGAGCAAATTTTTCCCAGGGCCGGTTGGGTCGAGCATGACGCAGTGGAAATTTGGCGGAACACGCGCGAGGTCATTGGCACTGCATTGGCGCAGGCCAACCTGACCCGCCATGACATTGTGGGCGTGGGCATCACCAACCAGCGTGAAACCGCCGTGGTGTGGGATAAGAACACCGGGATTCCCGTCTACAACGCCATTGTCTGGCAGGATACCCGCACCCAGAAAATTGTGGACGAGTTGGCCGCCGACGGTGGCATGGACCGGTTTAAGTCCACCGTGGGCCTACCCTTGGCCACGTACTTCTCCGGCACCAAAATCAAGTGGATCCTGGACAACGTTGAGGGTGCCCGTGAGAAGGCAGACGCCGGGGAGCTATTGTTCGGCAACACCGACAGCTGGGTTTTGTGGAACCTCACAGGAGGCGCCGACGGCGGGGTGCACGTCACGGACGTCACCAATGCCTCCCGCACCCTGTTCATGGATTTGAAAACCCTGCAGTGGGATGAGGAAATCCTGGGCATCTTTGGCGTGCCGAAGTCCATGATGCCTGAGATTAAGTCCTCTTCCGAGGTTTACGGCCATGTCCACGGCAGCCAGTTGCTGCGGGAAGTGCCCGTGGCGGGCATCCTGGGAGACCAGCAGGCAGCGACCTTTGGCCAGGCGGCCTTTAAACAGGGCGAAGCCAAAAACACGTATGGCACCGGCTGCTTCCTCATCTTCAATACCGGTGAGGAAATTGTGCACTCCAAGAACGGCCTGCTGACCACCGTGGGCTACAAGCTGGGCGACGCCGCACCGCATTACGCCCTGGAGGGCTCCATTGCAGTGACAGGTTCGCTGGTGCAGTGGCTGCGTGACAACATTGGCATGATTAAATCCGCCCCCGAGGTGGAGGAGCTCGCTGCGGCTGTGGAAGACAACGGCGGCGTGTACATAGTGCCGGCATTCTCCGGGCTGTTTGCCCCGCACTGGCGCTCCGATGCCCGTGGCGCCATTGTGGGCTTGACGCGCTACGCCAACAAAAACCACATTGCCCGCGCCGCACTGGAGGCCACCGCATTCCAAACCCGTGAAGTGCTTGATGCAGTCAACGCCGATTCCGGTGTGGACCTGACCGAACTCAAGGTCGACGGCGGCATGGTCGCCAACGATGCCCTCATGCAGTTCCAGGCGGATCTGCTGGGCGTGCCGGTGATTCGTCCCAAGGTCATTGAAACCACCGCTCTGGGAGCAGCTTATGCTGCAGGCCTGGCAGTGGGTTTCTGGAAGGACCTGGGCGAACTGTCCAGCAACTGGTCCGAGGACAAGCGGTGGGAGCCCACCATGGAACCCGCCGAGCGCGAACGCCAGATGCGTCTGTGGAAGAAGGCCGTCACCAAGTCCATGGACTGGGTTGACGAGGACGTTTTGTAAGTCAACGACGCTTTGCCCCGTTAGCAAAAAGAACGACGGCGGCAGTCACCGGCCAGTTGCCGCGGTGACTGACGCCGTCGTTCTTTTGTGCGCTAAAGTAGAGGGATGCATGAGTTCCTTCTCCTGAGTTAGCCGCAGATAAAGTGCGGTATGCCCCTTGCCGTGTCGAGGGGCTTTTGTGTGTACAGGGAACGAAAAAGCAAAAAGCCATAGATGAATGAAAAGGCAGGGTCCGTGAGCGTGCAATCCCAGACTGAAGAGAACAGCGAAGAGGTCGTCTACAGTTTCGCCTCAATGGAGGCCAAGTGGCCGGCCGTTTGGGATGAGCTCAAGGTCTTTACCCCTGTCGACGATGGTTCCAGGGAACGCCGCTACGTCCTGGACATGTTCCCGTACCCCTCGGGTGATTTGCACATGGGCCACGCCGAAGCCTTCGCCATGGGAGATGTGGTCTCGCGCTACTGGCGCCAACTGGGCTATGACGTGCTGCACCCCATTGGCTGGGATTCCTTTGGTTTGCCAGCGGAAAACGCCGCCATTAAGCGCGATGCCCACCCCAGCGAGTGGACCTACGCGAACATTGACACGCAGGCGGAGTCCTTTAAACGCTACGCCATCTCGGTGGACTGGTCCCGCCGGCTGCAGACCTCCGATCCCGAGTATTACCGGTGGACGCAGTGGCTGTTCAAGCGTTTCCACGAGCGCGGCCTGGCGTACCGGAAGAATTCCCCCGTCAACTGGTGCCCCAAAGACCAGACAGTGCTCGCCAACGAGCAGGTGGTTAACGGCGCCTGCGAGCGCTGCGGCACCATTGTGACGAAAAAGTCCCTGAACCAGTGGTACTTCAAAATCACCGACTACGCCGACCGCCTCCTGGAGGACATGGACGCGTTGCAGGGCCACTGGCCCGACCGCGTGCTGGCCATGCAAAAGAACTGGATTGGCCGTTCCGAGGGCGCCCACGTCACCTTTGTCATTGAATCCGCCGGTGCGCATAAGCCGGAGCAGGAACTCACCGTCTTCACCACCCGCCCCGACACGCTGTACGGGGCCACCTTCTTTGTCGTGGCAGCAGATGCCCCGCTGGCTCTGGATCTGGTCACGGCCGAACACGCCGAGGCCCTGAGCGAGTACCGCGAGCAGGTCAAGGCGCTGAGCGACATTGAACGCCAGTCCACCGAGCGCCCCAAGAGCGGCGTGTTCACCGGCCGCCACGCCATCAACCCCCTGACGGGGGAGAAACTTCCCGTCTGGGCCGCCGATTACGTGCTGGCCGACTATGGCACCGGCGCCATCATGGCCGTCCCCGCCCATGACCAGCGCGACCTTGACTTTGCCAAGGCCTTTGGGCTGCCCGTGCGCGCCGTTTTGGACACCGGCATGGAAGACCCTGCCGAGACCGGCATTGCCTCCACCGGCGAGGGCACGTTGATCAATTCGGGTGATCTCAACGGCCTGTCCAAGGCCGAAGGCATCCCGGCCGCCATTGCGGTGCTGGAGAAGCTGGGCACGGGCAAAAAGTTCGTGAACTTCCGCCTGCGGGACTGGTTGCTGTCCCGCCAGCGTTTCTGGGGCACCCCCATCCCCATCATTCACTGCGGTGACTGTGGTGAAGTGCCGGTTCCGGACGAGCAGTTGCCCGTGCGCCTGCCCGATAACCTGCGCGGCGAGGCGCTCTCGCCGAAGGGGACCTCGCCACTGGCTGCTGTCGAGGACTGGGTCAATGTGCCCTGCCCCCGGTGTGGCGGCGCCGCCAAGCGCGACACCGACACCATGGACACCTTTGTTGACTCCTCCTGGTACTTCCTGCGCTTCACCTCCCCGGAATACACCGACGGTCCCTTTGACCCGGCCAAGGTCAATGACTGGATGCCGGTGGGCCAGTACGTGGGTGGAGTGGAACACGCCATTCTCCACCTGCTGTACGCGCGTTTCTTCACCAAGGTCATCCACGACCTGGGCCTGCTCGAGGCCACCGAACCCTTCAGCGCCCTGCTGAACCAGGGCCAGGTGCTCAATGGCGGCAAGGCCATGAGCAAGTCCCTGGGCAACGGTGTTGACCTGGGCCAGCAGCTGGATAAGTACGGGGTCGACGCCGTGCGCCTCACCATGGTCTTTGCCGGCCCTCCCGAGGACGACGTCGATTGGGCGGATGTCTCGCCGTCGGGCTCGGCAAAATTCCTGGCCCGGGCGTGGCGGTTGGGCAATGACGTGGCAAGTGCCCCCGGAACGGACCCCAGCACCGGGGACCCGGCCTTGCGGGCCGTGACCCACCGCAGTGTCCATGACGCCAAGACGCTGCTGGAGGGGCACAAGTTCAATGTGGTGGTCGCCAGGCTCATGGAGCTGGTTAATGCCACCCGCAAGGTCATTGACTCCGGTGCCGGTGCCGCCGACCCTGCCGTGCGTGAAGCTGTTGAGGCCGTGGCCGTCATGCTCAGCCTCTTTGCGCCGTACACGGCGGAGGACATGTGGCATGCCCTGGGTCATCAGGCGTCCGTGGCCAATGCCGGCTTCCCGGCAGTGGATGAAGCCTTGCTGGTGGAACAAAGTGTCACGGCCGTGGTGCAGATCAAGGGCAAGGTCAAGGACCGCCTGGAGGTGTCCCCGGACATTTCCGAGGAGGAACTGCGCGAGCTGGCCCTGGGGTCGGAAGTCATTCAACGTGCCCTGGCCGGCGGAGCAATCCGCACGGTCATTGTGCGTGCCCCTAAGCTGGTGAATATAGTTCCCGCATAAGGGCCGCTGCGTGACCGGCTGAAGAAGAAGGTAGGGCATGACTGAATCAGTTGCGGCTTGTCGCTGGTTACGCACCCAGGTGGCCCGGTTGCGTCCCAAGCCTGCCTCCGGCCGGGAGGGGGAAAGCGTTGACCCGGTGCTGCCGCCGGTGCCGCGGGTCGCCATTGTGACGGATTCAGCCGCTGCCCTGCCGCCGGTGTGGCACCAGGAGTTCAGCCGTGAAGGTCTGCTCAGCGTGGTGTCCATGCCCGTGATCATTGGTGCGAACGTCTATGCCGATGACGACGCCGAACTGGAGTCCCATATTTCCCTGGCCCTGGCAGCCGGAACAGCTGTCAGCACCTCACGGCCGTCACCGGGACAGTTCGAGCGTGCCTACAGGGCGGCCGCGGAAGCGGGGTACGACGCCGTCGTGTCCTTGCACATTTCAAGCAAACTTTCCGGAACCTACGAGGCTGCGCAGGTGGCAGCTGGCCGTGCGCCCCTGCCCGTGCATGTGCTGGACACGGGAACCGTGGGGATGGGCCAGGGCCGCGGCGTGCAGTCGGCCGTGGCGCTGGCCGCAGGTGGCGGAACAGCCGAGGACGTCATCTCCGCAGCCCGGTCGGCGCTGGCCGCAACAGCCATTTATTTTTACGTTCCCAGCCTGGAGCAATTGCGCAAGGGCGGACGCATCAGCATGGCATCATCGTGGCTCGGGACATTTTTAGACATTAAACCCATCTTGGGCATCCGCGACGGGGCCGTGGTGCCGGTGGAAAAGGTGCGCTCTGCCGCCAAGGCCATAGGACGCCTGCAGGAGTTGGCCTTGGCCGACATACGCTCCCGGGGCGCGGCAGCCACGCAAGTGAGCATTCACCACTTTGGCAATGAGGCCCAGGCCAAAGAGCTGGGGGCAACGCTCCGGGCGGCAGTGCCGGGGCTCAGTGAAGCAACGCTGACCCGGTTGCCCGCCGTGCTGGCGGCACATGCCGGCCTTGGTGTGCTGGTGGTGGTCGTGGCGGAGGCCTTGGTTCCCCCACAGGAGGACCCATTGCCCTAGCAGGGCACACCCACGGTTAGCGCAGTAGTCAGTACTGACTTGCCCGAATATTGTGGCTGCATGAGTCACAATGCACAGGGGCGCGACGAATTAAAGGGGTGCGATGAGGACTCCGGCGGGGTGCACCCGGCGCTGACCTCAAGTCATCGGGAGGGTGGCGCCCGCGGCCCTCAATGGCGTTGGTTGGTGTCCTTGCGGGCGGTAGTGGTGGTGCTGGCCATGGTGGCAGCTGCGCTGGGCGTGTTATGGATGGAATCTGCAGGGGTACAGGGAGCCACCCAGCAGCTGGAGGCGGGCCGCGGAGTGGCAGTCCCACCGCTCGGCTCCAGCGGTGCCCCAAGCCACGAAGTGGGCCAAGGGCTTTCGGGGGATCCCCCTGCAATGTCACCTGCGAGCGCAGTGGCTTCGGCCGCTGGCACGGGCGCCTCCACGGGTGCAGCCATCTCCGCAGCCGCCGGAACCTTGCTGGTGGTTCATGTAGCGGGGGCTGTCTTCACCCCGGGCGTGTTTTCGCTGCCGGCGGGCAGCCGGGTGTTCCAGGCCGTGGACGCCGCCGGCGGCGCCCTGCCCACAGCTGAATTGGCAGCCTTGAATCTCGCCGCTGAACTCAGTGACGGCACTCAAGTGTTCATCCCCACGGTGGAACAGGCCGCCGCCCCGGGCACCAACCTGGCTGCACCTGCATCACCCGGTGCCGGCGCAGGGGATGCAGGCGCAGGAAGTGCAGGAACCGGGGGTGCAGGAACCGGCAAGCCGGTAAATCTCAATGAGGCGTCCGCGCAGCAGCTGGAAGCCCTTCCTGGATTGGGACCGGTTCTGGCCGAACGCATTGTCAAGTGGCGTACCGAACACGGGGCCTTTGCCTCCGTGGACGGGCTGCAGGCTGTCCCCGGCATTGGCGCTAAATTACTGGCGGGATTGAGCGGTTTGGTGGTGGCACCATGAAGCAGCACGAACCCCGGTGGGCACGTTTTGCCCGGGCAGCCGTGGGTGAACCCCAAGCCGTTTCACATCACCTGCTGCGAAACCATGTCCGGGAGTTTTGCGGCGCCCTGCGTGAACGCATGAAGCAGGCCAACGCCGTGCGGGAGCAAAGCCTTCAGGCCGAACGCCCTGACATCCGGCTGCTGCCTGCTGCCATAGCCAGCTGGGGTGCAGCCCTGGTGGCAATAAATGTGCCCGCAGATGCAGGGACCACACTGGCCTTGGGTGGCGCAGCGTTGCTGGGCTGCGTGGTGCTTGGCGCCAGCTGCGCCAGATTCCCGGCGGCAGCCCCCACGCTCATCCTTGCCGTGCTTTGCCTGGCGGCCGTGTTGCTCAGCGTGGGGTTGCGTCAATGGAGTGCAAGCTCATCGCCCCTGGCCCTGGCAGCAGCGCAGGGTCAGGCGCTGGTGCTCACCTTGGAAGTGGATACCGCACCCCGCCAGGCACAGGTGAAAAACGGGAACGAACGCTTTGTCCTTAACGCCACAGTTGTGCAGGCGACGGCTCAGGGGAAGGCATTATCAGGCCGCTTCGCTGTCCGCATGATTGCCGATGCGGCATGGGCGCAGGTCCAGGCAGGCGATAAAATCATCACGGCCGGCAGTATTGGCCAGTCCGCGGGACCTTCCGCAGCCGGCGGAGTGCTGCGTCCGGCAACAATCCCGCACACGGTCTCCAGCGCGAATGGTGCCCACCACGCCGTTTCAACGGTGCGCGGCGCATGGGTTGGCGCCGTGCAGCACGCGTGGGGCGGAGTCAATAATGATGTGGCAGGCCTTTTGCCCGGGATGGTGATGGGGGAGCGTGACAAAATGGCGCCAGCTTTGGCGGACTCCATGAAAACAGTCGGACTTACCCACCTGACGGCAGTCTCGGGCGCCAACTGCACGTTGATCCTGGCTTCATTGCTGTTGCTTTTGCGCACAGCCCGGGCACCGCGGTTTATCGCCTGCGCAGGATCCCTGGCCGGGTTGGGCCTCTTTGTGGTGGTGGTGGGTCCTGACCCCAGCGTTTTGCGGGCCGCCCTCATGGGGGCTTTGGGTGCAATGGCCCTGCTCAGTGGCCGCCCCAAACGCGTAGGGGCACTTTTGTCCGTGACTGTGGTGACGCTTTTGCTGGTTGATCCGTGGTTGGCTGC
This sequence comes from Actinomycetales bacterium, assembly GCA_038242155.1. Taxonomy (GTDB): domain Bacteria; phylum Actinomycetota; class Actinomycetes; order Actinomycetales; family Micrococcaceae; genus Specibacter. The sequence continues at coordinate 17,478 of JBBSSM010000022.1, read as the reverse complement.
AGACTATGCCTTTATTTTATCGGTCCTGGCTACGCTGGGTCTGCATGTTGTGGGGCGGCAGTGCGTGGTTTGGCTTTCAACGCTTGTGCCCTTGTGGCTGGCGCAGGCTGTGGCTATTCCGCTGGCGGCGCAGTTGTTTTGCGCTCCCGTCATTGTGCTTTTGCAGGCCCGTTTGACGCCGTACACCATTGTGGCGAACATGCTGGCAGCCGTGGTGGTGGTTCTCGTAACCACCGTGGGCACACTGGGTCTGGCCCTGGCCGTCATGCTGCCCCCGCTGGGGATTGTTTGCGCGGCAGTGGCGGGTGCAGGTGCGTGGTGGATCAGCGTGGTGGCAAGGTTTTTGGCCGGTTGGCCCGGGGCAAGTCTGCCGTGGCCCGCGGGAGTGCCGGGCGTGGTGCTCATGGCCGCGTTGAACGCGGGGGTACTGGGGCTCCTGCTCGCCGTGGTCCGGCCCCCGCGCGTGGTTCGCCTGGCAACGTCCGTGAGTAGCTGCGTGCCGTTGCGCTGGCGGCAGCACGGTCTTGGCCTGTCGGCATTGCTGGGTGCGGCGGCTGCGGCGTGGTGGTCCGCGGCGTTGCTGGGAACAGGCACGGGTTGGGAATAACTGATGGGGGGTGGCAAAGTGGTGGCTGTGAAGAATGCAATGACAGGGGTGCAACCGTGACACCGGCACCGCGCTCCACCCCGCGATCGGCGCCCGCGGTTGATTGGCGCGACGTACCCGTGGCGCCCGTGGTGTTGCTGTATGGACCCGAAGACTTTTTAGCCAGCCGCGCCAGGGATGAGGTGCGCCGCAAACTCAGAGTCCAAAATACTGAACTGGAGCTCACTTCGCTGGACGCGGCCCACTACACCGGCGGACAGTTGGGCATGATTGCCAGTCCCTCGCTGTTTAGCGAACCCAAGCTCATTGAGGTGACAAATCTTGCCAACATGAATGACGAGTTCCTGTTGGACGCCTTGGCCTACCTCAAAGACCCGGCCCCGGATACCACCGTGCTGCTCAGCCATGCCGGGGGCACCCGCGGCAAGAAATTATTGGACGCGGTAAAAGCCAGCGGGGCTCCGTGCGTGCAGTGCCAGCCTTTGAAAAAGGACGTTGAAAAGGCACAGTTTGTCAGCGCAGAGTTTTCCCTGCATAAGCGCCGCATTGATGCGCAGGCGGTCCGTGCCCTGGTCGCCGCGGTGGGGGCAAGTCTTTCTGAGCTTGCTGCCGCCTGCTCGCAATTAATTTCAGACACCACGGGCATGGTCGGCAGCGATGATGTGGATAAGTATTATGGCGGCAGGGTGGAGGCCACAGCCTTTCGCGTGGCTGATGCCGCGCTGGCGGGAAACGGGCCGGTCGCTTTGTCCACACTGCGCCACGCTCTGGCTACGGGGGTGGACCCGGTGCCTTTGGTGGCGGCATTGGCCATGAAGCTTCGTCAAGTGGCCAAGGTGTTTTCCGCCAGGGGAAGTTCGGCGCAGCTGGCCCGCGACCTTGGCATGGCGCCTTGGCAAGTGGACGCAGCACGCCGCGATGCCGGTAATTGGACAGGTCCGGCTCTTGTCACAGCCATTAAGGTCCTGGCCGAGGCCGACGCCCACGTCAAAGGCGAAGCCAAGGATCCCGTCTATGCTGTGGAGCACGCCGTTACGGTGATCGCCACAGCTGCCCGCCGCTAACCCTTAAAAAAGTGTGGGCCCCGCCAAATGGCAGAACCCACACCAGGAAGTGCGAAGCAGCTCAGCTTCCTTAGAGGGCGTTGACCTTCTTGGAGATGGCTGACTTGCGGTTGGCAGCGTTGTTGGCGTGCAAGACACCCTTGCTGACAGCCTTATCCAGCTTGCGGCCGGCATTGACCAATGCAGCAGCAGCAGCATCCTTGTCGCCCGCAGCCACGGCAGTGTTCACTGCGCGGACAGCGGTCTTAACGCCTGAGCGGACAGCGAGGTTGCGCTGACGCGCCTTCTCGTTGGTGAGGATGCGCTTCTTCTGAGACTTGATATTAGCCACGTTAGTTTAACTCTCTTTTGATACGTAAATTCGGTCGTAGAGGGCGTAGCTTGGCCGTTGACAGCGGCGTGGGGATGCTCGAATTATGGTGAACGTCAGGCCAAGCTGTTGCATCCGCCGACCTGCACGGATACACACAAGGAACAAGCTTAGCAGATTCATGCCCCTGTTGTAGCTGCCTAGGTCCAGCCGTAACGGCGTTTCAGCCCCGCCGCCACCGCGGCAAAACGCTTCGCATCCAGCACGGCGCCTTCGCGGCGCATGGCGGCAGGATCAACGCAAATGACACGGTCCATTTTCACTTCACTGGGCCGTCCCTGCCGATCCCAGGTCCCGGTGCCAATGTCCAGGTAGTCACGCTCACTGCGCGCGTCCCCCGTGTGGTCTTTGCTGGTAAGCATCAAGGCCAGCAGCCACTTTTCATGGCGCCCCACCAGCAACACGGGCCTGTCCTTGCCCTGGCTGTAATCTTCCTCGTATGGCACCCAGGTCCAAACAATCTCACCGGGATCCGCGACGCCGTCGGGCTTGGGCGCGTAGGCAATCCTGGCCTTGCCCGTGAAATCCCCCGGATAGCTGCGCGTTGAAACTGCCGTGCCCCGCCCCTGTGGACGCGGATGGGCCGCGGGCTGCGAGGCAGGGGTTTTCCCCGGGGTGAAAAGTGCGCCGGCTACAGCACGCAACAGGCTGCGGATTCGCTCAGATGTGGAAGACATGGTTTCAAGGGTAACCAATGTGGGCCTGCACGTAAGGATGCCGGGCCGGATAAATACCAGTTCTGCGCCAACCCCCAAACGTGGGAGACTTATGGGCAATGAGTGTCCGCGCGGATTTTGTGCTGACACGGTTTTGTGTTCAGGCAACAGTAAGGAACCACAGTGTCACCCATGGCCCGCACTTCCCCGGTGCCCGCCGCGACCGATCCGGCGATTATCAGAAACTTCTGCATCATTGCCCATATCGACCACGGAAAATCCACCCTGGCCGACAGGATGCTTCAGCTCACCGGTGTTGTCCAGCAGCGTGACATGAAGGCCCAGTACCTGGACCGCATGGACATTGAGCGCGAACGCGGCATCACCATCAAGTCCCAGGCCGTGCGCATTCCGTGGGAAGTCGACGGTACTGCCTACTGCCTGAACATGATTGACACCCCGGGGCACGTTGACTTCACCTATGAGGTCTCACGTTCGCTGGCTGCCTGCGAAGGTGCCATTTTGCTGGTCGACGCCGCCCAGGGCATTGAGGCCCAGACGCTGGCCAACCTTTACCTGGCGATGGAAAACAACCTCACCATCATCCCGGTACTGAACAAAATTGACCTGCCGGCCGCCCAGCCCGAGAAGTACGCCGCGGAGCTGGCCAACCTCATAGGTGGGGAACCGGAGGATGTCCTCATGGTCTCGGGTAAGACCGGGGCCGGTGTGGAGGAGCTCCTGGATCAAATTGTGCGTGAACTCCCAGCGCCCGTGGGCAACCCGGACGCGCCGGCCCGGGCCATGATCTTCGACTCCGTCTATGACACCTACCGCGGCGTGGTTACCTATGTGCGCGTCATTGACGGCAGCCTGAGCCCCCGTGAAAAAATTCAAATGATGTCCACCCGGGCCACGCATGAGCTGCTGGAAATTGGTGTCAGCTCTCCCGAGCCCAAGCCGTCCAAGGGCTTGAGTGTCGGTGAGGTGGGTTACCTCATCACAGGGGTGAAGGATGTGCGCCAGTCCAAGGTGGGTGACACCGTCACCACCTTCCACAAGCCCGCCACGCAGGCCCTGGCCGGCTACCATGACGCTAAACCCATGGTGTTCTCGGGGCTCTACCCCATGGACGGCACCGACTATCCGGTGCTCCGGGATGCCCTGGAAAAGCTCATGCTGAACGACGCCGCCCTCATCTATGAGCCGGAGACCTCAGCAGCCCTTGGCTTTGGATTCCGCGTGGGATTCCTGGGACTGTTGCACCTGGAAATCACCCGTGAGCGCCTGGAGCGCGAGCACAACCTGGACCTCATCTCCACAGCCCCCAATGTGGAGTACGAGGTGACACTGGAAGATAAAAAGGTCATTCACGTCACCAACCCCAGCGAATACCCGTCAGGGAAAATTGCTGAGGTGCGCGAACCCATGGTGGCGGCCACCATTTTGGCACCCACGGAATTTGTCGGCGCCATCATGGAGCTGTGCCAGGGCCGCCGCGGCATCCTCGGCGGCATGGACTACCTCTCCGAGGACCGCGTGGAGATCCGCTACCGCCTGCCACTGGCTGAAATTGTGTTTGATTTCTTTGACATCTTGAAGTCCAAGACCCGCGGTTATGGTTCACTGGATTGGAAGGCCGACGGCGATCAAGTCGCCGATCTTGTCAAGGTTGACATTTTGTTGCAGGGCGAACAAGTTGACGCGTTCTCGGCCATCACCCACCGGGACAAGGCCTACGCCTATGGCGTCATGATGACGGGCAAGCTGCGTGAGCTCATACCGCGCCAGCAGTTCGAAGTCCCCATCCAGGCGGCCATTGGTGCCCGCATCATTGCCCGCGAAAGCATTCGGGCCATCCGCAAGGATGTTTTGGCCAAGTGCTATGGCGGTGACATTTCACGCAAGCGCAAGTTGCTGGAAAAGCAAAAAGAAGGCAAAAAGCGCATGAAAATGGTGGGACGTGTGGAAGTTCCCCAGGAAGCCTTCATTGCCGCTCTCACCACGGCAGAAGCACCCAAGGACAAGTCAAAGAAGTGACACCCTCGGCATTACCCCTGGGAGACCCGGCCCCCGCCGATGGCATCCTGCCCGCGCAGGCTGCCATCGGTGTCGGGCAGCGCCAGTTCAGCCTGTACGCACACATTCCCTTTTGCGCCGTTCGCTGTGGCTACTGTGATTTCAATACCTATACCGCCACTGAACTGGGCGGCGGGGCATCCCAGGATTCCTATGCTGGCACGGCCGTGCGCGAGGTGGAGTTCGCTGCCCGCGCCATGCTGGCCTCGGGATTGCCAGAACGCCGGCTCAGCACTGTTTTCTTCGGCGGCGGCACCCCCACCCTTTTGCCCGCGGGCGATTTACTGCGCATTCTTGCCGCCGCCGTCGAACGGTGGGGTTTGGCCCCGGGGGCTGAAGTGACCACCGAAGCCAACCCGGACTCCGTGACACAGGAATCCCTGCAGGAACTCGCCGCGGGCGGCTTCACCCGGGTGTCGTTTGGCATGCAGTCGGCCGTGCCGCACGTGCTGCGCGTCCTGGACCGCACCCACAACCCCGAAAAGGTGCCGCAGGCTGTAGCCTGGGCGCGTGCCGCGGGACTGGACGTCAGCGTGGACCTGATTTACGGCACGCCGGGGGAATCCCTCGCCGACTGGGAAACGTCGGTGCGGACGGCCTTGAGCTACCAACCGGACCATATTTCCGCCTACTCGCTCATTATCGAGGCCGGCACCAAATTGGCGGCGCAAATCCGCCGCGGCCAAGTACCTGCCATTGACGACGACGACCATGCAATTAAGTACGAGCTTGCCGATGCCTTGTTCGCCGAGGCTGGATTGTCCTGGTACGAGGTCAGCAACTGGTCCCGCACCCCGGCTTTTGCCAGCGCGCATAATCTCACCTACTGGCGGGGCGGGGACTGGTGGGGGATTGGCCCCGGCGCACACTCTCACATGGGCGGTGTGCGGTGGTGGAACGTTAAGCACCCCACAGCCTACGCCAACCGCTTGGAAGCCGGGGAATCTCCCGCGGCGGGGCGGGAAACCCTGGATGAGGACACCCGGGAAATGGAGCGCATCATGCTGTTGTCCAGAATCTCCGACGGTCTGGCCATTGACTCGCTGTCACCTGGCGCACGTCGGGCCGTTGCCGGACTCATTGCCCAGGAACTCGTCGATCCACGGCAGGCCTTTGCCGGCAGGCTGGTGCTCACGCTTAGGGGGCGTCTTTTGGGCGACGCCGTGACCCGGGCCCTGCTGGACTAAACAAGTTTTTCAGCAGGCGCTACTTGAGCAGCCGCAGGTTGACTGCGTACCTGTAGGGTTGTCCGTGGTTCACACGTACGGCGGCAATGACTGAAAATACTGTTAAAAAAACCCACACTAAAATGGCCAGCAGGGCAAAGAGCGATCCTACGGAAGGGTCGACCAGGGAAAGAACCAGGGCCAGGATATTCAACACCACTGCCAAAATGGTGGGCGGCAACGTGAAGTTTAGGGCTTCAAAGGATTCCTGTGCCGTAAAAGGTCCGCGCGTGCCCATGGTCTTGTGAATGACAAAGGCGGGAATGCAGCCCAGGATTCCGCCGCAGTGCGCCATGAAAGCCCACTGCCTGTCTTCTGCAGGGGTCAGTGGGCTCGGGGGAGCGCCTTCAGGTACGGATGAACTCACTGTGGCAGGCCTTTCAACAATGTAAAAAGTACAGCGCCCACCAGCGGCGGGCACTGCTTCTAGGATACGGGTGCTGTGAGGAAGTCAATGACTTCCTCAACCCTTCCCAGCAGCGAGGGCTCCAGGTCGGCATAGGAATTGACCCGAGACAACAGTCGTTGCCACCCCAAGCCCACGTCTTCGGCCGTGCTGTGGGGCCAACCAAATGCCTGCAGGATGCCCAGTTTCCATTCGATGGTACGTGGAATCACCGGCCATGCTGGAATGCCCAGTGTGGCTGGCTTGATGGCCTGCCACACATCCACATACGGGTGGCCCACCACTAAAACATGCCCCCGGACGCCGGGGGCCTGCATGAGATTGCCCACGATTTTGCTTTCCTTTGAACCGGGGACCAAATGGTCCACCAAAATTCCCAGGCGGCGGTTCGGACCGGGGGAGAAGCTGGCCACGGCGGCGTTGAGGTCGTCAATGCCGCGCAGGGGTTCCACCACGATCCCCTCGACGCGCAAGTCATCTCCCCACACCTTCTCAACCAGCTCGGCGTCGTGCTTGCCCTCCACCCAAATCCGGCTGGCCTTGGCAACTTTAGCCCGCGTGTCCTTGACCTTGACCGAGCCCGAGGCTGTACGCAGCGATGTCTTGGCGGCCCGTACTGCGGGGGCCACCAGTTCCACGGGTTCGTCCTCCAGCAGGAAGCCAAATCCCAGCGGGAACGCGCGGATCTTGTTGGCTCTGTCAGCCAGTTCCACAATGTGCATCCCGCCGGACTTTTCCAAACGGACCACTGCGCCCACCCATCCCGTCTGCACATCTTCCAGCACTAGCTCTGCCCGGGCCTCCACCTTGCGAAGCGTGCGCTGGGCTGGGGCGCTGAGGTCCTGGGGGCCCCATTGACTGTAGTGCACGTGAGAACCTTCACTCTTTGGTGGGCGGGGCAACGCTCTGGGCGAACGATGCGAGGCGTCCAGCCCATGGTAGCTGCTGCAGACCTTGAAAAGGTATTAGAATTGGCACTTGATTGGGTAGAGTGCTAAATGTTGAAATTGCGAAATTTTTGCGAGCTGATGAGGGAGGTGTCGATCGTGAGTGAACCGCGCAAGCTTGAAGTTCTGCGGGCCATTGTCGAAGATTATGTGCACACCCGCGAACCTGTCGGCTCCAAAGCCCTCGTGGAGCGCCACCATCTCGGCGTCTCCAGCGCCACCATCCGCAATGACATGGCCGCCTTGGAAGAGGAGGGCCTGATCATTGCTCCGCATACAAGTTCCGGGCGGATTCCCACCGACAAGGGCTACCGGATCTTTGTCGATCAACTCTCCGGCGTCAAGCCCCTTTCGGCAGCGCAGCGGCGTGCCATTTCCGTGCTGCTAGAAGGTTCCACCAACCTTGACGATGTCCTGGAACGCACTGTCCGGGCCCTGGCGCAGCTGACACACCAAGTGGCAGTGGTGCAGTACCCACGTTCAGCATCAGCCACCGTGCGGCACATTGAATTTGTCTCCCTGGCAGCACGCCAGGTGCTGGCAGTGCTGATTTTGGACTCGGGCAAAGTGGAGCAAACAGTTATTGACGCGGGCATTGACATGCATGATGACGCGCTTGGCCGCTTGCGGCATGCCTTTCTTTCCGTGCTGAGTGGGTTGACGGTGGCAAGGATTCCGGCAGCGGCGGCAGCGGTCCCCGGCACTGTCCCTCCAGCAGTGCAGGGACCGGCAACACGGTTGGCGCAGGGCTTGGCGCTGTTGGCGCAGCATGCACGTGATGACCGGATCGTCATGGCGGGCACGGCCAACCTGGCCCGCTCCAACCATGACTTCCCGCTGAGCATTGGCCCCGTCCTGGACGCCCTGGAGGAGCAGGTGGTGCTTTTGCGCCTGTTGGAGGCCATGGCGGAAGATTCCCGCGGCATGGCAGTGATCATTGGCCGGGAGAACCCGCATGATTCCCTGGCTGAGGCCTCGGTGGTCGCCAGCAGCTACGGGCCGGGGGAAAGCGCCAAACTCGGAGTGGTGGGACCCACGCGGATGGACTACCCCAACACCATGTCCAGCGTGCGCGCAGTGGCACAGTACTTATCCAGAATTTTGGCCGGCTGACCAGCCGCCCCATCCATGTAAAGAGAGCAGCACTTTGAGCAACCATTACGACACCCTCGGCGTCTCCCGTGACGCGACGGCCGAGGAAATTAAGAAGTCCTACCGCAAGCTTGCCCGCAAGCTGCACCCTGACGTCAATGATGCCTCCGACGCCCAGGACCGGTTTAAAGCCGTGACGCACGCCTATGAGGTGCTCTCTGATCCGCAAAAGCGCCGGATCTATGACACCACGGGCAATGAGAACGGCAGCGACAACGGCGGCGGGGGGCACCCCGGCGGCGACGGCTTTGGTTTCCAGGACATCTTTGAGACGTTCTTTGGCGGTGGGGGCGGCGGTGGAGGCGGCGGCCGTGGCCCCGCTTCACGTACCCGTCGCGGCCAGGACGCGCTGATCACCGTGCGCGTGGAGCTGCGCGAGGCTGTCTTTGGTGTGAACAAGAAGCTGGAAATTGACACCGCCATCACGTGTCCCACGTGCGACGGCGGCTGCTGCCGGCCCGGCACCCACCCCACCACGTGCGATGTCTGCCATGGCAGTGGGCAAATCCAGCGCCCCATGCGTTCCATCCTGGGCAATGTCATGACGCTGGCAACGTGTAACTCCTGCCAGGGCTTTGGCACCATGATCCTGGACCCCTGCAATGAATGCATGGGTGAGGGACGGGTACGCAACCGCCGCAGCTTTACCATTAAGGTTCCTGCCGGCGTGGGCACGGGCACCCGCATACAGCTGGGTGGCCAGGGTGAGGCCGGTCCGGCAGGTGGCCCCGCAGGTGACCTTTACGTGGAAATGAAGGTCAATAACGACCCCGAGTTCATGCGTGAGGGGGATGACCTGCACGCCACCCTCAGCGTCCCCATGACGGCTGCGGCGCTGGGCACGGAGCTGAACTTTGAGACCTTTGACGGCGAACAACCCATCAGCATCAAGTCCGGCACGCAGGCTGGGGAGATCATTAATCTGCGCAACCTCGGCGTCACCCATTTACGCGGCGGGGGCCGGGGAGACTTGAAGGTGCATATCCATGTGGAGACTCCCACGAAGGTCGACGCCGAGCAGGAAGCCCTGCTGAAGCAGCTGGCGGCCCTGCGTGGCGAGGGCTTTACCGAGGGCAAGCTGGTCTCCAGTGGTGGCGTCTTCGCGCGTCTGCGCGATAAATTCGGCAACTTTTAGACCATGAGCAACCCGGTCTTCTACGCTGCCCCTGAGCAACTCGCCGGGTTGCTCCCGGGCTCGCGCTTTGCCCTGGGCGGCGCAGAGGGACACCATGCCACCACCGTCAAGAGGCTCATGGTGGGCGAGCCCGTGGACATTTGCGATGGCGGCGGGCTGCGTTTGACGTGCACGGTTGCAGAAGCTGCCAAGGATGTACTAACAGTGCGTGTTCACGCAGTGCAGCAGGAACCTTCACCCGCTGTGACCTTGACCCTGGTACAGGCCTTAGCCAAGGGGGACAGGGCTGAGCTCGCCATTGAAATGGCCACGGAGCTGGGCATTGATGCGGTGGTGCCGTGGCAGGCGGAACGGTCCATAGTGCGGTGGAAGATGGACAAAGCGCTTAAGGGACCGCAGAAGTGGCGGCAGGTGGTCGCGGCCGCCGCCAAGCAGGCACGCAGGGCCAGCATCCCCCCCGTGGGTGAGCTGGCCGGTACCAGCGCCGTGTGTGAGCGCATTGCCGCCGCGGATTTGGCCCTGATACTGCATGAAGATGCCAGCGTTCCCGTGGCGTCCGTGGCCCGGCAGTGGAACGCGGCGACCTCTGCTGCCGCGGCGCCGCGCACCGTACTCATGGTGGTGGGTCCCGAAGGGGGCATGAGCCAGGGCGAGGTCGCAGCGTTTATCGCTGCCGGCGCCCACACGGCCCTGCTGGGCCACCACGTGCTGCGCTCATCAACCGCCGGACCGGCCGCCGTCGTGGTCCTCAATCAAGAGCTGGGCCGCTGGTCCTAGGCTGGGTTAAGCCAGTTCACGCCGCCTAGCTAATGTTGACGATCTTTGTATCCAGGCCCCGCCGGACTCCGGGCATGCCGGGGTCGTTAATGTAAACGACCAGTTCATAGCGGCCTGGCGGCGGGGTGAGGTTGAAGGAAAAGCTGCCCAGTTGTCCCGGGCCGTTAGTCAGTGTGACCGTGCCGTCGAGGTAACCGGCTCCCACCGTCTCACCGTCCACGCGGGCGAGCGACCACGCAAGTGAGCCACTGCCGGAAAGTCCTTGCCCGTCAACTTTCAAGGGCAGCGCGTCAAAGGTTCGCCCCTGCGCTGGATCAATAATCCATACCGGGGCGACAAACGCAGGGTCGCGGGTGAGCGGCTTGTCTAAAATGACGTGCCCAAAGGCGTTATAGCCGGTATGGCCGTCCACTAAAATCGAAACCTGGATGGATGAGCTGGCATCGACGAGCCCTGCCATGGACGCCGCTGCCGTTGCTGTATAGACCAGTTGGGCGATGGAACGCTCGGCTATTCCGCGGTCCACCTTTTGGCCGAAGGCATCTGCTGAAACATCCACCGTAATCACGTTCTTGGCGGAAATGGAGGCACCCAGCCGCGCGGGATTGCTCCACAAGGAGTAGTAGTCACTGTCCAAAGGGGCCGTGCCCATCATGGTCCGCAGCGCTGCAACCATGGGCTCATCAGTGGTTTTGGCCGCGAAGAACTCGCGGTAGAGGAATACCTCCTCTTCGCTGCGTCCCAGCCAGTAGACGGGCATGGTTTGCGTGGAGCGGGCCGTTTCCAACGGTGCGTTGGTGATGAGTCCGGCGGGGGCTGTGGCCTGCGTTGTCGACATGGTGGCAGCCGGTTGTGCAGGCTCCCTGGCAGAACAACCTGCAAGCACCAGGGCCATTGACAAAGCCCCAATGGCCAGCTTGTCCACCAGCAGCAGGCGGGCCAGGGTTTGGCCCCTGCCCTGCGAGGCGCCCACGTGCGGGGCGCCAACACGCGAGGCGCCGACGGAGGCCCGGGGGCTTCTCGGTGTCGGCAAATCGGTGGCAGGCATAATTCCAAAGCTCGCATTCCAGTGAGGTTTTTATGGTGCCCTTGAACCCAAGGCCACTCATCTGACAAAGCTTCCCCACAAGACTTTGAATGAACTCCAGCTTGGCACAATGACCCCCCAGCCACCCACGGGAACAGCGTTTTTGGGAGAACTGAAACCGTATCGAAACACAACATGACATTTGGTTCTTTTCATGACGCCAAATGCTTAGGGACAAAGAGGGTGCCAGGGTAAGGGTGTGCATTAGAATTAGGCGGGGGAGTCACAGCGCACATGCAGCGCTGTGCTTTCCACGGTTCCACACTGACAAATCAAGGAGCGATTCAGGCTTAGCAGCCGCGCACATGGCAGAGACAACAGCACACCAGCCCGGTTCCGATCCGAGTGGAGCCCTGGGGCAGCATTTTCCGCATTCCGTCGATGGCACCCGCACTGAAGTGGTGCACTTTCGTTCCACCGAGCAGATGGTGGCGGCACTGGGTGTCGAGGATGAGGGATTGCGGATAGTTGAAAGCATCTACCCCGGTGTCAGTTTCATGGCCCGCGGCAATGTTTTGACCATTACCGGACCAACAGCTGTGGTGCCGCGGATCATGCACCTCATGGAGGAAGCACGTGGCATGGTGGCCAGGCAGGCGCCCATGACCGCGGCCGTGTGGGAACAACTGACCACAATGCTCAGTCAGCAACCGGAAGCTTCCGTCATTGACATTCTCAGTCATGATATTCTCTCCAGCCGGGGCCGCACCATTCGCCCCAAAACGGCGAATCAAAAAGATTATGTTGATTCAATTGACCGTAACACCGTGGTCTTTGGCATTGGCCCTGCAGGTACCGGCAAGACCTACCTGGCCATGGCCAAGGCGGTGCAGGCATTGCAGCGCAAGGAAGTCAGCCGCATTATCCTCACCCGTCCAGCAGTCGAGGCTGGCGAGCGCCTGGGGTTTTTGCCGGGTACTCTCAATGACAAAATTGACCCCTATTTGCGTCCCCTTTACGATGCCCTGCACGACATGATGGATCCGGAAACCATCCCGCGGCTCATGGCCGCCGGCACCATTGAAGTGGCGCCGCTGGCTTACATGCGTGGACGGACCCTCAATGACGCCTTCATTATTTTAGACGAGGCGCAAAACACCACACCTGAACAAATGAAGATGTTTTTGACGCGTCTTGGTTTTGGTTCCAAAATTGTCGTCACGGGAGACATCACCCAGGTGGATTTGCCCACGGGGACCCGATCAGGTCTGCGTGTGGTGCGGGACATTTTGGCGGATGTCGCCGACATTGACTTTGTCATGCTGGACGCCACCGACGTGGTCCGCCACCGTTTGGTGGGCGCCATTGTCAGTGCCTACAACAACTGGGATGAAGCCCATCCCGGTCCCGCTTATCCGAAGGGAAGCACCTCACGGTGAGTATTGAAGTTAATAACGAATCCGGTGTGGAGGTGCCTGCGGAAGACCTGGTCAAACTCATCCGGCACATTCTTGCTGCCATGTTCTTGCATCCGCAAACCGAAGTTTCGGTTATTTTAGCCGACATGGAAACCATGGAAAAGCTCCATCTTGAATGGATGGACGAGCCCGGGCCCACCGATGTGCTCTCCTTCCCCATGGATGAGATGCGCCCGGGGACACCTTCGGCGCCGTCGGCTGTGGGGCTGCTGGGGGACATTGTTCTGTGCCCCGCCGTAGCGCAGCAACAGGCGCAGGCAGCTGGTCACTCCATGCTGGAGGAATTGCTGCTGCTGACCACCCATGGCATGTTGCACCTCATGGGCTATGACCATGCTGAGCCTGAAGAAAAAGAAGAAATGTTCGGCCTTCAGCGGGAGTTGCTCGGGGGCTTCCTTGGAAAAGACGCTCCGCAGGAGACAATGCAGTGACGCTTGTTGTGCTGCCGGTCATGGGAATCATTTTCACGGCGTTGGCAGCGTTTTTAGCGGCAGTGGAAACAGCGCTGAGTTTCTTTCCCCGCCACGATGCAGAATTCATTCGCGCGCATCAGCGCGGGAGTGCGTTGGCAAGGATCCTCGATGAGCCGCAACAGCACTTAAACGCCATGCGGTTCCTTCGCGTGTGGTGTGAGATGGCAGCAGCCGTTGCCGTGGCCATCTTTTTGGCGTCCCTTATGGGCAACGAATGGGTTGCCGGTCTCATTGCCACCGCCGTCATGGCATTACTGGGCTTTATTTTGGTGGGGGTCTCCCCACGGCAGTTGGGACGGTTGCACGCGGGAACGCTGGTGGGCCGAACGGCGGCACTGGTGCATTTTTTGCGCCGCGCACTGGGTCCCATTCCGCAGTGGCTCATTAAAATAGGGTCAGCCTTTACCAAGGACACCTTCTCAACCCACGAGGACTTTGTCAGCGAAGAGGAATTTCGGGAGTTCGTGGACCGGGCCAGCGAGTCCGACATGCTGGAAGACAATGAGGCTGAACTCATTCACAGTGTCTTTGATTTGGGCGAAACCATGGTTCGCTCAGTCATGGTGCCCCGGACCGATATTGTCAGCGTTGACCAGGGCGACACGCTGGAACAGTCCCTGGAGACGTTCCTTTCCACCGGTTTCTCCCGGGTCCCCGTCATTGACGGCAGCGCCGACCACATTCAAGGGATCCTGTACTTGAAGGACGTGGTGGCTACGCTGCACCGCCTGGCCGCGCATGAGGTGCGTCCCACCGCAACCCAATTGGCGCGTGCCGTCCGTTATGTCCCGGAGTCAAAGCCCGTCGCTGATCTGCTCAAGGAATTACAGCGTGAATCCACGCACGTGGCCATTGTGGTGGATGAGTATGGCGGCACTGCCGGCCTTGTCACCCTTGAGGATCTCATTGAGGAAATCGTGGGAGAAATTTCCGACGAATACGATTCCGTGTATCCGGACGTGCAGAGCCTGGGCGGCGGCAGGTACCGCATCAGGGCCCGCATGGCAGTGGATGGTTTGGGAGAATTGTTTGGCAAAGACCTTGACGACGACGAGGTCGACACCGTGGGCGGCCTCCTCGCCAAGCATTTGGGGAAAATTCCGGCACTGGGAAACCGTGTGGAAGTCGACGGGATTGTGTTGGAAACAGAGCGTATGGAAGGTTCCAGAAATCGCGTCAGCCATGTCATTGCCAGCGTCGCTACGGAACCTGACAATGAAATCAGCAACACCGAAAAAATCAGCAACACCGAAAAAATCAGCAGCACCGAAGAAATCAGCGCCGGCGGCCCCGCCCACGCGCAGCATCACCCCATCGCAGCACAGGAGCAATCATGAGCAAGTCCAAGGCCAAGCCAGGGATCATTCAAGACAAGGGTGAGCAGTTCCGCGCCGGTTTTGCAGTGTTGGCCGGGCGTCCCAATGCCGGGAAGTCAACATTGACCAATGCGCTCGTGGGGCAGAAAGTCGCCATTACCTCCGCCAAACCGCAAACCACGCGGCACACCATCCGCGGCATTGTGCACCGCGACGAGTACCAGTTGGTGCTCGTGGACACCCCCGGCCTGCACAGGCCGCGCACCCTTCTGGGCAAGCGCCTCAATGATTTAGTCGCCGACACCCTCTCGGAAGTGGATGTCATTGGCTTTTGCCTGCCCGCCAATGAAAAAATTGGTCCCGGCGACCGCTATATAGCAGCGCAGCTGGCCCGGGTTGGCAATAAGCCCATTGTGGCCATTGTGACGAAGACTGACACCGTTGACCGCCAAGCCGTCACAGATCAGCTCATTGCCGTTGAGGCCCTGGGACGTGAGGTCAACGGCGAGGGGGGATTTGCCGACGTCGTTCCTGTCTCTGCTGTGGAGGACTTTCAAGTGGAGACCCTGGGGCGGATCCTGGCACGCCACCTGCCTCTGTCTCCCGCCCTTTATCCCGATGGCGACCTCACCGATGAGCCCGAGGCCGTCATGGTCGCTGAACTCATTCGGGAGGCCGCCTTGGAAGGCGTGCGGGATGAGCTGCCCCACTCCCTGGCCGTGGTCGTCGAGGAAATTGTGGCCCGCGAGGGACGCAGTGAGGACAGCCCCCTGCTGGACGTCCGGGTCAATCTCTATGTGGAACGGCCATCGCAAAAAGCCATCATCATTGGCAAGGGCGGGGCCCGTTTGCGTGAGGTGGGAACCAATGCCCGTAAGGGAATTGAGGCGCTTCTTGGCACGAGAATTTATTTGGATCTGCACGTAAAGGTAGCAAAAGACTGGCAACGCGACCCCAAACAGTTGGTCAAGCTGGGCTTTTAACTCTTGGCTCCTGGCGGCAATGACCGCGTGGCCTGGGGGTCTTCCCAGTCTTCGCCGCTAGGATCGTGAAGGGAAATTGTTCATAAGGAAAGGTTTGCACATGGGGCGACGCCGCGACGCTCAAGGGCCAGCTGTCACTGCCAGCGCACCCCACAGTCAACCCCAACCCGGGGATGAACCTGTTGGCAGGCACTATAAGTCGGGCTGGCATTCCCCGCGGTGGCTTCGCATTACGGCGCTCGCCATGGCGGCGGTGCTGGTGTTGGGGCTGGTCACAGCTGGTGCATTGTTCTTGAAACTGCAAACCAATGTCACCACGGCGCCCCTGACGGCAGGTCTGGGAAACAAGTCCTCGGAATCCCAGATAGAAGAGACCGGTTCCCTGCAGATTCTCATTTTGGGAACTGACACCCGCGAGGGTGCCAACAGCCAATACGGAACAAGTGAGGACTCTGCCGGGGAGGGGCAATCCGACGTCATGTTGTTAATGGACATTTCAACCGATAACAGCCGGGTGTCTGTGACCAGCTTCCCCCGTGACTTGATGGTGCCCATTCCCGACTGCACCGGCAAGGACGGCACTGTCGTTGCCGGTGCTGCATTTGGACAACTCAATGCTGCGCTGGAGACGGGGCCGGGCTGCACGGTCTCGGCCATCAATAACGTCACGGGCTTGACCATTGACCACTTTATGCTCGCTGACTTTACTGCCGTGAAGGAACTGTCCAATGCTTTGGGCGGGGTGGAGGTCTGCGTGGACCACGCCATGTACGACGAAAATGGCTCCTGGTTGAAACTGCCCGCGGGCAAATCCCTGGTGCAGGGCGAGGATGCACTCGCGTTTTTACGCACGCGGCATGCTTTTGGGGATGCCAGTGACCTGGAGCGAATCAAGGCTCAGCAATTTTTCCTCGCCTCCATGGTGCGCAAGGTTAAAAGCGAGGGCACGCTTACCAATGTGCCGAAACTGTATACGCTGGCCGATGTCGTCACTAAGAACCTCACCATTGACGAGGGGCTTGGCAACATCCCGGCCATGACAAAGATTGCCACGAGACTGGCTAAAATCGACTTGGCGAACGTGGCCTTTGTCACGGTACCCACCACAACCTTTGTAGGCGACGCCAATAGGGTGCAGCTGCTGGAACCGGACGCCGGACAATTCTTTGCAGCACTGCGCAATGACAAATCCCTCACCGGGCCCGCAACGTCAAACCCGGAGGCACCTGCACCGAGCGCGGAGGCAGCTACGCAAGCGCCTCCGGCGGCTCCCGCCTACGATAAATCCCTGCAACCGGTGACAGTGACCAACGCCTCGGGCGTTGTGGGCCGTTCCATGGAATTGTTCCAGGTCCTGGCTGCCAACGGTTTCACTCAGTCTTTGCAGGCGAGGGACGTACCTGTCCAGGGCGTGACGCAAATAGTCCACGGCGCTGACATGGCGGACGTAGCGGCCGACATTGCCGCGCTCTTCGGCGTGCCCGCCAGTGCCGTGAGCGCGGACCCGACGGTTACCGGGGTGAACCTGCTGGTGGGCAGCGACTGGGGTTCCGGGACAAAGTACGGAGACTTTACAGTGCCGGAAGACATTGTCTCCAGCACTGCTGCCGAGGCCGAACAATGCTTGGTCGTCAATCCGGCGTACTACAACTAGAGACCGTGGTGGGGGGGGGGGAGGCGCCGCGCCCCACGCCCCAAGGGCGGGGAGCCACAAGTTAAGGGGGGCGCGGGGGGGCCGCCCAAGGGGTCGCGCCGGGGGGTGGGGAAATCCACGTGGGAGGG